>NZ_JBVJPW010000006.1:0-373567 GCF_055609205.1 Streptomyces sp. NPDC036815 | reverse complement strand
TCCTGGGTGCCGGTTGTAGATGTCGCAATCCACACCGAAACCAGAGGCCCTCGCCTCGTTCAAGGACCGCTCAAGGCGTGTCGCCTGTCACCAACGTTCCGGGACAGCACACCTAGGGCCGCGACTGTGAAGCCGTGCATTCTGCCCTCCCGGCTGAGCGTCACGAAGCGAGGTCCTGGGGTGTCGCAGTCCCTGCGGACAGCCGGCGAGAGCCAGTAGCCCCGTGAACGTGGCGCCGGGCGAGACCTACGAGGTCGCCGTCAAGGCCGACAACCCCGGTATGTGGATGGACCATTGCCACAACCTGTTCAAGCCAAGGTCGGCATGATGCTCCACCTCGTCCACGCCGGGGTGACCACCCCTACGAGTCCGGCACAGCCTTTCCCGAACCAGCCGGAACAATTGCGCGTGCTGGACCACCCACCCAGGGCTCCCGGCCCCGTCGGTCCATCACGCGGAGGCCGCCGCGACGCAGAACTCGTTGCCCTCCGGGTCGGCCATCACGACATGGTGCTCGTCGAACTTCTCCAGGATGGTCCCGCCCGCCCGCACCAGGCGTGCGGACTCCGCCGTGATCCGTGCCCACCGCTCGTCCGGACTGCCGTGACCCGGCACTCGGACGTCCATGTGCAGCCGGTTCTTCGCCGTCTTGGGCTCGGGGACCTTGAGGATGCAGAGGCGCGGGCCGACGCCGTCGGGGTCGCAGAGCCATGCGCCGTCGTCCGCGGAGTCGTCCTCGGGCAGGTCGAACTGCGCGAGCCACTCCTCGCGCGTCGTGAAGGGCGCGGGCGGAGGCTCGTCGACATAGCCCAGGGCCGTCTTCCAGAAGACGGCAAGGGCCTGTGTGTTCGCACCGTCGAGTGTCAGGTCGATTCTGGCTGCCATGGAGGGACGGTACTCCCCATGCAGGGACGGTACTCCCCGTGGAGGGGCCGTACCGTGCCCTGCTCAGCGCCCCGTGCTGCCGTCGAGGAGTTCGCGGAGGATGTCCGCGTGGCCCGCGTGCCGGCCGGTCTCCTCGATCATGTGGGTGAGCGCCCAGCGGACGCTCGGCCCCGGGCGTCCGGGGCGGGGGAGCGGGGCGCCGAGGTCGGTACACGTGTCGAGCACCTTGTTCGCCCGGTCCACGGTGTCCCGGTAGCGGGCGACGACGTCGGCGACCGTGTCCCGCGGATCAGGCCGGAACGTCGCCTGCCAGTCGGCGACCTGCTCACCGAGGAACGTCGCGCTCTCGACGGCGATCAGATGGGTGAGCAGGCCGAGAAGGTTCGTGCCCGAGGGTACGGCCCCTGTCCGGGCACCAGGCTCCGGCGCACCCTCGACCTTCCCGGCGATCGATGTGCGCAGGTAGTCGAGGAATCCGCGCAGGACTTCGGGCTCGTTGTTCGCGGTGCGGGGCGGTGGGGCGTCGATGCGGCGGGAGACGGCGGGCATGGCGTTCTCCTGGTGGCGTGGGGTTGTGGCGGGGTGGGTGATGTGGCTGGGGATATGGCGCGCGGTCGAGTCCGGGAGGGGCGTCGCGTCGCGCGGTCAGCCGTCCCGGCGGATGAGCAGCACGTGGTCCACGACCTCCGCGGTGCTCCCGTCGCGACCCGGCGCGACCCGGCGCGGCGCGTCCGCCCGTTCGACCGACCACCGTGCGGGGGAGAGGCGCAGCAGGCCCGCGACCTCCTCCGGAGACGGGAACCGCACGTCCGGGTCCTGGTTCCACGACCACGGCGCGGTCGACCCGTGGTCGACGACCAGCAGTCGGCCGCCCGGACGCAGCAGGTGGGCGGCGGAGCGAAGGACGGCCGTCCGGTCCTGCTCGTAGGGGGTGTGGAAGTAGTGGGCGGTGATGAGGTCGAAGGCCAGCTCGGGCAGGGAGGAACGGACGTCGTGCTGCCGGGCGGTGATCCGGTCGTCCAGGCCGCGCGAGCGGGCCAGGCGGGTGAGCCGCGTGGCCGCCACGTCCGAGACGTCGAGGGCGGTGACCCGCCAGCCCAGGCCCGCGAGCCACAGCGCGTCGCCGCCACCGCCGCACCCGAGGTCCAGCGCGTCACCCGGGGGCAGCGCGCCGACCGTCTCGACGAGGCGGACGTTCGGTCGCGGGTCGGTGGGCGCGGGCATCTCCGCGTACATCTTGTCCCAGTACGCTGCCGCGTCGGTCTGCTCCATCGGGTTCCTTCCCCTCGGTTCACGTGGGAGCGAGTTTCATCCGATGAGGCGCGGACTGGCATCTATCGTTGCCGATTCGGCAAGTTGCCGGTCGGTAGGCCGCAGTGCGGGGAGCGAAGTGCCGACGGCACGGCTACGGGCGGGGTGCGGCTACGACGGCCGCCGCCGCGTGCGGCGCCGCTACGTGTGCAGCGCCCCGCCCTCCTCCACATGCCCCTCCGGCTCCAGCTGGATCGTCGAGTGGGCCACGTCGAAGTGGCCCCCGACGCACCCCTGCAGACGGCCGAGAAGAGCCCCGTATCCGCCCGCGAGCGCCTCGTCCGTGACCACCACGTGGGCGGTGAGCACCGGCATTCCCGAGGTGACCGTCCAGCCGTGCAGATCGTGCACGGCGATCACACCCGGCTCCTCCATCAGGTGCCTGCGCACCTCGTCGAGGTCGACGTCCTGCGGAGTCGCCTCGAGCAGGACGTGCACGGCGTCCCGCAGCAGCCCGTACGCGCGCGGCACGATCAGCAGGCCGATGACGATCGAGGCGATCGGGTCCGCGGCCTGCCAGCCGGTGAGCAGGATGATCAGGCCGCCGACGATCACGGCGACCGAGCCGAGCGCGTCCCCGAGGACCTCCAGGTACGCGCCGCGCAGATTGAGGCTCTTCTCCTTGGCGTCCCGCAGCAGCCACAGGCCCACCAGATTGGCGAGGAGCCCGCCCACCGCGACCACGAACATCAGGCCGCCCTTGACCTCCACCGGCTCGCTGAACCGGCCGATCGCCGACCACAGGACCCATACGAAGATGGCGACGAGGAGCAGCGCGTTCAGGGCCGCGGAGAAGATCTCCACCCGGTAGAAGCCGAAGGTGCGGCGCGGCGTCGGCGCGCGCTGGGCCAGGGTGATGGCCCCGAGGGCCAGCGCGACGCCCACCGCGTCGGTCAGGCTGTGCGCGGCGTCGGCGAGCAGGGCGAGGCTGCCGGACAGGAGCGCGCCGACCACCTGGATGACGGTGATCGTGGCGCTGATGCCGATGGTCCACAGCAGGCGGTCGCGGTACGTCCCGCTCAGCGTGCCGCCCGCCGTCGCCGCGGCCGGACCGTGGTCGTGCCCCATGTCCGCGAGTGGATCACGCGGTGCGGGGCGCCGCCACCGAGCGGTCGGCCACTCGGCTCACAGCGCCCCGACCGGGCCACCGGCGGCTCTGCCGGTAATAGCGCTGTCAGTGGATCTGTTAGTGGAGCTGCTGGGACACCGAGGCGTCGCGCTGGTGCGGGATGCCGAGCGGCGGGGGCAGCTCGCCCTGCTGGACGGTCACCGTGCGGGCCGGGGCGGGGACCCGGATGCCCTCGGCGCGGTAGCGCTGGTGCAGGCGCTTGATGAACTCGTGCTTGATCCGGTACTGGTCGCTGAACTCACCGACGCCGAGGATCACCGTGAAGCTGATCCGGGAGTCGCCGAAGGTGTGGAAGCGGATGGCGGCCTCGTGGTCGGGGACCGCCCCGGTGATGTCGGCCATCACCTCGTCCACGACCTCGGTCGTGACCCGCTCGACGTGCTCCAGGTCGCTGTCGTAGCTGACCCCGACCTGCACCGTGATCGACAGCTCCTGCTCGGGGCGGCTGAAGTTGGTCATGTTGGTGCTGGCGAGCTTGGCGTTGGGGATGATCACGAGGTTGTTGGAGAGCTGACGGACCACGGTGTTGCGCCAGTTGATGTCGACGACATAGCCCTCCTCCCCGCTGCTGAGCTGGATGTAGTCCCCGGGCTGCACGGTCTTCGCCGCCAGGATGTGCACGCCCGCGAAGAGGTTGGCGAGCGTGTCCTGGAGGGCGAGGGCCACGGCGAGGCCGCCGACGCCGAGCGCGGTGAGCAGCGGCGCGATGGAGACGCCGAGGGTCTGCAGGACGACGAGGAAGCCCATCGCGAGCACCACGACCCGCGTGATGTTCACGAAGATGGTGGCCGAGCCCGCGACGCCGGAGCGGGACTGGGCCACGGCCCTGACCAGGCCGGTCACGATCCGGGCCGCCGTGAGGGTGGCCGCGATGATGAGCAGCGCCGTCAGCGTCATCGTGACGTTGCGGCCGGTGCGCGGGGTGAGCGGCAGCGCGCCCGCGCCCGCGGCGAGTCCGGCGGTGATGGCAGCGCAGGGGACGAGGGTGCGCAGGGCGTCGACGATGACGTCGTCACCGCTCCACCGGGTCCGGCTGGCCCGCTCGCCCAGCCACCGCAGCAGCGCGCGGAGCAGCAGCCCGGCCATGACTCCGGCGGCCACCGCGATCCCGGCGGCCATCCAGTCGTGCAGGGTGAGCGCACGGGTCATCGGTTCGCTCCCCTCGTACGGGGGGTGGGTTTCGTCGTACGGGACGAGTGCGTACGGGACGAGTACTCCGTCGTACGGGGCGACTGCCCCGCCACGCGGCGTATGTGAGGTGTCGTCACCTTGTGTTACCTGCTCGATTCCGGGAGTTCGATGACGCGGGGCCGGAGGCCCGGCCCGGCGCGGACGTCATCCTGCCCCATCGTGCGACGCCGGGCGCACCTGCCCCTACCTGGATCTTCACGAACCGGCCACGTCCGTCCGCCGGCCGTGCACGCGCCGGTGCCGAGCGCCCGCGCCACGCCGGACTCGTGGAAAAGCGTGCCGTCGAAGGGGTTCCCGGGCCGCCGCTGTTATGCAAGTCTCCTTTTCAATTCCGCGGGCCCGTGGACATCGCGGCCCGTCAACTGGGCTGCTGTCGCCCGGATACGGGGTGAAGCAGTGATGCACAACACGGCGCGTGGGCACGACTTGGTCGCGTTGCGGCGGCTGAACACCACGGTCGTGCTCCGCGCCCTGCACCGCCGCAGCCCGCGGACGCTCGCCGAACTCGCTTCGGGCACCGGCCTGTCCAGGCCCACCGTGGAAGCCGCCGTCGAGGAGCTCACCGAGCGCGGGCTCGTCGGCGAGTCCGCCGAGGACCCGGGCGAGCGCACGCCGGGACGGCCCGCGCGCCGCTTCCGCTTCCGCACCGAGGCCGGTCACGTGCTCGGCGTCGACATAGGGCTGCACAAGATGGTCCTGCTCCTCGCCGACCTCGGCGGCACGGTCCTGGCCGCCGAGCGCCGTGACATCGACCCGGGGCTCGGCGGTGCCGCCCGCCTCGACCTGCTGCGCCACGGCACGGAGACCTTCCTGGCCGCCCACGCCCCGCGCCGCGCCGCCGTCCTCGCCCGCTGCGTGGGCGTGCCCGGCGTGGTGGACACCGGCGGCGTCGTCACCTCCCTGGTGGTGCCCGAGTGGACCGGCGTCGACCTCGGGCGGCTCATCGAGGAGGGTGGGCCCGGCCACGCCCTCCTCGAGAACGACGTGAACCTCGCCGTCCTCGCCGAGCGCTGGCAGGGCGCCGCCACCCTCGCGGCCGACGTCGTCTGCGTACTCACCGGGCACCGCGTCTCGTGCAGCCTCACCATCGGCGGGCGGCTGCACCGGGGCAGACGCGGCGGCGCGGGCGAGCTCGGCCTGCTGCCGCTGCTCGGCATGAGCAGCGCGCAGGAAGCCCTGCGCTGGCCGGGCGTCCGCCGCGCCGGGGAGTCCGAAGTGGCCGCGCTCGCCCGCGCGGCGGACCGCGCGGACCCCCGGGCGCTGGCCGCCGTCGGAGACTTCGCGGACCGCCTGGCACCGGGCATCGCGGCCCTGTCCCTCGCCGTCGACCCGGAACTGGTCGTGCTGACCGGCGGGGCGATCCCGGTCGGCCGGCACCTCGTGCCGCTGCTCCAGGAGCGGCTGCACCCCATGACCCTGCACGTCCCGCGCATCGCGCTGAGCTCGCTCGGCGAGCGGGGCGTCGCCCTCGGCGCCGTACGCAAGGCGCTCGACCACGTGGAGGAGGAACTGCTCGCGGACACGGCGTCCTGAGGCGCGCCCCGATGCGGGGGCGGGTCGCGGCGGCGCCCGACGACTTCCTGGGAGGCGAAGGCGCACATGCGCAGAAGGACTCTGCTCGGCGGGGCGCTGGCGGCCCCCTTGCTCGCCGCCTGCTCCGACGGGGGCGACGGCTCGGGCGGCGGGGGCCGGACGACGCTCACGTACGGCATGTGGGACCCGGCGCAGGTGCCGGGCATGCAGAAGATCATCGCCGCGTTCGAGAAGGAGAACCCGCGGGTCTCCGTGCGCATCGAGCTGACGCCGTGGGCGAGTTACTGGACGACGCTCAAGACCTCGATGCGCGGTGGCACCGCCCCCGACGTGTTCTGGATGAACGCCGTCAACTTCCAGCTGTACGCGTCGGGCGGCGTCCTCGAACCGCTCTCCGGCCACATCAAGGCCGACGCCACGCCCGTCGACCGGCACCCGGAAGCACTGGTGAAGCTCTACGCCCACCGCGGCACGCAGTACGGCCTGCCCAAGGACTTCGACACCATCGGCCTCTGGTACAACAAGAAACTCTTCGACCGGGCGGGCATCACGTACCCGGATGCGACCTGGACCTGGGACGACGTGCGTGACGCGGCCGCCGAGCTCACCAATCCCCGTGAGCGCGTCCACGGGTTCGCCGCCGAGATGGACCGGCAGGGCAAGATCTACCCGGCCGTCTGCGGCGCGGGCGGCTACATCATCGAGGACGGCCACTCCGGGTTCGGCGACGAGCGGTCCGTCGAGGGCCTGCGCTTCCTGACCGACATGGTCGACCGCGGCTGGTCACCCCCGCAGAGCGCGATGACGGAGTCCGTCGGGCGGGTGCGCTACTGGTCGGAGAAGGTCGCCATGAACTACGACCTGTCCGCGATGGCCGGGCAGATGTACGCCGTACCCGCCCTCAAGGACCACGGCGGCATCGCCGTGCTGCCCAAGGGCCGTCGCAGGGCCACCATCATCCACGGCCTGGCCAACGTGATCTCCGCCAAGAGCGACAAGAAGGCGGCGGCCTGGAAGTTCGTGCACTTCATGGCGGGCCGTGCGGCGGCCGAGATCCAGGCGAAGGCGGGCGTCACCATCTCCTCGTACGGGGGGACGCAGGACGCCTGGCTCAAGTCGATGCCGGAATTCGACCTGAAGCACTTCATCGAGATGCAGAAGTACGCCGTGCCGTATCCGAGCTCCGAGAACACCGCCGTCTGGGAGAACCTCCAATACCCGCTACTCGGCGCCGCGTTCAGCGGAAAGGGCGGCATCGAAAGCGCCGCCCGCACGCTGGGCGAGCAGATGGACCGGGCCCTGAAGGAGGAACGCGCCTCATGAGTGTCTTTCCCGCCACGGCGGCCGCGAAATCGGCGGGGCGCCGGGCCGCCGCCTCCGAGGCCCGCCCCACGTCCCGCAACCAGAAGGCCGCGTACTGGTTCATCGCACCGCTCGGCATCGGCTTCGCCGTCTTCTACTTCTGGCCCCTGCTGCAGACGTTCTACTTCAGTTTCACCGAATTCGGGGCGTTCGGCGGCCATACGTTCGTCGGCACCGACAACTACGTCCGCGTCGTCAAGGACGTCACCGTCTGGCAGGCGCTCGGCAACACTCTGATCTACAGCCTCATCGGACTGGCCGCGCTGCCGATCGCGATCGTCGTGGCCTCGCTCCTGAACCGGCGGGGGCTGCGCGGCGTA
The DNA here is from genome assembly GCF_055609205.1 of Streptomyces sp. NPDC036815. NCBI lineage: Bacteria > Bacillati > Actinomycetota > Actinomycetes > Kitasatosporales > Streptomycetaceae > Streptomyces > Streptomyces sp. NPDC036815. Next base: position 365,836 of record NZ_JBVJPW010000006.1, on the reverse strand, counting down.
TCGCTCTACCGGGCCCTGTACTTCGTGCCGTTCGTGACGCTGCCCGTCGCCGTCGGCCTGGTCTGGAACTGGCTCTACAACGGCGACTTCGGGCTCCTCAACGAAATCCTCGGCTGGTTCGGAGTCGACCGGCACTACTGGGTCTCGGACCCCTCCACGGCCGTCTACGCGATCGGGACCGTGATCGTCTGGTCGACCACCGGCTACTACTTGATCATCTTCATGGCGGGAATCAAGGGAATTCCGCAGGACTACTACGAAGCCGCGGAACTCGACGGGGCCGGGGCGCTGCGCAGATTCTTCACCATCACCCTCCCGCTGCTCAGCCCCACCATCTTCTTCGCCTCCGTCATCTGCATGATCAATTCACTGCAGACCTTCGACCTGATCTACATCATGATGGCCGAGAAGAACCCCGCGATCGGGGACACCCAGTCGATCGTCGGCCTCTTCTACAAATGGGCGTTCATGGAGAACGCGCAGGGCGCGGCGGCCGCGCTCGCCTTTCTGCTCATGCTCGTCATCGCGGGCCTGACGTTCCTGCAGTTCCGGCTCCAGAAGAGGTGGGTGCACTATGCCTGAGCACACGGACGCCGCACCGAAGCGCAGGCGCGTCGACGCCGGGTCCTTCGCCACCCACGCCGTCCTCTCCTTCGGCGCGCTCATCATGGTCTTCCCCTTCCTGTGGCAGCTGCTCACCGCGCTCAAGACCCTCGCGGAGACCTCGCGCGTACCGCCCACCTTCCTGCCCGACACCTGGAACTGGAGCAGCTTCGAAGAGGTCTTCACCGCCCTGCCCTTCCGGGAGATGCTCACCAACAGCCTGATCAACACCGTCGGGCGCACCCTCGGCCAGCTCGTCTTCTGCTCGCTCGCGGCCTATGCCTTCGCGCGCATGCAATTCCGGGGCCGCAACGCGCTGTTCGCGCTCTTCCTCTCCGTGCTGATGGTGCCGAGTTCGCTGCTCGTCCTGCCGCAGTACGACATCGTCCAGTGGCTCGGCCTGCTCAACACCGCCCCCGCGCTCTTCCTGCCCGGCATGTTCAGCGCCTTCGGCACCTTCATGCTGCGCCAGTTCTTCCTCACGCTCCCCAAGGAGCTGGAGGAGGCCGCCCGCATCGACGGCGCGGGTTCCTTCCGCATCTTCTGGTCGATCATGCTGCCGCTGATCCGGCCCGCGCTGTCCGCCCTCGCCGTCATCACCGCCATGTGGTCCTGGAACGACCTGCTGTGGCCGCTGATCGTCAACACCGACCCGCAGAAGATGCCGATCAGCGCCGGACTGACCTCCCTTGAAGGGCAGTTCGAGACCAACTATCCGGTGATGATGGCCGGTTCGCTCATCGCGAGCCTGCCGATGCTCCTCGTCTACGTCTTCCTCCAGCGGCACTTCGTCCAGAGCGTCGCCCTGTCCGGCTCCAAGAGCTGACCCCCCCCACGGCAAAGCCCCCACGGAAGAACCCCACGGAAAGGCAGTCGTTCCCTATGCCACCGCTGCACATCGGCCTGCTCGGCGCCGGCGGGATCGCCCGCGCCCATCTGCCCGGCTGGCTGGCGCTCGGCGCCCGGGTGAGCCTGTACACCGTCGACAGCTCCGCGGAGAAGCTCGCCGCCGAGTACGCGGAGCGCGGGCACGACGTCCGGGCCGTCGACTCCCTGGACGACGTCCTCGCGAGCGCGCACGCCGTAGACGTCTGCACCCCGACCGCCACCCACAAGCCCCTCGCCCTCGCCGCCGTCGCCGCGGGCCGGCACGTCGTCTGCGAGAAGCCGCTCGCACTCACGGCCCGCGACGCCGAGGAGATCGCGGACGCCGCCGACGCCGCGGGCGTACGGCTCCACCCCGCCCATGTGGTGCGCTACTTCCCGGCGTACGCGGCCCTTTACCGGGCCGTCGTCCGCGGTGACCTCGGCGCACTCGCCGTGCTCCGCTTCACTCGCGGTGGGGCCCGGCCCCAGTGGGCGCCCTGGTTCGGCGACCCGGCCCAGTCAGGCGGCGTCATCCTGGACCTGATGGTGCACGACATCGACATCGCCCGCTGGCTCGCGGGCGACGTGGTCCGCGTACACGCGCGCACCCGCGGCGTCGAACACGCCACCGGCGTCCCGCCCGAGGTGGTCACCTCGACCGCCGTGCTCACCCACGCGTCGGGCGCGGTCAGCCACATCAACGGACTGTGGGGCCTGCCCGACCAGCGCTTCCGCACGACGTTCCGGGTCGCGGGCGCCGACGGCCTCCTGCACCACGACTCCACCGCCGCGCCGGGCTTCCGGATCACCGCCCAGGGCGTACGCCCCGCCGACGAGGGCATTCCCTCCAGCCCCATGACCGAGAGCCCCTACCTCACCGAGCTCCGTGAGTTCGCCGCGTCCTGGGCGGACGGCGGACCCGCACCACGGGTGAGCGCCCGCGACGGCGTCGAAGCGGTGCGGATAGCGGAGGCCGCGGCGGAGTCCAGCCGCACCGGCCGCGTCATCGAGATCGAGGAGACAGCACGATGAAGGTCGCCGTCCTGTCGTTCGCCCACGTGCACGCCGCCGGCTACCTGCGCCTCCTCGCCGGGATGCCCGGCATCGAGGTCCTGGGCAGCGACCCCGACACGGACCTCGCCGCCCCCGGCGAGGTACGCGGCCGCGCCGTCGCGGAGGCCGCGGGGGCCGCCTACGCGGACACGTACGAGGAGGCCTTCGCCTGGGGCCCGGACGCCGTGATCGTCTGCTCCGAGAACGCCCGGCACCGCCCCCTGGTCGAGCGTGCCGCGGCGCACGGCGTGCCCGTCCTCTGCGAGAAGCCGCTGGCCGCCTCGGTCGCGGACGGGGAGGCGATGGTCGCCGCCTGCCGTGCCGCGGGAGTACGGCTCGCGGTGGCCTTCCCGGTGCGCTTCAGCCCGGCGTACGCCGCCGTGAAGGCGGCCGTCGCCTCGGGCGCGGCAGGGCAGGTCCTCACGGTGTCGGGCGCGAACAACGGCGCCATGCCGACGCGCGCCCGCCGCTGGTTCGCCGAGCCCGAACTGTCCGGCGGCGGCGCCCTGATGGACCACACCGTGCACATAGCCGACCTCCTCGACGACCTCTTCGGCGAGGCACGGCCCGTCGAGGTGTACGCGCAGACCAACAACCTCCTGTACGCCGACGAGGTCGCCGCCGAGACCAGTGGCCTGGTCAGCGTGACCTACTCCAACGGCGCCGTCGCCACCATCGACTGCAGCTGGTCCCACCCCCGCTCGCACCACTCCTGGGGCGGCCTCGAACTCACCGTCGTAGGGGAGCGGGCCACCCTGGAGATGGACGCCTTCGACCAGAAGGTGCACGGCTTCAGCGAGCGCCGGGGCCACGGCACGGAGGTGCCGTTCGGGGTCGACCTCGACGCACTCATGCTGCGCGCCTTCCTGTTCGGCCCCGAGGAGGGCGGCATGACCGTCGCCGACGGCGAGGGCGGCCTGCGGACGCTGCGCGTCGTGGCGGCCGGGTACGCGTCCGCCGCGAGCGGCGTCCCGGTTCCCCTGGGCCGCCCTTCACCGGCATGAGGTCACATCATCCGGTGAACGGTGGCAGAGTCAGGGCCGAGTGGGCCGGACGGGCCGGGGCGGAGGGCAGGGTGGCGAGGCCGCGCAGCATGGTGTTGCGCTGCTCCAGGGCTTCCGTCGTGGTGGGGAAGAGCCCGGCCGAGCTGCTGTCGACCAGTGCCTGATTCAGGTCCACGAACGTGCGGAAGCCCCGTTCGTAGGCGGCGAAGGCGGTGGTGTGGTCCCGGTTCGCGGCCAGGGAGTCGGCGAGCGTGTACGCACCGGCGAGCGCGAGGCTGGAGCCCTGCCCGGTCAGGAACGAGGGCGCGTACGCGGCGTCGCCGACGAGTGCGACCCGGCCGCTGGACCAGTGGGGCATGCGGATCTGTCCGGTCGTGTCGAAGAACACGTCGTCCGCGTCGCCCATGGCGTCGAGCATGCGGGGCACCTCCCACCCCGCGTCCGCGAAGACCGCGGAGACCAGGTCCCGTTGGGCGGCGGAGTCACGGAGGGCGTCGAGCGGCGGCTCCGGCAGGTGGAAGTTGAGGAAGACGTGCACCTGGTCGTCGTCCCCGACGGCGTAGAGGGCCGCGGCCTTCCCCGGGGTGGTCCACATCACGACTTCGCGGGAGAGCCCGTAGGAGTTCGGCATCGTGAAGACGGCGAAGCAGTATCCGAGGTAGCGGTGGAACTGCTCCTCGGGGCCGAACAGTGACGCGCGGGTGGCGGAGTGCGTGCCGTCGGCGCCGACCACCAGGTCGTACGTGTGCTGCCGCCCGCTGCGGAAGGTGACGTCGACCCCGCGCCCGCCCTGCCCGGACCGGTCGAGGGTGGCGATGGAGTCGCCGAACAGGAACTCCACGTCGTCCCGCACGCTCGCGTGGAGGATCGTGGCCAGATCCCCACGCCGCACCTCCAGGTCCTGCCCCTCGGCGCTGCCGACGAGGGCCGTCATGGCGACCGACGTCAGTTCGCTGCCGTCGGCCTCCAGGAAGGTACAGCGGCGTGAGTCGACGTGGGCGTCGCGCAAGCGCGGCAGCACCCCCATCCGCCGTACGACCTCGACCGCGGTGCCGCGGATGTCGATCGGATAGCCGCCGTCGCGCAGCGCGCCCGCCTTCTCCACGACGGTGACCGCGTACCCGTAGCGGTGCAGCCAGTACGCGAGGGCGGGTCCGGCGATGCTGGCACCGGAGATCAGAACGGTGGGTTTCACGCTCGGGCTCCTCTTCTCGTGACGCGGACAGTGAGCAGGGAAAGGGCGGCGACCAGACCGGCGAGGGCGAAGCCCGTGGCGAAGGCCGATTCGTCCGGCAGGCCCGTCAGCGGGTCGGCACCGGAGTCGAGGATCGCGCCGCCGATCTGGCCGCCGAGGGCGACGCCGATCAGGCGGGCCACCACGAGCAGACTGGTGGCGATGCCGGTGTCCTCGGCCTCGACGGCCGTGGCGGCACCGGCGAGCAGCGCCGTGGTGCCGACGCCCGCGGCGAACGCGGTGAACACCTTCGCGAGGACGAGGTGCCACGTCGTGGTGTGCAGCGCCGACAGAGCGATCAGTGTGGCCGCGGTGACGACGGTGCCCGCGACGACCACGGCACGCGGCCCGAAGCGCCGCGCCGCGACCCCGCCGACCGAATCGCTCAGCGACCCGGCGACGGCGCCGGGCAGGAGCAGCAGTCCGATGTCGGTGGTGCCGAGGCCGAAGCCGTACCCGTCGGCCGACAGCGCGAACAGCTGTGGGAGCAGGAAGAGCACCATTCCGAGACTGGTCGTGACGACGAGAGTGAGCACGCACGCATGCCACAGCGCGGGCTTCGCCAGCATGCGCGGATCGACCATCGGCGAGTCGGCCCGGCGCTCGACGACGACCCATCCGGCCGCGAGGGCGACCACGAGCACCGCGAGGACGGCGACCGCGCCCGGCGCCAGGCCGTTCGTCACCCGCACGAGTCCGATCATGAAGGTGAGTAACGTGCCGCTCAGCAGCACCACACCGGGCCAGTCGATCCCGCTCCCCGACGCAACGGGCGGGTCGTCCGGCATCAGCCGTGCCACGGCCGCCGCCGTCACAACGATCGCGAGCGTCGGCAGCGCGAACATCCAGTGCCAGGACAGCCCTTCAGCGATCGGTCCCGCACTCAGCGTGCCCACGATGCCGCCGCCCGTGAACAGCGCCATGACCAGCCCGATCGCCACCTGCGACGCGCCGGACGAGAGGTGTGTACGCACCAGGACGAACGAGAGGGGCAGCACGCCCACCATGACGCCCTGCAGCACCTGACCGAGCAGCAACGCAGGCAGGTTCGGCGCCAGGGCGGCCAGCAGACCACCGGCCGCGACCACGGCGCTCAGCCGGACGAGGACCCGTTTCCCGCCGTAGCGGTCGCCCAATTTCCCGACGGCGGGAGTGACGACCGCACCGGTGATGAGCAAGGCGTTGCCGATCAGCGCCCCTTCGCCGGGGCTGACTCCCAACTCGCCCTGCAGCAAAGGGAGTGCGGGTTCCACGACCGACTGCAGGGTGCCGAGGGCGAGTGCCAGGAGGCCGAGAGCGCCGATCGCCGGCTTCCCGATGCGGGCAGGCGAAAGCATCGATTCGGACATGACGTCCTCTTCCGTGTGGATGACGGGCAGGCGTGTGGACCTGCTTGAGGGGGTGAACTGCGAGGGGCGAAATACGAGGGGCGAACTACGACAGGCGGTCGGTGCCGCTCTCGGGGGTGGCGTGGGCCAGGCCCGTCCGGAAGGCGATGACGACGAGTTGCGCCCGGTCGCGGGCCGCCAGCTTCGTCATGGCGCGCTGCACGTGGGCGCGGACGGTGAAGGGGCTGAGGAACATCCGCTCGGCGATCTCCTGGTTGGACAGGCCGGTCGCGACCAGGGCCACCATCTCGCGTTCGCGCGGGGTGAGTGCGTCGAGCTGCTCGGGGCGGCGCGGCGGAGCGCCGTCCGGTGTGGCCAGGAACCGGGCGACCAGGGAGCGGGTCGCCGCGGGGGACAGGAGGTGCTCGCCCTCGGCGATCGTCCGTACGGCGTCGAGCAGGTCCTCGGCCCCGATGCCCTTGCCAATGAAGCCACCGGCGCCCGCGCGCAGCGCCCGAGCGACGTACTCGTCGGTCTCGTACGTGGTGAGGATCAGGATGCGGGTGTCGCGCAGTTCGGGGTCCGCGCAGATCTCCGACGTGGCGGTGAGACCGTCCACATCGGGCATCCGGATGTCCATGACGACCACGTCCGGGCGCAGTTCCCGGGTGAGGGCGACCGCCTCCCCGCCGTCGGCGGCCTCGCCGACCACGGTGATGTCGTCGGCGCTGTCGAGGAGCAGCCGGAACGCACCGCGCAGCAGCGCCTGATCGTCGGCGAGCAGCACCCGGAGCGTCACGGCGCACCTCCGGACTCTGCGTCGGCTGTTGGGCAGTCACCTGTCGCCCCGTCAGCAGTGGCCCCCACAGCGCCTGTTGATCCGTCCGGCCGGTGCGCCGCGGCCTTGGCGGGTGGGAAGGGCAGCTGGGTGGAGACGAGGAAGCCGCCTTCCGGCCGCCTGCCCGCGGAGAGCTGTCCCCCGACCGCGGTGGCACGCTCCCGCATGCCGATCAGGCCGTAACCGGGCGGACGGTCCGACGCCGCGGCAGGCATCGTACGGGCGCCTCCTCCGTCGTCGGCGACGCTGATGGTCACGCGGTCCCGGTGCCAGTCGAGGCACACCCGGGCGCTGCCGGTACCGGCGTGCTTGGTCACGTTGGTCAGGGCTTCCTGGACGATGCGGTAGGCGGTGAGGTCCACCCCCGGCGGCAGCGGCCTGGCCGTGCCCTCCTGCCGCACCGACACCTCAAGTCCCGCGCGGCGGAAGGATTCCAGGAGCGTGGGCAGCCGGAACAGGCCGGGCGCCGGTTCGGCGGGGGCGGCCGCGTCCCCGGACTGGCGCAGCAGGCCGACCGTGGCCCGCAGGTCGTCGAGCGCGTCGCCGGTGGTCCCGACGAGCTCGTTCAGGCTCTTGCGGGTCTGCTCGGGGTGGGAGTCGAAGAGGTGGGCGGCGACCGTGGCCTGCGCGTTGGCCAGAGTGATCTGATGGGCCACGAGGTCGTGCAGTTCCCGGGCGATGCGCACCCGTTCCTCGGCGACGCGCCTGCGCGCCTCGCTGTCCCGGCTCTCCTCGGCCTGCCGGGCCCGCTCCTCCATGGCTGCCAGATAGGCCCGGCGGTTCTGCACCGAGCGACCGAGTACCCCGGCGACCAGCGGGAACGCCGCCACCGCTCCCACCCTGGTCGCGTCCTTCCAGGAGAGGGTCCCGAACAGGGGAGCGGCGGCGAGGAGCAGCGCCACGGAGACGAGCAACACGGCGCTCGCCGCGCGCCGTTCGTCGCGCACGGTGAGCGAGTAGGAGTAGGCGGCGATCACGGCGGGCGCGACGACGAGCGGGCTCAGCATCAGGCCCAGGGGCAGCACCAGCGCGCCGCTCGCGGTCGTGACCGCCATGGCGGTCAGGGGCGCCCGGTGCCGCAGCGGCAGCACGGCACAGGACACCACGGCGACGAAGCAGGCGGCGGCGGACGGCGGTGCCAGCGCGGCCTCGTCGTCCCGCAGCACGCCGCCGAGCAGACAGAGCGCGAACGCCGCTGCCGTGACCGCCGCCTCCCGCCACCACGTGCGGCGTGATCGCGGGCCGCCATCCGTCCTCACCCTCGTCATGGCCGGCTCAGCTCCGGCCCACGGAGTGCCGCGGCGCCGCTGCGTCCGGCTCGGCGGCGGGGACATGCCGGTTCAGCGCCTCACCCTCGATGTCGACGTTCGGCAGCACACGGTTCAGGATACGAGGCAGCCACCAGGCCCGGTGGCCGAGGAGGGCGAGGACCGCGGGGGCGATCGCCATCCGGACCACGAAGGCGTCGAAGGCGACGGCGGCGGCCAGACCGACGCCCATCGTCTGGATGGTCGGATTGCTCATGCCGATGAACCCGGCGAACACGCTGATCATGATGATCGCCGCCGCGGCCACCACCCGTCCGCTGTGCCGGAATCCGGTGACGATCGCCTCGCCGGGGGAGGCGCCGTGGACGTACGTCTCCCGCATCCGGCTGAGGAGGAAGACCTCGTAGTCCATGGCGAGGCCGAACACGATGCCGACGACGAGGATCGGCATCAGCGACATCACCGGTCCCGTCTGCTCGATGCCGATCAGGCCGGCCGCCCAGCCCCACTGGAAGACGGCGACGAGGACGCCGAAGGCGGCGCCCACCGACAGCAGGAAGCCGAGTGCCGCCTTGACCGGGACGAGGACCGACCGGAAGACCACCATGAGCAGGAGCACCGCCAGGCCGATGACCACGGTCAGATAGGGGAGGAGGGCGTCGGACATCGCCTCGGAGATGTCGATGTTCATCGCGGTGGTGCCGGTGACCAGGATCCCGGCGCCCGTGTCGGCCCCGACGCCGGAGACCGCGCCCCGGATCGCGTGCACAAGATCCTTGGTCTCGCCGCTGTTCGGCGCGGTCCGCGGGACGGCGGTGAGGACGGCGGTGTCCTTGGTGCGGCTGAGCACCGGGTCACCGACCGACGCGACCCCGTCCACCGCCCGCACGGCCCTGACGACCCGGTCGGTGGTGGCACGGGCCTCCCCGGGCCGCGAGGACGTGTCCACGACCACGGTCAGCGGGCCGTTGAAGCCGGGGCCGAAGCCTTCCGACAGCAGGTCGTAGGCGCGGCGCTCGGTGGTCTCCACCGACTTGGACTCGTCGCCCGGCAGGCCGAGTTCGAGGCTCAGCGCGGGGAGGGCGACGACGCCGAGGCCGACGACGGCGGTCACGAGGACCGCCGCGGGGCGACACAGCACGAACCGCGCCCAGCGGGTGCCGAGTCCAGGGCGGTCCGTGGCAGTTGGGCGCGCGCCTCCCGGCCGGGCCGCCTTGCGGACGGCACGGGACAGAACGCGATGGCCGAAGAAGCCGAACAGCGCCGGGACCAGAGTGAGTGCGACGAGTACGGCGAGGGCCACGGCGCCCGCGCCGCCCAGGCCCATCTTGGTGAGTTCGGGGATTCCGACGACCCCGAGGCCGACCAGGGCGATGAAGACGGTCGCCCCGGCGAAGACGACGGCGGATCCGGCCGTGCCCACCGCCCGGCCCGCGGCCTCCTCCGGCGCGTGGCCCCGGGCGCGTTCGTCGCGGAAGCGGGAGGTGATGAAGAGCGCGTAGTCGATGCCGACCGCGAGGCCCAGCATCAGCGCGAGGATCGCGACGGTGGACGTCAGGCCCAGCGGCACGGTGAGGGCGGAGACCAGGCCGAAGGCGACGGCCACGCCCACGAAGGCGGTCAGCAGCGAAAGCCCGGCCGCGACCAGCGATCCGAGGGCGAGCACGAGGACGACCGCCGCCACCGCCACGCCGACGATCTCCGTCGTCCCGCCCGGTGCCTCCTCCGACTCCAGGGCCGAGCCGCCGATCTCCACGGTCAGCCCCGCGCCCCTGGCCCCGCTCGCGGCCTCTTCGAGGGCGTTCTTCGTCGGCCCGGTCAGGTCGACGGCGTCCGCGCTGTAGGTGATCGTCGAGTAGGCGATGGTGCCGTCCTTGCTGACGGCGCCGCTCTGGTACGGGTCGGTGGCCGACGCGACCTGATCGCCCCTGCCCAGCGAGCCGAGCGCCTTCTCGACGGCGGCTCTGTTCTCGCCGGCCGTCACCAACTGCCCGTCGGGGGCCTGGAACACGAGACGGGCCTCGGCGCCCTGGGAGTTGGTCCGCGGGAAACGTTCGTCGAGGAGGTCGAAGGCCTTCTGCGACTCGGTGCCGGGCATGGAGAGGTCCTCTTCCTCCCCGGTCGGCGCGAGGGCGGCAGCGGCGACGGCAAGGAGCAGGGCCCCGAGCCACAGGCCCCCCACGAGCCGCCGCCGCCGGAAGGCCCACCGCCCGATCCGGTAAAGAACTGTCGCCACCTGAGGATCACTCCAGACACCGCTCGGCCAGCCACCGCTGGGAAGGGAGGACGCGCGGGATCCGCGCACCTCCAACAGTCCCTTCCGGTGCCCCGCCGGGCATCGTTCCCCGACGCCGTCTTCCCCTGGTGCGCCCGGACCAGCCGCACACGTGGTCTGGTGCGTACGCACTACACGGACGCGCTGACACCGGGCGGGCAAGGCCTGCTTGCCGAATCGCTCGACCGGATCGCCGCCCGAGCGGAACAGCGCAGGACGGCCCCTGGTCCGTACGCCCTTACGGCCACCTAGAGTTGGGCCGTGGACGAACGGACGCGGAACAGCGTGGGCGGGCAGGCACGGATCGGGACGGTGGTCCAGGCCGGGCACGTCGAGATCCGGAACCTGTACAGCGGCTCCGACGACGGGGTGCTGCCGCATCAGATGCCACCCGACGTCCGGCACTTCGAGGACCGCGACGACCAGCGCACGCGCGTCCTCGGCGCCGTCGCCCGCCCCCGGTCGGCCGGTCGGCCGCTCGTCGTCTCGGCCACCGGCGTGCACGGCGTCGGCAAGACGGCCCTCGCCGTGCACCTGGCCCACCGCCTCGCCCACGACGGTGACTACGTGGTGCGGTACGTGGACCTCGACGACCACCGGCCCGACGGCGGAGCCGACCTGGCCGACGTCCTCGGCGAGTTGCTCCGCTCCTTCGGCGTGACCGACCTCCTGGAGAGCTCGACGGCACGGCGCCGCAGGCAGTACTGGGAGCAGACCGGCAAGCGCCGCCTCGTCCTCGTCCTCGACAACGCCTGCTCCGGCACCGAGATCACCCAGCTCCTTCCCTCGTCCGCGGAGAGCGTCGTCGTGGCCGTCAGCAGGCAGGCGCTGTACGACGTCGAGGGCGGAGTGGATCTGGAACTGCCGGTGGAGCCGCTCGAAGAGCCTTACGCGGAGAGCCTGTTGAGCCGGATCGTCGACGACCCCCGGCTCGCCGCCGATCCCGCCTCCGCCGCCGAACTCGCCCGGATCTGCGGCGGCCTGCCCGCCGCCCTCCACGTGGCCGCCGAATGGCTCCGCAAGCACCGCACCCGCAGGCTCGCACGGCTGACCGCCCAACTCGCTGCCGAACTCGACGCGAAGGGAGTTCCCGCGGTGGAGGCCGTATGGGATGCCGCCTACCAGGACCTCACCCCCGGCGCCGCCACGCTCTACCGGCTCCTCGTCGAGCACCCAGGGCCCTGGATCGACCCCGAAGCGGTCACCGCGCTGCTCGGCAGGGGAGAGGACGAGGCCGAGGACGCGCTCGACGAGCTCGTGCGGGCGAGCCTCCTGGCCCGTGGGCGCGACGGGCGGCTGCGCCTGCACGACCTGCTGCGCGCCCACGCGGTGCGCCGCGCGGACCGGGCGCGCAGGGACGACGGCGGAGCCGGGGCGGACGAGGGCAGGCGACGCGTCATCCGCTGGTACCTCCGCCAGGCCCAGCGCGCCGACGCCCTGCGCGCCGGGCCCCGCATGACCTTCGCCGAGCCGGTCCCGGCCCTCCCGGACACCCCCGACGCGGACTTCGGCATCACCGCCGCCGACGGGGGCGGGCGGCGGAAGGCGAAGGCGCTGCACTGGCTGGAGGCCCAACGGCTGGTGCTGCACGACTGCGTGCGCGTCGCCCACACGCACGGGCTCGACGAGGAGGCCTGGGCACTCTGCGAACCCCTGTGGACGCACTACCTCGACCACCCCCGCCTCACCCAGGTGATCGAGACATTCGGCATGGGACGCGACGCCGCGCTGCGCGCCGGACGTCCGCTCGCCGCGCTGGTCCGCATGCGCTGCCAGCTCGCGCGCCCGCTGTGGGAACGGGGGCGGTACGAGGACGCCGAAACCGAGCTGCGACTCGCGGCAGCGGCCGCGGAGACCCTCGGCGACGAGCTCCGGGAGAGGAAGCTGCGGGCCTCGGTCATCGAGTTCCGGGGACTGCTCGGCTCGGCCCGTGGCGAGTGGGCGGCAGCGGCCGCGGAGTTCGAGGCCTCCGCGCGCATCCACACGGAGATCGGCAACGCCTACGGCGCCATGCTGCAGACGTATCTGCTCGGCAAGGCCCGCACGGAACTGGGTGAACTCGCCGACGCGGAGCGGCTGTTGACGGACGCCCACGCGCGGGCCGGGGAGCTGGGGCGGGCCCGGCTGACCGCCCGGACCGGCTTCGCGCTCGCCCGGGTGCTGCGGAGTCTCGGGCGGCCCGAGGAGGCCAGGGGGCTCTACGACGAGGCGCTGGCGCAGGCCCGCCTCGACGCGTCCGTACGCGAGGAACTGCGTGTCCTGGACGCACTGGCGGAACTGGCCGAGGAGAGCGGGAACGCGGTGGAGGCGGCGGAGTTCCGGACCGCGGCACGGGCGGTACGGGAGCGCGGCGGCGGCCTCGACTGAGCGAAGCCCGCGCCGCGGCGGAGGGTGCGCACGTGACAACTCCACAGATTTATTTGTAGTCCCATAATGGTTGGGACAACACAAATAAAGGTACGCGCGAGGGGACCCCATATGCCTCATATGTCGGAGGAAACGGACGACGACGCCCAGCGGCGGCGGCCCTGGCTCGTGCTGGCCATCTGCTGCATGAGCATGCTGATCGTCAGCCTCGACAACACCATCCTGAACGTGGCCCTGCCCGCCATCCAGCGCGATTTGCACACGTCCGTCTCCGGGCTGCAATGGACCGTGGACGGCTACACGCTGGTGCTGGCCAGCCTGTTGATGCTCGCCGGTTCGACCGCAGACCGTGTGGGCCGCCGCCGCACGCTCCGGACCGGGCTGCTCGTCTTCACCTCGGCGTCCCTGCTGTGCGGCCTCGCACCCGGCCTCGGCTGGCTCGTCGCCGCGCGGGTCCTCCAGGCGGTCGGCGGGTCGATGCTGAACCCCGTGGCCATGTCGATCATCAGCAACACCTTCACGGACCCCCGGCAACGCGCCCGCGCCATCGGCGTGTGGAGCGGTGTCGTGGGCATCAGCATGGCCGCCGGGCCGATCATCGGCGGCGCGCTCGTGGAGTCGGCGGGCTGGCGGGCCATCTTCTGGATCAACGTACCGATCGGCCTCGCCGCGCTGTACCTCACCCGCAGGTACGTGCCGGAATCCCGGGCGGCGCGGCCCCGCCGCGTGGACCCGGTGGGTCAGGCGCTCATCGTCGTCCTGCTTCCCGCGCTCACGTACGCCATCATCGAGTCGCCGAGCCGCGGCTGGACCTCGCCCCCCGTCGTCGGCTGCGCGCTCGCGGCGCTCGGCGCGCTGCTGGGGCTTCTCTGGTACGAGCCGAGGCGCAGCGATCCCCTCATCGACCTGCGCTTCTTCCGTTCGGCGCCGTTCGCGGGCGCCACCGTGATCGCGGTCGCCACGTTTGCCGCGCTGGGCGGCTTCCTGTTCGTCAGCTCGCTGTACCTGCAGAACGTGCGCGGGCTCGACCCGCTGCACGCAGGGCTGTTCATGCTGCCCATGGCGGTCATGGCGCTGCTGACCGCGCCGGTCTCCGGCCGCATGGTGGCCTCGCGGGGACCGCGCACGCCCCTGCTGCTCGCCGGATCGGCGCTCTGCGCGAGCGCCGTCCTGCAGGCGTTCACCTTCTCCGACCACCTTCCGGCCGCCCTGCTGATCGTCGCGTACCTGCTCTTCGGTACCGGCTTCGGGCTGGTCAACGCCCCCATCACCAACACCGCCGTGTCCGGGATGCCCCGCTCGCAGGCGGGTGTCGCGGCCGCGGTGGCCTCCACCAGCCGGCAGCTCGGCCAGTCCCTCGGTGTGGCCGTCATCGGCGCCCTCATGGTCGGCGGGATGCACGGGGACGCGGCGTCCTTCACCGAGGTGGGCAGGACGGCGTGGTGGATCATCGCCGGCTGCGGCGCCGCCGTACTGGCCACGGGTACGCTCACTTCGGGCCGCTGGGCCCGGGGAACGGCCCAGCGCACGGCGAAGAGGCTCGCTGTGGAGGAGACGAGGGAGACAGTGAACGCCTGATGGACCGCCCGCACGAGCGCCCGCGCCACCGCCCGCACGAGCGCCCGATCGACCCCTCGACCGAGCGTCCGCGCGACCGCTCGCACGACGACGAGCCGCAGGACGGCGACGACGCGAACGCCAGGGCGGCGGCCCGGGTCTGGCAGGGGCTCAACACCCTCCTGATGGAGCGTCACAACCGCCGCAAGGCCGTCGCCGACGCCCTCGGCATGAGCTTCAGCCGCATCAGGGCGCTGCGGCGCCTCACCGGTGAGCCGATCACGCTGCGGGTGCTGACCGAGCGGCTGGGCACCGACCCGCCCTACGCCACCGTCATCGTCGACGACCTCGTACGCCGCGGCCTCGCCGAACGCGTCGCCAACCCGGCCGACCGCAGGTCCAAGCTGGTCCACCTCACGGAGGAGGGCGAGGCGGCGGCGGCCCGCGCGACGGCGGTCCTCACCACACCGCCCGACGACCTGCTCGCCCTGCCCGCCGAGGACATCGAGGCGCTCGACCGCGTCGTGGCGAAGCTGCTGAAGTAGCGCCGCCGCTGCCCTAGAGCTCCCGCAGGCCTTCTTCGGGGGTGGCAGGCGCGAGCGTCGCGCGGTGGAGGCGGCCCGCGACGACGCAGGGAACGGTCACCGGGTGCGCGGGCGAGTCCGAGTCCACGAGCCAGGCGTGCACGCCGGAGAGCACCGCCGCCGGATCGGCGCGCAGCACCCGGCCGTCCGGCTCCCGGTGCGGCTCGACGCGTACGGACAGGAGCGCGCCGCCGGTCCGGCGCAGCACGCAGTGCGAGGCGCTCAGGACGACGGCGGCCGTCCGCGCGCCACCGTGCTCGGCGAGCGCGTGGCGCGTCCACCCGTCGACGGTCCAGGTCTCGCCCCGCGCGGGCGGCGCGGTGGAGTGCCGGGCCCGACGGAACACGAGCCCGGCGCTCTGCAGTTGGGTGTCCGACGCCCTGTTCGCCTCGGCTGCCAGGTGGTGCGCGGGGGCGGCGGAGCGGGCGGGCCGCCGCTCGACGTGCACGTGCGGCCCTCGCCGAACCACCTGGACGGCGAAGGCCGCCGGGGTGCGGGTGGACGGTGCGGGGTCCGGCAGGAGGTTCGGTCCGGGGGGATCGGTGGGCGGGGTCAGGCCGAGGATCCGGTAGACCTCCTCGCGCAACCGGAGTACGGACCGGCCGCGTTCGGCGAACGCCCGCGCGGCGCAGGCGGCCGCGACGCCGGGGGTGTGGGCGGCGACGGCGCGCTCGATGCCGTCCGTGTCAGGCTGCTCCATTCCTCCCAACTCCGGTATGCGGGCGAGGAGGTCGGCCATCGGCGTGCCGGGGATGAGCTCGCCGCCGCCGTCGCCCGCGGCGATCATCGGGGTGTCGCGGGCCGCGGCCGCGTACAGCGCCGCCGAGCCGTGGTCGGTGACGATCACGTCGGCGGCGATGAGCAGCGCGGCCCACTCCTCGTACGGGCCGGCCAGGACCAGACCCGCGTCGAGGGCGGGCGCGAGATCCTGCGCGAGGTCGAAGCGCCCCGTCCCGCTGTGCTCGTTGGGGTGCAGGACGAGTCCGAGCTGGTACGTGTCGTGGGGGAGCTCGGCCGCCAGGCGGGCGGGGAGCCGGGGGTGGCGGCGGATCAGGGAGTGCGGGCCCCAGGTGGAGGTGAGGACGACCAGGGTCCGGCCGTGGGTGCGCAGGGCGTCGCGGTAGCGCTCGCGCAGGGGGAGGGAGGCGAGGACGCGGTCGAGCGTGGGGTCGCCGGTCACGGTCGCGCGCGCGGCCGCCGGTGGGCACTCGGCGGTGAGGCGGGCGAGCTGGGAGGGGTGGGCCAGGGCGTGGAGCCGGGCCAGGGGGTGGCCGTCCGGCATCAGGAGTGCGGGGTCCATGCCGGATGCGGAGTCGCCGGGACCGTCGGGTGCGGCGAGGGCCTTGTTGTACCCGGCGCCGTGCGGCAGGAGGACGCGGGGCCCGCGCAACTCGGCGAGGCCGCCCTTGGGGCTGGCGGCCAGGATCAGGTCGTGGGGGCGGGCGAGGGCCTCGGCCCAGGGGACGGTGCGGCCGCCCGCCCGCTCGACGGCGGCGAGGGCGTCGGCGGCGAAGTCGGAGCCGGGGACGAGGGTGAAGCGGCGGCGGATGCGGTCGTCGCCCGCGAAGACGGGGAGGACGTCCAGGAGCCGGTGCAGGGCGGTCGCCGACCGGGCGGCGAAGAGGACGCGCTTCTCGGTGCCTGAGGGGGCGTCGAGGTGCGGCCCGAGCCGACGTGACGAGGCCCGCTGCCCGCTGCCCGCTGCCCGCTGCCCGCTGCCCGCTGCCCGCTGCCCGCTGCCCGCTGCCCGCTGCCCGCTGCCCGCTTCGGGAGTGTTCATCCTAGTTCGTCGGGGTGCGGCGCGTGACCCGTTTCCGCTTTTCGGGGCGGGTATGTGGGGGTCGGCGGGCGGCATGCCGGAGATCGTACCGGCCCCGTACCGGCCCGCAGCATAGACCTGCGGCGGAGGCGCCCTGCGACCGGAGGCGGATCCGGAACGGATCGGGCGCGTATTAGCGTGGACGGAACAGATCGATCGACAGGATCCGAGGTGCCCGGCCCATGCCAAGCCGCAGCGAGAGCCGTACCCAGCTCATCGAGTCACTCATGGAGCGGTTCCCGCACGTGCCGCGGGAAGCCGTCATCAAGGAGGATCTGCTGCGCGGCGGCATCGCCTTCGACGAGTCGGCGCTCAGCGACAACGAGGGCGGTGACGTCAAGCCGAAGTCGTACTTCATCTTCTCCTTCGACCACGGCACGCTCCCCGAGCTCGGCGCCGCCGCGCTGCGCCGCCCCCCGGAGGAGATCGTCCTCACCGGCGGCCCCTACGGGCTGCGCCGCACCGTCGTGTCGGTCCGCGTGAACCCGGCGTCGCCCTACCGCGTGGCCGCCGACGACAACGGCGTCCTCGGCCTCTACCTGGACGGCGTCCGCATCTCCGACGTGGGCCTGCCGCCGATGCCGGACTACTACCGGCACACCTTGGAGAACGGGAAGTCCGTGATGGAGGTGGCGCCCACCATCCAGTGGGGCTACCTGATCTACCTGACGGTCTTCCGGGTCTGCCAGTACTTCGGCGCCAAGGAGGAGTGCCAGTACTGCGACATCAACCACAACTGGCGCCAGCACAAGGCCGCGGGCCGCCCCTACACCGGCGTGAAGCCCGTGGAGGAAGTCCTTGAGGCGCTCGCGATCATCGACAAGTACGACACCGCGAAGTCCTCCACCGCCTACACCCTCACCGGCGGCGCCATCACCTCGCAGATCGGCGGCAAGGACGAGGCGGACTTCTACGGCCAGTACGCGAAGGCCATCGAGGAGCGCTTCCCCGGCCGCTGGATCGGCAAGGTCGTCGCCCAGGCGCTGCCCAAGGCGGACGTGCAGCGCTTCCACGACTACGGCGTGCGGATCTACCACCCGAACTACGAGGTGTGGGACCCGTACCTGTTCGAGCGCTACTGCCCCGGCAAGGAGCGCTACGTGGGCCGTGACGAGTGGCACCGCCGCATCCTGGACTCCGCCGACGTCTTCGGGCCGCGCAACGTCATCCCGAACTTCGTGGCGGGCGTCGAGATGGCCGAGCCGTTCGGCTTCAAGACCGTCGACGAGGCCATCGACTCCACCGTCGAGGGGCTGCAGTACTTCATGTCGCGCGGCATCACGCCCCGCTTCACCACCTGGTGCCCGGAGCCGACGACCCCGCTCGGCAAGGCGAACCCGCAGGGCGCGCCGCTGGAGTACCACGTGCGTCTCCTCGAGGCGTACCGCGCGACGATGGAGGCCAACGGCCTGACGTCGCCGCCCGGTTACGGCCCGGCGGGCCCCGGCAACGCGGTCTTCTCGGTGAGTTCGTTCATGGACAGCCTCCCCGCGGAGAAGGCCGCTCCGGAGGACGCCATCGCCCCCGCCACGGCCCAGTAGCCGCGTCCGGAGGCCTGCCCGGGAGCCGGGAGGAATCCCCGGGCAGGCCTCCGCGAGACCGTGTTACGGTCGGGACGGGTCACGAGTTCCAGCGTCAAGCCCCGGCTCGCTGGACGGCACCCCGCTCCGTCGCGGGTGCCCCGGGTGACGACCCGCCCCGTGCGACGTGCGCGGGGAACGGCGGATCACCGGGGTCGACGACACCGGGGTCCACGACTCCGGAGGCGCTCCATGACGCACTCGCACCCCACCCCGACCCCTCCCGCGCGGCACCGGATTCCGGCGCCCCACGGCACGGCCGTCCCCGGTCGGGAGGTCGACGTCCTGCTCTCCTCGTACGACGTACGCGACGACGGCCTGATCCCGCTCCACGTGCTCGGCCCGACCCTCGGCGCCCCGGCCCGCGCTGCGCACCGCCGACCCGGAGTGGCTGCGGGCCCAGCTGCGCGCCCACCCCGGCGTCGTCCAGTGGGAGCCGGGCCGCAATCTTTTGCGGCTGCGGCGCGGTACGGGCCGCGCCACCCTGATCCACCTCGCCCCGCCCTCCCGGCCGGTGAAGATCACCGCTTCGTAGGATGACGGCGTGATCCGGACGCGGGCGATCCCCGCGTCCGGGCGGCGCGACAGTCAGCCACCCAGAGCCGGAGGTCCCCCGTGCAGCACCACCCCGTCACCGTCGTCACCGGCGGCAGCCGCGGTATCGGCGCCGCTGTCTGCGCCCGTCTCGCCGAGGACGGCCACGACGTGGCCATCGGCTACCGCGCGAACGCGACAGCCGCCGAGGAGGTCGCTGCGACGGTCCGCGCGGCCGGCCGCCGCTGCGTCGCCGTACAGGTCGACACCGCCGACGAGGCCGACGTCGACCGTCTCTTCGACACCGCCGCGGCCGAGCTCGGCCCGGTCACCGGACTGGTCAACAACGCCGGTGTGGGCGGCCCCGTGGGCCCCCTCGCCGACGCCGACGCCGAGGGCATGCGCCGGGCCCTCGACGTGAACGTCCTCGGCTATCTGCTCTGCGCCCGGCGCGCGGTGCGGGACATGAAGGCCCGCGGCGGTGGTGCGATCGTGAACATCTCGTCCGCCGCGGCCACCCTCGGAGCTCCCGGCGAGTACGTCCACTACGCGGCAGCCAAAGGCGCCGTCGACACGATGACGGTCGGCCTGTCCAAGGAGGTCGCGGGGGACGGCATCCGCGTCAACGCCGTTGCCCCCGGCGTCATCTGGACCGAGTTCCACGCCGACCCCGAACGCCCCGCGAAGCTCGCGGCGGGCATCCCCCTGGGTCGCTCCGGCCGGCCCTCGGAGGTGGCGGCGGCCGTCGCGTGGCTGCTCTCGGACGACGCCTCGTACGCGAGCGGCACGGTGCTGCGGGTGGCGGGCGGCCGCTGACCTCGCCCGACGGGGGCGGGCCGAACTCTCGTACGCTGCGGGCATGATCACTGGTTCCGCCGCCCTCGCGCAGGGCGTCCTCATCCGGCCCCTCACGCTCGACGACGCGGCGGGACTCGCCAGGGCCCGCCGCCGCAACCGTGCTCATCTCAGCCCCTGGGAGCCGGTGCGACCTGCCTCCTTCGACACCACGGCGGGGCAGGCGGAGCGGATCGGGAGCCAGTTGGAGGAGTGCCGGGCGGGCCGGGCCGCGCACTGGGTCCTGGAGAGCGGCGGGGAGATCGTCGGCCATACCGAGCTGACGAACGTCGTGCTGGGCCCGGCGCGCAGGGGCAGCCTCGGCTACTGGATCGACGCGGAGCACGTGGGCCGCGGCCTCGCCTCCGCCGCCGTGCGGCACGTCTGCGCGGCGGCGGACGGCGAGTTCGGCCTGCACCGGGTGGAGGCGTGCACCCTCCTCGACAACACGGCGTCGCAGCGCGTGCTGGCGAAGTGCGGTTTCGTGGAGTACGGGATGGCGCCGGGCTACCTGCACATCAACGGCGCCTGGCGCGACCACCGCCTCTTCCACAACATCCTCAACGACCGGCCGGCGTAGGGAGGTTAGGGACCGGGTCGACCGGGCCCGGTTCCTCAGACGATGTTCTCCGCGACCTCCGCCTGCTCCCGGTCGGAGCCGTACGCCTGCGGCGTGCTGTACGAGCGGCGTGCCATGAACCACCACACGGTGGCCAGGAGCAGGACCACGACGAGGGCGACCGAGGCGTAGTTCATCGAGTCGACCGTCACCGGCGAGGCCTGCGGCAGGCAGAAGAGGACCGTCACGAACGCCACCCAGATCACCGCGATCCAGCCGACCGGCTTGCTCCAGCGGCCCAGGTTCCAGGGCCCGGGCCGGAAGCGGTCGCCCGCGCGCAGGCGCAGGAAGATCGGGATGGCGTACGCGGGGGTGATGCCGATGACGTTGATGGCGGTCACCGCCGTGTACGCGGTCGCCGAGTACAGGGAGGGCAGCGCGATGACCGCGGCCAGGCCCACCGACAGCCACACCGCGGGCACCGGCACCTGGGTGCGGGAGCTGACCTTGCGCCAGATCGCCGAGCCGGGGAGGGCGTTGTCGCGGCTGAACGCGAACACCATGCGGCTGGCCGCGGCGGTCTCGGCGTTGCCGCAGAACAGCTGCGCCACGATGACGATGAGCAGCAGCGCCGTCGCGCCGGACTCGCCGATCGCGTCGATCATGATCTGCGCGGGCGGCACCCCGGTGGAGCTCTCCTGGGCGCCCACGTAGTCCTGGATGGCGAAGCTCAGCCCGGCGAGCAGGACGAAGCCGGCGATCCACGACGCCCAGATGGCGCGCACGATGCCGCGTGCCGCCGACACCGACGCGTTGGAGGTCTCCTCCGACAGGTGCGCTGACGCGTCGTATCCGCAGAACGTGTACTGGGCGAGGAGCAGGCCGATCGCCGTCACGTAGAGCGGGTTGTCCCAGCCCGTGTCGTTCACGAACGTGCCGAAGACGGACGACGCCGACTGGTGGTGGTCCGGCACGATCACGAGGACGCCGACGATCACGGCGACCCCGGCCACGTGCCACCACACGCTGATCGAGTTGAGCAGGCTGACCAGCCGCACGTTGAAGAGGTTCAGGACGGCGTGCAGGAGCAGGATGCACAGGAAGATCAGGAAGGTCTTCTCGGTGGTCGGCGTGAAGCCGAACTTCAGGTTCAGGAAGGCGCCGGTGAAGAGCGCGGCGCCGTAGTCGATGCCCGCTATCGCGCCGAGCAGCCCCAGCAGGTTCAGCCAGCCCGTGTACCAGCCCCAGCGGCGCCCGCCGAGCCGGTCGGCCATGTAGTAGAGGGCTCCCGACGTCGGATACGCGCTGGTGACCTCGGCCAGTGCCATGCCCACGCAGAGCACGAAGAGGCCGACGCCCGCCCAGCCCCAGAGCATCACGGCGGGGCCGCCCGCGCCCATGCCGAAGCCGTACAGCGTCATGCAGCCGGACAGGATGGAGATGACGGAGAAGCTGATGGCGAAGTTGCCGAAGCCGCCCATGCGACGGGCCAGTACGGGCTGGTAGCCGAGCTCTCTGAGGCGCTCCTCCTCGTCCTGGCGTGGTGGCGCTGGCGCTGGGGCGGTGCTCGACGTCCAGGTGGTACGGGACACGGTGGGACCTCCGGGGGGCGGCGGGGAAAGGGGGGGCGAACGGGTACGGGGAGGGCGTGGGCCTCAGCCCGGGCCGCGGGAGGCGCTGAAGCAGCGGTTGCGGGCCTGGACGAAGACCTCGGCGGCGGCGTCCGCGTCGCCGGGGGAGTGGGTGCGGTAGGTCCACGGGACCGTGGTGAAGAACGGGTCCAGGGCCTGGAACACCCGGGACGCGTCGTGGAACTGGTGCGCGCCCCACAGCGCGTGCGCGAGGTGGTTGAGGTCGAGCAGCGAGGTCGCGGCGGGCGTCGTGTGGTCGAACCACAGCTGCAGGGCGAGCAGCGCGGCGCGCGTGGCGTCCTCGGAGATCCAGTGCAGGTCGAGGGCCTGTTCCTGGCCGGACTCCCTGCGGTACCGCTCGACCCGCACGTACAGCGGCAGCAGGTGCAGCGCGGAGCCGGCGGGCGCCGACGCGGCGGCCCACTGCACGAAGTTGTACGCCTCGGTGAGCGGGCCCCGAGCGCGCCGCGCGTACACGAACTGCAGCATCCGGTGGTACGCCTCGCGGTTGCCCGGATCCCGCTTGTCGGCCTCGGCGAGCAACTGCCAGGGGCCCGGGAAGAGCATCGGCTCGGGAGGCGCCAGGCGGTGCTCGTCCCACCGCTGGCCCACGTCGAGCTGGGCCAGCGAGAGCAGGCAGATCCACGGCACGGGGTCCTCGGGCGACAGGGCGGACGCGTCGCCGCACGCGGAGACGGCCTCGCGCCACAGGTCGTTGGTCCGCCGGTGCCCCGAGCGGTGCGCACGCAGGGCGCGCTCCACCAGGACCCGGGTGTGCAGGACGGCGGCCGAGGCGCTGCGCGGCTCCTCGGCGCGCCAGGCGCGCACCACGTCGGAGCCGGCGACGGCGGCTCCCAGGATCTGCGTGCGCTGCGTCCACAGTCCCCAGTCGGGTGTCTCGGTCAGCAGGTTGCGCGTGGAGACCCAGCGACCGGTCCTGAGGTCCTGGAGCACCCCGCGCAGCGCTTCGTCGTGGCCTGCCGGGTGGTACACCGGGCGGCCTAACGCCATGGGCATGAGTCCTCAGTTGGGGGAAGAGGGCGGAGGGGGGTTGGTTGACCGACCGGTTTGTTAAGGGAGTTGACGGTGTGACACGGCGGACAGTGTAGGTCTGGTCCTTCCGGTTCCAAGCCCATTCGTAAGACTTTTGTGACCTTGATGTGTCAACGCGGCGCGCCGAATGGTCTTTTGCCGCGCACTCCCTGTCATTTCGGTCCCTCGACGCACTGCGGCCCGTCCCTCGCCTCCCTCGCGGCCCTTCCCTTGACGCCCTCCGGGCCGCTGTAGCACTCTTCCGCAGTGATCACCTATGGGCGGGCTCAGGGCGCGCGGACTTCCGCGCAGCGGCCCGTGCTCGCCGTGGACCAGGGCACGTCCGGTACGAAGGCCCTCGTCGTCTGCCCGGAACGCGGCGTGATCGGCTCGGGCGCGGCGCCGGTACGCCCCCGCTTCCTTCCCGGCGGCCTGGTGGAGGCCGACCCCGCCGAACTGCTCGCCTCCGTCGTCGAAGCGGGCCGCGCCGCCCTCGCCGACGCGGGCGAACCCGTGGCCGCCGTCGGCCTCGCCAACCAGGGCGAGACGGTCCTCGCCTGGGACCCGGACACCGGCGAGCCCCTCACCGACGCCCTGGTCTGGCAGGACCGCCGGGCGGAGTCGGTCTGCGCCGAACTGGCCGGCCACGCCGACGAGTTGCGTCAGCTCACCGGCCTGCCGCTCGACCCGTACTTCGCCGCCCCCAAGATGGCGTGGATACGCCGCCACCGCACCCGGCAGGGCGTGGTCACGACCAGCGACGCCTGGCTCGTCCACCGGCTCACCGGCGCGTACGTCACCGACGCCGCGACCGCCGGCCGCACCCAGCTGCTCGACCTCGACGCCGTCCAGTGGTCGCCGCGCGCCCTGGAGCTCTACGGGCTCGACGAGGAGCGCCTGCCCCGCGTCGTCGACGCGGCGGGACCGGTCGGCACGACCACCGCCTTCGGCCCCGAACTCCCCGTCACCGGCCTCCTCGTCGACCAGCAGGCGGCGCTGCTCGCCCAGGACGTCACCGCGCCGGGCAGCGCCAAGTGCACGTACGGAACAGGGGCGTTCCTCCTCGCGCAGACCGGCGACCGCCCGCGGCGCGGCCCTTCGGGGCTCGTCAGCTGCGTCGCCTGGCGGCTCGCCGGGCGGAGCAGCTACTGCCTCGACGGGCAGGTCTACACGGTCGCGTCCGCCGTCCGCTGGCTCACCGACCTCGGCGTGATCGCGGGCGCCGAGGAGATCGACCCGGTGGGCTCGGCCGTGGCGGACGCGGGCGGTGTCACCTTCGTGCCCGCGCTCGCCGGTCTCGCGGCGCCCTGGTGGCGCGGCGACGTGCGTGGCTCGCTGACCGGGCTCGGCCTCGACACCACGGCCGGGCACCTGGTGCGCGCCCTGTGCGAGGGCGTCTGCGCGCAGGTCGTCGCGCTCGCCGACGCGGTGGCCGCGGACCTGGGGGAGCCCTTGACGAGCCTGCGCGTCGACGGCGGCCTCACCCGCTCGGCCCTGCTCATGCAGACCCAGGCCGACCTGCTGCAACTTCCCGTCGAGGTATCGGCGTTGCCGGACGTCACCGCGCTCGGCGCGGCCGCCGTCGCCCGCATCGGCCTCGACCCCTCCCTCACGGTCGCCGACGCGGTACCGGAGTGGCGGCCCACCGCCGTCTACGAACCCCGGATCGACGCGGACGCGGCGGCCGAACGCCTCGACGGCTTCCGCTCGGCGGTCACGGCCCTGATGGAACGTACGCCCTGATGACGGTCACCAGGCGCGGCGCACCGCCGGACGTGACGTACGACGTGGCCGTCGTCGGCGCGGGAGTCGTCGGCTCGGCCATCGCCCGTGAACTGGCCCGCCACCCGGGTCTGCGGATCGCCCTGGTCGAGGCGGCGGACGACGTCGGCGAGGGTACGTCGAAGGCGAACACGGCGATCCTGCACACCGGATTCGACGCCGTACCCGGCTCGCTGGAGTCCCGCCTCGTCCGCGGGGGGCAGCGGCTGCTCGCCGCGTACGCCGCCGAGTGCGGCATCCCCGTCGAGCCGGTCGGCGCGCTGCTCGTCGCCTGGGACGTGCACCAACTGGAAGCGCTGCCACAGCTGTTGGAGAAGGCGGAGCGCAACGGTTACGACGCGGCGCGCATCGTCGGCCCCGCGGAGGTCCGCGCCCGCGAGCCGCACCTCGGCCCCGGCGTCCTCGGTGCGCTCGACGTCCCCGGCGAGAGCATCATCTGCCCGTGGACCACCACCCTCGCCTACGCCACCCAGGCCGTCCGGGCAGGGGTGGACCTGCTCCTCAACTGCCGTGTGGACAAGGTGGGGTCAGCGGCCGGGACGCACCTGCTGGGCACGTCCCGCGGCACCGTCCGCACCCGCCACCTCGTCAACGCCGCGGGCCTGCACGCCGACACCGTCGACCGGCTCCTCGGCCACGCCGACTTCACCGTCGCCCCTCGCCGTGGCCAGCTCCTCGTCTTCGACAAGCTCGCCCGCGACCTGGTGCGCCACATCCTGCTGCCCGTGCCCACGGCGCTCGGCAAGGGCGTCCTGGTGGCACCGACCGTGTACGGCAACGTCCTCCTGGGCCCCACCGCCGAGGAGTTGGACGACAGGACCGCCACCGGATCGACGGCCGAGGGCATCGCCGCGCTGCGCGAGAAGGGCGGCCGCATCCTCCCCGGACTGCTCGACGAAGAGGTCACCGCGGTCTACGCGGGGCTGCGCGCCGCCACCGAGCACGACGACTACCGCATCAGCGCCCACAAGGAGCAGCGCTACGTCACCGTCGGCGGCATCCGCTCCACCGGCCTCACCGCGTCCCTGGCCATCGCGGAGCACGTCACCGAACTGCTCGCCACCACGGGCCTGAACCTCCCCGCACCCCGTGACCTGCCGCCCGTCCGCATGCCCAACCTCGGCGAGGCCTTCCCGCGCCCCTACCGGCGGGCCGACCTCATCGCGGCCGACCCCGCGTACGGCGACGTGGTCTGCCACTGCGAGCGGGTGACGCGCGGCGAGATCCGCGACGCCCTCGCCGCGACGGTGCCGCCCGGCTCGCCGGACGGTCTGCGGCGCCGCACGCGGGCACGGGGCGGTCGCTGCCAGGGGTTCTACTGCGGGGCCCGCGTGTGGGAACTCTTCGATCGGGGCGCGGAGTTGGGGTCGTGATGAGGCGGGAGCGCATCGTCGACGTCCTGGTGGTCGGCGCGGGGCCCGCGGGCCTCGCCACCGCCACCGGGCTCGCCGCGGCGGGCGTCGGCGAGGTCGAGGTGGTGGACCGGGAGCGGCAGGCGGGCGGGGTCCCGCGGCACTGCGCGCACGGCGGCTTCGGGCTCCCCGGGACGACGGGGCCGCGGTTCGCGGAGCGCTGCGTGGCGGCGGCCGTGGGCACCGGAGCGGTCCTGCGCACCGGGGTCACGGTGACGGCGTGGGCGGCGCCGCTGACCCTGGACACCACGAGCCCGCGCGGTCTGGAGCGGATCACCGCCCGTGCGGTCGTCCTCGCCACCGGCGCCCGCGAGCGGCCGCGCGCCGCACGCCTCGTGCCGGGCACCCGCCCCGCGGGGGTGTTCACCACGGGCGAGCTCCAGCAGGCCGTCCACCTGCACCATCAGCACATCGGCACGCGGGCCCTCGTGGTCGGTGCGGAGCCGGTGAGCTTCACGGCCCTCGACATCCTGCGGCGGGCCGGGGTCACCGTCGCCGCGCTGGTCACCGAGCACCCGCGCCACCAGGCACCGCGGCTCCGCGGCCTGGAGGCCCGGCTGCGGCGCGGCGTGCCCGTGCTCACGGACGCCACGGTCGCCGAGCTCCTCGGCCGCGGGCGCCTGTCGGGGGTGCGGCTGCGGCACCGGGACGGCCGGACGGCGTACGTCGCCTGCGACACGGTCGTCTTCACCGGCGACTTCGTTCCCGATCACGAACTGGCCCGGCGCGGCGGCCTGTCGGTGGACCCGGGCACGCGGGGCCCGGCGGTCGACGGAGCCTTCCGCACCGACGCGCGCGGCGTCTTCGCCGTGGGCAACGTGCTGCACGCCGCCGAACCGGCCCGCTCGGTCGTGCGCGAGGGGGTCCTCGCGGCGGCGGCCGTGCGGGACTACCTCTCCGACGGTGACTGGCCCTCGGCCTCGGTGCCGGTCCGCGTCACGGCGCCGCTCGCCTGGATCGCCCCGAACCGGCTGACCCGGGACGTCCCGGAGCGCGGGTTCACGCTGCGGACGAGCGAGTTCGTGCCGCGCCCGACCCTGGTGATCACGCAGGACGGCAGGACGCTCCACCACGCACGCCTGCGCGGCCCAGCCGTGCCCAACCGCCCGTTCCGTGTCGCGGGGGGCTGGGTGGCGGGGATCGACGTCGGGGGCGGCGCGGTGCGCGTCTCCCTCGGGTAGGCCGGACCAAGAGCGGTCGTCCGCCCCGGACGGCCGCTCCCACCGGTGCCTCTTCCCATGGCCCCCGCCTCCCGCATAGACTCCAAAACTAGCAGCGCTAATTTACGTGCCGGGACCCCCGTCACACCCGGCACGACCCGCACCAACCGAAGCAGCGAGACCCCGCAGAACGATCCGGAGCCGTATCGTGCGCACCGTCCACTTCGCCGCCGCCCGCCGCACCCCCATCGGCAAACTCCGCGGCACCCTCTCCTCAGTCCGCCCCGACGACCTCGCGGCGGGCCTGGTGAGGGGACTCCTCGCCGACATCCCCCAGCTCGACCCCGCCCGCATCGACGACATCTACTGGGGCGCCGCCAACCAGGCGGGCGAGGACAACCGCAACGTGGCCCGCATGGCCGCGCTCCTCGCGGGGCTCCCCGAGTCCGTCCCCGGCGCGACCGTGAACCGGCTGTGCGCCTCCGGCCTCGAAGCCGTCACCACCGCCGCGCGCACCATCGCCGCGGGTGACGCCGACATCGTCCTCGCGGGCGGCTCCGAGTCGATGAGCCGCGCCCCCTTCGTGCTGCCCCGTCCCGACGAGGCGCTGCCGCACCGCATGGAGACCGCCGACACCCGCCTCGGCTGGCGCCTGACGAACCCGCGGATGAAGGAGCTGCACGGCGTCCTCGCGATGGGCGAGACCGCGGAGGAGGTGGCCGGGCGGTACGGCGTCTCGCGCGAGCGCCAGGACGCCTTCGCGCTCCGCAGCCACCAGCGCGCGGCCGCCGCCCGCAAGGACGGTCACTTCGACGACGAACTGCTCCCCGTCACCCGCCCCGACGGCATCGTCGTCGACACGGACGAGTGCGTGCGCGAGGACACCTCGTACGAGAAGCTCAGCGGCCTGCGCCCCGTCTTCCGCAAGGACGGCACCGTCACCGCGGGCAACGCCTCGCCGATGAACGACGGAGCGGCCGGGCTGCTTCTCGTCAGCGAGGAGGCGCTGAACGACCTCGGCCTGGAATCCCTCGGGCGGTACGCGGCCGGAGCCTCCGCTGGTGTCCACCCGGACGTCATGGGCATCGGGCCCGTCCCCGCCACGCGCAAGGTGCTCGACCGCGTCGGCTGGACCATCGACGACCTCCAGGAAGCGGAGTTCAACGAGGCGTTCGCCGCCCAGGCGCTCGCCTGCGTCGACGCCCTCGGCATCGACCCCGAGCTGGTCAACCCCACCGGCGGGGCCATCGCGCTCGGCCACCCCCTGGGCTGCTCGGGTGCCCGCATCCTCACCACCCTGCTGCACCGGATGCGCCGCACGGGCGCCACCCGCGGTCTCGCCACCATGTGCGTGGGTGTGGGACAGGGCAGCGCGCTCCTGGTCGAGCGCGACTGACGACGGGCGCGGACCGCGGTTCTCCGGGACCGGGGCGGCGGGTGCGTGCCGCCGCCCCGGAGCCGGAGAACCTCCTGCGCGTACCGTCCCTCCAGGAGTGGGGCGGGTGCCGCGCCGCCGTCGAGCATCAGTTTGAACCACCGCAAGCCCCACGGAAACGGAGCACTCTCCCTCATGGCCACGCTCTCCCTCGCCGCGATCCTCGCCGAGCCCGCCCGCCGCCACCCGGACCGCATCGCGCTCGTCGAAGGCGACGTGCGGCTCTCCTTCCGGGAGATGTGGCACCAGGCCCGCGCCCAGGGCGCCGCCCTCGCCGGACTCGGCGTACGGCCGGGGGACCGGGTGGCCCTGCTTGCCCCCAACACCACCGAGTTCCCGAAGGCCTACTACGCCGTCCTGGCCGCCGGCGGAGTCGTCGTCCCCGTCCACCTGCTGCTCTCCGCGGCCGAGGTCGAGCACGTCCTGCGGGACAGCGGCGCCACCCTGCTCCTCTGTCACCCCGCGCAGGCGCCGACGGGCGCGCAGGCCGCCGAGGCGACCGGCACCCGCATGCTCACCCTGGGCGCCGAGGGCGAGTTGGAGGCCCTCGCCCGCACCGCCGAGCCCCTCATCTCGTACGCCACACGCGACGCCGACGACCCGGCCGTCATCTTCTACACCAGCGGCACCACCGGCGTCCCCAAGGGCGCCGTGCTCAGCCACTTCAACCTGGTCATGAACGCGACGGTCAACGCCTTCGACGCCAACGACGTCCGCCCCGACGACGTCGTCCTCGGCGCGCTGCCGCTCTTCCACGCCTTCGGCCAGACCGTCTCCATGAACTCGACCTGGCGGGCCGGCGCCACACTCGTCCTGCTGCCGCGCTTCGACGCCGCGCGCGCCGTCGAGCTGATGAACGCGGAGGGCGTCAACACCTTCCACGGCGTCCCCACCATGTACGTGGGCCTCGTGGCCGCCGCCGAGGCCGCCGGGACGCTGCCCCGGCTGCGGATTTGCATCTCGGGCGGCGCCTCCCTGCCGGTCGCCGTGCTCGAACGGTTCGAGAAGGCCTTCGGCACCCCCGTCTACGAGGGGTACGGGCTCTCCGAGACCTCGCCCACCGCCTCCGTCAACCAGCCCGACTTCGGCACCCGGCCAGGCAGCATCGGTCACCCGGTGTGGGGCGTCGACGTGGAGATCGCCCGCGCCGACCTCGACGACCGCATCGAACTGCTGCCGACCGGCGAGCTCGGCGAGGTGGTCGTCCGCGGCCACAACGTCTTCTCCGGCTACCTGGGGCTCCCCGAGGCGACCGCCGAAGCCGTCGTCGACGGCTGGTTCCGCAGCGGCGACCTGGGCACCAAGGACGCCGACGGCTTCCTGACCATCGTCGACCGCAAGAAGGACGTCATCATCCGCGGCGGCTTCAACGTCTACCCGCGCGAAGTCGAAGAGGTCCTGATGCGCCACCCCGGCGTCGCCCAGGCAGCCGTGATCGGCCTGCCCGACCCCGTGCACGGCGAGGAGATCTGCGCGGTCGTCGTGGCGGCGGCCGACGCGACGCCCGAGGCGGCCGGGGAGATCATCGAGTGGTCCAAGGAGCACCTGGGCCGCCACAAGTACCCGCGCCTCGTCGAGTTCACCGCCGAGCTCCCGCTCGGCCCCAGCATGAAGGTCCTCAAGCGGGAACTGCGCGCCCACTACAGCGCGTAGGAATTCCCGCATGGGATGGGACCTCTCACCGGCGCAGTTCGCGGCGCTGGCCGCGGCGGCGATGGTGGTCGGCTTCTCCAAGACCGCCGTCAGCGGCGCGAACACCATCAGCCTCGCGGTGTTCGCCGCCGTGCTGCCCGCCCGCGCCTCGACCGGCGTCCTGCTGCCCGTCCTCATCGCGGGCGACGTCCTGGCCGTGCTCACCTACCGCAGAAACGCCCACTGGCCCACCCTGTGGCGGCTGTTCCCCGCCGTCGCCGGGGGAGTGGTCCTCGGCACGGTCTTCCTGATGGGGGCCGACGACGCCGTCGTGCGCACCTCCATCGGGGCGATCCTGCTGCTCATGGCGGGCGTCACGATCGCCCGCCGCAGATCGGCGGCGCCCACAGGGCCCGAGGACGACGGCCCGCCGGGGAGCCGACTCAAGGCCCCCTCCTACGGGGTCCTCGGCGGCTTCACCACCATGGTCGCCAACGCGGGCGGCCCGGTCCTGTCGATGTACCTGCTCTCCGCGGGTTTCCGGAAACTCGGCTTCCTCGGCACGTCCGCGTGGTTCTTCCTGATCGTCAACACGTCCAAGGTGCCGTTCAGCGTGGGACTCGGCCTGATCGACGCCCGCTCACTGCTCCTGGACGCGGCCCTCGCGCTCTTCGTGGTACCGGGCGCGGTCCTCGGCAAGTACACCGTGCACCGCATCGACCAACGGCTCTTCGAGCAGCTGGTGATCGGCGCGACCGTCCTGGGCGGCCTCCAACTGCTGCTGCGCTGACCGCGGTGCGACGCGCGCCGCCGACCGCGACCGGGTCAGCGGACGCCGGTCGACGTGCGTCGGTCACCGTACGTCGGTCAGCGTCGCGCCGACCGGGGCGCCCGCCGTCTCGGTCGCGAGCCCGTGCTCCAGGTCCTCCGCGAGCAGCCGCTTGGCGATCGCGTCGACGGCCCCGGTGAGCTCCTTGTCCGCGGGCCGGCCGAGGTCCTTCTCGATCTCCTCGCCCAGCCAGGCGGCCCACGCCCGGGAGATGACCTCCGCCTCGCGCTCCCCGGCGGCCGTGTGCGAGAAGTACGTGCCCGTACGGGTCAGATAGCCCTCGTCGACCATGCGGTCGAAGACGGGCACAAGGACCTCGGGCGGAATCCTGCGCCGGGCGGCGATCAGACCGAGGCTCGCGTGTCCGACCATCCGGGTGAGGAGCGAGACCTGCATGACCGCCCAGGCGCCCGCGATGTCGAGCCGGGTGTCGGAGTCCCGGATGATGCCGCGCGCGGTCGTCATGCCGACGTTGCCGATGATGTGGGCGACGCTGCGCTCCAGGAGGTGCCCGGAGTCGCCGCTCGTCGGCTGCGCGAAGCCCTCGCCCATGTCCGGGGCGCCCATGCGCGCGCTGTCGCGCAGCTCGACCTGCTTGAGGAAGAGCGCCACCAGGAACCCGATGAGCGCGACGGGGACGGTCCACAGGAAGACCGTGTGCAGCGTGTCCGCGTACGCCTCGATGATGGGCGCGGCGGCCGCCCCGGGCAGCTCGTGCAGGCCGCCGGGGCTCTGCGCCGCCTTCCCGACCACGGCCGGGTCCCCGCCTGCCCGCGCGGCGGCGGCGACCCCGTCCTTGAGGTTCGGGGCGAGGGTGTTGGCGTAGATGGTGCCGAACACGGCCGTGCCGAACGAGCTGCCCAGCGTACGGAAGAACGTCACGCCCGACGTCGCGGTGCCGAGGTCGGAGTACGGGACGGTGTTCTGCACGGCGATCGTCAGGACCTGCATGCACAGGCCGATGCCGGTGCCGAGCACGAACATGTACAGCGACTCCAGCCAGGTACTGGTGTCGCTGCCCATCAGCGATAGCAGATAGAGCCCGAGCGCCATCACCAGCGCGCCGACGATGGGGAAGATGCGGTACGTGCCGGTCTTGCTGACCACGTTGCCGCTGAAGACGGACGCGATGAGCAGCCCGATGACCATGGGCAGCGTCCGGACGCCCGAGATGGTCGCCGAGTCCCCGTCGACGTACTGCAGATACGTCGGCAGGAACGTCATCGCCCCGAGCATCGCGAAGCCCACGATGAAGCTGAGGATCGAGCAGACCGTGAAGACCGGGTTGCCGAAGAGCCGCATCGGCAGCATCGGCTCGGCGGCCCGCGTCTCGACGACGCAGAACAGCGCCAGCGCGACCAGACCGCCGACGAAGAGACCGATGATGGTCGGCGACCCCCACGCGTACTGGTTGCCGCCCCAACTCGTCGCCAGGATCAGCGCACTCGCGCCGATGGCGACGAGCGCGATGCCCAGGTAGTCGATGACGGGCCGCACGGCGGACTTCACGACGGGGATGGTGCGGGCGGCGGCGAGGACCACGACGATCGCGATGGGCACGTTGACGTAGAACGCCCAGCGCCAGCTCAGATGGTCCGTGAAGAGCCCGCCGAGCAGCGGCCCGATCACCGTGGACACCCCGAAGACGGCGCCGATCGCACCCTGGTACTTGCCCCGCTCGCGCAGCGGGATGACGTCGGCGATCAATGCCATGGACGTGACCATCAGGCCGCCCGCGCCGATGCCCTGCATCGCCCGCCAGGCGATGAGCAGCGTCATGTTCGTCGACAGGCCGCACAGGAAGGAGCCCGTGATGAAGATGACCGCCGAGAGCTGGAAGACGACCTTGCGCCCGAACAGGTCACCGAACTTCCCGACGAGGACCGTGGCCACGGTCTCCGCGAGCAGGTAGGACGTGACGACCCACGACATGTGCTCCGCCCCGCCCAGGTCCGACACGATCGTCGGCAGCGCGGTGCCGACGATCGTCTGGTCGAGGGCGGCGAGGAGCATGCCCAGCATGATCGTCACGAAGACGACGTTGCGCCGCCGCCGGTCGAGGACGGGCGGGGCCTGTGCCTCGGCGGAAGCGGACGCGGTCGGCTGATCGGTCGTGGTCACACGGCCACCCTCACACCGGCACCGGACGTGTGCATGCGGGGCGAGGCCGGTTCGGTGACGAGGGTGGGGGTGGGTTGGGGGTCCGGGGGCGGGTGCCCGGGCAGGTCGGCAGCTGAGGCGGTCACCGGAGAGAGCCGCCGCGCCCCCCGCCGTGCTGTTACCCCGCTGTGCCGCTACCCCGCCGACCCCCCACGCAGCCGCGGCGCGTGAGCCGCCGCGTCCACCGCGGTCCCCTCACGCTCCAGGAGCCCCGCCAACGTCTCCGCCCAGTCACCCAGTTCGGCGACGTCCATCCCGTACGGCCGCTCCTGCCCGGACTCCGCACTCCACGCGGCCACCGCCCCGGCCCCGCGGAGCAGCAGCCGCGCCCCGCCCGTGGTGTTGCCGCGGGCGGAGTGCGTGAGGCCGACGGCGAGCTGCGCCAGCCCCTTCCACAGGCCGCGCTCCGTCTCGGGCCCGGACTTCCAGGCGTCCTCGAAGACCTCGTGCGCGTGGAAGGGCCGCCCCGCGTCCAGCAGCGCCTGCGCCTCGGCGACGGACTCCTCGGGCGCGCGGACGACGCCCTCCGGCTGCCGGGGCACGCCGTCGGCGCCATAGGGCAGCGGCCTGCCGAGCCCGTCGCGGGGCCGCTGGTTACGGGCCCGCCCCTCCTCGTCCCGGTCGCGCTCACGGCCACGGTCGTACGGTCCAGGTGCAGTGCTCATACGCCGATTGTCGCGCGTGGCTGACGACGGTCACCGGAGAACGGAGCACCCTTCGCCGTGGGGTAGAGTTCTACCTGTGATCACGCGGGACACCGCGCCGGACACATCGGGACGTGGCGCAGCTTGGTAGCGCACTTGACTGGGGGTCAAGGGGTCGCAGGTTCAAATCCTGTCGTCCCGACTCGTAAGAGTCGCAGGTCAGGGCCGGTTTTGGAGGAATCCGAAACCGGCCCTTGATCATTTTTGGGGACCAGATGGGGACCGGCGTGCTTGACCGGGTTCAGCGGGTCATGACGATCGGGCTTGGCAGCGAGCGTGGTGCGCGCAGCGCGCTGAGGTGCCCGGCGATCTTGCGTAGGACGTGTACCTGGACTCCGGCGTCGGCGAACCAGGTCAGTCCGGTGTGCCGGAGGTCGTGGCGGCATAGGTGTTCGTAGCCGAGCTTGGTGACCACGGCGTCCCAGTGTGTGGCGTCGCGCAGGACGGCGGTGGAGATGCGTCCGCCGCGCGGGCCGGTGAACCGGCGGGCGTCGGGGTTGGG
This sequence comes from Streptomyces sp. NPDC036815, assembly GCF_055609205.1. Classification (NCBI taxonomy): domain Bacteria; kingdom Bacillati; phylum Actinomycetota; class Actinomycetes; order Kitasatosporales; family Streptomycetaceae; genus Streptomyces; species Streptomyces sp. NPDC036815. Next base: position 331,253 of record NZ_JBVJPW010000006.1, on the reverse strand, counting down.
GCCGGCGGACAGGATGCGCTGGGCGATGAGGGGGCGGATCTCCTCGATTATGGGAACTTTGCGGGCCCGCTTGCCCTTGGTGCCCTTGTCGGTCAGCCCGCCGGGCGCGGGTGTGGTCTGACGCCGCACGGTCCAGATCCACTGGGTGGTGTTGATGTCCCCGACCCGGCAGCCTGAGACCTCGCCGATCCGTGCGGCAGTGCATGCGGCGAAGAGGACCACATCTCCCCAACCGCGGTACTGGTCGTGGGAGGCGGCAACGAGCGCGTCGGCCAGCGCAACGAGGGTCTCCCAGTCGGGCAGGGCCAGCGCCCGTGGGTCGAGGAGTTCGTCCTCCGCCTACTTGTAGAGCTTGTGCCAGCCGGTCACCCGGGCGGGGTTGACCTTGATGATGCCGTCCCGGACCGCCTGTTCCATGACACGGACCAGGACGGCGATCGTGTTCTTCACCGTGGAGCGGCTGTGCTCGTCGGCGATCCAGTTCTGCACGATGCGATCGACGATACCGTTGGTGATCATCCGCACCGGGACGTGACCCAGGGCGGGGACAACACGCATCCGCCACCCCGACGGTAGGGGTCGAGCGTTTTCAACTCCAGTCCGCGCATGGCGAGGTCCATGTTCGCTTCGCCGTATTCGGCGAGCTTCATGGTGGCCAGCGACGGGGTCAGGCCAGCCTGTGCGGCTTCGACGATGGCCCGGAGCCACTATTGCCTCGTCTTCGCTGTCCTTGCCCTCGGACAGCGACTGGCGGCGTTTGCTTGATCTCGGGCCCTGCGAAGTTGTCCAGGCTCCGCAGGGTGGCTTTGCTGACGGGTCCAACATTGGCCGGGGGAGCCGGGCAGGACGCCCTTCTGGCCGGGCCGACCTCAACGGCACACGGTTCAGATGCGATGTCAGAGGACACCGATCGACAACCGGTGGCAGGACTCGCTGATAAAGCCACGAGGTCGTTTAGCACGCATTGACCGCCGGGGCTTGTCACTTGTTCGACGTGATACTCAAGGACGGGTCACCGCTCCTCGAGGAGGGACTGGTCGACCCCGACGGCCTTCGCGAAAGACTGCGGCAGCTCGACTCGGGTCCGTACCGGGAAGATGGCGACGTCGAGCTCATCGAAGTCGTCGACCTCCACCTGGCCGCCGCCGCGTTCCTGTGGACCAGTTCTCACCCAACCCCTTTACAGGTCATCTCATTTGGCGAGTCTGCGGTGGCAGATCAGGGTGCAGGCACGCTGGTGAAAGTGAGGAAGTGGTCGGCTTGCGTTCGTAGCGTCGGCGGAGGCGGCGGCAGTCGACGAGCCAGGCCATGGTGCGTTCGATGGTCCAGCGGTGGCGGCCCAGCCGTTACGAGGACTCGACCCCCTTGCGGGCGATGCGGTGGGTGATGCAGCGCTCGCGTAAGCATCGCCGCAGGTGGGCGTAGTCGTGGCCCTTGTCGGCGTGGAGTCTGCCGGGCTGGCGCCTGGGTGTAGGCGAAGAGGAGGCCGGGCGGCTGCCCGCCCGAAACGTCACCCACCCTTCAGCACCTTGGTGGCAGCCGCATCCTCTCGCTGGCGCAGGGAGCGCCAGTCGACCGCCGACTGTGGGTGGGCGTCGAGCCAGCGCTGTTCCAGCGCGGCGAGCCTGGCGTAGGCGCGCTCCAGGTAGCCGGTGGCGTGCTTGCAGGCCACGTCGGCACGGGCTGCGGGTTGCTCGGTGAGGGGAGCGTCCGGGTGTAGCGCCTGTGCGAGCCGCTGGGGGTCTTTCGCGGTGGTAAATCCTGCCTGCCGCATGCAAGAACGCCAGCGTGCCGTCGCTCCGCGAAACGCGGAATCCCTTTTGAGCGCGCGTAGTGCGTCCCGCTCTCCCTGGTCGAGCCGCAGCTGCACAATGAGAGCGCGTCGCGGCCCACCCGCGCCCAGGAGTCGTCGCTCGGCGTCAGCCACGCAGCCTATGGCGGGCCGACTCACGCTGATCTCCTTGTTGCGGGCGGAGATCCTTTGTTGCGGATCCCCGTAGAGTGCTCGACCGAATGCCTTCCCACGGGGTCGTTCTGCGGGCAGCCTGCCAGGCCGGTCGGCGGAGTTTGGCGGACTGAGGGTCTCGATGCCGAACTGCGCCGGGCCTGAGCCGACGTCCACCGAGGCTGAGGGATCGACGGGAGGCGTCTCGTAGTGGAAGCCGTGCTTGGTCATGCAGCGGCTAACCAGGCGTTGTTGGGCCTCGTGCACACGGCGTGAGGTAGCGGTCGGCGCGTGCAGCAGAGAGTAGAGAGGGAGCCGGGAATGAAGTACCACAGGCGCAGGGCCGGACTGCTGTGCGGAATGTCGGACAGGCGGCGGCCTGCTGTCGTGCAGCGCCCAGACAATGGTACCGGTGAGGGCGAGGAGGGCGAGCGCCAGAGCGGTGACACCCACCCCGCGGCCCACTTTCAGCGGGGACATGGCAGATCATCTCTCGTGGTCCGAGGTCGGGGGGCGATGGTGCCGGGGGGCAGCGATGTGTAACACGCCGCCGCCCCCCGGCATCTGCGGGGCGTTCGCTCAGTAGCAGTCGTAGCTGGTTGTGCTTCGCACCCGGAGCGAGCTGGCCCTGTCCTGCAGACGCTCGTTGACGGTGTTGACCTCGTGGCCGGGGTTGACGCAGAGCAGGTACCCGCCCCAGTCGCTGCCGACCCCGTCGTAGTAATGACTCTCGTACCCGCTGTTGCTCGAGTTGCTGAAGGACCATGAGTTGTTGTGCACGGTCGCGCCACCACCCGGAAGGTTGGTGAGCTGGTTGAAGGTGTCGTTACTGAAGTCAGTGTCGCTGTTGAAGTACGAGTGGCGGGCCGAGGTGGTAAGGCCCTTGTAGAACACGCAGTGGTAGCCGGACGCGCAGTTGGTGTCGGCCGAGGCCGGGGATGTTCCGACCAGCAGTCCGGCTGAGGCTGCCATCGTGGTCAGAGCGGCGATTGCCGCCCATCGTTTGCCTGTACGCATGCGTCTCCTCGTTTCCAATCAGGGATCCCGTAAGGCTTAGGGGCTCTGTCGGGTGACAGACGCCGGTGCCGTTGCGCGACGCCGTCTCCGGTCTCTTCCTTGAGGCCCGCGAGTACTCACCTGCTTTCGACGGCGCCGTGCTTGCCGTGCCCTCGGTCTGGCCGGTGTGCCTGGCCGGGCACTTCCCGAGCAGTCGTGCGTCCCGGGAGTGGAGCGCCTGGGGCGGTCCGGCATTGATTTCACTCACCGCGGCGTTTTTCATCACCCAGGTCAGCGCAGGTAAACAATCCAGTCCCGGAGAGATGAGGGCCGCCGGGCATGGCCGACCGGCAACTTGTCCGCCCTCCTACCGAGCCCGTAGCGTGACGTTGCAGTGATCATCCGGAGCTCGGGGGAATTCAGGGTGGGGCGCAGGGAGAAGCCGGTCGATCCGGCGGCGGGGCCCGTGGCGCGGTTCGCGGTCGAGTTGCGCAAACTGCGCGACGAGGCCGGCGGCGTTGCCTATCGGTCGCTGGCCGAGCGCACCGGTTACTCGATCACCGCACTGTCTCAGGCTGCTGCGGGGGACAAGCTCCCCTCTCTGGCACTGACGCTCGCCTACGTCAGAGCCTGCGGAGGTGACGAACAGGGCTGGGAGCGGCGCTGGCATGAGGCTGCTCGTGAGGAGAGCGAGACGGCGGCCGCCGGCGAGGACCCCACTGAGGCGCCCTACCGGGGCCTGGCCCGCTTCGAGCCCGGCGACGCGCATCTGTTCTTCGGCCGGGACCACTTGACCGACCATCTGACGCAGTTGGCCCAACAGCACGCCGTCACCGTGGTCTTCGGCCCGTCCGGCAGCGGCAAGTCCTCCCTCCTGCGGGCCGGGCTCATCCCCCGTATGCGCCACATCAAGGACACCGGGTTACGCCCGGCGGCGATCCGCATCCTCACCCCCGGCGCCCACCCCCTGCGCACCCACGCCAACGCCCTGACTCCTGCAGCGGCAAAGGGGGACACGTGGCTGGTCGTTGACCAGTTCGAGGAGGCATTCACCCTCTGCCACGACCCCACCGAACGAGACGAGTTCATTACCCGTCTGCTGGCCGCCCGCCGCCCTGGGAGCCGGGTGCGTGTGCTGCTGGGCGTACGCGCCGACTTCTACACCCGCTGCCTCGAACACCCCGAACTCGCCGTGACCATCGGAGAGTCGAGCCTGCCCGTCGGTCCGATGACCCGGGGCGAGCTGCGCGAGGCCATCGTCAAACCCGCCGCCGCGGCTGGACTGACCGTGGAACGCACACTGGCCGCACACCTCATCGACCAGGCCGCCACCGAACCCGGCAGCCTCCCGCTGCTCTCCCACGCTCTGCTGGAAACCTGGCGCCACCGACGCGGCCGCACCCTCACCCACGAGGCCTACGAGACCGCCGGAGGCCTGCACGGAGCCATCGTCCGCACAGCCGAGGACGTCCACACCCGACTCTCCGAGGCTCAAGCCGGCACAGCCCGAAGCATCCTGCTGCGCCTTATCACTCCGGGCGAGGGCACACCGGACACCCGCCGCCCCATCAACGTGAGGGAACTGGAGGACAGCCCGTGCGCCGATACGAACACCGTGCTCGACCTGCTGGCCCGCGCCCGCTTGATCGTCCTTCAGGACGCCACCGTCGATCTCGCCCACGAGGCGCTGATCACCGCCTGGCCCCGGCTGGGCGCCTGGATCGAAGAGGACCGCGAACGCCTGCGCACCCACCGGCGCCTGACGGAGGCCGCCACAGCGTGGGCCGAACTCGACCGGGATCCAGGAGCACTGTTTCGGGGCACCCGCCTGGCGAGCACCGAAGAACACTTCCCGCACGCCCATGACCATCCCGAGCTCACCGAACTGGAACGCGCCTTTCTCGGCGCCAGCGCCACCGCACGCGACCAAGAGCAGCAAGCAGCTGTCCGCACCACCCGCCGCCTGCGCCGGTTCTCCATCGCCGTGTCCGTGCTGCTCGCCCTGGCCCTGACCGGCGGCCTGCTTGCCTGGCAGCAAAGCCACGCCAGCGGCCAGCAGCGTGCACGAGCGGTGGCCGCGCAGCAAACCGCCATCTCCCGCCAACTCGCCGCACAATCCTCCGCGCTGCTGGCCAACGACCCTGACCTGGCCGCGCTGCTGGCCGTTCGCGCCTACCGCACCGCCCCGACTGACGAGGCAACCACCAGCCTGTACGCCGCCGCAGACCTTGCCCGCCAGTACCAGTTGCCCGCCCGCGCTACACCCGCGAGCATGGCGGCGTTCAGTCCGGACGGGCGTACTTTGGCCACTGTTGACAAGAAGGCGGTGCGGCTGTGGGACGCGGTAACGGGCAAACCCCGCCGCACACTTGCCAATTCCGCCTCCACCCATGCACTCGTGTTCAGTCCGGACGGGCGAACCATGGCCACCGCTGACGAAAGAGCAGTGGTGCGGCTGTGGGACACCGCGACGGGCGAGGTGCGCCGCACTCTTCCCCGACACGGTGGCTCCGTGTACGCGATGGTCTTCAGCCCGAGTGAGCACACCCTCGCCGTTGGCGGCCGGGGAGGACAGGTGCGGCTGTGGGACACGACTGCAGGCACCCTTCGCCGCACTTTCAGCGACCGCACAAAGACTCTGCTCGCGGTGGCGTTCAGCCCCAATGGGCGCACTCTGACCACTGTCGGCTCCAACGATGACGACGGTGTATACATCGGCGATGAAGCGGTGGTCCGGCGGTGGAACATGGCTGGCGAGAAGACGGACAGCGTCACCTTGGCCCGTTTTGAGGGCTATACCGCTGTGGAGTTCAGTAAGGACGGGCGCACGCTGGTCCTTGTCGGTGGCGACGAGGTGAAGCTTTGGGACAGCGCGACTGGCACAACTCGTAGCGTCTTCACCGGCCGCGACGAGAATGCGGTAGAGGTGGTCCTCAGCTCCGACGGGAACACATTGGCCACCGTCGACCAGAAGGAAGTGCGGCTGTGGGATGTAGCCAGCGGGGCCCCTCTGCGCACCTTGGGCATCCCCGACACGCTTACGGCAGCGTTCAGCCCGGGCGGGACTACCCTGACGGCTGTCGCGGACACAGGGGCCGTGCGGACGTGGGACATCGCGGCGGGTGAACCTCGCCGTATTCTTGCAGGCCACACAGGGGAAGTGTCTGCGGTGGCCTTCAGCCCCGACGGAAACACTCTGGCTACCGTGGACGACGATGCGGTACGGCTGTGGGACGCAGTCCGCGGCCAACTCCGGCGCACCCTGCGCACTCCCGGCGATCACACGCTTGGAGATGCGGTGGCGTTCAGCCCGGACGGAGACACACTGGCCGTCAGCGAGGGCGACACTGTGCGTTTGTGGGATGCCACGAGCGGCATGGCCCGGCGCGCCCTTACCGGCCACACTGGAGTTGTGGACGCGGTGGTGTTCAGCCCCAAGGGGAACATTCTGGCTACCGTGGACAGGAACGTGGCGCGGTTGTGGGACGTGACCAACGGGACGCTCCGGCGCACGTTGCGCTTTCCCAACGATGGCATGGTCACGATGATGTTCAACCCAGGCGCGGATACTCTGACGGCCGCCGCCGACACAGGGACCCTGCGGGCGTGGGACACCACCACAGGTAAAGCCCGTCGCACCAGCTACATCGGACCCGTGGCCGGAATGGCGCTCAGCCCGGACAGCCACACCCTGGCTACCAGAGGCAGCGCCAACAACGACACCAAGACAGTTCGGCTCTGGGAAGCCCCCAGTGGAAAGCTCCGACGCACCCTGACTGACCTCATGAACCCTGTTCAAGCAATGGCACTCAGCAGCGACGGACGCACCCTGGCCACCGGTGATGACGCAGGAATACTGCGACTGTGGGACACCGCGACGGGCAAGACCCGGCGTACCCTGACCAACCGCACCGGACCCCTGAACGCGGTGGCACTCAGCCCGGACGGCCATACCCAGGCCACCGGCGGTCGCGGGGCGGCACAACTGTGGGAAGGCGAACTGCCTACCCCTGCCCAGGCCATCCGCAAAATCTGCCGGACCGTACACAGGAGCTTCACCCCGCAGGAACGCTCGCTGCATCCAGACCTACCGGCCCGCCCTCTGTGTCTGCCATGACCTCCGAACTCACCGCGCTGTCGTCAGCTCTACCTGGCCCCGGCCGAACCTGACGTGCCGCAAGAACGCGTCCGCCTCCGGTACGACGGCCAGGTCCTCGTCCAGCACGGTCCAGTAGCGGATGCCGGATGGGAGTTGAACAGGGAAGGCCCGCAAGGGTCTCCTCCATCTCTATGTGCAACGTATCGCAACGATCACGACAGCCCCAGAGATGTTAGAGAAAACCCCAGGTCACACGGCTAATGCAGCGTCATGCCACAGACTTGGAAGCCCGGGAGAACGACGACCGGAGCACGGCCTCGCGCGGGTCGGCGGTGACGCGGTCGTGGACGATGTCGGCGTACGACTGCGGGCCGAAGCCGCGGACCACCAACATGACCTGGCGCAACGGCACGGCACTCTCATAGCTGTGCACGATCTGACGGGCCCGGCCCACCACGGCCGGCCGCCGGATCCGCTCCCGGGCCATACCGGTACTTGTACCCTTCTACGCCTCCCGGATGGGAGTGTGTGCCGCCACGTGCGTGCGGTCATCGCAGGCCGTCCTGGCCGGGCAGCGGGAGCAGCATGGCGTGGAACAGCGGTGCGTCGGGGATGTGGGGGCGGAGGTCTCCGAGGGTCTGCCATCCCCAGCTCTCGTATAGCGCGTGGACCTCGGGGTGGGTCTGGTCGACCAGGAGCGTGGCCCGTTCCTCGGTGCGCGTGTCGAGCAGTGTGTCGTGCAGGCGGCGGGCGGTGCCGGTCTTGCGCCAGGGTTCGCGGACCATCAGCTCGGAGAGCGCGTAGGTACGGGTGCCGGTCTCGGCGACGACGTCGTCGGGCACCTCGGTGAGCAGTCCGCGCCACCATCGGGCGTCCTTGGGCAGGGGTGCTCCGTAGGCGTAGCCGACTGCCTGGCCGTCGCTGGTGTAGCCGATGACGCAGCTCCAGCCGGGCCGCTGCGACCAGCCGTCGAGGCCTTGGGCGAAGCGGTCGACGGAGGCGAACGGATCGTCCTCGGCGGCCTTCGCGTAGACCTCGGCGTACACCTGCAAGAGCAGCGGGCGCAGTTCGGCGGCGTCACGGTGGTCGTAGTGCCGTATGTCGATCTCGGTCACGGGTGTCCTAGATGATCGATTCCAAGGGGTCGGTGCCGATGTGCTGTCCCGCCCGTCAGCAGTCGAAGACGGACCAGCAGATCTCGTTTCGCAACCGTTGATCGTCCAGGACGAGCTCGCGGATTGCTTCCGGGAGCTGTTCGTGCTGCCACTGGCGCTCGAGTCTGCCGGCGCTCTGCGTCTCCAGTCCGGGGGCCGCCGCGCGCACGGCCTTGATCGCATAGGCCGCAGCACCAAGCTCGTGTGCGGCGACATGCGCCACTACCGCCGCCTGTCCGGCGGCGAATGCGGCGTGCCGCGCGGCCCCGGTCAGCTCTCGTGCCGCAGCCATGGCATGGCCACCGGCCGCTCGGGACTGAGACATCCTGATCTCACCGCGCGCCCATGCCCTAATCTGCTCGAGCGCCTCGCGGGGCCGCCGGTCCGAGGGCTGCACCGACTCAAAGAGGTGCAGAACGTGCTCTGCGCACGCGGCAGCCCACAAGGCCAGGAGTTGATGATCGGAGTCCGTGAGCGTCCCCCCGCGGCGGATGGTGATGAATCGGGGGTCTCGATCTTTGGGGAGGATCATGATGTTCCCGGGATTGGCTGCGCGTGCAGGGCGGGCGCCCAACGTCGGTGTGTGAAGACAGAGTTGGACACCCTCGCAACCGCACTCTATGTGCAGACCGACGATCTGCTGAAGGCATCCCCCCATCTCGCGCCCTGGCGTCCGGCCATCGGAATCCCCCCCAGCTGACCGATGCCGAGCTGGTTACGCTGGCGAGGATGCAGGCCCTGCTCGGCTTCACCTCCGAGGCGAAGTGGCTCCGCCGCGCCCGCGTCCAGTCGCGTATCTCCTCGACGCGGGCTCGCAGTTCAGCGAGCGGGTGGGAGGTGTCCAGGACGTCCATGCGGCCGCCGTCGCCGAGTGCGAACACCGTGCCCGGTTCGATCGTGAGCGGCTTGGGCCTGCCAGACACCCGGTCGACCTCGGGACGCGCGCTGGCGAGCCCGATGATCGGTGCGTCGGTCGTCGAAGAGGCGCGGGCAGAGTCGGTGTCGGTCTCGGCAAGCTCATCGAGGGCCTGCATGACCTTGGCCAGGGTGGATTGGCCGAAGTGCTCGCCGTTCGCGATGGTGTTGCTGATGTGGACGAGCGGGATGAAGTCCAGCCGCAGATCGAGTCGGTCAAGGCCCACCCCGTCCGCGCGGGTGCGGAACTGTGCCTTGTCCAGGGGCAGGGCATCGAGTTTCTGGCCGTGACGAAGATCAGAGATCACCCACTCCGCGTCGGTCAGATAGCAGGTCGTCGCGGACGGCCGGTCAGGCGCCCACGGATAGGCGCGCTGGAGGCGGCCGAGGGCGTCGTAGCTGTCTCCGATGTGAGGGACGGGGGCGGCAGCCCGGACCTCCGACGAGCTGATGCCGCCTGACCCTTCGGCCGCGGGTCGGATGGGGCCGAGTTCGTAGGTGATCCGCCTGAGCCGGGCTGTGCAGGTAGTTCCTGTGGTCCTCACTCCTGGGATCAAGGGGTCGCAGGTTCAAATCCTGTCGTCCCGACTGGAGACAGTCGCAGATCGAAGGGCCCGTATCAGAGAGATCTGATACGGCCCTTCGGCCGTCTTCGGGGCCGGCCGGGGCGTCCTCGGCACGGTCCGCGCCCGCGAGCGGTCCGCCTCCTGCCGGTGCCCGGTGCCCGGTGTCAGGCGGCGGTCGGCGCCATGAGCCGAGCGGGCACGATCAGCTCGGCCGCCGTCGCTGCCGCTACGTCCTGGACCGTCACACCGGGGGCGAGCTCCGCCAGCTCGAAGCCCTGGGGCGTGACGTCGAGGACGGCGATGTCGGTGATGACGCGCTGGACCACACCGCGGCCGGTGAGCGGCAGGGTGCACTCCTCGACCAGCTTGGGGCTGCCGTCCTTGGCCGTGTGCTCCATGAGGACCACGACCCGCCGTGCTCCGTGCACCAGGTCCATCGCGCCGCCCATGCCCTTGACCATCTTGCCCGGGATCATCCAGTTGGCGAGGTCGCCGGTGGCGGAGACCTGCATGGCGCCGAGGACGGCGGCGTCGATGTGACCGCCGCGGATCATGCCGAAGGACAGCGCGGAGTCGAAGAACGAGGCGCCCGGCAGCGTGGTCACTGTTTCCTTGCCCGCGTTGATCAGGTCGCCGTCGATCTCGTCCTCGGTCGGGTACGGCCCGACGCCGAGGATGCCGTTCTCCGACTGGAGGACCACTTCCACCCCGGGTGGCAGGTGGCTGGGAATGAGGGTGGGCAGGCCGATGCCGAGATTGACGTACGAGCCATCGGTCAGTTCACGGGCGGCGCGGGCGGCCATCTGCTCACGGGTGAGCGCCATGTCAGGCACCGGCTTCCTGCTGGGTACGGGCGGTACGGACGGTACGGCGTTCGATGCGCCGATGGCCTGCGGGATCATCGGGGTGGACGCGCACCACCCGCTGGACGAACACGCCGGGCAGGTGGACCTCGTCCGGGTCCAGTTCGCCGGGCTCGACCAAGTGCTCGACCTCGGCGATCGTGACCTTGCCGGCCATCGCCACCAGCGGGTTGAAGTTGCGGGCGGAGGAGCGGAAGACCAGGTTGCCGTGGCGGTCACCGAGGGTGGCGCGCACCAGTGCGTAGTCGGTGGTGATGCTCTCTTCCAACAGGTACTCGACGCCGCCGAAGACACGGCTCTCCTTCGGAGGGGACGCCACGGTGACGGCGCCGTCCGGCCCGTGGCGCCAGGGCAGCCCGCCCTGGGCGATCTGGGTACCGGCGCCGGCCGGGGTGTAGAAGGCGGGGATGCCCGCGCCACCGGCCCGCAACCGCTCGGCGAGGGTCCCCTGGGGCAGCAGCTCCACCTCCAGCTCCCCGTTGAGGTACTGCCGGGCGAATTCCTTGTTCTCTCCCACGTACGAGCTGGTCATCCGGTCGATGCGGCCCGCCCGCAGGAGCAGACCGAGACCCCAGTCGTCCACGCCGCAGTTGTTGGAGACGATCCGCAGTCCGGAGGCGCCCTCGCGCAGCACCGCGTCGATCAACGCGCTCGGTATGCCGCACAGACCGAATCCCCCGACGGCGAGTGATGCCCCATCAGGGATGCCCCTCACCGCTCGGGCGACGTCCGCGACCGTCTTGTCCAGCCCCATGCGACCTCTCTCCGTCATTGCTGCTGCTCGACCGATTCGGCGCTGAGCCTAGGAGCCGCGAACCGCCTCCCACCATGGTTCTGGCTCACCCATCGAGAGGCCCTCATATGGCGGTCGTACGCAGCCACCCCGGGAGCCGCTCAAGCGTGACGGCCGCACGGTCGCCGGTGCTGCCTGTACGTGGAGCACATGAACAGTGCGTGTGCATGTGTGAGAAGACCATGCCGGGTCGAGGTGCGGGCGCCGGTCCAGCGAGCGGCCCCGGCGGGTGGCGGCCCCCGTCGCGGCATGGCGGTGAGCACCTTCCCGCGGGCCGTCATCGTGGCGGCCCTTGCCATACCCGTCCCATGACCCGGCCGCCTAGCCTCCGTCCGTCGCTCGTACGCAATCGGAGGTACTCCATGGCCCCGCCCCGCACCACGAGCGCGCGACCACGTCCGCGCGCCGCGCTCGCTGCCGTGTTCCTGGCCTCGCTGTCCTTCACGCCGACGTCGACGGCGACGGCCACCGGCGCAGGCCCGGCACGGGACCAGCACTGCGTCGGCATGGCGCGGCTCACCGTCCCCGGTGCCACCCGTCAGCAGACGGACTGCCTGGGGGAGTTGACCACCGCGGGAACGGTGGGATCGGGGCACACCGACCCGGCCGACTGGTCGGGACTGACGCCGAAGGGCCTCGCGACCCCGAGCGGCGTGCCGGGCATCCAGCTCGACGGCTACTTCCCCGACACCTCCACCACCAACACCAACCACGGCTGGCACCACGACGCGCAGTTCGTCATCCGCCTTCCCGACCACTGGAACGGTGCTCTGGTCGTGGCGGGCACCCCCGGCAACCGTGAGCAGTACGCCAACGACCGGGCCATCGCCGACTGGGTCCTGTCCCGCGGCTACGCCTACGCCGCCACTGACAAGGGCAATACCGGCACCGCCTTCCACCGCGACGGCGACCGACCGGGCGAGGCCATCGCCGAGTGGAACACGCGCCTGACCCAGCTCACCCGCGCGGCCCGCTCCGTGGTCGCCCAGCGCTACCACCGCCCGCCGGACCGGACCCTGGCCACCGGCATGTCCAACGCGGGCTACCTGGTGCGCTGGCAGCTGGAGAACCATCCCGAGCTGTACGACGGCGGGGTGGACTGGGAGGGCACGCTCTGGCGCGCCGACGGTCCGAACCTGTTCACGTTCCTGCCGCCCGCACTGCGCCACTACCCCGCGTACGAGGCCGGCGGCCCGGGTGCCGAGGCGGCCCGGCGGGCGATGCACGCCGCCGGGTACCCGGCCGGGTCGGAGTTCCTGTGGCCGTACCACCACGAGGTGTACTGGGACCTCACCCAGCGGATCCACCGCGAGGAGATCGACCCGGGCTTCGACGGCCCGACGGAAGCGGGCACCCCGTACTGTGCTCCCGGAAGCCCGGCCTGCGACGCGGACTACGACTACGCCGCACGTCCGGCCGAAGTGCGCCGCGCCGTTCAGCGGATCGCCCTGACCGGCCGCATCGGCAAACCCCTGATCACCGTCCACGGCACCCTGGACGTACTGCTTCCCATCAGCCAGGACTCCGACGTCTACGCCCGCATGGTGCGCCGGGCCGGCCGCGGCGGGCTGCACCGCTACTACCGCATCGAGGACGGCACCCATACCGACTCCCTGGTGGACACCTTCCCCGGTCGGTTGCGGCCGCTCGTCCCCTGTCACCGCTCGGCGTTCACCGCCCTTGAGGGGTGGCTGGACCACTCCCACCTGCCGCCGGCCGGACGCACGGTACCCCGCCCGTCCGCGGCCGACCCGGCCGCACTGCTGACCAGCTGTCCCCTCGGCCGCACCGACCGGTAGGGAAAGCCCTCGCTTCAGGTGGGGCATAGAAGAATCCGCCACCCCTGGGTGGGTCATTGTGGTGTTCGTTGCCATAGGAGAGCCGCCGAGGTGTCTCTACTGTTTCCCGCCATGACCAGGGAATTTGCATCCTCGCACCCGTCGGGGCCGACCGCCTCGACCAGGTCGGCCGCGGTCGGCGTGGACCTGTCCGGCCGTGCCGCACTGGTGACCGGCGGCGGCAGCGGTATCGGCATGGCCTGCGCCGCCGCCCTCGCCGTCGCCGGCGCGGAGGTCCATGTGGTCGACGTCGACGCCGAGAAGGCCAAGACGGTCGCCGAGGCCATCGGGGGAGTGGCCCACACCGCTGATCTGGCCGACCCGCACGTGATCGACACGCTTCCCGCGCGCATCGACGTCCTCATCAACAACGCCGGGCTGCAGCACGTCGCCCCGCTCCACGAGTTCCCGCCGGAGCGCTTCGCGCTCATCCAGCAGGTGATGGTCACCGCCCCGTTCTTGCTGATCCGTCGCGGGCTGCCGCACATGTACGCCGCCGGATGGGGCCGCGTGATCAACATTTCCAGTGTCCACGGACTGCGCGCCAGCGCGTTCAAAAGCGCCTACGTCACGGCCAAGCACGCCCTGGAGGGCCTGAGCAAGGTCACCGCGGTCGAGGGCGCCCCGCACGGGGTGACCAGCAACTGTGTGAACCCCGGCTATGTCCGCACCCCGTTGGTCGAGGGCCAGATCCAGGACCAGGCGGCGGCCCACGGCATCAGCGCCGGCGACGTCCTCTCCGATGTCCTGCTCTCCCGCGCCCCGGTCAAACGGCTCCTGGAGGCCGAAGAGGTGGCCGCCGCCGCCCTGTGGCTGTGCGGGCCGCACACGAGCTACATCACCGGAGCCTCGCTGCCCCTCGACGGCGGCTGGGGAGCGAGCTGATTCCGCTCGCTCTCCGCTTCCCCGTCCCCGCCCCTCCTCCCGCCCCTTTCCCGTACACGAGGTGACACATGTCCGACGCCCCGGCCACCGGCCCCACCGCGCCAGGCCGCTCTCCCGGCATCGCCCGGATCGTCAGCGCGAGCCTGATCGGCACCACCATCGAGTGGTACGACTTCTTCCTCTACGGCTCCGCCGCCGCGCTGGTGTTCAACACCCTCTTCTTCCCCACCGCCGACCCGCTCGTCGGCACCATGATCGCCTTCATCACGTACGCGATCGGGTTCGCCGCCAGGCCGCTCGGCGGCGTGGTCTTCGGGCACTTCGGCGACAAGATCGGCCGCAAGAAGCTGCTCGTGATCAGCCTGCTCATGATGGGCGGAGCCACCTTCGCCATGGGCCTGCTGCCCACGTACGACACCATCGGCGTCGGCGCCCCGATCCTGCTCACCGTGCTGCGCCTGATCCAGGGCTTCGCCCTGGGCGGTGAGTGGGGCGGCGCGGTCCTCCTCGTCTCCGAGCACGGCGGCGACAAGAGCCGCGGTTTCTGGGCCTCGTGGCCGCAGGCCGGGGCCCCGGGCGGCAACCTCCTGGCAACCGGCGTCCTCGCCCTGCTCGCCGCCGTCCAGTCGGAGGAGGCCTTCAACGCGTGGGGCTGGCGCCTTCCCTTCCTGCTCTCCGGTGTCCTGGTCCTGATCGGCCTGTGGATCCGCACATCCGTCTCGGAGTCCCCCGTCTTCCTCGCCGCCCAGGCGAAGGCCCAGGCCGACGCCGCCCGCGGCATCAAGGAGAAGCCCCCGGTGGTGGAGGTGTTCCGCCGCAGCCGGCGCGAGGTCCTGACCGCGATCGGGACCCGGTTCGGCGAGAACATCTCGTACTACGTCCTCACCGCCTTCCTGCTCGTCTACGTCACCAACCACCTGGACCTGCCCAAGGGCACCGCGCTCAACGCCGTCCTGATCGGCTCGGCCGTCCACTTCGTCACCATCCCCCTGTGGGGCGCGCTCTCCGACCGGATCGGCCGCAGGCCGGTCACCCTCATCGGCTCGGTCGGCATGGCCCTGTGGGCCTTCGCCTTCTTCGCGCTGCTCGACTCCAAGTCGTTCACCGTGATCACTTTCGCGGTGACCGTCGGCCTGCTGCTGCACGGCGCCATGTACGGCCCCCAAGCCGCCTTCATCTCCGAGATGTTCGACACCAAGGTCCGCTACTCCGGCGCCTCCATGGGCTCCCAGCTCGCCTCCATCGTGGCCGGCGCACTGGCCCCGATCATCGCGGTCGAACTCCTCAAGGAGTACGACTCCGCCACGCCCGTCGCCCTCTACCTCTGCCTGGCCGCGGTCGTCACCACCATCACCGTCGCCCTCGCCAGGGAAACACGCGGCCGGGACCTCACCGTCGTCACGACATCCGACGCCACGGACGCGACACCACGGCCGGCGCCCGAACCCGCAGGCGCGGACAGGGTCTGACACGTATCCGGCGCCGCCCGGACAGGAGGAGTGCCCTCATGACCACCGTGCACGACCGCACGTACCGCGCAGCGGCTCACAGTGCGATGGCGGCCCTCAGACAACTGCTGACCCTGCTGGCCTCCGGAGCTCCCGCCGACCGGTTCACCCGTCCCTCGGGCGACGCCATCCCGCAGCTCCCGCCCGAGGAGCGCTCCCTCCTGGACGACGCCACCAAGATCGCGCTGGACATCCGCCGTGCCCTCGACCAGCACCGCAGACGCGAGGCCGAGCTGTCCGCACTCTTCGACACCGCCGGCGACCTCGCGGCCCTGCGCGACCTGGACGCGGTCCTGCGCGCCATCGTCCACCGGGCCAGAACCCTCCTCGGCACCGACGCCGCGTACCTCTCCCTCAACGACCCCGTCGCCAAAGACACCTACATGCGTGTCACCGACGGCTCGGTATCGGCCCGCTTCCAGCAACTGCGCCTGGGCATGGGCGAGGGGCTCGGCGGACTGGTCGCCCAGACCGCCCGCCCCTACACCAGCGCCGACTACCGGACCGACCCCCGCTTCAAGCACACCCGGGTCATCGACGAAGCGGTCCTGGAAGAAGGGCTGCGCGGCATCCTCGGGGTGCCGTTGCGCGTCGGAAAGCGCGTCATCGGCGTGCTCTTCGCCGCCGACCGCATCCCCCGTGACTTCCCGCCGGAGGCCATCGCGCTGCTCGCCTCGCTCGCCGACCACGCCGCCGTCGCCATCGACAGCGCACGCATGCTGGAGGAAACCCGCTCCGCCCTGGTCGACCTGAACACGGCGAACGAGACAGCCCGAGCCCACAGCACCGCGTTGCGCCGTGCCGCCGACGCCCACGACCGGCTCACCGACCTGGTCCTGCGCGGCGCGACCGTCGACGACCTGGTCCGCGAGATCGCCGCGCTGCTCGGAGGCGGCCTCGCCCTCCACGACCCCGACGGCACCGAGATGGCCCGCGCCGGCACCGAACCCCTCACCCCTTCGTCCCAGGGCATCACGGCCTCCCGCACCGGCGGCCGCGCCGTCCCGGTGGACGGCACCTGGGTATGCGCCGTCCTGGCCGGATCGGAACTCCTCGGCAGCGTCGTCCTGACCGGACGCGCGGACCTGGCCGACCCCGACCGGCGGCTGTTCGAACGCGCCGCCCTGGTCGCCGCCCTCCTCCTGCTGCTGCGACGCACCGTCGCGGAGGCCGAGGACCGTGTCCGCGGAGAGCTCCTCGACGACCTGCTCACCCGCCACCGGCCCGGCGGACGCCACGACAGCGGAAGCCTGACCCTGCGCGCCCGCAGACTCGGCGTCAACCTCTCCCAGCCCCACGCCGTCCTCACTCTGGACACCGACAACGAACCGCGCTCGCACCTGTTCGCGGAAGCCGTACGCGGTGCCCGCTCGCTGGGTGGGCTCGCGGGAATCCACCACGGCCACATCGTCCTGCTCGTACCGTCATCCGACGCCGGGACACTCGCCGCCGAACTGGCCGGAGACCTGGGGAAGGCGGCCGGTGCCCCCGTCACCGTGGGTTCCGCGGGGCCTGCCACCGGTCCCGAACAGCTGCCGGGCACGTACGCGGAAGCCGCCCGCTGTCTGACCGCTCTGCACGCCCTGGGCCGCACCGGAGACGGCAGCGACATCGCGGGGCTGGGTTTCCTGGGCGTCCTGCTCGGCGATCGATCGGACCTCGACGGCTTCGTCCAGCGCTACCTCGGCCCCGTCCTCGCGTACGACCGACAGCGGGGTACCGAGCTGGCCAGGACGCTCGACGCCTACTACACACATGGCGCGATCCTGTCCAAGGCGAAGGACGCCCTGCACGTGCACGTCAACACCGTCGTGCAGCGACTGGACCGGGTCGCCCAACTCCTCGGGCCCGACTGGAACACCCCCACCAGAGCCCTGGAACTCCAACTGGCCCTGAGACTGCACCGCCTGGGCGGCCACGAGGCCCGGCCCGCAAGCCCGGCGCCGCCCACCGACACCGCGCCCTGAGTACGCCGGCGCCACAAGGCAGGGCCAGTGAGACGTCGTCCCGGGGCGAAGTCCACCCATGGGGCCGGGCACCACCGGCGTGATCGACATTGTGGTGGCCCCAGCCAAGGCGCAGACGGCGGGCAGGCCCCTAGCCTCCACACAACCCGTGAGGGCCGTCATCACAGAGCCGAACGTGGAGAGGTCTCCCCCCATGCCACAACGCCCCCGTCCCCTGCCCGCGGCAGGCCGCCCACCAGCCGAAACGCTTGCCGCCGCACTGGCCGTCCTGCTGCTCGCCGTACTGTCCGTCGTGTGGCTCCCGAGCCCGGCCCGCGCGGCGGCCACCCCGCAGGAAGTGACGGGCTTCGGATCCAACCCGGGCAACCTGCGCATGTTCCGTTACGTGCCCCCGGGGCTGCCCGAAGGGCGTCCCGTCGTGGTCGCCCTGCACGGCTGCACGCAGAACGCCTCGACCTACGGGGCCTACACCGGCTGGCTGGAGCTGGCCGACACGTACCGGTTCTCCGTGGTCCTGCCACAGCAGCAAGCGTCGAACAACGCGAACTCCTGCTTCAACTGGTTCGAACCCGGTGACGTCCGGCGCGGCTCCGGAGAAGCACTGTCGATCAAACAGATGGTCGACCGCACGAAGCAGGACATCGGCTCGACGAGCGCCTATGTGAGCGGCCTCTCCGGGGGCGGGGCGATGGCCTCCGTCATGCTGGCGGCCTACCCCGACGTGTTCTCCGGCGGGGGAGTGATCGCCGGGCTGCCCTACGACTGCGCCAACTCGGTTGCCTCGGCCTACAGTTGCATGAGTCCTGGCGTCAGCAAGTCCCCCAAGGAGTGGGGGGACAAGGTCAGGGCCGCCTTCCCGTCGTACTCCGGGCCGCGTCCGAAGGTCTCGATCTGGCAGGGCACCTCGGACACGACCGTGAAGCCGATGAACGCCACCGAAATCATGGAGCAGTTCACCAACGCGAACGGCACCGATCAGACACCGGACACCACCGACACGGTCGGCAGCTACCCCCACCGGGTCTACGGCGGCACCGTGGAGACCTACGACATCACCGGCATGGGGCACGGGCAGCCCGTCGACCCGGGGACCGGTACGGCTCGGTGCGGCACCACCGGTGCCTACATCCTGGACGTGAACATCTGCTCCGCGTACCACCTCGTTCGCTTCTGGGACATCGACGACCGCACCTCGCCCACACCGGCCCCGAGTGACACGAGTACGCCGACGCCGGTGCCGACCAGCACCCACCCGCCGTACTCCGACACCGCCGACGGCACAGCGACCGACCACTACGTGGCGCGGCGCATCACCGTGAACGAATACAACAAGCTCGGCGCGGCCCGCGGCTACAACGCCTCCTTCACCCTCTACGCGTGCGAGGCGGGGTGGACCGACAAGCCCGACTGCTCCCCCATCTGACCTGCGGTGACAGGCGCGGTCGGCTGAGCCGACGAGGGCACCCAAGTCGCCTAGCTCTTACGGGACTCCACAAGTCCGGTAACCGGATTCGCTACGACGCCGAGCAAGGTCGCGGCTCCCGCGGGGAGCCACGGATCAGTGGCGTGCAGCCCGGGAGTGAATTCGAGGACGAAGAGGGCGGCGAGGAAGGTCGTCAGGCACGAGGTGATCGCCTCCACCACCTGCCCGGTCCGTTGCGAGGGCTGGTTGAGCCGCAGCAGAAGACGCACCGGGGTGGTGAACAGGCCGGCGAGCAGCCCGCAAGGGAGGCAGAGCAAGGCCGCCCAGAACAGTGCGCTCAGGCTGTCGAACTCGATCATGTCGCTGAACGCGGCCGTGATGATCAGGACCACGAGCAGGAGGACGAGCATGACGACAGCTGCGACACCGAGCCCGAGGCTGGTGATTCCGGCTGCGGCCAGGATCTTTCCCTTGGCGCCGAGGGAACTCCACGTCGGCTCTTCGGCATTTCGCTGGTGCTGCTTGCTCATCGCTCACTTCCTTGCTGCCACGTCCGCGACTCGACGCGGCCAACCAGATATTGCGAGCAGCTACGGCTTGTCCTGTACGCCGTCCTTGAGGCGACAGTCACGCAGTTCCTCTCCCTGGCCCGCAGCCTTATAGCGTGATCGTGAGCCGGGCTTGAACAGTCCGCTGACCAGGTGCGACGCGGGCGCCGTCCGTGAGGGATCACTGCCGAGCACGTCACAGGAGCATACGAAAGGACTGCCTCGATGTCGCAAGAGACTCCGAAGGCGAGCGAACTGCTGGAGAAGCATGAGGTCGATCTGCTGCGTCGCGCACTGTTGGAATGGGGCGGGCCAGCACACTGCAGCGATCAGCTCGCCGTCGGCATGGGGTTCACCGACGCGCAGGATCTGCTCGACCAGGCCCTCGGACTGCGGAACGCACTCGGCGAGGACGCCCCGCTCACACCGGCGGACTGGGCCCGGACACTCCTGGCCACAGAGATCGTCTTCGTGAGTGACCTCGCGGGGACGGGCGTCGAATGGCCGACGACCACCGGGCGTGATGACGAGGCGACGATTACCTTGCTGCGGGTGATCCAGAGGAAGCTGGCCAGGACCGTCAGCCCGTACTACGGAAAGCGTCCGAGCGTGTAGCTCGGGAGGCGGCGGGACCGCCACCACTCAACCGTCGAGCGCACCCACGCATGCATCCGGCTTCGCTCCTCGCTCAGTGGGCCGGGTTCGTGCGGAGGTGGGCGGTGCCCGAGCGTACCGCCCAGCCGAAGACCGCGAAGGCGACGGCGCCCACCACGATCGAGTCGTACGGCGCGGGCAGACGTCCGGAACCGCCGAACGTGCCGAGCCACGACAGCACGGCAAGAGCCGCCAGATGGAACACGATCCAGGCGCCCCGGCGCAGTTCCTCGGACGGGGGGCCGCCTGCCGTCCTGCGGCGTTGCAGCAGGAAGAGCGGGACACCGGCGAGGACCAGGGGGAGGGCGAGCCGCAGGTCGTCCCAGCCCGACCAGTAGATGAACTCGGTCGCCACGGCGAAGCTCAGCGGTGCGATCCAGCGCACCCCCGGCATGTGGCCGTCCGCCAACGGCACGCCACGTTCGCGGTCGTGCGCCCGGAAGGATGCCACGGCCACCGCCGAGGCGGCGTAGATGATCAGGTACATGTCTCCCATCACGCTCACGATGTCCTGCCAGCCGCCGAACGGGAGCATGAACACGATGATGACCGCGAGGTTGAGGACCAGAGCGCGGCGTGCGATGCCGGAGCGGGGGTCGATGCGCATGAAGAAGCGGGGCAGCAGGCCGTTCTTCGAGAGGGCGTAGGTGTGGCGGGCGTCGATCGCGACGCCCACGTAGGCGGAGCCGCCCGGGGAGACCACCGCGTCGGCGTAGAGCAGCGTGGCGAGCCAGTGCAGGTTGAGGACGAGAGCGAGCTGGCCGAACGGGGACTCGAAGTTGACCCCCTGCCAGCCGTGCGCGAGCAGGGAGTCGGGCACCGTGTAGAGGAAGGCGAGTTGGAGCCCGAGGTAGACGAGCACCGCGAGGCCGATTCCGGCGAGGACGGCGGCGGGTACGGTACGGCGCGGATTGCGGGCTTCTCCGGAGAAGTCCAGCGGGGCCTGGAACCCGTTCACGGAGTAGACGATGCCGCCGCCGGCGAGTGCGGTGAGGCAGGCCGCGTACCCGTACGGGGCGAACCCTCCGTGGTCCGTGAGGCGGCCCGAGTGGGTGCCGGAGAGGAACAGGGCCACCACCGTGAGCACCGGGACGACGACCTTGAACACCGACACCAGGTTGTTGACGCGGGCGAACATCCGCACCGCGAACCAGTTCAGCGCGGTGAGCAGCACGCTCAGTGCGGCGGCGACGCCCAGCCCCGAGGCGGTGAGGCTGTCGCCGTGGTAGAGCCCGGGCACGTAGTGGGCGGCGTACTGCATGATCGCGCTGATCTCGGCCGCGGTGCCGCCCACGGAGAGCATAACGGACCAGCCGACGACCGTGCCGACGAGCCGGCCGTTCGCGTACAGGGGCCAGCGGACGGTGCCGCCGCCTTCCGGCCTGGTGGCGCCGAGTTCGACCATGACCAGGGCCACAAGGGCGCAGAGCAGGCCGGCCGCGACCCAGGACAGCAGCGCGGCGGGCCCCGCGGTCTGGGCGGCGTACATGGCGGCGAACAGCCAGCCCGAGCCGAGGATGTTGGAGAAGCCGATCGCGGTCAGACCCCAGAACCCGAGGTCCTTGCGCAGTCGGCTCTCCTCGGCGCGGACGTCCGGGGCACCGGCAGTCTCCGCCGGCTGTTGCTGCGCCACGTGGCAAACCTCCTCGACGATCACGGACCCACGGGGGCCAGCGTGCCATGCGGCACGTCGCGTGTGTCGAAGCGCGGCCCGCCCCGCGCCGTCGGGGCGGGCCGCGTACGTGAGTTGCCGTCGCGCGGGACCGGCGTCAGCCGCGCCGGGGCGGGACGGTCAGTCGAAGTGGCGCACGAAGACGTCCGACTTGCCGTTGGTGTCGCCGGGGACGATGTCGTCGGCGGCGGAGTGGAAGACGACGGAGCGTCCATCGGAGCTGACCGCGTCGGTGCCGGCCGAGGCGGGCTGGGTCGAGACCGTCTCGTCGGTGCCCGTCTGCAGGTCGCGCAGGGTGAGTGACGGGCCGGTCGTGTCGTGTGGGGTGTGGAGCAGGTAGCGGCCGGTGGGGTCGATGGCAACGCCCCGTACGTTCGGGACCAGTTGGGACGTGCCCGAGCTGACGTCGTGGACGTAGGTGTCGGTGCCCGAGAGGTAGACGACCTTGCTGCCGTCGTCACTGAGCTGGACGAGTGTCGCAGCCGTGGACGGGCCCTCGACCGGGCCGGAGGTGGTCGCGCCGCTCCGGTTCCACACGAAGACGTCGCCCGCCTGGCTGTCCTGGTAGGCGACACGGCTGCCGTCGCCGCTGATGGACGGCCGGGACGACTGAAGGTGACCGAGGGTGGCGACGGTCTGCGTGGCGCCCGTGTTCCAGTCCTGGAATTCGACGCGCTGGCCGGACGCGGGCTGCCGCATGTTGCGGATGGCGTAGGCGATGTAGCGGCCGTCCGCGTTGAGGGACGGCTGGTTGCAGCTGTAGGCCGAGCAGTTCAGGGAGACCGTGTATCCCGTGCTCACCTGGTACTGGCGAATCCGCGAGTCGTTGAACCACTGCACCCGGTAGGCGACGTACTTTCCGTCGCCGCTGATCACCGGGGCCTGGAGTGGAGTCAGGGGTCCCATTCGCTTGGTCTGGCTCGTCTGCTGGTCGCGCACGTACACCTTGTCGCCTGTTTCAGGGGCGTCGGCCGTGAGGTTCTTCGCCGATGACGAGAAGACGAGGTGGAGGCCGTCGGGTGTGATCGAGGCGCCGGCGGAGTTGCCGTCGGCCTGGGCGCCGTCGGGCGCGACACTGATCCGCTCGACACTGGTCTCGCGGGCGTCCGTGAGGCTCCCCGCCGCGCTCGGGGCGGTGGTCTCGGCCGAGGCGGTCGCCGGCAGCACCGCCGTGACCGCGCAGACCACGACCGCCGCACTCAGGGCGGCCCGCACACGTCTGGTGGTGCTCCGGTTCACGTTTTCCATCATTTCCCCCCAGGGCAGAACGCGGTCTCGCCTCCGGTTCCCCGCCGGAGGGCCACAAGCATGCAACCGTGATCGAGAGGTGGGGTCAATGCGTCACATGGCGTATTGAGGGGCGCAATTTCGGTCATGTGCGTATGTCGAGAGGGGTGCAGGGCGGCAGGGCGCGGGAGTCGGGAGTCGACGCGTGCGAGTAATTGTCGCAGCGCTGTTATATTAGCGCTGTGACATCACATCCGGGCTCCAATGACCCCACCGTGCTCGCCGATCCCACAGATCCCACCGCGCTTCCCGACCCCTGGCACTCCCTGCACGAGCTCCTGGCGGCCATGGACGCCGAGATCGAGCAGGTCTACGTCGAGCGGGGCATCGAGGGGGTGCGGCCTCGGTTCGCCTATCCGCTGATCCGGCTCGCGCACACCGGGCCCCTGACCATCCGCGAGCTCGCGCAGTCCCTGGACCGCTCGCACTCCGCGATCAGCCAGACCGTCGCGGCCATGCGCAAAGAGGGCCTGGTCACCTCCGAACCGGGGCCCGATGCCCGTACCCGGCGGATCGACCTGACGGAGCGCGGCCGGGCGCTCGTGCCGTTTTTGGAGGCGGAGTGGCGCGCCACCCACCAGACCGTGGCCGAGCTGGACGGCGAGATCCCGTACGCGATGACCGCCGTCGTCGAGGAGGTGCGGCGGGCGCTGGAAAGGCGGTCGATGCGGCAGCGGATCCTGCGGAACATCGTCGAGCCGCCGCGATGACGGGGCGGGGACGGGGACGCGCCCGGTTCCTCGATACCCGCCCGCTGCGCGGCAGCCGGTCGTTCCGCGATCTGTGGATCGGCACATCGGTCGCCCAACTCGGCGGGCAGGTGGCCAACGTGGCGGTGCTCGCCCAGGTCTGGGAGCTGACCGGCAGCCCGGTCGGCACCGGCGCCATCGGGCTCGCCACCGGCCTGCCGATGGTGCTGTTCGGGCTGCTCGGCGGCGCGTTGGCCGATGCCGTGGACCGCCGTGCGGTGGTGCGGGCCACCACCGCGGGCCACCTCCTCGCCGCGGCGGGGCTGTGCGCCCAGGCCGTGGTGGGCAACCGGAGCGTGCCGCTGCTGCTCGTCCTCGTCGCCGCCGGGGTGAGCTGCGGCGCCCTCGGCGCTCCCGCCCGGCGCACCTTCCCGGTCCGGCTCCTGCCGGGCGACCAGGTCGCGGCCGGTCTCGCGCTGACCAATGCCTCCTTCCAGGCGGCGATGCTGGCCGGTCCCGCGCTGGCCGGGCTGATCATCGCCCAGTGGGGATTCCCCGCCGCGTACGCGCCCCAGGCCGTGGCCATGGCGGTCTCGACGCTCGCGGTGATCCGCCTGCCCGCCATGCGGCCCGAAGCGGCGGCGGGCGGCAGGCGTCGGCCCGAGCGTGGCGGCTGGCGGGTCGTCCTGCGGCGGCCGACGCTGTGGGGCTCGATGGCCACCGACCTGTCCGCCACGCTGCTCGCCATGCCCGTCGCGCTCTTCCCGCTGGTCAACGAGGTCCGCTTCGGGGGCGACCCCCAGACGCTCGGCCTGTTCCTCTCGGCCGTCGCGATCGGAGGGATCACGGCCGGTCTGCTCTCCGGAACGGTGACGCGGTGGCGCCGCAGCGGTCTGGTGCAGCTGTACGCGGCCGGTGCCTGGGGGGTGTCACTGGCCTGTTTCGGTCTGGCGGGGCCGTTGTGGCTGGCGCTCGGCTGCCTGGCCGTGGCGGGCGCGGCCGACACCGTGTCCGTGGTCACCCGCAGCGCCCTCGTCCAACTGGAGACCCCGGACGCGTACCGGGGGAGGGTCTCCTCGGTGGAACACGTCATAGGAGTCGCGGGTCCCGAGCTCGGCAATTTCCGGGGTGGCCTGGTGGCCACGGCCACCTCCGCCTCCTTCTCCCTCGTCCTCGGCGGGGTCTCCGCCGTCGTCGCGATCGCCGCCGTGTCCGTGGCCAACGCGCCGCTCCGTGCCTACCGCACGCCCTCCGCCGCCACGAAGCCGACCGTCCCCGGAGTCGCCGACGCGGCCGCGACCGCCGGTTAGGTCCGCACTGGTCGGATCTCCTGAAGTGGTCACGCCACCGTGTCCGGCAGCGCCGCGCGGCTCACCTTGCCCATCGAGCTCTTCGGCAGCGCGGCGACGAAGTCGACTGCGGTGGGAACCTGGTGGGGCAGGAGCCGGGCGCGGCAGTGGGACGTCAGCTCCGTCGCGGGCAGCGGGGGACGGGCGACGACCGTGGCCCGCACGCGCTCGCCGGTGCCGCCGGTCGCCTCGTCGGCCCAGACCGCCGCCTCGACGACGGACGGGTGGGCCAGCAGGACCTGCTCCACCTCCAGGGGGTTCACCTTCTTGCCGCCCACGTTGATGAAGGAGTCCTTGCGCCCGACGAGGTGCAGCCGCCCCTGGGCGTCGAGGCGGGCCACGTCGCCGGTGCCGTACCAGCCGTCGCGGAGGGCCCGCCGGGTGGCCTCCGGGTGCCCGAGGTAGTGCGTGAACATCGCGGGCGTCCGTACGAGCAGCGTCCCCTCGTCGCCCTGGGGCACCTCGTACCCCCGCTCGTCGACGACGCGGATTGCTACGCCGGGCAGGGGCCGCCCCACGCCGAGGTCCGGGCCGGCGCCGTCCTCGGGGCGGCGCGCGGCGATGACTCCGGCCTCCGTGCAGCCGTACACCTGCTGGATGTCGAGGCCGAGCCGTTCCTTGGCGCGCCGCGCCACGGCGGGTGGCAGGGCGGCTCCGGAGGAGAGGCACAGCCGCAGGGCGCGCGGCGGTGACGATCCGGCGCCCGCCGCCCGCGTCGTCAGGTCGTAGGCCATGGGGGCGGCGACCAGCACCGTGCAGTCGTGCCGGTCCAGGGACCGCAGGAGCCGCGCGGGCGCGAAGCGGCCGAGGAGGACCAGCTGCGCCCCGGCCCGCAGGGCGGTGACGAGCCCGGCGACCAGGCCGAAGGAGTGCAGCAGCGGGACGGCGGCGAGGATGCGGTCGTCCTCGGTGATGCGGTAGGCGCGCGCGTAGATCGCGCCGCCGTTGGCGAGGTTCTGCTGCGTGTGGACGGCCGCCTTGGGCTCTCCCGTCGAGCCGGAGGTGAATTGGTAGAGGAAGGGGGTGTCGGGGGTGGCGGTCGTCGGAGGACCGTCGTCGGAGTTTTTCGGAGGGGCGGAACCCTCCGGCGCAACGGATTCCTCCGGCGGGATGCCGGGATTCTCCATGGGGACGAGGGTGCAGCCGTCGAGTGGTCCTTGGTCCTCGGCCTTGTTCAGCGCGGAGAGCCTCGCCCCGTCTCCCGTGACGCACAGAGGTCCCAACTTAGCGGCCAACGCCGCTAGTTGAGGACGCGTCGTGTTCGGTTCCAAAAGAGTCACGCGCATACCGAGGCGTGCGGCGGCGAGGAAGGCGACGACGAAGGCCGGGGTGTTCTCCATGAGCAGTCCGGTCGTGCCGGGGCCGGTGAGGCCGAGCGCACGGAAGCGGTGCGTGGCGGCGCGTACCTTCTCGTGCATCTCGCCGTAGGTGAGAGCGTCGTCCTCGCAGCGGACGGCGACAGCATGGGGGCGGGTTCGGGCGGCGCTGTCGAGCAGCTCCCCGAGCGTGGTGGGGGCCAGGTTCGCCGTGGTGTCAGACGCGGTGGCCATCGGTCATGCTCTCCTCTCCGTCCGGCATGGGCGCCGCGGACCGGGCGTCCGGGGCGTCGGCGGGGTCGTCGTAGGGCTGCTGATGGCGGAAGTAGCGGTCGTAGAGGTGGCGGTAGGCACCGCCCCGCGCCAGCAGGGTCGTGTGGTCGCCCTGCTCGACGATCCGGCCGTCGTCGACGACGACGATCGTGTCCGCCTTGCGGACGGTGGGCAGACGGTGGGCGACGACGATGGTCGTGCGGTCCGCGGAGAGTGCCTCCAGGCCCTCCTGGATCTGAGCCTCCGTCAGGGGGTCGATGCTGGCGGTCGCTTCGTCGAGAATCAGTACGGGGGCGTTCTGGAGGAAGACGCGGGCGAGGGCGACGATCTGCCGTTGCCCCGTGGAGAGATTGCGCCCGCCGTCGTCGGTGGGGGTGTCAAGGCCCTGCGGGAGCTGGAGGAGCCAGTCGCCGCCCGCCACCGCGCGCGCCGCGGCCTCGATCTCCTCCCGCCCGGCGCCGGGCCGGCCGCGAGCGATGTTGTCCGCCACCGTCCCCGAGAAGAGGAACGGGGTCTGCGTCACCACGCCGAGGCTGCGCCGGTACTGATCGAGGTCCAGAGTGCGTACGTCGAGGCCGTCGACCTCGATGCTGCCCCGCTGGAACTCGTACGCGCGCATGATCAGCCGTACCACGCTGGACTTGCCCGCCCCGGTGTGGCCCACGAGCGCCACGGTGTGGCCCGCGGGAACGGTGAGGCTCACTCCGCTGAGCACGGGATGCCCGGCGTCGTAGCTGAAGTGGACGTCGCGCAGCGTGATCTCGCCGCGCAGGCGCGGCACCGGGACCCGGTCGCGCTGGCGCACGGCCGACTCGCGGTCGACGAGCGCGAAGACCCGCTCTCCCGCGGCCAGTCCCTGCTGGAGCTGGCTCCAGAAGGAGGCGATGCTGGTGAGGGGCGACCAGAACAGGGCCAGGGCCTCCAGGAAGAGCACCCACTCGCCCGCCGAAACGGAGCCCGCGTCGACGCCGTGGCCGCCCACCAGGACCACGGCGACCGTGCCGAGGCCCGTCAGGGAGATCAGCAGCGGGAAGATGCCGCTGAACAGGCGGTTCAACCGCACACTGGCCCTGAACCACTGGTCGTTGACCTCGTGGAGCCCGGCCTGGGCGGACTCCTGGTGGCTGTGGTTGCGGGCTACGGCGATGCCCCGCAGCGTCTCCTGGACGTATCCGTTGACCTCGGCCAGCGCCTGCTGCTGCCGTAGCGAGGCGCTGCGCGCGGCGCGCCGGAAGGCGAGGCTGACGGCGACGATGACCGCGGCGACGAGAGCCGTCACCAGGGCCAGCGGCACATTGATCACGAAGAGGGCGGTCAACAGCAGCCCGATCATGAGTACTTGGCCGAGCAGGCTGAGCAGCAGGCTGATCAAGGTCGCGAACGCCTGGGTGTCGTTGGTGACGCGGCTGACCACCACACCGGTGGCGTGGGCGTCGTGGAACGCCATGTCCTGGCGCATGACCGCGGCGAACGCCCGCTCCCGCAGCGCGAGCACCACGTCACCGGCCAGCGTTCCGCTCACCCGCTCCTGGAGAAGGGTGAGCAGCCAGGCGGCGACGCCCGCGACGAGGATGGCCGTGACGAGGAGCGCCAGCCGACCGTCGCCGTCGTCCTCCAGGGCCGAGTCCACGGTCCTGGCCAGCAACAGGGGTACGGCGCTGCCCGCCGTCGCGGCGACGATCACGGCGACGACCACGAAGGCCACCGCCGTGCCCCTGCCACGGAAGAATGGGACGATGCGGCGGGCCAGTTCGCGGTCGCCGTACCGGCGGTCGTACTCGTCCGGCTCGATGCCCTCCAGCAGCTGGGCCATCAGTGGCTCTCCTCCTCGGCGCCCGCGGCATCCGGTCCTGCGGGTGCCGGCTCGCTCAGGTAGGGCGCGAAGATCCGTCGGTAGAGGGGACAGCCCCGCAGGAGCTGTTCGTGGCTGCCCTGGTCGGCGATCCGGCCGGCGTCCAGGACGATGATGTGGTCGGCCGCTCGGATGCGGGACAGCCTGGGGGTGACCAGGAACGTGGTGCGCCCGTACGAGGCCTGTCGCATCGCCCGCTGCACCTCGTACTCGGTGGCGCTGTCGACGGCGCTGGTGGCGTCGTCCACCGCGAGGATGCGCGGGTCGGCGACCAACGCGCGGGCGATGGCGAGGCGTTGGCGCTGCCCGCCGGAGAGGGTGACGCCGCGTTCGCCGATCACGGTGTCGTAGCCGTTCCCGGTGGCCGTGATGAAGTCGTGCGCCTGGGCGATCCGGGCCGCGGCCTCCACCTGGGCGCGGTCGGTGCCGTGGTCCGACCCGAGGCCGAGGTTCTCCGCGATGGTGCGCGAGAAGAGCACCACGTCCTGCTCGACGACCGCGATGCGCGAGCGCAGCGACCCGGTGTCCCAGTCGGTGGTGGCGACGCCGTCGATCAGGACGCGTCCCCGGTCCGGCGCGTAGGTGCGGTTGAGGAGGTGCAGCAGGGTGGACTTTCCGCTGCCCGTGGCGCCGACGACGGCCACGGTGGTGCCGGCGGCGACACGGAAGGAGACGTCGTGAAGCACCGGCCTGTCGGGGTCGTAGCCGAACGTGACGCCCTCCATGGCGACTTCGCCGCTGATGGGCGCGGTGTGCGGGCCGCCCCGCTCGTCCGCGCCCTCGGGGTCGTCGAGGACCTCCTTGATGCGCTGGGCCCCCGACATGCCGAGGTAGATGAGGCCGAGGCTGAAGGACGCCAGCTGGGTGGGGGCT
The DNA here is from genome assembly GCF_055609205.1 of Streptomyces sp. NPDC036815. Lineage (NCBI taxonomy): Bacteria > Bacillati > Actinomycetota > Actinomycetes > Kitasatosporales > Streptomycetaceae > Streptomyces > Streptomyces sp. NPDC036815. Next base: position 301,788 of record NZ_JBVJPW010000006.1, on the reverse strand, counting down.
CGCAGGGTTCCCATCAGCCCCAGGACGGCGACGAGTTCACCGATGCTCAGGGAATCCGCGCGCAGCAGGACCACGGCGTGCACCAGGGCGCCCACGGTGGCGAGGGTCAGCAGCAGCGGGGCGAGGGCGAGCGCCTGGGTGCGGATCTGGCGTACGGAGGCGTCCCGGTACTCCCTGGCCAGCGCGGCGAACCGGGCGCGTTCCTGGTCGGCTCCGCCCGTCGAACCCACCACCTCGATTCCGGCGATGCTCTCCGACGCCTGCGCCGTCATGTCGCCGAAGCGCTCGCGTGCGACGTCGGACACGGGTTCAAGACGCCGTCCGTGTTCGGCGAGAGCCACCGCGAACAGGACGACGAAGGCGACGGGGGAGAGCAGTAACCGGGGATCCACCAGGGCGATGAAGACGATCGGCATCAGGATGTTCAGCGCGAGGTCGACGGCCAGGTCGAAGCCGGGCGACACCATCAGGTTCAGCGACTCCGCGTCGCCGGTGGCCCGGGCGGAGAGGTCGCCGACCCGCCGCCGGTTGAAGTAGCCCTGGCCCTTGCGGAGCAGGCTCGCGAAGACCTGGGAGCGCGCGTTGCGTTCGAGCCCGCTGGCGAAGGACTCCAGGCAGTAGGTGGACATGATGCCGCCGAGCGCCCGGACGACCACGAGCGCGAGGAGTCCGGCCACGGTGGCGTGGAAGGCACCGAAGTCCGGCGACCCGCCCTCCTGGTCGAGGACCGCGTCGAAGGCCAGCCCGGTCACCAGGGGGATCGCCGCGTTCAGCGACTGCCAGGCGAGGCTGCCCACGAGGAACAGCGCGATGTACGGCCTGAAGGGCCGCATCTGCGCGAGCAGCCAGCGGGGCACGCTGTCCGGTGCGGCAGCGCCGGGCTCGGGCCGGGGCGGGGCCGTCGGGCCGGCCGGATCCTCCCTCTCCGGGATGGTCTCGGCGGTCATCGGCTCTCCTTCTCCGTGTCGGGGGCCGTAGCGTCCGCCGACCCGGAGAGGCCCGGAAAAGACAATCGACGCATGGTTTTCGGCCACAATTCATCGAATTTCTGGGTGTGCGGCGCACAGGGCTTTCCTGTCCGGCGCGAATTCAGCCGGGCAGGTGGCGGAGTACCGCTGGAGGCGGTTGCCGCAGGTGCGTTCGCGGGCAGGCCGCGGGCGCGGGCCGGGCAAAGGAATCACGCGCCGGCCGGGGTGCGGTCACCGCGGATCACCGGGCGCGCAGCTGGGCGGTGCGACCGAGGAGGCCGCGGGCGAGCGGAGGCGACCGAGGGTCGTCCCTGATCAGCATGGTCTTGAGGGGGTCGGAGGCGGGGTCTGCGGCATCGTGGATTCCTGGCACGCAAACAAGCCGATGGCGTGCCGTGGCATGGAAGCTACTTGTTTTCACGCGAAAACGAAAGCCTGCCCCGGGTCGCACAAATTGCCGTTTGTTGAAAATTAAACTCCGGACTTTGGGGTGCCTGCCCGAACGGGCGTTGCCCAGTTGAATGGTTGATCTCGCCGGAATCGTCTGGGTACTGTGACGAGCGTCCAGTGCTTTAACGGGCGTTCCAGTGAGCCGCTATTGCATGCATGTCGTGGCAGTTGGCCACAGCCTGTTCGCAGACGGCGCGGGGCGGCGTCATCTCTCCGCGCCCAACACGCCCAGGCGCGTGGCGACAGTGAAGAGGAGTACGAGTGAACCAGACGCTGTGCCACCCCCCGTTCCAAGGAGAGCAGCTCGTGGTGACCACCCTGGTACGCAACGGCTTTCTGCAGCTCGGGCTGCGGGCCGTCCTGTCGACCACACCCCTGGTGAGGGAGGCCAGATACTGCGGCGACTGGAGTGAGGTGGAGGATTCCTTAGGCGCCGACAAGGTGGATGTCCTGTTCCTGCACGAGAAGGACTACAGCCCGACTCGAGGCGTACTCGCCGACGTTCCGCACCGGCGCCCGAAGGTGCTGCTGCTTCTCAGTGGCACCGCCGTGTCGGAGGAAATTCTCGCGGGCCCCTCGGTTCCCGATGGATTTCTGGTCGAGAGCGAGTTGACGGCCACCGCGGTCGAGGACGCGCTGCAGCGAATGGTGGCGGGGGAAGTGCCCATGCCCACCTCCGTCACGCGCGCGCTGCTGCACCGGGTCCGTGAACCGGAACAGCAGCGCCGGCCACGCGACGTCTCGCTCACGGGCCGCGAGAACGACGTACTGCCGCTGCTCGCCCAGGGGTTGAGCAACAAACAGATAGCCCGGCGCCTCGGCATCTCCAGCCATGGAGTCAAGCGCATCGTCGCCAGCCTCCTGCTCAAACTCGGCGCGCCCAACCGGACGGCCGCGGTGGTCACCGCCATGCAGAACGGCCTCATCCCCGACTGACTCATGCACGACTGACTCATGCCCGGCTGAGTCATCCCGGCCCGACCGGCCCCTCTCTCGTGCGGGTCGTGCGGGCCGCGACGCCACCGCCCGTCCGGTGGCCCCGGGCCGATGGTCGTCGTGCCCGAGCTCTGTGGGAAGCGTCCGGTGGGCGCCCGTTCGGGGTGACCGAACGGGCAGCCCCCAAAGCGCGGGTGACGGTTCCACGAGCCGCCACTACGGTGAATTCGGTCCGGCCGGACAGCGCACCGCGCAGCCCCACCTCCTCTGCCCATGCCTCACAGTGCTGGAAAGGAGCGAGCCGTGGCGGAATTCGTCCGGCACCGCATCCCCTTCGCAGGACGGCGGGCCGTCACGGCGCCGGCCACCTGCGCACAGCGTCACGTCTGGAACCTGATGCAAGGTCAGTTACCGGACGCCGCCTTTTACGACGTGTGTTACTGGACGGCTCTGCCCGGCCACGGCACCGCGCGCGACCTTTTCGACGTCTTCGCCGAATTGTTCAGGCGCCACGAGTCGCTGCGCACCGGCTTCCGCCGGGGTGCGGACGGCGTCCTGCTCCAACAAGTGGTGGAATCGGGCGAGTTCGAGGCCGAGGTATGGAGCCTCCACCGTGACGAGGACCCGGACGGCGTGCTGCAGGCCTGGCGGAGCCGGATGCGGCACACTCCCTTCGAGTCCGCGCGGGCCCCGCTGGTCCGTTTCCTGGTCACCGTCGTCGACGGCGCACCCGTGCTGGCCGCGTTCTGCGTGTCCCACCTCGTGGCGGACCTGACCTCCCTGCGCCTGCTGGCCGACGAGGTGCCCCGACTGCTCGACGCTCGTGTGGCCGACCGTCCGCTGCCGCCCGCCGTACCGTCACGACAGCCTGTCGAGCAGGCCCAGTTGGAGCATTCGCCGCGCGGCCGGGCCCTCCTCGCGCGAGCGCGCGCCTACTGGGAGCGGCAACTCGCCAGCGCGCCCGCCACTTTGTTCCCGCCACGCGGGCGAGACGACGGAGACGGCGGAGTTGACGGGGCTGACGGAGTCAATGGATCCGATGGAATCAATGGATCCGATGAGGTCGTCGGCCAGGCGGCACCTGGCCGCTACAGCGCCGCCATGGACTCCCGGGCGGTGGGTCTCGCGGTGCCGGTCCTCGCGCGGCGCTGGCGGGTGAGTACCTCCGCGGTCCTGCTCACCGTCGTGGCAACGCTCCTCGGCCGCCGCGCCGGGCTGCCCACGTGCGCCCTGCGCCTGCTCAGCGCCAACCGGTCGGACCCGGACCTGCGCGGCACCGTCGCCAATCTGCACACGGAGGTGATCGTAACGATCCGCCTCGAAGGCGACCGGATCGAAGACGTCGCCCGCCGTACCTTCGCCGCGTGCACCACCGCGTACGCGAACGCTCTCCACGACCCCGACGAGGTGGCGGACCTGATCGCCTCCGCCCACGGCCCCGGTGCGCCCGTCGACCTCTCGTACTGCTTCAACGACGTCCGGGAGGCGCATGCCCCGCCGGACGCGACCGAGGGGCGGGCCGAGGAGCCCGACGCCTCGCTCCTGCGGGCCGCGATGGGTGAAACAGTCGTCTCGGCAAGCGAGTTCGAGGAGGGCGAGGCCTTCTTCCTCGTGATCGACGACGAGGATCCGGGCTGGATCCGCCTGGTGCTCAACGCCGAACACCGGGCGCTCACGCCGTCCGAGGTCCATGGGTTCCTGTACGACGTGGAGCGCTCGCTCGTGGAGTACGCCGAGGGCGTCGGTGCGGCCGGGGCCGTCGGGTCGCAGGCCACGGTGGTCTAGTACCTCCGGAGAGGCCACGTCGGACGCCAGGGAGGCGCGCCCCTCTTCGTGAGGGGTGCGCCTCCCCGTGCGCGAGGGGTGTGCGCTCCCTGTTCGCGCGTCGGCGGGGCCGAGCGGGGCCCGCGCAGGAGACCGGCCGAAGAGGCCGTACGTTCGATGTTCCCTTGGGGTCGCCGCACCCGCCATGCGCATCCGGCCGGGCGTTTGGTGTAGCCGATCGACTCTAGCCCAAAGTGGGGGTGTTCGATCACCGTGGCCGCGGTGAGACTGGTTTCCGGGCCTCGCGGCCCACGGTAGGCGCAGCGGCCGGCAGCCGGACGCCGGACATCTGAGAGCGCTCCCGGCGCCCCACCCCTGTCCGCCCCTCTCACCCGTGCCTGCCCCTCTCACCTCGCTCCTTTCAGCAGTCGGCAACCACCCCTACGCGACCCCCTCGTGACGGGAAGACATGTCCGCATTTGTTGATCAACTTGCCCCCAGCACCGCCGAGTCGGCCCGGTGAGCGCCCCCGTCGTCGGGCCGACGACCACGGCCCCCGGCGGCCCCGGAGCCGCCCGGTACGGACCGAGGCCGGTCGAGAACCCCGCGCTCGGCGAGGTATTCGCCCAGGCCCCCGGATGCACGCCCGAACAGCTCGACCGGGTCCTCGACGGCGCGGCCCGAGCCTTCCCCGGCTGGGCGGCGGCACCCCTGGAGGCCCGCCGCGAGCGGCTGCTCGCCTGCCACCGGGCCCTGCTGGCCACAGCGGAACCGATGGCCGAACTGCTCACCCGCGAGCAGGGCAAGCCCCTGCGGCACGCCAGGGCCGAAGTCCGCCTGGCCGCAGACTGGTTCGCCCACACCGCACGGCTGGAGATCGCGCCGGAGCGCCTGGTCGACGAGCCCGCCGCCCGCGTCGGTCTGGAACGGGTGCCGTACGGGGTGGTCGCCGCGATCGCGCCCTCCAACTACCCGGTCCTGCTGGCGGTCTGCAAGATCGCCCCCGCCCTCCTGGCGGGCAACACCGTGGTCCACAAGCCCTCCCCGGACACACCGTTGTCGAGTCTGCTGATGGGCCGGGCCCTGGCCGAGGCCCTGCCGGACGGCACCTTCGCGGTGGTGGACGGCGGCGCCGAGCTGGGTGCCCGGCTCACCGCCCACCCCGCCGTCCGACTGGTGTCGTTCACTGGCTCGGTCGACGCGGGCCGGGCCATCGCCCGGCAGGCCGCGGCCGACCTCAAGCGGATCGTGCTGGAACTCGGCGGGAACGACCCCGCCGTCGTACTGCCCGGCACGGACGTGGCGTCCGTGGCACGGGACCTGTTCGCCGCGGCCATGACCAACAGCGGGCAGTTCTGCGCGGCGGTCAAGCGCGTCTACGTCCCCCGGGCCCAGCAGAGTCAACTCGCCGATGCCCTGGCCGGGATGGCGCGGTCGGCCGTCGTGGGGGACGGGCTCGACCCGGCCACCGAGTACGGGCCGCTCGTCAGCCGAGCCCAGCTGGAGCGGGTCGCGGGCATGGTGGGCGAGGCCGTGGCAGGTGGGGCCCGCGTCCTGGCCGGTGGCCGGGTCCTCGACCGGGCGGGCCACTTCTATCCGCCGACCGTCGTCACCGGCCTCGCGCCCGGCAGCCGCCTCGAAGAGGAGGAGCAGTTCGGTCCGGTGATCCCCGTCATCCCGTACGACGACGACCCGGAACAGGTCATCGCACGGACCAACGCCTCGTCGTACGGCCTCGGTTGCTCCCTGTGGGGCGACGAGGACCGGGCGCGGAGCCTGGCCGGACGGCCCGCGTGCGGAACCGTGTGGATCAACACCCATGGCGCCCTGCGGCACGACGTGCCGTTCGGCGGCCACCGGCACTCGGGGATCGGTGTCGAGTACGGCGCCTGGGGCCTGCGGGAGTACACGCAGCTCAAGGTGCATCACATCGCGCTTCGCCAAGCAGATCGGGAGATGTCATGACTGACAGCACGGTGGCCGGCGTCGACGGGACGGAGGGCATCGACCTGACGGGCGTCAGCGTCTTCGTCGGCGGCCCCATCCAGCACGCGATCCGGGACGACGGATTCCATCAACCGCTGCGGCACGCGATCCGGGACGTCATCGGCGCCGTCTCGGCCGTGCGCGGCACGGTGTTCTCCGCCCATGTCGTCGAGAAGTTCGGCGTGGACACACCGCTGTACTCGCCCGACGAGGTCAGCGTGCGGGACTTCGACTGGATGCGCCGCTGTGACGTGTTCGTACCGGTGCTTCCCGTGGACGCGGCCGGTGAGCTGATGCGCACCGACGGCACCCACGTCGAGCTCGGCTGGGCGTCCGCGCTCGGCAAGCCCATCGTCGTCGTCACCCCGATGCCGATGGCGGCCAACGCCAGCCACCTGCTGCGCGGGCTGCCCTCCGTCGCCGACGTCACCGTCTTCGACCTGGCCGAGGCGGCCGCGCACCCCGTCGAACTGCTGCGGCTGCTGGAGAAGCTGGGCCAGGAAGTCGTGATGTCGAAGTGAGGCGCACCAGGGACGGGGGACGTGCCCCCGAGGGCGCCGATGCCGTACGGGCAGGACCAGGACCAGCGCCGAGGTCAGCTTCAGGAACCGGAACCGGTGTCAGGTCCGCGTCCGCGCCCGCACCTGCTCCCACCACCGTGGAGATGCTCGGCCTGCGCTTGAAGTCCCCCGTCGTCGTGGGCTCCGGTCTCCTCACCGACCAGGAGCGCAACATCCGTCGACTCCTCGAGGACGGCGCCGGGGCCGTGGTCACCAAGACCATCCACCCCCACCCCGGCCCCTCGGGCGACGAACGCCTGCTCCGCCTGCCCACCGGCATGCTCAACAGCACCACGTACTCCCGCCGGTCCGTGGACGACTGGTGCGCGATGCTGCGCCGGTTCGCCGCCGACGGGCTGCCGGTGATCGCCTCCGTGCACGCGGACTCCCCGGCCGGGCTCGCCGACCTGGCGGAGCGCGTGACCGTCGCGGGCAGCGCCGCCATGGAGCTCGGCATCTCGTGCCTGAACGAGGAGGACGGCGGCGCGGCGGACACTCCGGAGCGCGTCGCCGCGTACACCGAGGCGGTGCGGCGCCGGACCCCGGTGCCGTTCAGCGTGAAGCTGGCGATCGGGGAACGGGTGCGCGAGCGCGTCGACGCCGCCATGGCATCCGGCGCGGACGCGGTCACCCTGAGCGACACGATCGCGGGTCTGGCCGTCGACGCCGACACCGGTGAGGTGCGTCTGGGGGGCGCCTTCGGCTATTCGGGGCCCGGCATCAAACCGCTCGTGCTCGCCGAGATCTTCGGTCTGCGGCGCGACGGCCTGACCGTGCCGGTCATGGCGAGCGGCGGGGTCAAGGACGCCGCCGACGTGGCGGAGTACCTGAGCGTGGGCGCCGAGGCCGTTCAGGTCTACACCGCTCTGCACCGGAACATGCACGCGACCCTGCGCGGAATCCGCCAGGACTTCGACGACTGGCTGGCCTCGCACGGCGGCACGGTGGCGGACCTGGTGGGACGGAGCATCAAGAGGCCATGAGGTGAAGGCGATGCGACAACGCGCCACGAACGTACCCCGTTACGGAGACCTGACCAGTCCGCAGGTGCCCGGTGCCACGGCCGGGGCCACCCTGGTGTGGCCGGTGGGAGGACTGGAGCAGCACGGCCCCCACCTCCCGCTCTCCGTCGACATGGACATCCCGGAGGCGCTGGCCCGGCAGGTCGTCGCGGAGGCAGGCGGTCTGCTGCTGCCCGGCCAGCCGGTCTCGGCCAGATCGCTGCCGCAGAGCGGCGGCGGACTCCACTTCCCCGGCACCGTGCACATCGGCGGCAGCACGTTCATCGACTACCTCACGGACTGCCTGCGCGGCTTCTCGCGCCTCGGCACCGGGCGGCTCGTCGTGGTCAACGGGCACTACGAGAACGAGGGGTTGCTCTTCGAGGCGATCGACGGCTGCACCGAGGGCGACCTGTTCGCCGGCACCGAGGTGGTCGCGTTCAGCTGGTGGAGCCTGGTCACCGATGACTGGCTCGGCGCACACCTCCCGCGGTTCCCGGGATGGCACGCGGAGCACGCGGGCCTGACCGAGACGAGCCTGATGATGTACCTGCGCCCCGACGCCGTCCGCCCGGAGCGGCCGAGCCACGCGGCGCCGCCGCCCGCGGGGGTGTACCGGCACCCCGTCGACGCGGCCGGGATCTCGAACCGGGGCGTGCTGTCCTCCGCCGTCGGCGCCTCCGCGGAACTGGGGGAGCGGTTGTTCTGGCACCTGGTCGACGGCGTCGTCGCACTCCTCGGCAAGCCGCCCGGCGACACCTGTCCGTGAAATCGGTCCACCGGCCTTCTCACCTTCCCCCGCCACCCTCCAGGGAGTTATGCCAATGCCATCGATCAGGCCGTACGAGGACTACGACGTGTGCGTCGTCGGGCTGGGCTACGTCGGCGTCACCCTCACCGCCGCCCTGCTGACCACGGGCAGGAGCGTGCTCGGCTACGAGACCAACCCCAAGGCGGCTGACGAACTCGCCCGTGGCGTACTGCAGTTGGCCGAGCCCGGCGTCGAGGAACAGATCGAGAGGGCGGCCGGGAGCGGCGCCCTCGCCGTCACCACGGACGTCGGCGGCCGGAAGCTGCCGCCCGTCGTGATCATCTGTGTCGGCACGCCGATCGAGCCCGGTGGCACCACACCGGACCTGAGCCATCTGCGGGCCGCCACCGAGGCGATCGCGGCGGGCATCGACGAGACCACTCTGGTCATCGTGCGCAGCACGGTGCCGGTGGGTACCTCGCGGAGCCTGGTGCTGCCCATCCTGCGCGGCACGGTCGACGAACCGCTGCTCGCCTACTGCCCGGAGCGCACCATCCAGGGCCAGGCCCTCGCGGAGCTGCTGTCCCTGCCGCAGATCGTCGGCGGCCTGACCGACGAGGCCGGGAAACGGGCGGGCGCGTTCTTCGAGACGCTCTCCGACCAGGCGGTGCCCGTCTCCTCGCTGGAGGCCGCCGAGCTGGTCAAGCTGGTCTGCAACTGCCACACCGACCTGATCTACGGCTTCGGCAACGAGATCGCGCTCATCACCGAGAAGCTCGGCCTGGACGCACGCGAGGTCATCGACTCCGCCAACCTCGACTACCCCCGGCCCAAGCTGCACAAGCCCGGCTTCGTCGGCGGCAGTTGCCTCACCAAGGACCCGTACCTGCTCGCACACTCGGTCGCGGCGCACGACCACACACCCCACATGATCACCGCGGCGCGCACGCTCAACGAGTCCATGCCGCGGAGGGTCGGCGAACGCGTCCTGGCCGAACTGCGGGAGCGGGGAAAGGACCCGGCCGACGCCAGGGTCCTGATCTCGGGCTTCGCCTACAAGGGCCGCCCCGAGACCGACGACCTGCGCGGAGCCCCGTACGAGCGGCTGCTGCCGTTCCTGAAGAGCCGCGTCAGGGAAGTCGTCGGCCACGACTTCGTGGTGCCGTCGGACCGGATCGAGGCGCTGGGCGTCCGGGCGGTCGGCCTGACGGAGGGTTTCACCGGCGTGCACGCGGCCGTCCTCCTCAACGACCACGCGCGCTACGGCGACGTCGACGCCGCCGACCTGGTGGCGCGCATGGCCGACCCGGCACTGGTCTACGACACCTGGCGGGTCCTCCCGCCCTCGACGAAGGCGATGAGGCTCGGCCGTGCGTAAGAAGATCCTGATCACCGGAGGAGCGGGCTTCATCGGCCTGCATCTGGCCCGCCGCGCGGCGGCCACCTGCGACGTCACCCTGCTCGACGACTTCAGCAGGGGCCGGTCCGACGCGGAGCTCGCCGCACTGCTCGGCCCGGTCGAGCTCGTCGAGCACGACCTGACCACGCCCGTCCCCGACGGACTGCTCGCGGACGACTTCGCCGAGGTCTACCACCTGGCCGCCGTCGTCGGCGTCGCCGAGTCCAACGACAATCCCCGGCGGGTGCTGCGAACCAACCTGCTCACCACCGTCCACCTCCTCGACTGGTTCTCCGGGCTGACCGGCGCCACCCTCTGCTTCGCCTCGTCCAGCGAGGCCTACGCGGGCAGCGTGGCGGCGGGCATCGCGTCCGTCCCCACCGGCGAGGACGTGCCGCTGATGGTCCCCGACCTGACGGTGCCCCGCTCCTCGTACGGCTTCAGCAAGATCAGCGGAGAGCTGCTGTGCCGTACCTACGCGCGCACCCACGGCTTCGCGCTGCGCATGGTGCGCTTCCACAACGTCTACGGCCCCCGGATGGGGTACGACCACGTGATCCCGCAGTTCATCGAGCGGCTGCTCAGCGGCGCGGACCCCTTCGAGATCCACGGCGCCGACCAGACCCGCGCGTTCTGCTACGTCGACGACGCCGTCGACGCGATCACCGCGCTGACCGCCCTGCCGACCAAGGAGCCCCTCCTGGTCAACGTCGGCAACGACCAGGAGGAGATCCTCATCAGGGACCTCGCCGACGGCGTCTTCGACGCGCTGGGCCGGCACCCGGCCGTCGACGTCCGCCCCGCGCCCCCGCTCTCACCGGCCCGGCGCCTGCCCGACATCTCCCGGCTGCGCGAACTGACCGGGCACCGCCCCGCCGTGCCCCTGAGCGAGGGACTGCGCCGCACCTGCGAGTGGTACGCGCGACACCCCCGGGACACAGCGGCCCGCGGGAGCGGAGCGTGAGCGGCGTGCGCGTACGGTACGTCCACCGCGGCTACTTCCCGGCGCGCGCCGGAGCCGAACTGATGACGCAGTACCTCGCCGCGTCGATGAGCCGGCTCGGCTGGGAGGCCGGCATCTACTCGAACCCGGTCGACGAGGACACCGCCGCGTTCATGCGGGGCGCGGGCGTGAGCATCCAGCCCCTCCCGGCCACGCCCGACGACACCGACCGGGCGGACGTGGTCCACGCCCTCGACGCCTTCCACCCGCAGGACATCGCGGCCGGTCTCGACCTCGCCCGCGCCTGGGGCGTGCCGTTCGCCGTCACCCCGGCGTCCGCCCCCGACGTCTGGCCGGACCGCGAGACCGTACTCCACGGATGCCGGCAAGCGGACGCCGTCTTCGCCCTGTCGGTGGCGGAACGGGACATGCTCCGTGACGCCGGTGTCGACGCGTCCCGGCTGCACGTCATCGGCCAGGGACCGCACCTGCCCGGTACCCCCGACCCCGGCCGGTTCCGCCGCGACCACGGCATCGAAGGCCCCGTGGTGCTCTTCCTCGGGCGCAAGATGCGGTCCAAGGGCTACGTCACGCTCCTGGAGGCGGCCGAGCACGTCTGGGCGGAACACCCGGACACGTCCTTCGTGTTCATCGGACCCCGCTGGGACGACGACTGCGCCGAGCGGTTCGCCGAGCACGCCGACCCCCGCGTCATCGAGCTCGGCATGGTCGACGAGGACGTCAAGCACAGCGCCCTCGCCGCCTGCGAGCTGCTGTGCGTGCCCTCCACCGTCGACCTGTTCCCCCTCGTCTACGTGGAGGCGTGGGCCTGCCGCAAACCCGTCGTCGCGTCCACGTTCCTCGGCAGCGGCGAGATCGTCGCCGACGGCCGTGACGGCCTGCTGGTGCGCCCCACCGCCAAGCCCGTCGCCGACGCGGTCAACCGGCTCCTCGCCGATCCGGCCGAACGCCACGCGATGGGAGAGCACGGCCACGACAAGGTGCGCCGTGAGCTCGGCTGGGACGCGGTCGCCGACCGGGTCCACACCGTCTACCGCACGCTGATCGCCGCCCGGAAGCAAACGGAGAAGGCCCGATGAGAGCAGTGGTACTGGCCGGAGGTGAGGGCCGTCGGCTGTGGCCCACCACCCTGAGCATCCCCAAACCCCTCGTCCCCATCGACGGCATACCGATCCTGCACATCATCCTGACGCAGCTCAGGAGCGCGGGCTTCACCCATGTGTCGCTCTCCCTCGGCTACCGGGCCCACATGATCAAGGCGAGCCTCGCCGGGGACCGCTGGGCCGACCTGGAACTGGACTTCTTCCAGGAGGAGGAGCCGCTGGGCACCGCCGGTCCGCTGGCGCTGCTGCCGCCGTTCGAGGACTCCACCCTCGTGATGAACGCGGACCTGCTCACCGACATCGACTTCGCCGACCTGGTCAGGCGCCACAAGAAGTCGGAGGCGGCCGCCACGGTCGCCCTCAGCCGCCAGGAGATCGACATCGCGCACGGAGTCGTGGAACTCGACGAGGAGCGGCGGGTGACCGACTTCCGCGAGAAGCCGCGCCTGAGCTACCTGGTCAGCGGGGGCATCTACGTGCTCGAACCGTCCTTGCTGCGGCTGCTGCCGCCCCGCGGCCGGCACGACATGCCCACCCTGCTCGACCGCGCGCGGGCCGAGGGCGAGTGCGTCGAGGGCCATGTCATCGAGGGGGACTGGCACGACATCGGCACGCCCGAGCAACTGGACATCGCCACCGAGGCGTTCCGCGCGGACCGGGCCCGCTACCTGGGCCGTCGTGGCGCGGCCGAGCTGTGCGCGGGCACCGGCGCCGCCCAGGAGGTGGTCGGCGGATGACGGCCTTCGACATCACGCTGTACCGGCCCGGGATCGGGCAGGCCGAGATCGACGCGGTGACCGAGGTCCTGCGGTCCGGGTGGCTGTCGGCCGGGCCCGTCACCGAGGACTTCGAGGGCAAGTACGCCGCCGCCCTCGGCGTCGAGTCCGCGGTCGCCGTGAGCAGCGGCACCGCCGCCCTGCACCTGGCCTTCCTGGCCCTGGGCCTGGGGCCGGGCGACGAGGTCGTGCTGCCCTCGCTGAACTTCGTCTCCGCCGCCGCGACCGTCGCCCTGTCCGGCGCCACCCCGGTCTTCGCCGACGTCAGGGGCCCGCACGACCTGTGCATCGACCCCGACGACGCCGCGCGCAGGATCACCCCGCGCACGCGGGCGATCGTCGCCATGCACTACGGCGGCCACGCCGCCGACCTGACGAGCCTCGGCCGGCTGGCCCGCACCCATGGGCTCGCCCTGATCGAGGACTGCGCCCACGCCCCCGTCACCGACTCGGTCCACGGAGTGCTCGGCACGGTGGGCGACATCGGCTGCTTCAGCTTCTTCGCCACCAAGAACCTGGCCATGGGCGAGGGCGGCATGGTGGTCGCCCGCGACCCCGCCACGGGAGAACGCATCCGGCGGCTGCGCTCCCACGCCCTGACCGTCAGTGCCCAGCAGCGCCACCGCGGCGGCCCCTCCCTGTACGACGTCGACGCCCTGGGCCTCAACTACCGCCCCACGGAAATCGGTTGCGCCATCGGGCGCGTCCAGCTGGACGCCCTGCCCGCCGCACAGGCCCGCCGGCAGGACGCGGTCCGCAGGTACCGCGAGCAGCTGGCCTCGCTGCCCGGGCTCACCGTGCCGTACGCCGACCGGCCCGTCGAGGAGAGCGCCCACCACTTGTTCGCGGTGGTGCTGCCCGGGGGCACCGACCGTGCGGCGCTGCAGGACCGGCTGCGCGCCGCGCGGATCCAGAGCGGCGTGCACTATCCGCCCACGCACCGGTTCACCGCCTACCGGGAACGTCACCGGGGCGAACCGTGCCGCCTGCCGGTCACCGAGGACGTGATGGAGCGTCAGCTCTCGCTGCCGCTCCACCCCGGCATCGGCGCGGCGGAGGTCCACCGGGTCGTCGACGCGCTGGGCGACGCATGGCAGGAGGCGGCGTGAACGGCGGCCGCGTCACGCTCACCGACGGCGTCCTGCGCCGCGCAGGGCACCCCTTCGTCGCCGTCGGCGTCAACTACCACCCCTCGCCGACCGGGTGCGACTACTGGCGGGAGTGGGACGGCGCCAGGATCGACGACGACTTCCGCCGGATGGCCGCCGCGGGCCTGAACACCGTACGGATCTTCGTCTTCTGGGGCGACTTCGAACCCAAGGAGGGCGCCTACGACCCCGTACTGACTGACAGACTGCGGCAGTTGGCCGAAACCGCGGGGCGGCACGGCCTGTACTGCCTTCCCTCGCTCCTGACGATCTGGATGAACGGCCAGCGGTTCGACCCGCCGTGGCGCGAAGGCCGGGACCTGTGGCGGGACGCCGACCTGCGGGAGCGGCAGCGGGACTTCGTCCACCACATCGCCACCGAGCTGCGGGACGCGCCGAACGTCCTCGCCTACGACCTGGGCGACGAGGTGATCCACGTCGATCCCGCGTCGTCCGCCGCCCTCGGCGCCGATGAGGTCCGCGCGTGGTGGGGGACGCTCGCGGGGGCGGTCCGCGCCGCCGACCCGGACGCGCTGGTCCTCCAGGCCAACGAGGCGTCCGCGGTGCTGGGCGGCCATGCGTTCCGCCCGGAGCACGCGCGGCCCCTCGACATGGTGGGACTGCACGGATTCCCGGTGTGGACGCCGTTCCACATCGAGTCCGTCGCGGCCCGCAAGGCCACCGCCTTCCTGCCCTACCTCGTACGCCGTGGCAGCGCCCACCGGCCGGTGTTCGTCGATGAGATGGGCAGTTACGGCTGCGACGAGACCACGGCCGCGCGGTACCTGCGGGCAGCGGCCCACTCCGCCTTCGCGGCAGGCGCCGTCGGCACCGCCGTCTGGTGCTGGCAGGACTTCACCACCGAACGCAAGCCCTACGCGCTGCGGCCCAACGAGCGGCACGTCGGGCTGCTCGCCGCCGACGGCCGCGAAAAGCCCGCCCTCGCGGAGTACCGGACGTTCGCCCGGCGCGTGACCGGCGAGCTCGCCGGATTCCGACCGCTGCCCGCCCCCGTGGGCGTCTTCGTCCCCGAGGCGGAACCGCGGAACGAGGCCGGCTACCTGACGCCTTCGGGCAGCGACGCGCCCGCCGCCTTCTACGCCCACCTGCTCCTCCAACAGGCGCACCTGCACTATGAGTTCACGCACCGCGACGCGGACCTGGAGCGGCACGCGCTGGTGATCTGCCCCTCGGCGCGGCAGCTGTCGTTGCCCGACCGCCACCGCCTGGCCCGGTACGTCACCTCCGGTGGAGTGCTCCTGTACTCCACCGGCAGCCTGCTGGACGCCGCGGGCGACGAGGAGTTGTTCGGCGTCCGCGTGCGGGACTTCACCCGCGCCGACGACACCCGCGCCCACTTCACCTGGGCGGGCGTCCGCTTCCCGCTGCGCTGGGAACCCGGCCCGATCCCGGTGATCGACACGGTGGGAGCCGAGACCCTGGCCGCGTTCGCCGACGGCTCGCCCGCCCTGACCCGCCACCGCCTGGGCGAGGGGACCGCCTACTACCTCAACGCCCCCCTGGAGGCGCAGCTCAACGCCCCCTACCGCCTCGAAGAGGCCGCCTGGCACCGGCTGTACGAGGAGGTCGCCGAGGAGGCGGGCATCCGTGTGCCGCTGACCGCGGACGACCCGTCGGTGGAGGTCACGGTGATCGGGCGCGGCGACGAACGCTGCGGTGTGGTGATCAATCACGCCCCCGCCCCGGTCCGCACGGCCCTGCGGAGCAGGCCGGGGAACGGCGCCCCGGAGACCACGGAGCGCCTGAGCCTGGAGCCCAAGGAGGTGCGCCTGCTGTTCTGGCGCGGCGACGCACCGGCTCAGGGCCTCGGTTCGGGGGAGCGGCCCGAGGAGCGCCGGACGTGATCATCGACGCGCACGTGCACGCGGGGGAGTACTACCGCCACTACTCGGCCCGCTTCGCCGAACAGATGACGGCCACCACCGACCTGGCGCCCGAGGACCTGTCCGCGCCCGAGGCGAAGCTGCTCGCCGAGATGGACGCCGCCGGCGTCGACCGCGCCGTCCTGCTCGCCTTCGACGTGCGCCGCGTCGAGGGGTTCTCGGTGCCGAACGAGTTCGTCGCCGAGCTCTGCGCGCGCCACCCCGACCGGCTGACCGGCTTCGCCTCCGTGGACGCCGGCACCCCGGGCGCCGCCGGACGCCTGCGCGAGGCCGTGACCGGCCTCGGCCTGCGCGGACTCAAGACCGCCCCCTGCTACCTGCGGATGTCACCCGCCGACCGCCGGTGGTACGACGTGTACGAGACCGCCCTGGAGCTCGGCATCCCGGTGCTGATCCACACCGGGTACACGCCCTCGCGCAACGCGGACGCCCGGTTCTTCTCCCCGCTCCTCGTCGAGCAGGTGGCCCGGGACTTCCCCGGACTGCCGGTGATCCTCGCCCACCTCGGCACGCCCTGGACCCGGCCGTGCGTCGACCTGCTCGCCCGGCACGCCAACCTCTACGCCGACCTGTCCATCTTCGGCTCCTACCAGCCGCCCGCGACGGTGGCCCGGGCACTGGCCCACGCCCGCGAGAGCGGCGTCCTCGACCGGCTCCTGTGGGGCACCGACTTCCCCTTCGCGACCATGACGGCGGCCGCGGCCCGCATGACGGCACTGGCCCGGGACCCCGGGCCGTGGCCGCCCGGTAGCGACCCGCTCTCACCGCGCGAGTACGAGGCCCTCATGGGCGGCACCGCGGCGCGCCTGCTCTCCCTCGCCGCACCCAACACCCCGCAGGCTCCCCGTCCGACCCGATGACTCGAGGTGTCATGACCTTCTCTTCCGGATACGAGTTCGACGCCATGTCGCGCCGCCCCCTGTACGGCGACGTGACCCAGCGCCTGGTCGACATCTGCGAGGCCCCCGACGGCGGCGTCGTGGCCGACGTCGGCTGCGGCTCGGGCCTCGCCACCGAACTGCTCCTGGAGCGCTCCGCGCACGTGGGCGCCATCATCGGCATCGACCCCTCGGAGCACGAACTGGCCATCGCACGGCGGAGGTTGCGCGACCCCAAGGTCCGCTTCGTGCAAGGGCGCGCGCAGGACGTCGAGTCCCTGGCCGGGCCGGTGGACGTCGCCGTCCTGAGCAACGTGATGCACCAGATACCGGCGGCCGAACGAGGTCCCGTGCTGGCGGGCTGCCACCGGCTGCTCGCACCGGGCGGGCGCTGCGTCCTCAACACCCTGTTCTACGAGGGGGCCGTGCTCCCCGAGACCCGCGCCTTCTACGCCCACTGGCTGCGCGCCACCCGCGACGTCCTGCGGCGGAGAGGCGACGACCTCGTCCTCGCACGCGACAAGCCGGTCGCCCTCCAGACGCTCACGCCGCACCGCCACGAAGAGCTCTTCACCGAGGCGGGGTTCTCCCGGACGAAGTCCGAGGAAGCCGTGTACGCGTGGACGCTCCAGGACTGGGAGGCCCTGTGCACGTACTCGGTGTTCGTGGAGGGTGCCACCGGGATCAGCGACCTGGCCCTCGGCTCCGAGGCGCTGATCGAGGGCCTGCGGGCCACCTTCGAGCGGCTGGAGCTGACCGAGGTCCCCCGGCGCTGGCTCTTCGCCTGGGGCGACAAGTGACCGTGGCTGAGCGGCAGTTCGACGACGTGCCTCTCTCGTACGCCCAGCAGAGCGTGTGGTTCCTGGAGCGGCGGGCCGGTCGCACGCGGTACGCCGACCCCATGACGTTCCGTCTCGTCGGTGCGCTGGACGCGACGGCCCTGCGGGCGAGCGTGGAGGACCTCGTGCGCCGTCACGAGGCGTTGCGCACCAGCTTCCCCGTCGTGGACGGCCTGCCCGTCCAGCGCGTGGCCCCGCGGGCCGAGGTGCCCCTGCCGCTCACCGACCTCACCGCGCTTCCCGCCGCGGAACGCGAGGAGGCCGCCGAACGGTTCCTCGCCGAGGAGCTGCGCCGCCCGTTCGACCTGGCCCACGGCCCCGTCGTACGGGCGGTCCTGCTCAGGGTCGCGCCGCGCGAGCACATCCTGCGGGTCACCCTGCACCACCTGGTCTCCGACGCCTGGTCGTGGTGGGCGGTACTGCTGCGCGAACTGGAGCGGCTCTACAACGCCCACCTGCACGGACGCGCCTCACCGCTGCCACCCGTGCCCGCCCAGTACCGGGACTTCGTACACCGACAGCGCGAGTGGCTCGCCGGTCCGGCCTATCCGAAGCAACTCGCCTACTGGAAAAATGAGTTGGCGAACGTCACTCCGCTGCCACCGCTCACCCTGGCCTCCGCCGCCCCCCAGCGGACCGAACAGCCGCCACGGACCCGGTGGTCGGACATTCCGGCGCCCCTGTACGAGCGGCTGCGGACGGCCGCCCGGCGCGAGCGCGCCACCCTGTTCATGCTGTTGCTCGCCGCCTCCGCCCGGGTACTGCGCCGCTACGTGGACACCGACGACATCCTCGTGGCCACCCGCGGCGGATACCGCACCCGGGCCGAGTTCGAGAAGGCCGTGGGCTTCTTCGTGAACCTGCTGCCCGTACGGACCCGGGTGCCCGCGGCCGGAGACTTCCACGAGCTGCTGCACCAGGTCCGCCGCAACCTGATCGGGGTGTACTCCCACCGGGACGT
The DNA here is from genome assembly GCF_055609205.1 of Streptomyces sp. NPDC036815. Classification (NCBI taxonomy): domain Bacteria; kingdom Bacillati; phylum Actinomycetota; class Actinomycetes; order Kitasatosporales; family Streptomycetaceae; genus Streptomyces; species Streptomyces sp. NPDC036815. The sequence goes on along the minus strand of NZ_JBVJPW010000006.1, from coordinate 283,400 downwards.
GCCGTTCGAGCGGCTGGCCCCCGACCTCGGGCTGTGGCGGCCCGGATTCGGGTCGGCGATCAGCGTCTGCGTCTCCTTCCAGAGCACGCCGGAGGTGCCGCCCGCCCTCGAAGGACTCGACGTGACGCCGATCAACCACGACCCCTTCTCGCCCTACCCCCTGGACCTCGGCTTCTACGAGGACGGCGGCACGCTGCGCGCCCTGCTGATCCACCACCCCGGCCAGTACGACGACCCGGCGGCCGCCCGTCTGCTCGACGACCTGCACCAAGAGCTCGACGCGGCGGCGTCGTGGGGAGAGGCATGAGAGCGCTGCAGTGGCACGGCACGCGCCGGGCGGCCGTCGCGGACGACGTCCCCATGCCCCGTATCGAGGAACCCCGCGACGCCGTCGTCCGCGTGGTGCGCAGCGCGATCTGCGGCACCGACCTCCACCCGTACCGCGGGGAGATCGACGGGTTCGGGCCCGGCACGGTCACCGGCCACGAGTTCACCGGCGTGGTCGAGGAGGTGGGGCCCGAGGCGCGGGGGCTTCGGCCCGGTGACCGGGTCGTCGCCTCGGACATCATCGCCTGTGGGCACTGCCGGTCCTGCCGTCGCGGCTGGCACTACCAGTGCGCCCGGGTGGGTCTGTTCGGCTACGCGACCGTGGTGGGCACGCAGGCCTACGCCGGGGGACACGCCGAGTACGTACGGGTGCCCTACGCCGACACGGTGCTGCTCCCGATCCCCGACGATGTCGGCGACGAGCGGGCCCTGTTCGTCGGCGACGTGCTCGCCACGGGCTACGCCTGCGCGGTGGGCGCCGAGGTGCGTCCCGGGGACACGGTGGCGGTGGTCGGCTGCGGCCCGGTGGGCCTGCTCGCCCTGGAGGCCGCCCGGCTCTTCGGCGCCGCGCGGGTGCTCGCCGTCGACCCGCTGGAGAGCCGGCGGAAACTGGCCGCCGAACGCGGCGCGTGCCCGGTGCACGGCTCGACCGGCATCGAGGAGCAGGTCGCCGACCTGACCGACGGGCGCGGGGCGGACGCCGTCCTGGAGGCCGTGGGCACCGACGCCTCCCTGCTGACCGCGCTGAACCTCGTACGGCCGCGCGGAGTGGTGTGCGCCGTGGGCGCCCACGCCTCCGAGGCCATGCCCATGCCGACCCGGCTCGCGTTCGCCAAGGAGGTCACCCTCCGCTTCGCCGTCGGCGATCCGATCAGGGACTGCGAACCCCTGATGAACCTGGTGCGCGCCGACCGCGTCGACCCCACCTTTCTCATCTCGCACCGGATGCCCCTGTCCGAGGCCGCGGAGGGCTTCCGGCTCTTCGACTCCGGCGAGGCGAGCAAGGTGGTGTTCATCCCGTGACGTCGTCCACGACCGCCAACGCGCCGCCCGCGCCCCTTCCTGTCCCTGCCCCCGGCGATCAGCCGTACATCGTGACCCATGGAGGAACCGTGACGGACAACCTGACCGACCCCAAGACGCAGCTCGCCGTGGACGCGGCGGAAGTGGTGCGCCGGATCTGGGCGGAAGTGCTCGAAGTGGACGCCGAATCCGTCGACGTGCACCACAGTGACTTCTTCGAAATGGGTGGATATTCGCTGCTCGCCCTCCAGGCGATAGGGAGGATCCTGACGGAGTACGGGGTCGACGAAGTCGAATCGGTGGAATGGGAGGGAGAACTCCTGAACCGCCTCTTCGACAATGCCACGCCCATGGCCCAGGCGGAATTCCTGGCGGAAAAGGGCTGCCGACTCGTCTCGTAGCAGCGCACAAAACAGCGCCTGACCGGTGCCGAAAACACACCGGTCAGGCGCTGTTCCGTTTTCCTGTCCAGGTCTTTCTGTCAGGCCTTGGCCAGCGCCGCCTCGGCGCCGCACACGGCCGCGTTGACCGCTCGGTGGGCCTCCTTGGCGATGCGCTCGGCCTCGGGTCCGCTCCCGGCGCAGGCCACGATGCCCAGCGAGGGCCGGTGCCCGCCGAGGGCGCGGATGGTCGACGGATAGGCCCGCACGCCCCGCGCCCAGAGGTCCTCGAACACGGGACGGACGTGTGCCGGGTACGACGCGACGCCCGGGAGCCGCAGCGGCAGGGCGTCGTGGACGTAGGCGACCGGACTTTCGTCGGCCCACCGGTGGGCGAGGGCGACCGCGTGCATGGCGCCGGAACGCCGGGCGTTGATCTCGGTGACGTAGAGGTCCCCGTCCAGACCGAGGAGGCAGTCGACCGTCAACCAGCCCCGGTACCCCAGGGACCGGGCGAACGCGTGAACGGCCTTGCCCAGTGCGGAGAGCCGCCCCTCCAGACCGGCGTCGAGCACCCCGGGGCCGAGGACCAGGCTGCGGTACCGCAGCCCGTCGACGCCGAGCGCGCTGAACTCCATCCGCGGTTCCTCGTCGTCACCGACGAGGACGTCCACGGCCGGGACGTCGGCCGCGTGCTCGACGTAGTCCTGCACGAGGAGCGGGAACGTGCCGAAGAAGGGTTCGCGCCGCAGGGACTGCCAGAAGCGCCGGACCGTCCCGTCGGACTCGCTCTGCGCGACGGCGGAGCCGTAACCGCCCACGCCGTACATGCTCTTGACCACGGCCCGGCCGCCGTTGCCCGCGATCGCCGCGACCGCGCCCTTGAGCTGCTCCCAGCTGGCGACCGAGATGCCCCGCGGCACGCGGAACCCGGGGAGGTGCGAGGCGAGGTCGACGCAGCTCGTCTTCGATTCGAGGTACTCGCACGACCAGTAGTGCTCCGGGTCGGCGACGTCCAGCCGCACGTCCCGGCCCTGGCCGCGGAGCACCGAGGCCAGGGAGTACAGCTCGGGGGAGGCCCCGAAGGAGACGAACCGCACCACGCGCGCTCCGGCGGTCGCGGCGTGCAGTGCGGCGAGCGCCACGTCGTCGTGGAGCAGGTCGTGGACCAGGCGGCCGGTGCGCGGTTCCGGCGATACCACCGGAGGCACGGGGCCGCCGAGCCCGGCGTGGACGTCGGCGAGCCACTCCGGGGACCAGCCGGCCGGCAGCACGAGCACGCGGTTGTCGGTGCTCCAGAAGACGCACTGGTCGGTGAGGCCCGTGCCGTGATCGACGAGGTCGCTCTCGACGCCCGGGTCGAAAGCCAGCAGGTCGCGCTTCAGGTTGAACTCGACGACGTTCGGGATCACCAGGTCGATGGTTTCGGGCATGCTGTCCTGCCTTCCCTGAAACCCGGTCCGCCTCCTAGTAACTGGAGTGGACACCGGGCGTGAGCAGGTGCCTCTCCGGACCGAGCAGGGCCGGCGTGAACACGCACATCAGCGTCATGCCGTCCTGCGAGCGCAGCACGTGCGGCTCACCCGTGCCCGGGGCGTACAGCATTCCCGGCTTGATGTCGAAGATGCCGTCCGCCGTTTCCACGGAACCGGATCCGGAGACGCAATAGCAGACCTCTTGGTGGTTGTCGTACCGAAGGTACGACTCGCTGCCGGGCTGCACATAGGTCTCGGTCAGGCTGAATCCCAATTCATCGGCCTGCACGAGTAATCGTCGGCTTGTCCCGTTACCCCAGTCAACGTCGCATTCGCTTCCCACGACATCTTCAACCGCGCGCACCAGCAAGGGTCCACCTGCCCAGGAGTCAGTTTTTCTGTCAGGGTCGGGCATCGAGTCTATGGAATACGGGACCGGCATTCCACGGGAAGTACGGGTATGCCCACGTGGCTATGCCTGTCGGTGCGCGCTCACAAACCCTGACGGCGATTCCCTTACTACGTGGTGCTGTGGGCGGCCGTGGCGGGCTCGGCGGGGTGGCCGCCCCGGAGGTGGTACACGCTGAACGCCTTGTGGATGACGGGCTGGGCGACATTGCGCACCGGGACGCCGCCGCTGGTCATGCCGTGCTCGGTGCCCGCGTGGGCGTGGCCGTGGACGGCCAGGCCCGCGCCCGCCGAGTCGACCGCCTCCGCCAGCAGATAGCTGCCGAGAAAGGGGTAGATCTCCAGGGGCTCGCCCGCGAGTGTGTCGGCCACCGGCGCGAAGTGGGTCAGCGCCACCCGCGTCTCGCACCCCTGCTCGGCCAGTTCCTCCAGGGAGGTCCGCAGGCCGTCGGCGCAGCGCCGGGTGTAGCGGATGAACTCCTTCATCAGCGGCTCGCCGAACTCGCTGCCGCAGCGGCCGACGAATCCGCCGCCGAATCCCTTGGTGCCCGCGATGCCCAGGCGCGCCCCGTCGACCTCGACGACGGTGCCCTGCCCTTCGAGCACGCGCACGCCCGCCTCACGGAGGACGGCGGTGACCTCGTCGGGCCGCTCGTCGTGGTGGTCGTGGTTGCCGAGCACGGCCACGACCGGCACCGGCAGACCGGCCAGCTCCCGGGCGACCACCCGCGCTTCCTCCGGGGTGCCGTGGCGGGTCAGGTCTCCGGCGAGGAGCAGCACGTCCGCGCAGTCGTCGAGCGTCTCGAAGGCGGGCCGGAGCACTCCTTCGCTGTCCGGCCCCATGTGGATGTCCCCCACGGCCGCGATGCGGATCATGTCACTTCCTCCGAGTGGTCCGGGGCCGTCGCGTCTGCCACGGCGACGTCGAAGTGGACTGTCCGGTCGTCGAGTTCCTCGTGCACGGTGCGCAACAGCTGCTCGCGGCACTGCGCTGTGGACACCGTTCCGACAACGACCACGGACGACCCGCGGGCCTCGACACGGATGCCCAGTTCACCCAGTTCCTCGGCGGCGAGCCGCTCCTTGAGATGCGCGATGCGGTACTCGACGTTGGCTGGGTCGTTCATCGGTCTTCTCCTCGCGGCGCGATGACTTCCAGGCGTTCCAGCAGGAAGAGAAAGGCGGCCGGCATCGGTGTGGCCCCGTACTCCTCGCGCAGCGCCTCCCAGTCGACCATCTCGCGCAGCTGCCGCGCGATCGGCAGGACGGCGCCGAAGTCGCAGTGGTGCTCGGAGAAGGCGGCGAGCAGGGCCCGGACCAGGTCGGTCGGCGAAAGGACCGGCATGTGCACGGAGTCCACCGGCAGTTGCGCGGCGCGGCCGAGCAGCTCGGACGTGACCGGCTCATCGGCCAGTTGGAAGATGAGGTCGATGTCCTGGCCGAGGCACTTGGCCTTGAGCAGCCAGTCCTCCGGCGGCGCGTAGACCGGCAGCCCCGCCTCCTCCAGCGAGGCCGCCACCGCCTCGGCGTCCTCGGGCCTGATGCAGAAGTCGGCGTCGTGCTGGAGGTTGCCGGTCCCGCCGTGGGCGTGGACGGCGACGCTGCCCGCGAGGGCGAAGTCGTGTCCTCGTCTCTTGAGGATCGCGGCGACCTGCTTGGTCGCCTCCAGGATGGCCTGGTTGAGGTCGGGCGGAAGTTCCGCCGCGCACACCTCGTGGTGCGGGGAACCCCCGGCCGGGGCTCCCGCCGGACGCGGCCCGGCGCCCGGCTTCGGCGCGTCGGGCGTCGTGTCGTGTGCGTTCGGGCTCACCTGCTGCTCCGTTTCCGGACGCCGGCTGCTGCACTGACCGCGCGGGTTGCCGGTCACCGACGATCCCTGCTTCAGGTAGCACCGGTACCCGGGCCTCCGGGTTCGACACGGGCCAATTGCTGTACGGGTCGCCCTTCCCTTATACCGCAGGCCGAACCGGGCCACCTCCCCGGGCGACCCGGCCCCGCGCCCCTCAGTCGAGGCGGTCGGGAGCCGGGGGCAGGTCCTCCTCGGGGACGACGTGCACCGCCGCCTCCTCCGCGGTCGCCGCACCGCCGTCGATGCCCTGGTCCGTGGCGACGGCCTCCTTGGTGGTGTCCGCGTGGGCGCCCTCGTCCGGAGCGAGCAGACGGCCCGCGCGGTCCGCCCCGGCCTCGGGGTCCACGGGTTCGCCCTCGCCGTCCGGCAGGTCGCCCACGCCGTCCCCGTCGGGCGCCTCGGTGTCCGGCACCTCCTGCCGCAGCCGCTCGTCGAGCGACTCGCCCTCCTGCTGTTCCGCCGCCGTGGTGCCGCTCTTGTTCACGCCCAGGGGCTTCTCCGGCGGGGAGTAGCCCTCGTCGAGCATGTCGTCGTACGTGCGCTCGTCCAGCGCGTCCTGGAGGTCCAGCGGCGTGGCGTCCTCCTGCTCCTCGTTGTCACCGGTGGGCTGGTAGGCGTCGTCCGCCATGTTCTGCTCGCTCATGACTGCCTCGCGCTCCTCGGGGTCTGGGGTGGTCGCGCTTGCCCTTTGATGGTCGCGCGCCGGCCCATCGATGTGCCCGCGACACACGCTCCCAAACGATCTCTCCCGAGGTCCGTGGGCTCGTGCCGGGTCGCGTTTCTCACGTCGCCTGCGTGCGGCGCACGCACTCGGCGATCACGGCAGCCAGGCTCCCCGTGCGGTCGAGGAGGTCCCGCTGGATGCGGGCGCCGGTGCCGTGTTCCAGCAGGCCGTCGATGGTCGTGCGCACCAGGTCGAGGTCGCCGCTGTCCTCCAGGGCGTCCCGCAGGTGGTCGACGAGGGCCCGCAGGACCTCACGGCTGGGCGTGGGCCGCATGGTCAGGGGGTGGAGCAGGTCGTCCTCCAGGCCGGACCGCGAGGCCCGCCAGGCGGCGAGCCGCAGCAGACCGGTGCTGTGCGCCGCCGGTGGCCGGCCCGCCCGCCATTCGCGTGAGGCCGTCTCGACCAGAGCCCGCGCGAGGGCCGCGACCAGGACGGTGGACGACGCCTCCAGGCAGACGTCAGCGACCCGGATCTCGACGGTGGGGTAGCGGTGGGAGAGCCGGGCGTCGAAGTAGACCATGCCCCGGTCGCGCAGCACGCCGGAGTCGACCAGCCCGCGCACCTCGTCCTCGTACCGCTCGGCGGAGCCGAAGATCTCGGTCGGGCCCGCCATCGGCCAGCGGCCCCACACCTGGCTGCGATAGCTGCTGTACAGGCTGTCGTGCCCCTGCCAGAAGGGCGAGTTGGCGCTCAGGGCGACCAGGACCGGAAGCCAGGGCCGGATGCGGTCGATGACGGCCACGCCCTCCTCGTCCGACCCGACCGACACGTGGACGTGGCAGCCGCAGGTCAGCTGCTCCTGGGTGGTCAGCCCGAACTGTTCCTCCATCCACTGGAAGCGGCTGCCGGTGTTGACCGACGGGCTCACGGGCAGGGGAGAGGTGGCGAGGGCGGCGACCGCGGCGCCCACGTCGCCGGCGTGCCGCGCCGCGTCGGCGCGCCACCGGACCACCTCGTCCGCGAGGCTGTCCATGCTCTCCCGCGGCTGCGTGGCGAACTCGAGCTGCTGCCCGTGCAGTTCCCGCTCGAAGGCCTCCTCCTCGGGCTCGCGGTAGTCGCTCTCGTGCTTCTCGGTGTCCGGGGTCTCCGCGGTGTTCTTGGCCGCTCGCGCCAGGACCGCCGAGGAAAGGGCCCGCGGCTCGCCGCTGCTGCGGTCGATCAGGAGGAGTTCTTCCTCCACTCCTACAGTGCGCAAAGGAGGCTGCCTCTCTGTCCGTCGTGGCTGGTGGTTCCCCCTTACCCCCGGCATCGGATCCCAGCCGCTCGCGGACCCGTTCGACCGTAGGATGTTTCAGCGGAGGCGATTCGGCAAACCGATCATTTATGGTGCAAATCGGCTACACAATGATGACCGAGCAGGCCGGACCGCGCGCGCTCGTCGACGACCTGGTCGCGGCGGAGAAGGCGGGCTTCGACTTCTCCGTCACCTCCGACCACTACTTCCCGTGGCTCGACTCGCAGGGGCACTCCCCGTACGCGTGGAGCGTGCTCGGGGCGGCGGCGCAGGCCACCTCGCGCATCCCGCTCATGACCTACGTGACCTGCCCGACCACCCGCTACCACCCCGCCGTGGTGGCGCAGAAGGCCGCGACGATGCAGCTGCTCTCCGAGGGCCGCTTCCGGCTGGGACTCGGCTCGGGCGAGAACCTCAACGAGCACGTCATCGGTGGCGGCTGGCCCTCCGCACGGGTCCGCCTCGACATGTTCGAAGAGGCGGTCGGCATCATCAAGGCGCTCTTCACGGGCAAGAACGTCAACCACGAGGGCACCCACTTCGACGTGGCGAACGCCCGGCTGTGGGACCTCCCCGACGAGCTGCCGCCCATCGGCATCGCCGTCTCCGGCGAGCGGTCCTGCGCGCTGGCGGGGAAGTACGCGGACCTCGTCATCGCGACCGAGCCCAAGGCCGACCTCGTCGAGTCCTTCGAGCGGCACGGGGGCGCCGGAAAGCCCAGGGTGGGCCAGCTGCCCGTCTGCTACGACACCGACAAGGACGCGGCCATCGCGCGCGCCCACGACCAGTTCCGCTGGTCCGTCGGCGGCTGGCCGGTCAACTCCGAGCTGCCGGGCCCCGCCGCCTTCGCCGGAGCCACGCAGTACGTCACCCAGCAGGACATCGCGGAGCAGATCCCGTGCGGGGACAACGTGGACGACTTCGTCGAAGCCGTCCGCCCCTACGCCGACGCGGGCTTCACCGAGATCGCCCTCGTCCAGGTCGGCGGCGACCACCAGCGCCCCTTCATCGACTGGGCCGAGAAGAAGCTGCTGCCCGCGCTGCGGGAACTGTGACGCGCCGGGCGCCCACGAACCGAGGAGACACCGTGCACCACACACCGACCCCCGCCTCACCCGCCGAGGACCCCGGGTCCCACCCCTCCGCGGACCTCGTACAGGTGGTCCTGGGCGAGTGCTCGGTGGCCGACGCGGACACCGTCTTCACCGTCCTGCGCGCCCACTTCCCGTCCGATCGCGGGGTGGACGCGCCCCGCCAGACCGAGCAGGAGTCGCCCGCCGTCTGGACCGGCGAGTTCCGCGTCGCCGGGAGCCCCGGCCCCGCCCGTGGCGTCCTGCTCGCCGGCCCGGTCACCGCCGACCTGCAGGGCGGTCCCGTGGCGGTGGCCCACCTGCGCGAGGCGCTCGAAACGGCCTTCGTCGTCTCGCCCGTCGGCACCGTCTCCGGCGACCAGGAGATCGAGGTGCAGCTTCGCCTGACCGGCGTCGAGCACGGCGCGCCGCCCGGGGGCGCCTGAGCGGGTGCGCTCCGATCGGGTGCACGCCCGCGTGTCGCACCGGCAGGTTCCGCCCGCCGGGACGGGGTGCCGCATCGTCGGAAGGGCCCGCACGCGCCCGGAACACCGGGGCGGTGCGGTGGCCACCGACCGACGGGGCAGCGAAGGAGCGCGGAGCACGTGCGCGGAACGAGACAGGGCGTGGCCGTGGCGCTGCTGTGCTGCGCGCTCGCCGGGTGCGGTGGCGTCGCGGCCCGCGAGGACGCCGCCGCACGGGCGGTGAGCCGCTTCGAGGCGAGCCTGCGGACCTCGGACACCGCGCGCGGCTGCGGGGCGCTCGCGCCCGCCACTCTCGACGAACTGGAACAGTCCGCCGAACTGCCCTGCGCCCGTGCGCTGCCCGAAGCGGGACTGCCCACGGCCGCCGAGGTGCGGCACGTCGACGTGTACGGGCGCCAGGCACGCGTCGTGACCGACCGCGACACGCTGTTCCTGTCGTCCTTCCCGGGCGGCTGGAAGGTCACGGCCGCCGGCTGCACCGCGCGCCCCGAGAAGCCGTACCAGTGTCTGATCAAGGGCGGTTGACCGATGCGGACGATGTTCCTGCTGTATCTGCTGACGGTGACGGCCGGGCTGGCCTACTGCCTGGCGCTGGGGCTGACGCAACGGTGAGCCGGGCACGGCGCTTCCTGCGCGAGAACAGCCTCACCCTGGCCTTCGGCGCGGGGTTCCTCCTCACCCTGGCGGGTCAGGCGATCGCCGGGCACGCCGAATTCAACAACCAGCTCGTCGCGTCGGACCTGGCCCCGATGAGCTTCGGCAGCTACCTCCTGACCTCCGACTTCGCCGTGGACGTGACGGAGAACTGGCAGTCCGAGTACCTGCAGTTTTTCCTCTACATCTTCGGCACGGTCTGGCTGCTCCAGCGGGGCTCGCCCGAGTCCAAGGAAGTCGACAAGGCGGGCCCGGAGTCCGACGAACAGCAGCGGGTCGGCGCGCACGCCCAGCCGGACTCACCGCGCTGGGCCCGCGCGTCAGGCGCGCGTCAGGCCTGGTACGGCAGGTCGCTCGGCATCCTCATGTGCACCCTGTTCCTGCTCTCGTGGCTGGCCCAGTCCGTCGCGGGCGTCGCCGCGTACAACGAGGAGCACCTGCGCGAACTCCAGGCGCCCATCGGCTGGTTCGGGTATCTCGGGGCCGCCGAGTTCTGGGGCCGCACCCTGCAGAACTGGCAGTCCGAGCTGCTCGCCGTGGGGTCGATGGCCATCTTCTCCGTCTATCTGCGCCAGCGCGGATCGCCGGAGTCCAAGCCGGTCGGCGCGCCGCACGACGCGACCGGCGTCGAGGGCGGCTGACCGCTCACCCGGGCGCGCCCGGCGCGTCGGCCAGGGGAGTGCGCAGGGCGCTCCGCCCCTGGCGCCACGCCTCGAGGAGCCGCTCGCCGAGGCGGTCCTCCAGGAAGCCGGTGGCGTGGACGCCGAAGGCGACGTCCGCCGAGAGCCCGGGCTCGGCCGCCAGCAGACCGCCGACGACGTCGCGGCGCACCACCTGCTCGTGCACGGCGTCCGCCTCCACGTGCTCGTCGTAGAACCGCTGCGCCGCGGGGCCCGCGCCGGTCCGCCGCAACGCCGCGGCGAGCCGCCGCGAACCGGGCGAGGAGGTCACCTCGACAGCGGCGAAATGTCCCACCAGCGCACCGCGTTGGGCCCGGTGCAGCCCGAACAGGGACATGAGGTTCACGGTGGCGAGGGCCTCGGCGGGGGCCGCGTCCACATAGCGGCCGTACGCCGTCTCCAGACCGAGGTCGGCCATGAGGTCGGCGAACAGCCGGGCATGGATGTCCTCGGCGCGCCCCGCCCCGAACTCGTCGTACTCGATGGCCACCATCGCCGCCTTCGCCCGCCCGTGCAGGCGGGGGATGACCCAGGCGTGCGGGTCGGCCTCCTTGAGGTGGTAGAGGGAGCGCAGCGCCGCGTACTCGCGGAGCTGCCAGGTCTCCCCGTCGCGCTGGAGGTGGTGGCTGACGCTCGCCGGATCGTGCCCGACGGGCTCCACGAGGAGCGCGCCCAGCGCCTCCCAGGCGTCCTCGCACCGGGGCACGTCGGCGTGCAGGGCGTCGAGGAAGCGCCGCTCCAGCGCGCGCCGCAGGGCCAGCAGCCCGGGATCCCACTCCCACGCGTCGGCCACTCCGGAGAAGCCCTGGTAGTGGAGTTCGTAGAGGACGTAGAGGGTGAGCTGGAGGTCGTCGCCGTAGGCCTCGGCCCGTTCCGCCTCCGGCGGGCCGGGGACCGGTCCTTCGCCGCGCAGCGCGGCCAGGACGCCGCGGGACAGATCGCCGCGGGCGGTGGGGAGTTCGGGGTTGCGGTGGCGTGGTTCGACGGGGGTGGTCGCTTCGGCGGGGGCGGTCATGACGAGGCCTCCGGCTCCTCGGTGTCGGTCGTGTCGGTGGTGGATGTGCCGGTCGTGGACGGCTCCTCGCGGTGCTTCACCCGCCGCCGGTGACTGGTGTCGCACCAGGGGTACGTTCGGCTGCGCCGGCAGGTGCAGACCGCGACGGTGAAGCGGCGCGAGACGGAGACGGTCCCGTCGTCGGCGACCACCTCGACCGGGCCCTCCATCAGGAGCGGGCCTTCGGGGTCGACCGTGACGCGGCGGGGGCGGTCAGCGGCGTTCGGCACGGACGACCACCAGTTCCTCGCTCGTCCCGTCGGCGCCGAGGAGATCGTGACGGCGCAGCCAGGCCTGGCGCGAGCGCAGCACGGGCCCGAACGGGATGAGCCGCCGGTCGGTGACCTCGGCGTCCATGTCTCGCGAGGCCAGCCGTTCCAGCGTGGCGTCCACGTCGCAGAGCGCGGAGTGCACCATCAGCAGCACGCCCCCGGGGCGCAGCGCCCGCGGGGCCGTGTCGCAGACGCGGTCCACGACCAGCCGGCCCGCAGGTCCGCCGTCCCACGCGCGCGCCGCGCCGCGCCGGGGGAGCAGCGGCGAAGGGGAGGGTACGTAGGGCGGGTTGCTGACGACCAGGTCGAAGGGGCCCGACGACGCCCCCGTGGTCAGGTCGCCGCGGCGCACGGCGACGGACTGCCTGCTGAGCCGCGCGTTGAGCCGGGCGGTGAGCACGGCCCGCCAGGAGATGTCGAGGGCCGTCACCCGGGCCCCGCGCCGGGCGGCCGCCACGGCGAGCGCCCCGGAACCGGTTCCCAGGTCGAGCACGGAGGTGCCGTCATCGATGTCCTCGCGGTCCAGGGCCCGGCACAGCAGCGCGGTGTCGTGCTGCGGCGCGTACACGCCGGGCAGAGTGATCAGCGGCGCCGGACGAACCGGCGCCGGCATCGGTGTACGTGCGTGCGTGGTCATGCGGCATCTCCCGTCGACGGGAACTCCACGAGGGCGCTCCTCCTTCCACGCTCCGCCGGTTCACGGCCGACCACCACTCGAACGGTGACAGCTCGTGACAAGTGGCGGTAGATGGTGACTTTCCGCGAACAGGGCGGATTTCACTGCCTTGCTTCGGTCCTGAACCTGGGTGCCCCCGGTCCGGTGATCCACACCTGCGAGGGCGGCCGTTGCCCGCGGGGCGGCAGAGGGAGGGAAGCGCCGCCTCCCGGCAGCTCATCGTGACGGAGGTGGTGCGGGCCCGGTCAGTCCGGTGTCGTGTGCCGGTGGCGCGCCCAGGCGGGCAGCACGAACCAGCACAGCAGGTACCAGGCGACGACCCCGCCCACCAGCCAGGGCACGAGGGTGTTGTCGGTGGCGACCCGCAGGATGAGGAGGAGGGCGGCGGTCAGCGTGCCGAGCAGCAGGAGGAGCCCGAGGAACGTCAGCCGGGACGCCCACACCACCGCGTGCGGCTTGATCTTGCGGCCCGAGACGATGCGGTGGAACGACACCGGGCCGATCAGGGCGCCCGTCGCCGCCGAGCCGAGGATCACGGTCACGACGTAGATCGTCCGGTCGGTGTCGCTCAGCTCCTGGAACCGCGGGGTGAAGGCGACCGTCAGGAGGAAGCCGAACAGGATCTGTACGCCGGTCTGGGCCACCCGCACTTCCTGGATCAGCTCGCTCCAGCGGCGGTCGGCGCGCTCGGTCTCGGTCTCGCGGCGGCCGTCGCTCCTGGTGCGTGCGCGGGGCTCGTCGGCAGACTCGTCCACGGGGTCGTCTCCGGGCTCGCTTTTCGACGCGTCCACATCATGATTCTGCCCCGCGGACCACCGAGTCGACAAACGGGAGCGCCCATGCTGATTCGAGTGGCCGCGGGCGGGCAGGCGGGGTGCTGAGTGATCGTGTAACCCGACCCCCAGGGAGGCACTCCGTGCTGCTGGCCCACCCCGTCGTACTGGAAGACCTGCTGGAGCGCTACAAGGCCCTCGCCCTGCTCCGCGCCGATCAGGGAAGTGCCGAGAGCCGGCAGGCGTACGAGGACGTGGCGTACAGCCTCTGCCTGGCCACCGGCACCAGCGACGTCGACGCCGCCGTCGTCGCCGCGGGCCACCGGCTGCCGGGCGCGAGGACTCTGGACGACTCCCTGCTGACGGCTACCTGAACCGTCGGCCCGACGGCTCGGGGCGGGCTCACTCCTCCGCGCCGTGCCAGACGGTCGTGGCGTTGCAGAACTCGCGGATGCCGTGGCCCGAGAGCTCCCGTCCGTAGCCGGAGCGCTTGATGCCGCCGAAGGGCAGGCCGGGGTGGGAGGCGGTCATGCCGTTGAAGAACACCCCGCCCGCCTGGAGATCCCGCACGCACCGCTCGACGTCGGCCTCGTCGCGGGTCCACACGTTGGAACTCAGCCCGAACGGCGTGTCGTTGGCCAGCGTCACCGCTTCGTCCAGGTCCGCGACGCGGTAGAGCGTGGCCACCGGGCCGAACGCCTCCTCGCGGTGGATCCGCATCCGCGGGGTGATGTCGGCGAGGACCGTCGGGGCGTAGTACCAGCCCCGTTCCCGTGCGTCGGGGCGCTGACCGCCGCACAGCGCGGTGGCGCCGTGGGCCAGCGCGTCCTCCACGAGTTCTTCCAGGTCGTCGCGGCCCTGCTCGGTCGAGAGCGGGCCCACGTCGGTGTCCTCGTCCATCGGGTCGCCGACCGTCAGCTCCCGCATGCCCGCGACGAAGCGGTCGCGGAAGGCGTCGTAGACGTCGGCATGCACGATGAAGCGCTTGGCGGCGATGCACGACTGACCGTTGTTCTGCACCCGGGCGGTCACCGCGGTCTTCGCCGCGCGCTCCATGTCGGCGCTGGGCAGCACCACGTAGGGGTCGCTGCCGCCCAGTTCGAGGACGGTCTTCTTGATCTCGTCGCCCGCGGTGGACGCGACCGAGCGTCCCGCGGGCTCGCTGCCGGTGAGCGTCGCCGCGGCCACCCGTCCGTCGCGCAGGATGTCCTCGACGGCGTCGGAGCCGATCAGCAGCGTCTGGAAGCAGCCCTCCGGGAAGCCCGCGCGGGTGAAGAGGTCCTGGAGGTAGAGGGCGGTGCGCGGCACGTTCGACGCGTGCTTGAGCAGGGCGACGTTGCCCGCCATCAGGGCGGGGGCGGCGAAGCGCACGACCTGCCAGAGCGGGAAGTTCCACGGCATCACGGCCAGCACGACGCCGAGCGGGCGGTAGCGGACCACTGCCCGCGAGGCCCCGGAGTCGGTCACGTCCTCCTGCGCGGGATGCTCGTCCGCGAGCAGCCCCTCGGCCCGCTCCGCGTACCAGCGCATCGCCTTGACGCACTTCGCCGCCTCGGCCCTGGCCGCCTTCACCGGCTTGCCCACTTCCGTGGTCATGGTGCGCGCGATGTCCGGTGTGTCCTCCTCCAGGAGGTCGGCGGCGCGGTTGAGCAGCCGGGCGCGCTCGGCGAAGCCGGTGGCGCGGTGCCGGGCGTAGGCACTCTCCGCCGTCGCCAGCCGGTGCTGGATCTCGTCGGCCGTGAGCGGCTGGAACGTCTGGAGTGTCTCCCCGGTGGACGGGTCGACCGTGGCGATGGGCATACGGTTCCTCCTCGGGGTCCTCGGTGCCCAGGTCCTGGTGCGGCATGCGGTGCGGCCCGGGAATTTCAGCCTAGGCGGCGCAGGAGGAAGGGGCATGCGGGGATGCGGCCCCGCTGCCCGGTGTGCCGCCGGATCAGAGGCCGAGTTCGGTCAGACCGGGGTGGTCGTCGGGGCGGCGGCCGAGCGGCCAGTGGTAGAGCCGGTCGGCCTCCCGGAGGGGCAGGTCGTTGATGCAGGCGTGGCGCACGCGCATCAGGCCGTCGTCGTCGAACTCCCAGTTCTCGTTGCCGTACGAGCGGTACCACTGCCCGGAGTCGTCGTGCCACTCGTAGGCGAAGCGCACCGCGATGCGACGGCCGTCGTGGGCCCAGAGTTCCTTGATCAGCCGGTAGTCGAGCTCGCGGTCCCACTTGCGGCTCAGGAACCCGACGACGGCCTCGCGCCCGGTGACGAACTCCGCGCGGTTGCGCCAGCGGGAGTCCTCGCTGTACGCGAGGGCCACCTTCTCGGGGTCGCGGCTGTTCCAGCCGTCCTCGGCCAGGCGGACCTTCTCGATCGCGCTCTCCCGCGTAAACGGCGGGACGGGGGGACGGGCAGCGGTGGTCATGGGGCGCTCCAGGGGGTGGTGGGCAGGACGGACCGAGCGGGGAGAACGTGCGTTCTCTCCGCCCGTCGGCCACCCTAGGAGAACGTTCGTTCTCCCGCAATGGCGCGCGGCCCCAGTGGGCGTAGTAGCGTATGAGAACGTTCGTTCTCGATCACGGGTGGGAGCCCTCATGGATCACGTGGAGGCGGAGGCCAGACTCCTCGACGCCGCCGAGGCGCTCTTCTACGAGCGCGGCATCCAGGCGGTCGGCATGGACCAGGTCCGCGCCGGGTCGGGCGTCTCGCTCAAGCGGCTCTACCAGGTCTTCCCGTCCAAGTCGGAGCTGGTCCGGGCCTGTCTGGAGCGCCGTGACCGCCGCTGGCGCGAACGCCTCGCCGCGTACGTGGACGACCGCACCGGCGGCGACGAGCGCATCCTCGCCGTCTACGACTGGCTGTACGCGTGGTTCGGCGAGCCGGACTTCCGCGGCTGCGCCTTCGTGAACTCCTTCGGCGAACTCGGCGCCGTGGACCCGGCGGTGGCCCGTACCGTCCGGGCCCACAAGGCTGCCTTCAGGGACTACATGGCCGGTCTCGTGGCCGACGCGGGACGCCCGCAGGAGGCCGTCGGGCCGCTGGTCCTGCTCGCGGAAGGGGCCATGACGGCCGCCGCCATCGCCGGTTCCCCGGACCCGGCCCGCCAAGCCCGCGGCGGCGCGGTCCAGTTGCTGGCCACGCCGTAAGCTCCGACCGTTCGAAGGACGGACGAGGAGGGGTGATGGCGAAGACATATCGCGTGACGCCGGGCACGCGCGTGATCAACCGGGTGTTCCACGCGATGACCGGGCTCGGGCTCGGCAAGGCGTACCGGCACAACCTGAGCGTGCCGGGCAGGAAGTCCGGGCGGGTGTACTCCACCCCGGTCGACGTCATGACCGCCGGCGGTGAGCGGTGGGTGGTCGGCGCCTACGGAGTGGCTGAGTGGGTGCGCAACGCGCGCGCGGCCGGGCGGATCGGCCTCAGCCGGGGCGGCAGCTCGGAGAGTGTGGGGGTGGTCGAGCTCGGCCCCGCGGAGAGTGTGCCGGTGCTGCGCCAGTACCTGCGCGAAGTCCCCGTCACCCGGGCCTACTTCGACGTGACCGCCGACTCGACCGACGAGGAGTTCGCCGCGGAGGCGGCCCGGCATCCGGTGTTCCGGCTGGTGCCCGCGGAGTGAGGGGGGGCGAGCCCGTGTGCCGGGCCCGCCCGGTGGTGCCGGCCTGGAAATCGGCCGGCGGGGAGCCGCGTCAGCAGCTGAGGTTCGAGCCCGGTGTGGTGCCCAGGATCTGGGTGAACGCCTTGTAGCGGTCGATGCGGCTCTGGACCTGGCCGGGATTGCCGCCGTTGCACTCCAGGCTGCCGTTGATGGCGCGGATGGTCTCACCGAAGCCGGCGCCGTTGACCATCGCGTTGTGCGGGGTCATGGTGCCGGGGCCGTTCTGGGTGTTCCAGTACCAGAGGCCCGTCTGCCAGGCGATGGCCGGGTTCTGCTCGACGAGGTAGGGGTTGTTGAGCAGGTCGATGCCGAGCGCGTCGCCCGCCGCCTTGTAGTTGAAGTTCCAGCTGAGCTGGATCGGGCCGCGGCCGTAGTAGGCGGCCTGCCCGGCCGGACAGCCGTAGGGCTGGTTCCTGTCGCAGTAGTGCGGGTAGTTGGCCTGGTTCTGCTCGACCACGTGCACCAGGCCGCCCGTCTCGTGGCTGACGTTGGCGAGGAACGCCGCCGCCTCCTGCCGCTTGACCGTGTCGCTGCCGGTGTTGGCGAAGGCCGGGTAGGACTTGAGCGCGTCGGTCAGGCCCTTGTACGTGTAGAACGAGTTCCGGCTCGGGAACATCTGGTTGAACTGGGCCTCGCTGACGACGAAGCCGGACGGGTCGGGGTTGCCCGGGTCCGTGCCGCCGCCGCACGAGCCCTGGTCCGACCAGACGTCGGCGCGGCCCGGGGTCTCGTTCTGGGTCCACCACTTGGCGGTCCAGTTGTGGCCGTTGTACGAGGCCGACTTGCCGCCCGTGTAGACCGACGAGGAGTTCCACGGCGCGGCGCACTCGGCGGCGGACGCCGAGACGGCGGCCGGGCCCAGGACGATCATCGCGCCGAGGGCGGCGAGCGCGGCCGCGAAGCCGGTGATGCGTCTGATCATGCCAACTCTCCTTGTGAGCGGCGCGGTTGCGGGGGCGCGCCGCCATGGGGTGCTCGCGACTCAAGCGAAATGGTCTGAACCTGTCAAGGTCTAGACCAGAGGGTGAAGGTAAAACCTCGGACGGTCCAGCGGGCCTCGACGCGCGCTTCGATCGGTTGACAGCCGGAAACATGGGATGTTCCCATGTCCGGGATACATGGGATGTTCCCATGTATGACGCCCCTGGCCCCGAGGGGCGCCCCGAGAGAGAAGGTGCCGCCCGATGCCGTTGCGCAGCGCAGCCCGGACCAACCTCGTCGACCTCGTCATCGCCCAGATGGAGAGCCTCATCACCGACGGCGAGTGGAAGGTCGGCGAGAAGATCCCGGCCGAGCCGCTGCTCGTGGAGCAGCTCGCCGTGGGCCGCAACACCGTGCGGGAGGCGGTCCGCGCCCTCGTGCACACCGGCATGCTCGAACCCCGTCAGGGCGACGGCACCTACGTACGGGCCGACAGCGACTTCGGCGCGGCCGTGCAGCGCAGGCTGCGCAGGGCGGGGGTCCTGGAGGCGTACGAGGTCCGCGCCTGCCTGGAGCGGGACACCGCCCGGTACGCCGCGGAACGCCGGACGGACGAGGACCTCGCCACCCTGCGGGCCGCCCTCGCCGAGCGCGACGCGGCGTGGCGGAGCGGGAACACGGCCGCGTTCGTCGACGCGGACATGGCCTTCCACCGCACCGTCGCCGAAGCGGCGCACAACAGCGTCCTCGCCGAGCTGTACGGACACCTCAGCGACGCCCTGCGCTCCACGGTGCAGTCCGTGATCGGCGCGCCCGTCCCCGATTCCGTACGGCACCAGTTCGCGGCGCACGAGGCGATCGTCGACGCCATCGAGGCGCGCGACGCCGAAGCGGCGGAGGCCGCGGTGCTCGCCCATCTCGCCGAGGGCATGGCCGCGCTGCGCGAGCAGCCCCTCGACGGCTCCGACGAGGACAGCGGCGAAGCGGGGGCCACGCACGAGAAACAAGCGGGCCGTACATGAGAAACAAGCAGAACAACAGCCGAAAGCAGCAGCGCATGAGCAAGACAGCAGCGACGGCCACCGGCGAGGCCGCACACGACCGCACCGCCACGGCCCCCGAACCCCCCGCGCCCCCCGCCCCGGTGGCCGGGCGCCGCGCCCTCTACCTCGCCCTCGGCGTCGTACTCCTCGCGCTCAACCTCCGCCCCGCCCTCGTCGCCGTCTCCCCGCTCGCCGACACGATCCGCGACGACAGTGGCATGTCGGCCGCCGCGACGAGCCTGCTCACCGCGCTCCCGCTGCTCTGCTTCGGCCTCCTCGCCCCCGTCGCGCCGCGGCTCGGCCGCCGCCTCGGCATGGAGCGGGCGCTGCTCGCGACCATGGTGCTGATCTGCGCGGGCACGGCCCTGCGCCTGGCCGACTCGGTGGTCGCGCTCTTCGCGGGCACCGTCGTCATCGGCGCGGGCATCGCCGTCGCCAACGTCCTGCTGCCCGGTCTCATCAAGCGCGACTTCCCCGCGAAGGCGGGCCTGATGACCGGCCTCTACTCGATGTCGCTGTTCGGCGGCGCCGCGCTCGCGGCCGGCGTCACCCTCCCCGTGCAGCAGGCCAGCGGCATGAACTGGCGTACCACCCTGGCCTGTTGGGGTGCCCTCGCCGTCATCGCCCTGGTCGTGTGGCTGCCGCAGATCCGCTCGCGCACGCGGGTGAGCGCCGCGACGGCACGACAGGCCGCACACCCCGTACGGGGCCTGTGGCGCTCCCCGCTCGCCTGGCAGGTCACCGCGTACATGGGCCTGCAGTCCCTCAACTACTACGCGGCCGCCGCGTGGTTGCCCACCGTCTTCCAGGACGCCGGGATGGCCCCGGGCGACGCGGGCTGGATGCTCTCCTTCTCCTCGCTGCTCGGCATCGCGGGCTCCTTCCTCGCCCCGGTGATCGTCGGGCGGCGGCTGCGCGCGGGCACCCTCGCCGCGCTCGGCGCCCTGCTCTGCGCACTCGGCTTCGGCGGTCTGCTCGCCGCGCCGGTCGGCGGCGCCTACCTGTGGATGACGCTGCTCGGCCTCGGCCAGGGCGCGGCCATCAGCCTGGCGCTGCTGTTCATCGTGCAGCGGGCCCCCGACGCCCGGCACGCGGCGCAACTGTCCAGCATGGCCCAGTGCTTCGGCTACATCCTCGCGGCGACCGGACCGACCCTGCTGGGCGCCGTCCATGACGTCGCGCACAGCTGGACCGTGCCGCTCGTCCTGCTCCTCGCCCTGCTCGTGCCGCAGGTCGTGGTGGGATTCGGCGCCGCGCGCGACCGGCACGTGGCGGGCATCGGCTGACGCCGGGTCGGGCAGGATGCATCCGGTGCGGTTCTCCACGGCGCACCGTCTCGGATCGAGAAGGGTGCAGCGATGACGGATTCGGCCGGGCAGTTCGCGGTCTCACGGGCGACGCTCGACGACTGGCGAGTGGTGACGGGCTGGGCGGCGGACGAGGGCTGGAACCCCGGCCTCGGCGACGCACCCTCGTTCTTCGCGCAGGACCCCGACGGGTTCTTCCTGGGGCGGATCGACGGCGAACCGGTCTCCGCGATCTCCGTGGTCAACTACGGGGAGAGCTACGCCTTCCTCGGGTTCTACCTCGTCCGCCCCGACCTGCGGGGCCGCGGCCTCGGCCTCGCCACCTGGCAGGCCGGCCTCGCCCACGCCGAGGGCCGCACCGTGGGCCTGGACGGCGTCCCGGCCCAGCAGGGCAACTACCGGCGCTCCGGCTTCCAGCTCAAGCACGGCACCCTGCGCTACATCGGCCCGCTGCCCGCGGTCGACGTGCCCGACCGGCACGTGCGTCCCGTCGAGGCGGCGGGCCTGCGGGCGCTCCTCGCGTACGACAGCGCGTGCCTGCCCGCGGACCGGCGCCCCTTCCTGGAGTCCTGGCTCGCCGCCCCCGGGCACCGCGCCCTCGCCCGCATCGTCGACGGGAGACTGACCGGCTTCGGAGTGCTCCGTCCCGGCCGCGACGCCCGGCGCGTCGGGCCGCTGTTCGCGGACACCCGCGCCGACGCCGAGGCACTCCTGGACGCGCTCGCCGCCGAGGCGGACGGCGACCTCGTCGCGATGGACGTGCCCGAGACCAACCGGGAGGCGGTGGCGCTCGCGGAGGCGCGCGGCATGAAGCCCACGTTCGACACGGCCCGCATGTACACCGGCCCGATCCGTGCCTACGCCGAGGAACGGGTCTTCGGCGTCACCTCGCTCGAACTCGGCTAGCGCGCACGCAGGGCGTCGACGAGGGCCGCGGTGTCCATCGCGCCGCCGCCCTCCGCGACACGGCGCCGCATCAGGGCGAAGACCGGGGCGAGCAGGTCGGTGCGCACGCCGTACTGCTCGGCCGTCCCCGTGAAGGTCGGCACGCCCGCGGCCTGCATGCCCAGGCCGGAGACCACGCCGGTGGTGTAGTCGCCGCTCTCCAGACGGGCCGCCGTGTCGTGCACCACGCCGCTCATCGCGCCCAGCCAGCCGGCGAGCAGCGGAGCGAACTCGCTGGGCCTGATGTCCTGTTCGCCGCGGATCAGGGCGAACGCGTGGGTGATACCGGCGAACATGCCGTACATGCCGCTCAGCAGCGCGATGTCGTGCAGGGCGGCGAACCCGGCGTCCGTACCGACGAAATGGGTACCGAGCGGGACCGCGAGGGTCTCCCGGTGGGCGTCGAACAGGTCGCGGGAGCCGCTGTAGAAGACGTAGCCGCCCGCCTCCGGGACGCCGACCATCGGCGGGACGGCCATGATGCCGCCGTCGAGGAAGCGCGCGCCGCGCCCGGCCGCCCACGTCGCGCGGGCCCGCGCCGACTCCGGGGTGCCGGTGGTCAGGTCGACCAGGTCCTTGCCGCTCAGGTCGGCGCCGTCGAGCGCCGAGGCGACCGAGGCGTCGTCGAGCAGGACCGTCACGATCAGCGGGCCCGCGGCGACGGCTTCGGCGGCGCTCGCCGCGACCCTCGCACCCTCCTCCGCGAGGGCGGTGGCACGGGCCGGCGTGCGGTTCCACACCGTCACCTCGTAACCGGCGGCGAGCCATGCGCGGGCGAGGGCTCCACCCATCGCGCCGAGCCCGAGGAGCGTGACCTTCCGGCCCCTACCGCCCCCGGTCAGGGGAGTGTTCTTGCTGGTCAGCGTGTTGTACGTCAGGTTCTCCGTCATGTCGGCAACCCTCGCCCCGCGGGCCGGGACCCACAAGTACGCACTGTGAAGTCACTGGTTACCGGGAGGGAAGCATCCAGGTCCCCGCGGTGTTGCGAGGGTGGGAATATCCGTACGGGGAGGGTGTGGGGACGATGGCGAGTGAGCGGATGCGGCCGGGGCGCTACCACTGCGGGGTCGACGCCGCGCTCGGCGTGATCGGCGGCAAGTGGAAGGTGCTGCTGATCTGGGCGCTCGACGCGTACCCCGGCATCCGGTTCGGGGAGCTGCAACGGCAGGTCCCGGGCATCAGCGTAAAGGTCCTCGCCTCCCATCTGCGGGAGCTGGAGGAGGACGGCATCGTGCGGCGCGTCGCGTACGACGAGGTGCCGCCCCGTGTCGAGTACTCGCTCACCGACGCCGGTACGCGCCTCAACGCGGCCCTCGCCCCGCTCGGCGCCTGGGGCCGCGACCACGTCCTCGGGGGCGGCCACGGCCCGCGGGCGGAGTACGCCGAGGCCACGGCCTCCCCCTAGGACCCGCTCACGCCACGACCCCTCTTCCTAGGACCCCTTCTTCTGGTTCTTCTGGCACATCACCCGGTCCACGAGGCCGCTGATGGCCTTCTGGGTGTGCTGGTCGCCGTCGCCGGTGGCGAGCACCACGGCGGTCCTGCTCGCGTCCGGGGAGACACCCACCCACGTGCGGTAGCCGGACACTCCGCCCGGGTGGGTGAAGTAGCTGCCGCCGCAGGACAGCGGGAACTTGCCGAGCCCGAGTCCGTACTCCGCGCCCAGCGCCGGGGCGGGCACCGTGGTCGTCATCTCGTCGAGTTGCGCCGGTTCCAGGAGCCGGCCGTCGAGCAGGGCGGTGTAGAACCGGCTCAGGTCGCGAGCGGTGCTGATGATGGAGCCGGAGGCGTCCACCGCGCTCGGGTTGAACCGCGTGACGTCGGTGGTCGTGCCGGTGCTGAAGGCGCTGTAGCCGTGGGCGTGCGGGCCCGGGAGATCGGGGACGGTGCCGGGCGCGCTGGTGTCCGCCAGGTCCAGCGGGTCGATGATGCGGGCCTTCACCTCTTCCGCCCAACTCCTGCCGGTGACCTTCTTGATGATCATCCCGGCCAGGATGTAGTTGGTGTTGGAGTACGCCCAGCGGGGCGCGTCGTCGGGGGTGGGGTGCCGTAGCGCCAGCGCCACCAGTTCCCGTGGGGTGTACGTGCGGAACCGCTCGGTCCGGTAGCCCTCGGCGGTGTTGAGCGCGGGGATGTCGCCCAGCACGTCGGGGATGCCGCTGGTGTGCTGCAGCATCTGCCGGACGGTGATCAGCCTGCCGTCGTGACCCTCGCCGCGGACCACTCCCGGCAGCCAGCGCTCGACGGTGTCGTCCAGGGACAACTCGCCTTCGGCCACGAGTTGCAGCACGACGGTGGCCGTGAAGGTCTTGGTGGCGCTGCCCGTCCGGAACGTGCCGTCCCACGGCACCGGCTTCCCCGTGCCCAGCTCGGCCCTCCCGGCGCGTGCCCTGTCGCGCCCGTCGGGCGACCTCACCTCCGCGAGCACCCCGGCGGTTCCCGTCCGGTGAATCGCGTCCACCTCGTGCTGAAGGGGATCGGCCGGCCGCGGCGCCGCCGCTGCCACCCCCGACGATGCGGCCAGGAGGGCCGCGGCGAGTCCGATCGGGACGAGCAGCCCGCGCCGACGTCTACCGGATACATGCATGGTGTTCCCCAGTCTGTAGGTCGGCGTCCATCCCAGCAGCGGAGGGCGGGCCGTCCCATCCGGCTTTCCCCCGGCCGGACCGTGGGTCACCCTCAGGCATGACCTATGGCCAACCCCCTTACAGGGATTGGTTCTTGGGGGTATGAAGGTCGCGCGGCGCGGCGCGCGGGGAGGCGAGGAGGGGGTGAAAAAGAGGCCCGAGCCTTGACCTCAAGTTTAGTTGAGGTTCTAACGTTGTCCGCATGAGCATGGAAACGACGGCATGGACGCAGATGTACAGCGTCATGCATGCCCAGCAGGACCGCCGCCCCTTCGCCCGGGCCACCTTGCGCCGCATCGGCGTCTTCGCCCGGCCCCACCGCCGACGCATCTGGCAGTTCGTGCTGCTGAGCGTCGTCACCGCACTGCTCGCCGTGGCGACACCGGTCCTCGCCGGGTACGTCGTCACCGCCATCGTGTCGGGCGACGACTCCTCGACCGTCGTACGCTACGCCCTGCTCATCGCGGGCATCGCACTGGCCGAGGCCGGGCTCGGACTCGTCAGCCGCTGGCTGTCGGCGAACCTCGGCGAAGGGCTCATCCTCGACCTGCGGACCGCCGTCTTCGACCACGTGCAGCGCATGCCCGTCGCCTTCTTCACCCGCACCCGCACGGGAGCGCTGGTCAGCCGCCTCAACAACGACGTGGTGGGCGCGCAGCGGGCGTTCAGCAACACCCTGTCCGGCGTCGTCGGGAACATCGTCACGCTGCTGCTGACCCTCGTCGTCATGATGACGCTCTCCTGGCAGATCACGCTGCTCGCCCTGGTACTGCTGCCGATCTTCGTCGTCCCCGCCCGCCGGATGGGCTCACGCATGGCCCGGCTCCAGCGCGAGGCGGCGCACCACAACGCCGCCATGGGGACGCGGATGACCGAACGCTTCTCGGCGCCCGGCGCCACCCTCATCAAGCTCTTCGGCCGGCCCGGCGACGAGTCCGCGGAGTTCGCCGAGCGCGCCCACCGGGTGCGGGACATCGGCGTACGCACCGCCATGGCGCAGTCCGCGTTCATCACCGCGCTCACCCTCGTGTCGGCCCTCGCGCTCGCCCTCGTGTACGGCCTCGGCGGGTACTTCGCGCTGGAGGGCTCGCTGAAGGCGGGAGCCGTCGTGTCCCTCGCGCTGCTGCTCACCCGGCTGTACGCGCCGCTCACGTCGCTGGCCGGTGCCCGCGTCGAGGTCATGAGCGCGCTCGTCAGCTTCGAGCGGGTCTTCGAGGTGCTCGACCTGAAGCCGCTCATCGAGGAGAAGGCGGAGGCGGTACCGGTGCCCGACGGGCCCGTCGCCGTCGAGTTCGACAACGTACGGTTCGCCTACCCCTCCGCCGACAAGGTCTCCCTCGCCTCCCTCGAAGAGGTCGCCACGCTCGACACCCGCGGCGGCGACGAAGTGCTGCACGGCCTGTCCTTCCGCGCCGAGCCCGGCCAGACCGTCGCCCTCGTCGGATCCTCCGGAGCGGGCAAGTCGACCATCGCGCAACTGCTTCCGCGCCTGTACGACACCGACGAAGGCGCCGTGCGGATCGGCGGCGTCGACGTACGGGACCTGTCCGCCGAGTCCCTGCGGGCCACCCTGGGCATGGTCACGCAGGACGGCCACCTCTTCCACGAGTCCGTCCGCGCCAACCTGCTCCTCGCCCGGCCCGGCGCGAGCGAGGACGAGCTGTGGGACGTCCTGCGGCGAGCCCGCCTCGAAGACCTCGTACGCTCCCTGCCCGACGGTCTGGACACCGTCGTCGGCGAACGCGGCTACCGCCTCTCCGGCGGTGAACGACAGCGCATGACCATCGCGCGGCTGCTCCTCGCCGGACAGCGGGTCGTCATCCTCGACGAGGCGACGGCCCACCTCGACAACACCTCCGAGGCCGCCGTCCAGGAAGCGCTGAGCGAGGCGCTCGAAGGCCGCACCGCCGTAGTGATCGCCCACCGGCTTTCCACGGTGCGCTCCGCGGACCAGATCCTCGTCGTCGAGGCGGGACAGATCGTGGAACGCGGCACGCACGACGAACTCCTCGCCCTGGACGGACGGTACGCGGAGCTGTACCGGACGCAGTTCGCGAAGGGGACGGAGCCGGCGGACGCGCCGGAGGTCGTGGAGGCCGCCTGAGAAGCGGCAGTCCCGCCGCGGGGGGTGGGGCTGCCGCGGCTCGCGTCGTTCCAGGTGCGAGCCGTGTCCATTCGTCCACCAGGAGTTCATCGGTTCCCCACCATCGTCACGCGCTCCCGTGAGAGAAACCCTCCATGTGCGATGACGAGCTGATACCGCCGAGCGCGGATCTGACCGAGGACCAGTGGCTGCGGGCCGATCCGGCCCTGGCCGAAGGACCGGTGGGGGAGCGGGTCCGGGAGATGCGGGCGCCGCGGCGGCGGGCCGTGCTGGGTGGTGTGGTGGCCGGAGCGGCCGCCCTGACCGTCCTGCCGGGCGGGGCGCCCGCCCCCGCGGCCGCCGCGGCCCGCACCGGCAGGTTCCCCCTGCCGACCGCCCCGAACCGGTCCGGGGAGTACGCGGTGCTGCTCACCGGCGACGCCGGCACGGGCGAGGAGGCCCAGCACGCGGTGGCCGCCGCCGCCCGCGAGGTGTGCCGCGCCGAAGGCATCGGGCTCGCGGTCGGCCTCGGCGACAACATCTATGAGAACGGCCCCGAGTCCGCCGACGACTCGGAGTTCCGCACCAAGTTCGAGGACCCCAACACCGGTCTCGACATTCCCTGGCTGATGGTCCTCGGCAACCACGACTGCTCCGGCCTGATCCCGGGCAGCGGGGGTGACCCCTCGCGCGGCGACCGCGAGGTCGCCTACGCCACGGGCTCCCGGCGCTGGTACATGCCGAGCCGCTACTACAACGTGGCCCTGCCCGGCGCCGACGGCGACCCGCTGGTGGAGTTCTTCGCCCTCGACACGAACCCCGTCTCGTCGTACGTCACCCAGCTCGACCCGCACTACCGGTGGAACGGCCCCTACATGCGCGAGCAGCGCGCATGGCTGGACGGCGCCCTCACGGCGTCGCGGGCCCGCTGGAAGATCGTCCTCGGCCACCACCCGTACCTGAACAACGGCCAGCACGGCAGCGCCGGATCGTACGACGGCTTCGTGATCGGCCACTACACCAGCGGTATTCACCTCAAGGAGCTGTACGAGGAGGTGGTGTGCGGGCGCGCCGACGTGATCCTGTCCGGCCACGACCACACGCTGCAGATCCTGGAGCCCACGGCCCGCACCCGCGGCACCCGGCAGATCGTGTGCGGCGCCGCGGCAAAGTCCGGGGACGGCGAGGCCCACTTCGACCATCCGTCGACCTGGCAGAACTTCTCCGAGCACGGCTTCATGGTGCTGAAGGTGTCCGAGCGGGCGATGACGGTCGAGGCCTACACGGTCGACATCGCCACGCGCACGGCCCGCCTCGCCCACCGCACGCGCACCCGCTCTCCCCTGCGCGACGGGGCCGGCGCGCTCCGCTGACCCCCTCCCCTGGTGGCGGCTCCCGACCCTGGGCACTCCGGTGCGGCCCGGTGGATGTCCAGGGCGCCGTCGCCCCGCGCGGCCACGATCGCCCAGCCCCGTGCCGCCGCGCACCCCGTCATGCCGACCTCGCGGGACTCGCCCGTAATATCGTGTACGAGGGCCTGCGCCTGCCCGATCCGCCGGAGTTCCCCGACAGCTGAGGCCGTGGGGAACAGGCCTGGTCCGAGCGTCCGCGGGGCCGCTCCCGGACCACCGTCCGTGGCAAGCGTGTGCGGGGCATGCGGTGGTGATTCCGGGGTAAGCGGGTTGTTGAATGACGACGCTTCGGCAGTGAGGCGAACTGTATGAACCTGGCTGGGCAGAGCGAGGAGCACCGACCCCTCGCGGGCCGCCCCATCGAGACGTCCGCGGCGTTCGACGGCAGCGAAGAGATCGCTGTCGCGCGCGGGATGGCTCGTGACTTCCTGACATCGTTGCAGTCCCTGCACGGACTACCGGTGTCGTCGAGGGTGGCCGGCATGATTCAACTTGTCGTGAGCGAGCTGGTGACCAACGCCCGCAAATACGCTCCCGGGCCGTGCCTGCTGACCCTCGGGGTCGGTGAAGGCGCGGTCGAAGTGACCGTGTGGGACAGCAGCGCCACGATGCCGGTGGTCCTCGCCCCCGACGCGAGCCGGATCGGCCAGCACGGACTGGAGATCGTGACGGCGGTGTGCCGCAGCTTCGAGGTGCACCGCGAACCCGTGGGCAAGCGCATCAAGGCCGCCGTGGTCCTGGCCGACGAGCCGGCCGGAGAGACGGCGGACCGCCAGGTGGTGTGATCGGGCGGCGCCCCACGCCGAGGAGGCCTCGGCCCCGGTCCGCCCCCGCGGACGGGCGGCTCACGCTGCCACGCCCCGGAGCACCCCTCACCCGTCACGAGCGGCGGATCCTCCGGACGGCTGCCACAGTGAAACGAGTGGGGCCCGGCGCGGCGGGCCGTCGCGCGGGCGCCCTCACGAGAGAGGTGACCGGTGGCAGCTTCCGAGGACCGCATCGCCCGGCCGTGGGGGACCCGTACGCCCTACGACCGGCACGGCACCTGGCCCGTCAGGGTCGACACCCAACTCGCCGAAGGCGTCGCGGAAACAGCCGTCGAGCGCTGGGTGCGCAGTGCCTCGCTCCTGCACTCCGACGGTGACGCCATGGACATCGCCGTGCGGGACGGCGCCATCGTCGGCGTACGGGGCAGGGCGGGCGACCGGGTCAACCGGGGGCGCCTCGGACCCAAGGACCTGTTCGGCTGGCAGGCGAACGCCTCGCCCGACCGCCTCACCCGCCCGATGGTGCGCGAGGGCCCGGAACTCGTGGAGACCGACTGGCCGACCGCGATGGACCGGATCGTCGCGCGCTCCAAGGACCTCCTCGAGCGGCGCGGACCCGGCTCCATCGGGTTCTACACCAGTGGGCAGCTCTTCCTGGAGGAGTACTACACGCTCGCGGTGCTGGCCCGCGCGGGCATCGGCACCAACCACCTCGACGGCAACACCCGGCTGTGCACGGCGACGGCGGGCGAGGCGCTGAAGGAGTCGTTCGGCAGCGACGGCCAGCCCGGCAGCTACGACGACATCGACCACGCGGACGTCATCGCGCTGTACGGCCACAACATCGCCGAGACCCAGCCGGTCCAGTGGATGCGCGTCCTCGACCGGCTGGCGGGCGCCGACCCGCCCCGCCTGGTCTGCGTGGACCCGCGCCCCACCCCGGTGGCCCGCCGCGCCGCCGTCCATCTGGCCCCGCGGACCGGCACGAACCTGGCGCTGCTCAACGCCCTCCTGCACGAGATCATCCGCACCGGCCGGATCGACCGCGCGTTCATCGACGCGCACACCGTGGGCTTCGAGGACCTCGCCGACGGTGTCGCGGGGTGCACACCGGAGTGGGCGGCCGGGATCTGCGACGTACCCGCGAGCCGCATCGAGGCGGCCGCCGAGCTCATCGGCGGCACGGACCGGCTCCTCTCGACGGTCCTCCAGGGCGTCTACCAGTCCCACCAGGCGACCGCCGCGGCCGTGCAGGTGAACAACCTCCACCTGCTGCGCGGCATGCTCGGCCGGCCCGGCGCCGGGGTCCTGCAGATGAACGGGCAGCCGACCGCACAGAACACCCGCGAGTGCGGCGCCGACGGCGACCTGCCGGGCTTCCGCAACTGGCAGAACGACGAGCACGTGGCCGACCTGGCGCGGATCTGGAACGTGACGCCGGACACCATCGCGCACTACGCGCCGCCCACCCACGCCCTGCAGATCTTCCGGTACGCGGAGCAGGGCTCGCTGGGCATGCTGTGGATCAGCGGCACCAACCCCGCCGTGTCGCTGCCCGAGCTCTCCCGCGTCCGCTCGATCCTGCGGCAGGAGAGGCTGTTCGTGGTGGCGCAGGACCTGTTCCTGACGGAGACCGCGCAGCTCGCGGACGTCGTCCTGCCCGCGGCGACCTGGGGCGAGAAGACCGGCACCTTCACCAACGCCGATCGCACGGTGCACCTCTCCGAGAAGGCCGTCGAACCGCCGGGCCAGGCCCGCTCGGACCTGGACATCTTCCTCTCCTACGCGGCGGCCATGGACTTCCGCGACAAGGACGGCGCCCCGCTCGTCGGCTGGGACGGACCGGAATCGGCGTTCGAGGCGTGGAAGCGATGCAGCGCCGGCCGCCCGTGCGACTACACCGGCCTCGGCTACGACAAGCTGCGCGGCGCGAGCGGCATCCAGTGGCCGTGCACCGAGGACGCTCCCGACGGCACCGCACGGCTCTACTCCGACGGGGTCACGTGGGCAGGGCCCGGCAGCTGCGAGTCGTACGGGAAGGACCTGGCGACCGGAGCCGCGTACACCGCGACGGACCACCGGTCGTTCAACCCGGAGGGCAAGGCCATGTTCCGCACGGCCGAGTACCTTCCGCCGCACGAGGAACCGAGCGGCGACCACCCGTTCAGGCTGACCACGGGCCGGACGATCTACCACTTCCACACCCGTACGAAGACGGGACGCGTCCCGCGGCTGAACGCGGCCGCTCCCGACGTGTGGGTCGAGATCGCCGTCGAGGACGCCGCCGCCCTCGGGTTCGCGGAGGGCGACCTGGTCGACGTCTCCACCCCGCGCGGCACGGTGCGCGGCCGGCTGCGGGTGACGGAGATCCGCGCGGGCCTGCTGTTCATCCCGTTCCACTACGGCTACTGGGACACCGCGTCCGGACACGCCCCGCAGGACGGCACACCGGGGCGGGCGGCCAACGAGGCGACGAGCACCGACTGGGACCCGGTCTCCAAACAGCCCCTGTTCAAGACGGCCGTCGCGGCGCTGCGCCTCGTCGAACGCGGTGGCGGAACGCCTTCGCCCGCCCCCACGACGGGCGCCTCCGCCCCCACGGGAGGCGACGGATGAGCGGCATCGTGACGACCCTGTGGGCGCTGCGCGCGGGAGAGAACACCTTGGCGGCGGAGCTGCACCTGGTCGCCGAGCGCCACCGCGACGAGCCGGAGGTGGTCCACGTCGCCGGGGACCTGGCCCGCTGGGCGGGGGAGAACGAGCAGAGGCTCGCCGCCGAGATCGAGCGGCAGCAGGGTGACCCGGCGCGAGCCGCCGGCCCCGGCGCGACCCCGACCGCCTGCCTTCCCGCGCTGGCCGGACCGGGCGACCCCGCCGACGGGGACGCGGGCGCGCTGCTCCTGCACGACCTTCGCCACCTCCACCTGCGGGCGTCCGAGAACTCCCTGTACTGGGAGATGCTCGCCCAGGCCGCGCAAGCCGTCCGTGACCCGCAGCTGCTGGGCGTGGCCTCCGCGGGGCACTCACGGAGCCTGCGGCAGATGCGCTGGACCAACACGATGATCAAAGTTCTCGCGCCGCAGATCCTCACCGTCCCCGCGGAGCAGCCCTGAATTCCCGTGTACGTCCGGTGGCGCACGGCGGGCCGATTGGCCGGGCGGGGTCAGGGTACTGGTGTGAAACTGGGCGCTATGCCCACAAAGGAGGCTGCCGCGCGCACCATCCCGTGCTGTGTGCGGCGTCGATGAGGAAGCGAGGTCACCATGCCGGCCGGATCCAGCAACAAGCGTGAGCGCCAGTACGAACACATCAAGGACAGTGCCGAGGACCGAGGGGCGTCCAAGGGCCGCGCCAAGGAGATCGCGGCGCGCACGGTGAACAAGGAGCGGGCCCGCTCCGGCGAGTCGAAGTCCGCGAGCAAGACGTCGACGAAGGACCCGAAGTCGGCTTCGCAGCGCGGCGGGGAACGCTCGCACAGCGGCGCCCAGGGCCCCACGAAGGACCAGCTCTACGAAGAGGCCAAGAAGAAGAACGTCGAGGGCCGTTCCTCGATGAACAAGCAGCAGCTGAAGAAGGCGCTGGGGCGCTGAGCGACGAGGGCTGACGCCCGCGGCGGGAACGGCTGCCGCGGGGCGTCAGGACGTTCCGGCCGCTCAGGACGGGACGCGGCTGCCGATCGTCAGCTCGACCTCGGCTCCTTCCGGCGTGAACTCCCGTACCAGCCAGGCGCGTTCCTCGATGCGGGTGCCGGCGGCGGTGGTGTGGGCCGGGACGGTGAGCACGGGGCCGTCCTCGTCACCGGTGTGCAGCTCCGCATCGACGGACACCGCGTCGGAGAAGCGCAGGTCCACGCCGATCGAACGGGGCGCGCGGGCGAAGGCGCGAGGGTCGGACAGTCCCTGCAGGCGGCACCGGGCGCCAGGGAACAGGTGCGTGTGGCCGCAGAGGGCAGGGACGGTGTCCGGCTCGGAGGGGTCTGCGGTGGGCTGGGGCATGGGCGGGCTCCGGGAGTCGGCGGGCGACCGGTCCCGCGCAGTCTGGCGGCCGCGGACAGCGGGGCGGGGGATACGGCGGCCGCGCCGCCCCGCGGCCACCCGGTCGGCGTCGCGGCCGCGTGCCCGACGGTGGCGCCGACCGGCGTGGTCACGTCCGCGTCGTCAGCGCGGCGAGGTAGTCGTCAAGCAGCTTCACCTGTCGCTGTGGTGGGAACGCCGAGGGGTCGAACAAGGCCTGGACCACCAGGCCGAGAGTGAAGGACTCCGCACCGGCCGCGACGTCCGCGGGGTCGCCGGGGGGCAGCTCACCGAGCTCCTGGGCCGCGATCACCCGCTCGCGCACCCTGTCGCGGCCCTGGGCGTACTTGCGGGCGTAGTCGGCGCTCAGGGCGGGGTCGGACAGTGCGGTGTCCCACGAGGAGACCCAGATCCGGTTGCTGTCGACTGCCTCGGGGGTCAGCGGCAGGATGTCGAGGAGCGCGTCCCTGAGGGCAGCCAGGCCCTTGCCCGACGCACGCCGTGGGCGGTTGAGCGTGCGCTGTTCGAGCAGGTCGAGGGCGTACTCCACGAGGGCCCGCTTCGTGGGGAAGTAGTGCGTGAGCAGGCCGGTGGTCGCCCCGAGCTCGGCGGCGACGGCGCGCAGCGTCAGACCCGCGAAGCCGTGCGTGGCCATGACCTGCCAGACCGCCTCGGACACGTCGCGTCGGCGGGCTTCGTGATCTCCCTTGGTGCGTGGCATGCTGCCACGGTACATTGCCGTAACGCGTGTTATGTAAATAGGGAGGCCCTCATGTTCTCGCTGTCGCTGCGCGATGGTGTCCGCCTGGCTCCGCTGGAGGTCTGGCATGCCGAGGAGTTCGCCGAGCACCTGGACCGGGCCCGCGAGCACATCCGCCCGTGGGTCGGCGCCAAGTTCGTCACCGACGACGTAGCGGGCGCGCGGGCCACGCTCAAGCGCTATGCCGAGCGCCAGGCGGACGACGGTGCCCGCCTTTACGGGATGTGGCGGGACGGCGTCCTCGTCGGTGGCGTGATGTTCACCGACTTCGACGCGGCTGCCGGAATGTGTGAGGTCGGCTGCTGGCTGGAGCCGTCCGCCGAGGGCCACGGTCTGGTCACGCAGGCGTGTGGCGTCCTGCTGGACTGGGCGCTCACGTCCCGGGGGCTGCACCGCGCCGAGTGGCACTGCCGGGCCGACAACGAACGCAGTTCGGCGGTGGCCAAGCGGCTCGGTATGACGCTGGAGGGCGTTCGGCGCGAGGCGTGGCCGTACGGAGGCGCGCGCCACGACAAGCAGGTCTGGGCGGTTCTCGCTCCCGAATGGCGAGCCCTGAACCGGTGACCGACGGGGCTTCGCCCCCGTGTCCGGCGCGGGAAGCGGGCGCGGGCATCGCGCGGCCGGGCGGGCGGCGTCCGGCACGCACGCTCGCCGCGTTGCCGAAAGGCCCTGGTAGTTCTTCCCCCAGGCATTCAGGGCCCGGGGGACCTCCCATCCAGGACTTCCCGGCGCCTTGCGATCGCACGCACCAGACGCCGCCCGCTGGTCCGACCGCGCACGGACACGGCGCGGTGCTCCGCCGCCGCGTCAGCCGACGGGCCCGCCGAACCAACGGGAGAGATGGACGTCGAGGTCCCGCTGGTCGTCGCCGATCCAGGCGACGTGGCCGTCCGGGCGCAGCAGGACGCACGGAACGTCCAGCGCCGCCGTGCGATCCGCGAGGTGGTCGACCCGGTCCGACCAGCCGCCGACGGTCAGGCGTCCGGTGCGGTCGAGCAGCAACCCCCGGCCGCCGTGCAGCAGGTCGTAGAGGCGGCCCCGTTTCACGTCGATGTCGCGCAGACGGCGGCCGAGCAGGTCGGGGCCTTCGCCGACGTCGTAGCGGATGCCGATCGCGGTGATCTTCTCGATGAGGCGGCGGTTCACCTCGTCCAGGTCCATCAGTTCCGTGAGCAGTCTGCGCACGGCCCGCGGGCCCGGTTCGGGGGAGTGCAGTTCCATCTGGGCGCGGGTGTTGTCGAGGACGTCCTCGGCGACCGGACGACGTTCCGCCTCGTAGGTGTCGAGGAGTGTGTCCGGCGCCCAGCCGCGGATCTGCGCGGCCAGTTTCCAGCCGAGGTTGAACGCGTCCTGAACGCCGAGGTTCAGGCCCTGTCCGCCGGTGGGCGGGTGGATGTGTGCCGCGTCGCCTGCCAGCAGCACCCGCCCGACCCGATACCGGTCCGCCAGCCGGGTGGCATCCCCGAAACGGGACAGCCAGCGCGGGGAGTGCACGCCGAAATCGGTTCCGGCGACGGCGCTCAGCTGCTGCTTGAAGTCATCGAGGGTGGGCGGTTCCGCGCGGTCGCTGACCCCCGCGGCGGGCACCACGACGCTGTAGGCCTCTTCGCCGAAGGGCCTGAGCCAGAATCGCTTGTTGGTCCTGCCGATGTCGGCCACCTTGGCGGCGACCTCCTCCCGCGGCACGCCCACCTTCATCTCGCCCATCAGCGTCTCGGTCCGCGAGGGCTCGCCGGGAAAGCCGACACCGAGCAGTTTGCGCACCGTACTGCGCCCGCCGTCACAGCCGACGAGGTAGCGCGCACGCAGCCGCTCGCCGTCGCCGAGCTCCACCGTCACCCCCTCGCCGTCCTGCTCGAGACCGGCCACCGCGGCACCGCGCCGGATGTGCGCACCCAGGTGGGCCGCGTGTTCCTCGAGCTGGGCGACGAGGACCGGCTGGGGGATGCCCAGCAGATAGGCGTGCGCGGAATCCAGGTCCTCGGGCGCCGGTTTGTCGATGGCGGCGAAGAAACCGGCGGCCGGGCGCCGCCTGCCGTGGGGGAGGAGGCGGTCGAGCAGTCCGCGCATCGCCATCACCTCAAGGCTGCGGATGTGCAGACCGACGACGCGGACGAACGAGACGGGGTCGGTTTCCTTCTCCAGGACGAGTACCCGTACGTCGTGCAGCCGCAGTTCGGCGGCCAGCATCGCGCCGGTCGGCCCGCACCCGGCAATGATCACGTCGAACACGCGGGGTGCGTCGGGCGACGACGCGGCGGTGCATCGCGGAGAGTCCATGGGTGTTGCCCTTCAGGAGTGCCTTGTGGTCGAGGCGCTCCCGGCGACACCTGGTGTCAGTCGCCGGCCGTGACGCAAAGGGGGAGCACCCACGTCGATACGTTCATGGGTCTCACCTCCTCGGGCGGTGTCACGGACGAGCGCAAGCTACAAGTCCGGGCAGCGCACCGTCCAACCCTTTTCCCGGACTGCCGGACTGCCGGACTGCCGGACTGCCGGACTCCCTGACGCGGCCGCGCGAGCGTGTCCGAAAGCTGGGTTTGTGCCGGGCCGTCCCTGCCGAGGAATGCCCCCATGGCTGAGGACGATGCGGCGCGAGCCACCGATGTGGCCCGCGCGTACTACGACACCGACGACATCGACGCCTTCTACGCCCATACGTGGGGCGGCGAGGACATCCACGTCGGGGTGTACACGGACGAGGTGTACGGGGACGGGCAGGCGGGGATCGCCGCGGCCGCCGGGCGAACCGTCGCGCGGATGGCCGCGACGGTGGGCGACGGGCTCGGCCCCGGCAGTCGCTCCTGGATCTGGGATCCGGCTTCGGCGGCGCGGCCCGCAGGCTGGCCGGTGATTTCGGCTGCCGCGTCGTGGCCCTGAACATCAGCGAGGTCCAGAACGCCAGGCACCGCGAGCTCAACGCGCGGCGCGGCCTGGACGACCGGATCGAGGTGGTGTCCGGTTCCTTCCAGGACATCCCCGCCCCCGACGCGTCGTTCGAGGTCGTCTGGTCCCAGGAGGCCCTCTGCCACAGCGGCGACCGGCCCGGTGTGCTCCGGGAGGCACGGCGGGTCCTCGAGCACGGCGGCCACCTGGTGTTCACCGACATCATGATCGCCGAAGGTGCCCCCGCCGACGCGCTGCGGTCGGTCGCGGAGCGCCTGAGCCTCACCGACTTCGCCACGCCCGGGTTCTACGTCGAGCAGCTGCGGTCACTCGGGTTCACCGACGTCGGATTCGAGGACCTGAGCGAGCACATCGAGACGCACTACCGCCATCTGACGGAGGCCGTCCGCACTCCGTCCCCGGGCCTGGTGGACGGCGTCAGCTCCGCGTACATCGACCACCTGCGAACCAGCCTGCCCCAGATGACCGCCGCCTGCCGGGACGGTCACGTGAAGTGGGGCATCTTCCACGGCCGGCGCACCTGACGCCGGAACGCTCCCGCCCCCTCAAGCGGGGAACCCCCTCAAGCGGGGAAGCCCCTCAAGCAGGGAAGGCCATCAGCGCCACCGGTGCGCCGGTGGGCCGGGAGGAACCGCCGGCGGGTTCCAGTGTGACGCCCATGCCGACCGCCCGGCCGACCTGCCCGTCCAGCAGCAGGGAGTCCGTTTTCCTGCCGGGGTCCAGGAGGCCGGCGGGCCGCATGGTGCCGTCGTCGTTGAACCACAGTTGGTAGACCTTGCCCCGCGGGGGAGTGGGCAGTCCGGTCGCCAGGAACGCGGCCTGGTCACGGCTCGCGGACACGACCACGGTTCCGCTGCCGCCGCCGGAGAGTTTGCCGGTGCGGCTCCTGGCGTCCGGGGCCGCGAGCACCGCCGCGACGCCGTCCGCCTCACGCTGCGTCCGCTGCGCCCGCTCGCGGGCGTCCTCGGCCTGCTGATGCTGCCAGACGGTGGTGCCGCCCAGGCCCGCCGCCACAGCCAGGCAGGCCGCGAGCGCCCAGCGGGAGAAACGGTGGGCCCGCTGCCGTACGGCGCCCGGAACGGGGTCCGGCTTGGCGAGCGGGACGTCCTGCCGGACGGTGGTGATGCGGCGCAGCACCTCGTCCTTCATGCTCTGGCGGGGGGTGACCGCGGTGGCCTGCCCCAGGCGAGCGGTGGTCGCGGTGAACTCGCGCACCTCCTGTGCGCAGGCGTCGCACTCCGCGAGGTGTTCCTCCACCGTGGCGCGTTCCTTGTCGTCCAGCGCGTGCATCGCGTAGGCGCCGGTGAGCGTGTGCGGATCGTCGATGATGCTCATGCGCTGATCCCCAGGCAGTCGCGAAGGCGGATGAGTCCGTCCCTGAGGCGGGTCTTGACCGTCCCCAGCGGGAGAGCGAGGAGTTCGGCCACCTGCCGGTAGGTCAGGCCACGGTAGTACGCCAGGGTGACGGACTGCCGCTGGACCTCGGTGAGGGCACGCAGGCACCGGCGTACCTGCTCGTGCTCGAGGCGGGTCTCGACCTGCTCGCTGACCTCGTCGAAGTCGCGGTCGCGCGCCAGGAGCGCGGCCTTGTGGTCGCGGGCCGCGGACGCTTCGGCCGAGCGCACCCGGTCCACCGCCCTGCGGTGGGCGAGCGTGAGGATCCAGTTCCGCGCCGTCCCCAGGTCCGGCCGGTAGCGGGGCGCCGTGCGCCAGACCTCCAGCAGGACCTCCTGGGCCACTTCCTCGGACTGGGCGTGGTCGCGCAGCACGGCACGGACGACCCCGAGCACGGGTCCGGCCATGGCGTCGTACACGCCGGAGAAGGCCTCTTGGTCCCCCTGGGCGACCTGGGCGACGAGCTCTTGGAGATCGGGTCCCGGAGTGGTCCGGGACCCGATGTGCACGACTTCCTTCACGCAGCGGTCCTCCACGGAACAGGCGTACGGCGCTGGCTACTCCCATGATTCGGAGCCGACGGCGGTGGCGGATTGGTCCGCCCGTCGCACAGGTGATCCGGAGCGGACTTTGGTGCGGATTGCCCGTAATGTCAATCTTCTTGGTCGGGCGGATTCGCGGTCCTGCGGCTTTCACCTGGACACGGCCGCGAAGTCGGGCGACCGTCAGAGGCGTGCCCCGGACGGTGGTACGAGAGGGCCGTACGCGTGAACGACCAATCCGGACCCGGGGCAAGGACGGATTCCCGAGCATGGACAACGTGACACATCAGCCGCTCCGTGGCATCGGGCGGCTGGCCCTGGGCGCCCTGAGCGGCGTGCTCGCCGGATACGCCGCGGTCGCGGTCGCCGAACTGGTCGCCGCCGGAGTACGGCCCGAGGCGGGGTCCGTCATCGCGGTCGGCGGGGCGGCGATCGACCGGACACCGGCGCCGGTCAAGGACTGGGCCATCCGCCAGTTCGGGACCAACGACAAGCTGGTCCTGCAACTGGGCATCCTCGCCGTGCTGGGCGTGCTCGCCCTGGTCCTCGGCATGATCGCGACCCGGTGGCGACCGGCCGGTCCGAGCGGTCTCCTCGCCTTCGGCGTCGTCGGAGCGCTGGCCGCCGTCAGCCGTCCCGACTCGACCGGAGTCACCGACGCGCTGCCTTCCGTCCTCGGCGCCGTCGCGGGGGCCGCCCTGCTGTACTGGCTGATCGGCCGTCTCGACCGGACGACGGGTCCGACGGCACCGGCGGACGGTTCCGTGCCGTCGGCGGACGACGGGGCACCGGCGGGTGCGACGGCAGCCGAACCCGGCTGGGACCGGCGGGGATTCATCCTCGCGGCCACCACCGCGGCCGCCGCTTCGACCGGCGCCGGTCTGGCCGGGCGGGTCCTGAACGGCACACAGGGCCAGAAGGCGGTGGCCTCGCGCAACGCCGTGACGCTGCCCGTCCCCTCATCGAAGGCCGCGCCCGTGCCGCGCGGGGCCGCCCTGCGGATCAACGGCATCAGCCCGTTCACCACCCCCGACGGCGACTTCTACCGCGTCGACACCGCCCTGGTCGTACCCAAGGTCGACGCCACCCGGTGGCGGCTGCGCATCCACGGCCAGGGCGTCGGGCGTGAAGTCGGGCTCTCCTTCGACGACTTGCTCGGCATGCCGCTGATCGAACGGGA
The DNA here is from genome assembly GCF_055609205.1 of Streptomyces sp. NPDC036815. NCBI lineage: Bacteria > Bacillati > Actinomycetota > Actinomycetes > Kitasatosporales > Streptomycetaceae > Streptomyces > Streptomyces sp. NPDC036815. Next base: position 244,774 of record NZ_JBVJPW010000006.1, on the reverse strand, counting down.
CATCACTCTGACCTGTGTGTCCAACGAGGTCGGCGGTCCCTACGCCGGCAACGCCCGCTGGATCGGCGTCCGGCTCTCCGACCTCCTGGAGCGGTGCGGGGTGAAGCCTCCCTCCAAGGGCGGCTCCGCGGACCAGCTGGTGGCCCGCTCCGTGGACGGAATGACCATCGGCACCCCGGTGGAGGACGTCATGGACGGCCGTGACGCGATGCTCGCCGTCGGCATGAACGGGCAGCCGCTGCCGTTCGAACATGGCTTCCCCGTCCGCATGGTGGTGCCCGGCCTGTACGGCTACGTGTCGGCCTGCAAATGGATCGAGGACATCGAACTCACCACCTTCGACGCGTACGACTCCTACTGGGTGAAGCGGGGCTGGGCCCAACGCGCCCCGATCAAGACCCAGTCGCGCATCGACACCCTCAAGCCCTTCGGCCGCCCGAAGGCCGGTACGGTCATGGTCGCCGGTGTGGCCTGGGCGCAGCACCGCGGCATCGACAGAGTCGAGGTCCAGGTGGACGACGGCCCTTGGCGGGAGGCCCAGCTCGCCGCCGAGGACACCCGTGACACCTGGCGCCATTGGTCGTACGCATGGCAGGCGACCAAGGGCAGCCACACGGTCAGCGTCCGCGCCACGGACCGCACCGGAGAGACCCAGACGGACGAGCGCACCCAGACCGTCCCCGACGGCGCCAGCGGCCGGCACTCCGTGGCCGTCACCGTCGACTGATCCCTCTGCCGCCGGCTGCTCCTCCGCCTTCGGCCGACCCCCGTGCCGTGAGGGCGTCTCACGCTTTCGGGTGGTGGACCAATCCGCGGGGCGATCAGTTCCGGATTCCGGGTGATGAGGGCAGAGGGCCCTCACGGAAACCGATCGTCGAGGGATTGCCATGCAGACTCGTATCCGCCGTGTAGCCGTCGCCGTCGCCGCGGCCGCCCTGCTGCCGCTGGGGCTGACGGCCTGTTCCGACGGTGACTCCAAGGACAAGGCGTCCGACAGCGCGTCGAAGGCGTCCACGGAGGGAGCCGACAAGTCCGGCCCGTCCAAGGACACGGGGAGCATGAACGAGCCGTTCGGCCCGGCCTGTTCAACCGTTCCCAAGGACGGCAAGGGCAGCTTCGAGGGGATGGCCGAGGACCCGGTCGCCACCGCGGCCTCGAACAACCCGGCCCTGTCCACGCTCGTCACGGCCGTGAAGAAGGCCGGTCTCGTCGACACGCTGAACAACGCCAAGGACATCACCGTCTTCGCCCCGACCAACGACGCCTTCGCCAAGATCCCCAAGGCCGACCTGAACAAGGTCCTCGCCGACAAGGACCAGCTCACCAAGATCCTCACCTACCACGTGGTGGGCAAGAAGCTGGCCCCCGAGGACCTGGTGGACGGCTCCTTCGAGACGCTGGAGAAGACGAAACTCACCACGTCCGGATCCGGTGAGTCGTACAAGGTCAACGACAGCGCCGACGTGGTGTGCGGCAATGTGCGGACCGCCAACGCCCACGTCTACATCATCGACACCGTCCTCATGCCCAAGAGCTGACGCTACCGGCGGGCCGCGGTGTCGGAGGGCAGTTCGCCGAAGCGGCCGCGGTAGTCGGCGGCGAAGCGCCCCAGATGGGGTACGCCCCACCGATAGGCGATGGCGCCGATGGCGTCGGTGGTGGTGAGGATGTCCTGCCGGATCCGGTCCAGACGCAGGTTGCGTACGTAGGCCATGGGCGACAGGCCGAGCCGGTCACGGAACGCGGAGCTGACGGTCCGCGGGGCGCAGCCGGCGGCGCGGGCGATGTCGTCGAGGGCGATCCGCTCGGCGAGATGGTCCTCGACGAAGGCGAGAGCTGCCCGCAGGGAGCGCGGATGGCCCGGTCGCGGCCCGTCCCGCAGCGCGTCGGTGTGGGAGTGCGGCTGGGCCAGGAGCAGCGCGGTGACGATGCAGCGAAGTTGGCCGCGCTGCAGTTCGGCGCGCTGGAACAGGGGGTCTCCCGAGTCCAGTTGCTCAAGGAGGGAGCGCACGAGGAGGCGTACGGCCCGGCCCTTCGGCCCGGCCAGATCCAGGGCGAAGTCGAAGCGGACACCGGACTCCGGCGGGCCCCCGGTCAGCTCCGCGTACGCCTGGTCGACCAGAGCCGCATCGATCCGAAGCCCCAGGAAACGAGCGTGGGTTGACGCCACGGGGCGCAGCTCCTGGGTGTCGCCGGGGTTCACCACCCCGGCCGTGGCGCCGTCGAGGGTGGCGCCCAGGCAGCCGCGGGAGGCGGCGATCGCACCGGACACACCCATGTTGACGAAGTAGGAACTGCGCCCCGCCGCCGACGAGACGCGTACGCCGAGCGGCGAGGCGAAGTAACCGATGGCGAAGTCGTGCGCGGCCACCCCGCGCAGTTCGTGATGTCCCCCGCCCAGGCCGTCCAGCGGTGACGTGGCGACGGAACCGCCGAACAGGCGGGTGGCGGCGTTCAGGAGGTCGACGGGGTTCCGGGAACGCGTGATCAGGAAGTTGCGCAAGAGGCCCGGCAACGGGTTCGCCTCCTTCGGGGAGCCCGCCACGGCGTCCGGGACCACGGAGGTGCGGGCGCGCTCAAGCTACACGGGCTCTGCCATCAGCCGGTGGCAGGCGTCGGTCAGGGGGTACGCCTCGTCGTGGCGCTGGGCCTGCTCCAGGAGGGCGACGGCGACCGAGGTCTCCACGAGCGTCCTGCACCGACGCGCGCGTCGGCCCACGAACGCCTTCAGCCCCGCCCCGACCGACGCGTGCCGCCCCAACTCCTGGGCCAGTACGAGGCCGTCCTCGACGGCCAGGGCCGCGCCGCTGGCCAGCTGCGGTGCGGGGGCGTGGGCGGCGTCGCCGATGACCACCGTGCTGCCGCGGTGCCAGTCGCCATGGAGGAAGGTCGTCCGCACCGGGCGGCGTACCACCGACGCGGCCTCGGCCACCAGCGGCACGAGCTCCGCCACCCGGCCGGGGAACGGGGCCAGCAACTCCAGGAGGCGGGAGGTGAGTTCCACGGACGGGAGGACGCCCTGCTCCACCCCGTTCTCCGTCAAGAACACGTATGCCTGGCTGTCCGACAGAGGGACGAGGCCCGCCGTGTCGGTCGCCCCGGCGAACTGATGGATACCGGTGGCCCACGCCGGACGCCGCACCAGTGCCCGCCACACCATCTGCCCGTGATAGTCGAGCGAGGGCCGCAGGCCCAGCAACTCCCGTACCGAGGAACCAATTCCGTCCGCCCCGACGACGAGCGCGGTCCGACGCTCGGTCCCGTCCGACAGCCGCGCGCGGACCAGCTCCGCCTCCTGCTCCACCGCCACGACGGTCACTCCGTGGCGCACCACCACGCCGCACCGTTCGGCTTCCGCGTACAGGATGCGGTGCAGTACGGGACGTGCGATGCCGGCCATCGCGGGGCGCCGCGCACCGAGCAGACGCGGCAACCGGGCCCGGCCCGTGATCTCGCCGTGCACATCCACCAGCGTGACCTCGCTCATGCCGTGGCCCTCGGCCAGACACGTCTCCGCGAGCCCCAACTCGGCCAGCGCGCGCAGTGACGGCCCGGTCAGGCACAACCCCCAGCCGGAAGTCGTTCTTGACGGGCTGATCTCGACGATCTCCACCCGCCACCCCGCGCGGGCCAGGGCCGTGGCCGCCGACAGACCAGCGACACCCGCGCCCACGATCAGGGCCGTCCGCACACCTCGATAGCTGTCCATATACGCCTCCAGAGCACCACTGGTTTCTCCGGAACCGTAAGTTTCCCCGCCCCTTCGTGTTGTCCGCGGATGGCGGCGAGTATCCGATATCGGCAACGTCCCCGAGTCCGACCGGACCGTCCCGTCATGGTCGGCGCGAGCGTAACTCCAGGGCGCGCAGCACCATTTCCGTGGCGAAGCGGCGGTCCGGCGAGGCCAGCAGGTCGCCGAAGACCTTCTCCAGGTTGCGCAGCCGGTAGCGGACCGTCTGCGGGTGGAGATGGAGCGCGTCGGCCATCTGTAGGACGTTTCCCCGGGTGTCGAGCCAGGCGCGCAGGGTGTGGATGAGCCGGTCGCGCTGGTTGGCGGTGAGCCCCGCCAGAGGGGCGAGCTGCTGCTTGGCGAGCGCTGTGATCAGGCCGGGGTCGGCGAAGAGGGTGAGGGTCACAAGATGGTCCTCGCAGTAGACGTACGAGGTGTCGTCGAGGATCCCGGCCTCGGCGAGGCTCAGGGCTCTTCGGGCCCACTGCAGGGACTCCGCCGCGTCCGCGAGCGGCACCGTCAGGCCGACGGCCGCGCGGATGCTGCGCGGAGCGGCGTCCATGAAGGCGCGGCGGCACTCGTCGACGGCGCCGGGGATCAGGGCGTGCGGGAGCGGGGAGCTCAGGTCGACCAGGACGTCCTCGGAGACCGCGCCCCGCTCGGGCTTGCCGTCGGCGCTGAACGCGATCGGCGTGACCTCGTCGGGCAGCTTCCACTTGGCGCGCTCGGCGAGTTCGACGAGGGTCGCCCGGGGAGCGGCCACGTCCGAGAGCAGGTGTTTGAGGAGCCGTTGGCGCTGGATGTCCTGGCCCTGCTCCATCTCCGCCCGAGCTTCCAGGTAGCCCTCGCGGGAGACCTCGATCAGGTTGTCCACGTAGAGCAGCAGGGCGTCGGCGAAGGAGAGCATCAGGCCGGCCGGCAGGTTGAGCCGCCGGAGCACCCGCTTGGCCCGGTTGAGGGCGAGCCGGGTGCCGAGCCGGAAGATCGCCTGCATGGTGTCCAGGCTCCGGCCCTCGTAGGCCTCGAAGCGGCCGAACATGCGGCACACCTTGTCGCGTTGGACGGTGGAGGTGTCCGGGGCGGCGACCTGGTCCACGAAACTCGTCAGATTGTGCTCGACGACGAGGTGCACGGCCCGGGAGTAGGGGCCGTCGAGGACTTCGGCGTACTCGGGGTAGGAGCGGCGGATCTCGTCGATGACTTCCTGGATCAGGCCGGGCAGTTCGGGCCGCATGACCGCGGCGAACTCGCGCGGCAGAGCGGACGCCGGGTGTCCCGCATCCACCGCCTTCAGTGAAGCTGTCATGGAACTCCCCTTACTCCGCCCGTGATCGAAACCGCTGACCGGTGGTGATGGGGAACACGACCGGTCCCGGGCGACCTCGGTGGTCGCCGGCTGGCGGCAGGTCATAATTGATCTTGGCGCTTCGGGACCTCTGGCACGTTAGACCATGGGCAGTCGGTGTGCACCCTGCTCGCCACTCCCATCTGACAACTCCGTCCCTTCGGTGCCGTGTTCAGGGCGCCCTGCTCGTGCGCGGTCCGTCAAGGGTCTGGCGGCAGAGTGCTCACTTATGGACGAAGCCGCCCCCGGAATTGCTGCCCTGGGGACAAGGAAATGCCAGGTGGCCGCGGGCCGGGGCGCTTTTGCAATTCGACCGTTGCGCGGCTCAGTTACCCGTGCGTAAGGTCCGGATCGCAAGCTGAACAGAAAGCAGATCGGGCCTTGTCAGAAGGTATTTCCCGACGCCTGTTCCGGTCCTCCGAGGTGCGGATCTCCCCTTCGCACATGTGGCCCCGACGGCTTCAGGACCACTTGAGGACCTTCCCGACCGGACCCCGCGGCGGCCCCCCTGCCGCGGGGTCCGCCCTCTGATCGGAGAGCAGCGATGACCGGTGCCCTGAGCGGCGGGCGTACCACCCGAGCGGTGGCGGTCGCCGTCGTGGCCTGCGTGCTCGGTCTGCTGCCGGGCTCGGGCTCCGCCGCACGGGACCAGCGGGAGGCCCGGCTCACGGCCGCGTACGACTGCGCACTGCCGTCGGGCAGCCGGCGGATCCAGGTCGCCTTCGACGCCACGTTTCCCGAGCGCGGCGTGGCCGGGAAGCCGGTCAGGCCTCTGGCGGTGGGCGTACGGGCGAGCCTGCCGCGGCCGGTCCTCGCGGAGCTGCTGCCGGAGGGCACGACGTCGGTGACGGGGGCGGCCGCGGTCGCCATGGCGGTCGCGCAGGGGCGCGAGCGGGCCCGGGCCGAGTGGGCCGACCTGACGTCCGCACAGGTGCGGCTGCCCGCGCGGGGCTCCGTCGAGCTCGGCTTCGGCGGCGACGTGCCGTATGTGACGGTCGGCTCCGGGGGCGATGTCACCTTCAGGGCCGGGGAGTTGACCCTCACGCTCGACGCCGCCACGGCCCCGGCCACCGGCGGCACGGGCTCGACGTCCGCCCCGGCACGGCTCGCCTGCGCCCCCGCCCGGGGCGCGGACACCCTGCTCGCGACCGTCCCCGTCGCGGCCCCCGCATCGAGCACGCCGTCGGCACCGAACACCGGAAGCGGCGCCCCGGACAGCGGCGCCCCGAGCGGCACGCCGAAGGGCGTGGACACCGGCCCGCAGCCCCGCGCCGCCGCCACGGACGCGTGCCCTGCGGAGCCGCCCCAGGGCAGGCTCGACCCGGAGCGGCTGCCGCCCGTGCCCGCGGGCGGCGAGGTCAGCGAGCTGGAGCCGACCTCGACGTGCGCGGTGCCGGTGGGCTTCGCCACCCTGCGCAAACTGAAGAGCTCCACCCTCGTCAACGACCCGCGCGGAAGCCGGGTCGGGCTCATGCACCTGGCCATGCGGCTGCGGGAGGTCAGGGCGCCCGGATACGTGGAGTACGACCACCTCGGAGACATGCGCCTCCCCGACGCCGAGGGCACGTTCCTCACCTTCGGGTTCCAGCCGACCACCGCCAGGATCCGCTTCGAGCCCGAACCGGCGACCATCGTCAACGTCATCCGCCCCGGCAGGCCGCCGATGACCAGGGTCGGCTACCGCCAGCACCTGCGCCTCTACGACGTACGGGTCAACGGCGTGCCCCTGGACGTCGGACCCCGATGCCGCACCTCGCGCCCCGTGGAGACGGAACTGACCGGCAGCTATCCGGTGAGCGAGGGCGGGCTGCTGCAAGGAGAGCTGGACATCCCGCCGCTCGAAGGGTGCGGCGTGCGCGGCGAGGACCTGGACGTACTGCTGTCGGGCGCGGTCTCCGGACCCGGCAACGCGCTCAAGATCCGCCAAGGGCGCGTGTGCGGCGCCGGATCGCCGTGCACGGTCCCGGAGCTCCCCGGCCTCTGACCGGCGGGCGGGCGCGAGGCCGAAGCGTGAAGAGCGAGCAACCCGAACTCTGAGCAAGGAGGTGCGATGGGAGTCGAAGTGGTCGTCGAAGGTCTGACCAAGTCGTTCGGCCGGCAGAACATCTGGCAGAACGTGACGCTCACCCTGCCGCGCGGCGAGGTCAGCGTGATGCTCGGCCCGTCCGGCACCGGCAAGACGGTCTTCCTGAAGTCGATCGTCGGCCTGGTCCGCCCCGAGCGCGGGCACGTCCTCGTCGACGGCGTGGACATGGTCAACAGCCGCGAACGGGACGTGTACGAGGCCCGGAAGCTGTTCGGTCTGATGTTCCAGGACGGTGCGCTCTTCGGCTCGCTCAGCCTCTTCGACAACGTCGCGTTCCCGCTGCGCGAGCACACCCGCAAGAAGGAATCGGAGATCCGCCGCATCGTCATGGAGCGGCTCGACCTGGTCGGCCTCGCCGGCGCCGAGAAGAAGCTGCCCGGCGAGATATCGGGCGGCATGCGCAAACGCGTGGGCCTGGCCCGGGCCCTGGTCCTCGACCCGCAGATCATCCTGTGCGACGAGCCGGACTCGGGGCTCGACCCGGTCCGCACGTCCTACCTCTCGCAGCTCCTCATCGACATCAATGCCGAGATCGACGCGACGATGCTCATCGTCACCCACAATCTCGACATCGCGGCGACCGTCCCGGACAACATGGGCATGCTCTTCCGCCGCAACCTCGTGATCTTCGGGCCCCGCGAAGTGCTCCTCACCAGCGAGGAGCCGGTGGTCGAGCAGTTCCTCAACGCCCGCAGGGCGGGCCCCATCGGCATGTCCGAGGAGAAGGACCAGGCCACCCTGGACCTGGAGGCCGCGCACGGCATCGTCGCCGGGCCCGCCACGGAGCGCGCCATCGTGCCGCAGCTCGCGCCCACGCCCGGACTGCCGGAGCGCAGGGCGGTGCGCAGGCGCCGGGAGCGGGTCCGGGGCATGCTGCACGAGCTGCAGCCCGCGGCCCGCCGCGCCGTCGAGGCGAGCCTGCGGGGCGAGGAGGCGAGCTCGCGGGGCGGCGACGCGCACCGGCGGAGCGGCGAGGGGAGCCCGCAGGGCGGTGGGGCGAGTCGGCAGAGCGGCGGGGACGCGCCCACGCTCGCCGCGCCCCGCCTGAGCCGGGGAGCAGGCGCATGACCGCTCCTCCCGCCGCGCACAGGCCACTGCCGGGCCTGGGCGTACTGCGCGAGATCGGCCAGATGTTCATGCTCGCGGTGAGCGTCCTGCGACTGACCTTCAAACGGCCTTTCCAGTGGCGGGAGTTCGTCGAGCAGTTCTGGTTCATCGCGAGCGTCACGATCCTGCCCGCGATGCTGGTGACGATCCCGTTCGGGGCGGTGATCGCCCTCCAAGTCGGCTCTCTCATCGAGCAGTTCGGCGCTCAGTCCTTCACCGGCGGCGCCAGCGTCCTCGTCATCATCCAGCAGGCCAGCCCGCTGATCGTCTCCCTGCTCATCTCCGGCGTCGCCGGGTCCGCGATCTGCGCGGACCTCGCCTCGCGCACCATCCGCGAGGAGCTCGACGCCATGCGCGTCATGGGCGTCTCGCCCGTCCAGCGCCTCGTCGTCCCCCGGGTGCTCGCCGTGATGCTGGTCGGCCTGCTCCTCAACGGCCTGGTCTCCGTGGTCGGCATCCTCGGCGGCTACTTCTTCAACGTCGTGATGCAGAACGGCACTCCGGGCGCGTACGTCGCCAGCTTCTCCGCGCTGGCCCAACTGCCCGACCTCTACGTCAGCGAGCTGAAGTCGCTGGTCTTCGGCTTCATCGCCGGTGTCGTCGCCGCGTACCGAGGGCTCCATCCGAAAGGGGGGCCGAAGGGCGTGGGTGACGTGGTGAACCAGTCCGTCGTCTTCACCTTCCTCATCCTCTTCTTCGTCAACATGGTCATGACGGGCGTCTATCTGCAGCTCGTCCCCCCGAAGGGGCTGTGACCCATGGCCCTGACCGAACGCGGACGCAGGAGCCGCGCCTTCGCCTGGCTGGACCGGCCCGGCGACGAACTCCTCTTCTACGCGCGGGCGTTGTCCGGCATCCCGCGCGCCGTGCGCCGCTACCCGAAGGAGATCCAGCGGCTCCTCGCCGAGGTCGCCTTCGGCAGCGGCGGGCTCGGGGTGATCGGCGGCACCGTCGGCGTCATGATCGGCATCACCGTCTTCACCGGCACGGTCGTCGGCCTCCAGGGGTACGCGGCACTCAGCCAGATCGGCACCGACGCGTTCACCGGATTCGTCTCCGCCTATTTCAACACCCGTGAGATCGGCCCGCTCGTCGCCGCCCTCTCCCTGTCCACCACGGTCGGCGCGGGCTTCACCGCCCAGCTCGGCGCGATGCGCATCAACGAAGAGGTCGACGCCCTGGAGAGCATGGGCGTGCGCTCCACGCCGTTCCTCGTGAGCACCCGCATCGTGGCCGGCACGCTCGCGATCATCCCGTTGTACGGCATCGGCCTGCTCGGCTCCTACCTGGCCTCACGCGCCACGACCGTGCTGTTCAACTCGCAGTCCACGGGAACGTACGACCACTACTTCCATCTCTTCCTGGTCCCCGCGGACGTGCTCCTGTCCTTCCTCAAGGTGCTCGTCTTCAGCGTGCTCGTGATCCTCGCGCACTGCTACTACGGCTTCCGCGCCTCGGGCGGACCGGCCGGGGTCGGGGTGGCCGTCGGCCGCTCGGTACGGACCGCGATCGTGCTCATCAGCGTCACCGACTTCTTCCTCAGCCTGGCGCTCTGGGGCGCCACGACCACGGTGAAGGTGGCCGGATGAGCGCCCCGACGACGACTCGGCCCGGCCCGGCGGCGGTGCGGGTGCCGCACGCCCGCCCCACGGACCGCGCGCTGGCCCGCCGCAGACGGCTCGCCGGAGTGGTGTACCTCGTCGTGCCCGCCCTGCTGGTGTGGCTGTCGGTCGCCGTGTACGAGAAGAAGTTCACGGACTCCGCGACCGTCGTCGTCGAGACGGCGCGGGCCGGCAGTGAGATGCACCCGAGCGCGGAGGTCAAGCTGCGCGGCGTCGTCGTCGGCGAGGTCGAGAAGATCGACACGGGCGGCTCCATGGCGCGGCTCACCCTCGCCCTGCGGCCCGACAGGATCGGCCGGATCCCCGCCGACGTCCGGGCCCAGCTCCTTCCGACCACCCTCTTCGGGCAGCGGTACGTGGCCCTCGTACCGCCGGAACATCCCTCGACGCGGCCGCTCGCCGCGGGCAGCGTCATCCCGCAGGACCGCAGCAGCGGCGCCGTCGAGCTGGAGCAGGTGCTCGACAATCTGATGCCGCTGCTGACCGCCGTACAACCGCAGGATCTCTCGGCCACGCTGTCCGCCCTCGCCAAGGCCCTCGAAGGGCGGGGCGAGAAGCTCGGCGACTCGCTGGTCACGCTGAACGGCTACCTGAAGGACTTCAACCCCCACCTGCCGTCCCTGAACAGGGACATCAAGGAACTCGTCGAGCTGAGCGACACCTATGCCGAGGCGGCCCCCGACCTCGTCGACGCGCTGCACGACGCCACCGTCACGAGCGCCACCATCGCCGAGCGGCGGACCGAGCTCTCCGCCCTGTACGCGTCGGTGACCAGCGGCGCCCAGGAGTTCGGCGGCTGGCTGCGCGCCAACCGGGCCAACCTCATCCGGCTGACCGCGACCGGCCGGCCGACCCTGGAGATCCTCGCGCGGTACGCGCCCGCCTTCCCCTGCACCCTGCGCACGGTCGCCGGCTTCGTCCCCGCCATGGACGCCGCCCTCGGCAAGGGCACGGACCGGCCGGGCCTGCGCGTCGACGTACGGGTCGTCCCCTCGCGCGGCGCCTATGTGCCGGGGCGGGACGCGCCCCGCTACGAGGCGGGCGGCGGGCCGCGCTGCTACCCCGTCCCCTACACGGGCGGCTCGTACACCACGCGGCAGAGCACGGCCACCACCCTGAGCGGTGTGTCCGGCGGTCTCGGCGTGGCCAACTCGCCGCAGGAGAACGACCTGGTCACCGAACTCCTTGCCGCACCGGACCGGGCGCGGAGCGGCCCCCTGCCCGACTGGTCGAGCGTGCTCGCCGGACCGGCCTTCCGAGGGGCGGAGGTGAGACTGAGGTGAGCGGACAGCGCAGCCTGACCGGCCCCGCCGTGAAGTCCCTCGTCTTCATCGTGGTGACCGCCCTGGCGACCACCGTGCTCGCCCTGAGCGTCGCGGGCACCGAGGTCGGCAGGACCCACGGCTACAAGGCCTGGTTCACCGATGCCACCGGTCTGAACGAGGGCGACTCCGTGCGCATCGCCGGGGTGAAGGTGGGCCGGGTGTCCTCGATCGAGATCGTCCAACGCCGTTACGCCGAGGTCGAGTTCGCGCTGGACGCGGACCGGACCATGCCCGCGTCCGCGACGGCGTCCATCAAGTACCTGAACATGATCGGGCAGCGCTTCGTCGAGCTGGGCCGGGGCGCGGGTCCGGTCGGCCGCACCCTGCGCCCGGGGCAGACCATCCCGCTGAGCCGCACCACCCCGGCACTGGACCTGACGCAGCTCTTCAACGGGTTCCAGCCGCTGATGCGAGGCCTGTCCCCGAAGGAGACCAACCGGCTCGCGGCGTCGATCGTGCAGGTCCTGCAGGGCGAGGGCGGAACCGTCGAGAGCCTGCTGCGGACGGTCGGTTCGCTGACCACCACGGTCGCCGCCAAGGACCGCGTGATCGGAGAGGTCATCAGCAACCTCAACCGGGTCCTCGCCTCGGTCAACAACCGGCAGAAAGGCTTCACCGAACTCATCGGAACCGTCGAGAAGCTGGTCTCCGGATTCGCCGACGACCGCAGGACCATCGGCCGGTCCGTCGACTCCCTCGGCAAGCTCAGCGTGAGCACGGCGGACCTGTTCCGTAAGGGGCGGGCGCCCCTGAAGGCCGGGGTCCGCGACCTGGGGCGGGTGTCCGGGACCCTCGCCGCCCACGCGCCGCTGGTCGAGGACTTCCTGGAGAAGACACCGCGCAAGATGGCCGCCGTCTCCCGCATCGCGTCCTACGGGTCGTGGCTGAACCTCTACCTCTGCCAAGCGAAGCTCAGCGGCGTCACCACGTACGACAACAGCCCGCCGCCGACCGGGCTCGCGATCAAGGACGCGAGGTGCCGGGCATGAAGTCCCTGCGCGGGAAGCGGCCCGGACCGCGGAGGTTCCGGCGTCCTCGCCTCAAGCCCTTCGGGGAGCGCAACCCCCTAGCCGTCGCCCTGGCCGGGCTCCTGGCCATGGCCCTCGTCGGGCTGCTCGCCTACAACGCCGCGTCGCTGCCCCTGATCGGCGGTGGCGGCACCCGCTACACCGCCGACTTCCGGGATTCGGTGGGGCTCAAGGCGGGCGACGAGGTGCGGATCGCCGGCGTACGGGTCGGCGAGGTGGCGGACGTCGCCCTGGACGGCCCGAAGGTGAAGGTCACCTTCGAGGTGCGGGACGCCTGGATCGGCGACCGCAGCACCGTCGGCATCGCCATCAAGACCCTCCTGGGCGCCAAGTACCTGGCGGTGGACCCGCTCGGCAGCCGGAAGCAGGACCCCGGCAAGCGCATCCCGGCCCGGCGCACCACCTCCCCGTACGACGTCATGGAGGCGTTCAACGGCCTGAGCCGCACGACCGGTGACCTGGACGAGGACCGGCTCGCCAAGAGCTTCGAGGCGATCACCGGAGCCTTCGGGAAGACCCCGCCGCACGTCCGCAAGGCCATGACGGGTCTCGCCTCGCTGTCCCGGACGATCTCCAGGCGCAATGACGAACTGTCCGAACTCCTCGACGGATCAGCGAAGTTCACCACGTCCCTGAACAGCAGGAGGACGGAGTTCGAGCGGTTGCTCGACAACGGCAACCTGCTCCTGGAAGAGGTACGCCACCGGCGCAAGGCCGTCCACGCGCTGCTCACCGGCGCCCGCGACCTCGGCACGGAGATCAGCGGCCTGGTCGACGACAACGAACGGCAGCTGGGGCCCGCGCTGGCCGCGCTCGACCGGGTCACCGACGTGCTGGCCAAGAACCAGAAGAACCTCGACAAGGCCCTCGGGGCCGCCGGGCCGTACTACCGGCTCGTCGGGAACACTCTCGGCAACGGGCGCTGGATGGACGGCTATCTGTGCGGCCTCGTCCCCAAGGACTATCTGCGTGGGGGCACGGGCCCGGACGCCGGATGCATGCCGCCGAGGACGCCGGAAAAGGGAGGCGGCCGGTGATGGCCCGAAGACGTTCGACGCCCCGTACCCGAGCAACGGCCCGCGGATACGCCCGCGTGGTCATCCTCGTCCTCGTCGTCGCGCTGCTCGTGGCGGGCGGGATCGTCGGCGTGACCGCGCTCGCGGGCCGCGGCGACGGCAAGCACGTCACCGCCTACTTCGACCGGGCCGTCGCCGTGCACGAAGGCTCCGACCTCAGGGTGCTCGGGGTCCGTGTCGGCAGCGTCGAGGAGGTCCGGCCGGAGGGCAGACAGGTCAGGGTGCGGCTCACGCTCGACGAAGGGGTGAAGGTGCCCGCCCGGGTCCAGGCCGTCGTGGTGGCCCCCAGCGTGGTGTCCGGCCGGTTCGTCCAGCTCGCCCCCGCCTACGGAGGAGGCCCGCAGATCCGCGACGGCGCCGTCATCAGGGCAGCGCACACGGCGACGCCCGTCGAGGTCGACGAGCTCCTCGAGAGCCTGACCGACCTGAGCGACGCCCTCGGCCCCGAGGGCGCGAACAAGGACGGCGCACTCGCCGGGCTCGTCAAGGCGGGCGCGGAGAACCTCGACGGCAACGGCAAGGACATCGGCGACACCCTCCACCAGCTCGGCGGTGCGTCCGCCGTCCTCAACGGGAACAGCGGCGACGTCGTCCGGACGGTCGAGCAGCTCCAGCAGTTCATCAGCATGCTCAAGCGCAAGGACGGCCAAGTGCGGCGCGCGGTCACCCAGTTGTCGGACGTCGCGAGTTTCCTCGCCGACGACAAGGACGACCTCGCCGCCGCCCTCGGACAGCTGGGCAAGGCCCTCGGCCAGGTCAAGGGCTTCATCAGCGACAACCGGGGCCGACTCAAGTCGAACGTCGACAAGCTGGCGGGCCTCACCCGCTCCGTCGTCGACCAGCGGGCCTCGGTCGCCGAGGCCCTGGACGCGCTGCCGCTGGCCGCGGCCAACCTCGAACGGGCCTACAACCCGCGCACCCGCACCATCGACGGCCGGGCCAACATCAACGAACTCGCCGGGGCGTCGGGGACCGGGCTGGCGGGCCCGGCCGCACGCGGCGCCGCCGCCGACCGTCTCGTGGCCCTCCCTCACGAGCGGGCCGAGCACCTGCCCGCCCTGCCGCTGCCGCCGGTCGGCAGCGTGTACGGCACGCCGGACGGCGCCGGGGGAGGCCGACGATGAAGCGCCGCACCGCGCGCTTAGCGCTGGGCCTCTCCCTCACCGTGACCCTCGTGGGCCTCGCCCTCGGCGCGGGCGGCCTCCCGGACTTCGACGGTCTGCAGGACCTGCCGCTGCCCGGCGGGGCCGACCTCGGCGACCATCCGTACGAGATCACCGCGGAATTCCAGGACGTCGTGAGTCTCTTCCCGCACTCCGCGGTCAAGGTCGATGACGTCGACGTCGGCCGCGTGACCCGGATCGGCCTCGCCGACGACGGCTGGGCCGCCCGCGTCACCCTCCAGGTCAACGGCGACGTACGGCTGCCTGCCAACGCCTACGCCAACCTCGAACAGTCCAGCGTCCTCGGCGAGAAGTACGTCCAGCTCACGGCCCCCGACGACATGCGGGCCCGCCCCGACCTGCAGAGGACGAGGACCGGCACCCGGGCGGCCTACGCGCGCAACCGGGGCCGGTTGCGCGACGGGGCCGTGATCCCGGTCGCCCGCACCAACCGCAACCCCGAGATCGAGGAGGTCTTCGGCGCACTGTCGATGGTGCTCAACGGCGGTGGCGTACAGCAGATCCAGACCATCTCCCGGGAACTCAACAAGGCGCTCGGCGGCAATGAGGGCCAAGTCCGTTCCGCACTGCGGCAGATCAACACCACCGCGAAGAGCCTCGACAAGAACAAGAAGCACATCACCGCCGCCCTCGACGGCATGAACCGGCTCTCCACCACCCTCGCCACCCGCGACCGCAAGATCGGCGACATCCTGTGGGACCTGCCGCCGGGCCTGAAGGTCCTCAGCGACCAGCGCTCGTCGCTCGTGTCCATGCTGCGCGCCCTGGACTCGCTCTCCGGGGTCGCGGTGGACACCGTCGACCGCACGAAGAACGACCTCGTGGCCGACCTCAAGGCGCTCGCCCCGGTCCTGCGCAACCTGGCCGACTCGGGCGCCGACCTGCCGGAATCGCTCCAGGTGATGTTCACCTATCCGTTCACGGACGAGGTGCTCACCGGTGTGAAGGGCGACTACCTCAACGTCTATCTGAAGATCGCGGCGGCCCCCGGCACGGAGATCGTGCCACCGGTCCGTGGCGGTGGCGATGGCGGTGGCGGCGGTGGTGGCAGCGGTGGTGCCACTCGCTCCTCCCTGCCGCTGCCCGCGGTCACCGGAACGTCAGGAGGCGACTCCTAGTGCTCCCCCTCTCCACCCACCTCAAGAACATCGCCTTTCTCGTTCTCGGCGCGCTGGTCCTCGCCCACATCGCGACGGCGTACGCGGACCTCGGGCGGTACGTGGGCGCCCGCGACTACTACACGGTCAGGGTCGAACTCGCCGAGACCGGCGGCCTGTTCAGCCGCGGCAACGTCACGTACCGGGGCGTCGACGTGGGCCGGGTGGAATCCGTCGAGCTGACCGACGACGGGGTCGAGGCCCGTATCCGCATCAAGGACTCGGCACCGAAGATCCCCGCCGATCTGGAGGCGAAGGTCGCGAACCTCTCGGCGGTCGGGGAGCAGTACCTCGATCTGAGCCCGCGCACCGACGGCGGGCCCCACCTCGCCGAAGGCTCGGTGGTCCCGCGCTCGGCCACGCGGACACCCGCACCGGTCACCGACGTACTGACCAGCGTCGACCGGCTCGCCTCCTCGGTGGACACCGCCGCACTGCGCACGGTCGTCGACGAGCTCGGCAAGAGCTTCGAGGGGCGCGGGCAGGACCTGCAGATCCTCATCGACACGGGCAGCGAGTTCATCCGGGCGGCCGACAAGGCACTGCCCGCCACCACCAGACTCCTCATCGACGGCGAGACGGTCCTGCGCACCCAGAACGAGCGGTCCGACGCCCTGAAGTCCTTCGCGAGCGGAGCCGCCGAACTGGCCGAGCAGCTCAAGAAGTCCGACCCCGACCTGCGCCGCCTCATCGCCCGGACCCCGGAGGCGGCGACCGAGTTCACCGCGCTCCTTCGCGACACCGACCCGGGCCTCGGCGTCGTGCTGGCCAATCTCGTCACCACCTCCGAACTCCTGGTGACCCGCCAACGCGGCATCCGGGAACTGATGGTGCGCATCCCACGGGTCGCCTCCACCGGAGCGACCGCCATCGGCCCCGACGGAGTCCGCTTCGGCATGGTCACCACCTTCTTCAAGCCGCTGCCCTGCACGGCCGGATACGGCGGCACCACTTACCGCAACGGCCTCGACACCTCTCCGGCCCCCACCAACACCGAGGCGGCCTGCACGGCGGCTCCTGGAAGCGGCCAGAACGTACGCGGCTCAGCGAACGCGCCGCGCGGCGGCGTGCCCACCCCGGCCCGGCCCGGATCGGCCTGGCCCGGAGCGGCCTGGCTCGCGCGGAGCGACGCCCCGTCCGACGGTCCGAACACCCCGAACGGCTTGGCCGGCCTGCTCGGGATGGGGGAGTGATGAGGCGACGGTGGGTGTGGTCGGCCGCGCTGCTTCTGGGCGCCCTGTTCTGCGGCTTCGCGGCATGGACCTACGCGCAGGCGCGAGGCGACGACGATCTCGCGCATGCCCGCGACCGCGACGCCGCACTGGACGCGGCCCGCGAGCACATCGCGGTGCTCAACACCATGGACGGCACGGACGTACGGGCCTCGCTGCGCGCCTGGGCACGGGTGACGGACGGGCCGCTCGCGGACGAGTTGCGGCGCACCGGGGACGACGGCGCCAAGGCCCTCGAACAGGAGGGCACCAGCACCCGCGCCACGGTCACCGACGCGGCGGTCGTGGCCCTCGACACCCGTTCGGGCACGGCGAAGGTCATCGCCACCGTCCGCGTCGAGGTGACCGAACGCACCGGAAGGTCCACCACCGACCGCAAACGCTTCGAGGCGGGCCTCGACAAGGGCGCGGGCTGGAAACTCAGCTCGCTGACGGCGATACCGGCCGGAACGGAATAGGGGTGCGGCGGAATGAGGGGACGCGGATGAGTGCGGGACTGAGCCCCCGGGGTGGGGCGCCGACTGATGCTGTCGGGACAGCCGACGCCATCGAAACAGACGATGCTCATGGGACGGACAGTGCGCTCGGGGTGGAGGATGCCGCCGAGGACACGAACGACGGCGCGGGTACGAAGGCACCGCCCGCCTCCCGTCGCCACCACCCGGCCGCCCGCACCCCACTGGCCCTCCTCCTCGCCGCGCTGCTCCTGACCGGCGGCGGGCTCCTGGTCCTCAGCGACCGGACCGCTGACACACCCGCCGCCGCCAACCACGCGCTGACCGACAGCGAGTGGACCCGCCGGGTCGTCGGGGACATCAGCGACGCGCTCGCAGCGCTCTTCACCTACACACCCGAGGACCTGGCCACCACCGAGCGACGCGCGCGCGACGTGCTGCGGGGCAAGGCCGCCGAGGACTACCGGGCCCTGTTCGGCAGGCTCCGAGGGAAAGTCCGGAAGCAACGGCTGTCGCTCACCACGCAGGTGGTCCGCGCCGGAGCCGTCGAACTCGGCGACGACCGCGCGCGGTTGCTGTTCTTCCTCGACCAGCGGGCCGAGCGCGAGGGCGCCAGGGCGACGACCGCCGCCGCCCAGCTCTCGGTCACCGCGCGCCTGGCCGACGGCCATTGGACGATCACCGACATCAAGCCCCGTTAGGGGAGGCGGACATGGCACGTACGACATCGCGGGAGCGTACGAGACTCTCGCTCATCGCCGCGGCGGCGGTCCTCGCCCTGGGGTGGGCGGGCTGGACGGGCTCGTCCTGGTACGCGGCCGCCCACGACGACTCCGCGCGGTTCGCGGAGACCCGCGACGAGGTGCTCGCGGCGGGCGAGCAGGCCGCACTCAACATGAACACCCTCGACCACCGGGATCTGGAGCACGGCCTCGACGCCTGGGAGCGGTCCGCCACCGGGGATCTGCTCGAAGAACTACGCAAAGGCAGAAGCGAGTTCGAGAGGCAGGTGCGTGCCGCGCGCACGGTCACCACCGCCGAGGTGCTGTCCGGCGCCGTCACCGAACTGTATGAGAGAGAAGGCCGGGCAGGGGTCATCATCGCGATGCGGATCACCGTCGATCCGCCGAAGAAGAGGCCGAGCAGCAAGGAGAGCCGACTGCTCGGCGAACTCACCCGCACCGGTGAGGGCTGGAAGCTGAGCGGGCTCGGCCAGGCCCCCGCGGGCGAAGCGCCCACCGACACTCCGTCAGACTGAGGGGCCGTTCCATGTCGACGACACGCCATGTGGTCAACAGACAGCGGCGGTTGGCCGCGGTCGAGAGCCGGAAGGCAGCACCCGCGCCCGCGCCCACACCCGCGCGGCGAGTCCCGCGCCCGAAGCCCCGGGATCGGACCGCCCGCACCGTGCGCAGGCCCGTCCCCCGGCCCCTGCTGCTCGCTCTGCTCGGCCTGCTCGCCGTACTCGCCGCGGCCTTCGCGTTCCTCGCCCACACCCGGGCCGAAGACCTGCGCGACGTGCCCGCCCTGCGTAACGCGGCGCTCACCGACACGGTCCGCACCAGCGAGGTGAAGGGCACGGTCGGCCGGGCCGTCGACGCGGTCTTCTCCTACGACCACACGGACCCGGCCCGTACCGACAGGGCCGCGGACAAGTACCTCACCGGCAAGGCGGTCGGCCAGCACCGGGAGATGCTCGCGCAGGTCCGCGCCCAAGGGGCCCGGCAGAAACTCGTCCTCACCACCAGCGTGACGCACAGCGGCGTCCAGGCCATCGACGGCGACAGGGCCCGGGTCCTGGTCTTCGCCGACCAGAGCAACACCAGTACGGCCAAGGGGGGTTCGGCCACCCAGGCGGCAGCCATGTTCGCCGTGGACGTGGTGCGCCGGGGCGGGACCTGGCGGATCGCGAACATCGACACGTTCAGACGTTGAGGCGGAGCCGGACATGGATGAACGAACAGAGCCGGACATGGATGAAGCAGAGCCGGAGACGAAGGAGAGCCAGGCGTGAAGAGCACGGGACAGAAGCGGCGGACCGCCGCGCTCAGGCCCGCCGTCCTCGGAGTCGCGGTCGCGGCCATCGTGTCGGCGTGCAGTTCGCGGGTCGACGACGGTCCGCAGGTCGACTGGGCCTCGGACGTCTGTGACAGCGTGCAGGACGTCGGGTCCAAGCTGACGCTCCCGGCCTCGGGTCACAAGGACGCCAAGAAGTACCACTCGCAGGTCGTCACCTTCATGGACGCGCTGGACCGGCAACTCGGCGCGCTGGACGGCAAGATGCGCAAGGAGGGCGCGCCTCCCGTGGAGGGTGGCGACGCCGCGTACAAGAAGGCACTCGCGAACCTGCGCGGAGCCCGGAGCAAGCTCGCGGGCACCACCGCCGAGCTCAAGAAGGCGGATGTCACCGACGAGAAGTCGCTGAGGACCGCGTTGAAGAAGGCGGCCGAGGGCTTGGAGCGGGCGGGCGCGTACCAGGGTCCCGCCCAGGACTTCCGCGCCGACCCCGCGCTCAAGCGCGCCTTCGACAAGGCGCCGGAGTGCTCGGGGCTCAACGGCGCCGGGCACTCGGCGGCGTCGGCCGACTGAGAGCCTGGGGCGTATCCCCGGTCGGCCCACCGATAGCCTTCGTCCTCATGACGCGCGCCTGGATCTTGCCGATGCTGCTGCTGCTCTGCGGCTCATTGCTCGCGGCCGGTCGGATCGTCAGCGGGACCCCCGGCGCGGCCGCCGCCCTCCTCCTGGGGTTCGTGCTGCTCGCAGGCGTGAACTCGCCTCTGATCTTCCCGAGGGCGATCGGAGCGGTGGAGGCGCAACGCCGCAGCGCGGTCGACGGCCGGCCAGTCGTCTTCTGGCGACCCGGCTGCAAGTACTGCATACGACTGCGCATCCGGCTGGGGCGCGCCGCCCGACAGATGCACTGGGTCGACATCTGGCGCGACCCGGCCGGAGCCTCGGCGGTGCGGGCAGTCAACGACGGCAACGAGACCGTGCCGACCGTCATCGTGGCGGGCCGATCGCACACCAACCCCGATCCCGCATGGATGCGCGAGCAACTCTCCCGTTCCGGGTGATCGGAACGCCGCCGAGGTTGAGGGACCAGCTGAGCTACTTCTCGTAGGTGAGGTCCATGTCGACGGTGTTGCCGGGGCCCGCGGTGAAGGCGCTGATGACGTCGTTGAGGGCGCCGCAGCCCTTGAGGCCGGGCAGGGTGTACGTGCCCTTGAGCTTGCCGCCCTTGTAGGGGTCGAAGCGGCCCTCGCCGACGAGGTCGATCCTGGCGGGTTCGGCGGTCGTGCAGTCCGGCCCGCCGCCGATGGGCAGGCCGAACGCGCTCACGCCGGTGAGCTTGACGCGCGTCTCGGAGTGCGACGTGAGACTGCCCGCCGCGTTGACGGCTCCCGTCGTGCGGGCGGTCTGCTCGAAGGCGATGTCCGCGACTGCGGGCAGGAAGCCGAGCAGGGTGAACCGGGCCGTGGTCGGTTCGAGCCGCAGGTCGGCGTCGAAGGTTCCCTTGTCCAGGTCGTAGCGGGTGTCCAGGTCGCCCGCCAGCGGAAAGCCGCCGTTGCCCGCCTTGATGGACGAGTTGCCCCTGATGCCGAAGCCGAGCGGCACCGGTTCGCCGCCGGGGTCCGTCGGCGCCGGTTCCACCTGGATGGTGCGCAGGGTCTTGTTCTGGTCGGCCGGGTCGAGGGCGCACTCCGTCTCGAAGGTGTCGAGCGCGGTCTTGTCGCCCGCCGCGTCCCGCGCGGTCATGGTGAGGAGCAGGCTGGCGACGTCGATCCGCACGGCGCCGGGCTGCCGGAACGTCAGGGGCGGGGTGTGGCCGGTCGCGGTCACGTGGAAGGCGGCGGGCGGGTCGGGCAGGGGGGTCTTCCCGATGGTGTTGTCGATGCCGATGCTCAGCGGCCCCTCCGGCATGTGAACGGTGACGCCGGCCGTGGCTACCCCTTCGAGGGTGACGCCGCCGACCGTGCGCAGGGCGGCTGCCGCGGCCTTGCTGACCTCGGCCACCGAGACGACCTCGGAGGCCGGGACCCGCGCGCCGACCTGGACCTTCTCCGGCAGATCCGTCTTGATCACGACGGTGAGCGGGTCGTCCTCCATGATGGGGAACACGCACTTGTACGTCTGCGTGAGGGGCGCCGGTTCCGCGGCGGCCGACGGGCCGGAGCCGAAGCCGGTCAGCACGGCGAGCAGCGCTCCGGCGGAGGCGAGGCGCAGCGGTATCTCGCGCGATCTCAACACTGTCTCTCCAAGTCCTGTGGGGAACGGTCCGGCCCCCCGCCTGGAGTGGCGGGGGGCCGGGTCGGGATGCGGACTCACCACGGGGGGCTAGTTCTTGTAGGTGAGGTCCATGTCGATGGTGTTGCCGGGGCCCGCGGTGAAGGCGCTGATGATGTCGTTGAGGCCGCCGCAGCCCTTGAGGGCGGGCAGGGTGTACGTGCCCTTGAGCTTGCCGCCCTTGTAGGGCTGGAAGCGGCCCTCGCTGGCGAGGTCGATCTTGGCGGGTCCGCTGGTCCTGCAGTCGGGGCCGCCGCCGATGGGAATACCGAAGACGTTGACGCTGCCGAGCTTGACGGCCATCTCGGAGTGCGACTTCAGGGCACCGGCGGTGTCCAGCGTTCCGTTGGTCTTCCCGGCCTGCTCGAAGGCGATGTCCGCGGTCGTGGGCAGGAAGCCCATGATGGTGAACTGGCCCTTGGTCGGGTCGAGCTTCAGGTCGGCGTCGAAGGTGCCCTTGCTGAGGTCGTAGCGGGTGTCGATGCCGCCGGAGAGCGCGGCGTTGCCGTTGGCGGCCTTGATGAACGACGTGCCCTTGATGCCGAAGTTGAGCTTCACCGGCTCGTCACCCGGCGGGTCGGTGGGGGGATCGGTGGGCGGGTCGGTGGGCGGGTCCGTCGGCGGATCGGTCGGCGGGTCCGTGGGATCCGTGCCGCCGCCGTTGATGGTCATCGTGTGGAGGGTGGTGGGCTGCCCCGCGTCCATGGTGCAGGTAGCGGTGAACTCGTCGCCGTTCGGCGGCAGTTGGACCGGCTTGCCGTCCGCGTCCCGGGCGATCATGTTGTGCAGCTTGAGCCCCGTCACATCGAACTTGGCCGTGCCCTCCTTCTCCCAGGTCAGCAGGGAGCCGGGCGACTTGCCGCTGGCGATGACGGTGAACGCGGCGGCCGGGCTCGGAATGTTGGCCTTGGCGACGGTGTTCACGACCTTGATGGGCAGGTTGCCGCCGCCGCCCGGCAGCGTCACGTTCACATCGGCGGTCGCCTTGCCTTCCAGCGTGACCGCGCCGAGCACACCGAGGCCTTGGGCGGCCCGCGAACTGACCTTGGTGACGGCCTTGATGTCGTACTCGGGGACGGTCTCGCCCACCTTCATGGTGGCGGGCATGTCGGCCGTGATCTCGACCTCGATCGGGTCGTTGTTGATGATCGGGAACTTGCAGGTGTACTTCTGTGCGAGCTTCACCGGGTCGGCGGAGGCGGAACCGCCGCCCAGGCCGACCAGGCCGGCGACGAGGCCGGCGGCCGCCACCGTGCTCAGGGCGGTGCGTGCCCTGACTTGTCTCTTGTGCGCTCCCATGAGCTACCTCTCGGGCTACGTGAATGAGCACGAACGAACGTCGGTGCCACCTCTGCGATTCCGGACTCGCCGGCCCAGCCGTCCCGGGAAATCGGAGATGCGAAATGTTCCGCCGCGAGGGAGTTTTCCCGCTGAATTCCGGGGGTGATACGGCGGTGTTTCGAATACGCAAACTACTGATGGGTAGCGGGAGGGTCAAGGCCTGTCCCGACCTGTTGGTGAAAGGCGGTCGGCGGGCCGTCGGTTTTTGTGGTGGTGGTGAGCACGCGATGGTGCGTGGATGACAAATTGCGCACCCCGGCCCGTCGTGCTGTGCCGAACGGGTTGACGGGCTCCCCGCCCATGCGTAGTCATTTCTCGATTGCGCCAATTCTCGGTCAGGGCCACGCAGGGGAGATCGCATGGGGAACCGTATGAGAGAGCAACCAGGGAAAACCACGGCGAGGTTGGCGCGGGGGTCCGCCCTGACCGGGGTCGCCGCGGTGTTCCTCGCGCTGGTCGGTGGTGGTGGCAG
Source organism: Streptomyces sp. NPDC036815 (assembly GCF_055609205.1). Classification (NCBI taxonomy): domain Bacteria; kingdom Bacillati; phylum Actinomycetota; class Actinomycetes; order Kitasatosporales; family Streptomycetaceae; genus Streptomyces; species Streptomyces sp. NPDC036815. The sequence goes on along the minus strand of NZ_JBVJPW010000006.1, from coordinate 221,330 downwards.
CGCTTCGGCCGATCCGGTGTCGCTCACGCAGAAGTACACGTGCAAGTTCCCGATCATCAACAACGACGCCATCGAAGCCGCGATCACCACGGACATGCCCGCCACCATGAAGGTGGGCGAGACCGTCCCCGAGTACGACATCAAGGCCGTCACCAAGGTCAGTTCGCGGGCCGCCCAAGGCCTCGGTGTGCTCGGCGCGGTCACGCTGGAGGGCAAGGCCACGGCGGATGTCGTCGTCACCCAGCCCGGCGGCGACGGCGCGCTGCCCATCAAGGTCGTGAACACCGTCGCCAAGGCCGACATCCCCGACCCGCCCGCCGCGTTCGAGGTGACGGCCACGGGCAAGTCGCCCGGTGGGCTGCTGACCTGGGGCAAGGCGGGCGAGGCGGCCTTCGATGTGAAGGGCCTGAAACTGCACAACATGATCGCCCGGGACGCGGACGGCAAGCCGGTGCAACTGCCGCCGAACGGCGACGAGTTCACCGCGGAGTGCACCCTCGACGCGGGTCAGAAGACGCTGCTGCACAAGATGACGATCACGGGCGGCGGCGGCACGGACCCGACCGATCCCCCCACGGACCCACCGACCGATCCTCCCACCGACCCTCCCACGGATCCGCCGACCGATCCTCCGACGGACCCGCCCGCCGACCCCGTTGACCCCACCGACCCGGCCGACTCCGGCCTTCCGGCGACCGGCGGCGGGTCCACGACCGGCGGCTCCGGCGCCCAGTTGGACACGGAGGTGACCGGCGGCTCGGGCAGCCTCGCGTCGACCGGCCTGCCTGGCATCGGCCTGCTGCTTGCGGCGGCCGGAGGCCTCGGCACCGTCGGCGTAGTGGCCTTCCACTACCTCCCGCGGCGCTTGCGGCGGGACGGGGAAGCGGCCTGATCCGACTGCCGTGCGGCGCCCGGGACTTCGCGTTCCCGGGGCACTCCCCGCCGTACGGCAGCGCAGTGGGCCCGGAGCGGCAGCGGCGCTCCGGGCCCGCGGTCGTCTGCCGTCAGGGGCGGCTCGTCGCAACAGCCGTACGCCTCACCTCCCCCGCGGTCGTACGGCTCAACTCCCCGCAGCGGTACGGGTTCTGCGGCGCCGCACCACCACCCCCACCACCAGGAGCACCACCACCAGGGCGCACGCCACGAGCACGCCCCGGTTCACCGTGCGGTACGCCGTGCTCGCGCTCTCCACCAGCTCGCCGCCCTTGTCGCTCGCGGTCAGCTCGACGCTGCCCCAGTCCAGCGGTGGCGGCGCGGCCCACTTCTGGGTGATCCGCACCCGCTGGCCCGGCATGAGCTCGGCCGGCAGCGTATTGCCCGCACTGTCGAAGGACGTCCGGCCGAACAGGCCTTCGGCCTTGAGGTCGACCCTCGGCTCCAGCAGCACGTTTCCGCTGTTGACGAGGGTGTACGTGACGGTGGCGTCCTTGCCGAGGCCGGGCAGCAGGGGGACGTCGTAGTCGAAGCGGACGTCCTGGACGCGCAGGCCGGGCCTCCGCTCGCCCTTGACCTGGAGATAGATCCGGGCGCCGACCGCCTGGCGGATGCCGACGCCGGTGCCCTTGGCGCGGGCGACGCGCTTGTCCAGGGCGATGACGGCTCCGGGGTGGTCGCCGGGCGGGGCGGTGCGCGGGAGGTCGACGGTGAACGGGACCGTCACTCTGCCACCGGCCGGGACGGTGACCTCCGAGCGTTCCAGGTGGGTCCACACTCCGACGGACCGCTGCTTCGCGGTGGCTTCGCGGACCGCGAATCCACCGTCGCGCGGGGTGTTGTAGGCGTCGGCGGCGTAGAGCAGAAAGGTCACCGGCTCCTTGGCGAGATTGGAGACGGTGACCTTGTCGTGCACGGTGCGGCCGGGATCGGCCTTCATCCGGAAGTACGCCCGGCGCTTGCCGTCCTTGGCGGCCTTCTTGCCGGATTCGGCGGACGAGGCGGCGGGGAAGACGGACCAGCGGCCGTTGTCAGCGGCGTACGCGCCCGGTGGAGGGCTCGCGGTGAGCAGGCCCAACGCCAGGGTCAGGGCGGTGACGAATACGGCGGCGTGTCTGCGATGCGCGAGCAGCGCGCGAACGGGTTTCATACGGCCCCCGGAGCGAGATGGACGATGGGAAGAGGAGAAAGGAAGAGGAGGGGGAGGAGGGGGGAGGAGGGGGAGAAAGGAAGAGATGGGGGAGGAGGGGAGAGGGTGGAGCAACGCGCGAGAGGTGGACCGGCCGTCGCACAACGGCCGGTCCACCGGGCAGGGCGCGGAATCAGGTCAGCGTCAGCGTGAGCACGGCCGCGTAGTCACCGGCGGCCGCGGTCTTCGGCACGTCCAGCGCGAGACCCGCGCCGACCGTGAACTCTCCGCCGGTCCGCGCCGCGTCGGGCGCACTCGCGAGCGTGGCGCCCACCGTGCCGACCGGCCCCCGAGTGCCCGGCACACAGGTGCTCGCCGATCCGGCCGCCGTCGCGCAGGACGGTGTCCAGGCGAGCTTGTCCGCGCCGATGCTGCCGGCGCCGCCCGTGAAGTCGGTGACCTTCCCGGTGAGCGACCAGCCCGTGGCGCCGTTACGGGCGTCCTTGACGGTCACCTTCTGCAGATCGCCGGTCGAGTTGCCGCCCGCGCCCTCCTCGACCGGGGACAGCGCGACGGTGTCGCCCGCCTGGGCCATGGTGAGCTGGCCGCCGCCCTGCTTGGGCGTGACCTTGGTGTTCACGTTCTGCTTGCCGGTCGTGGGGCCGGGGCCAGGCCCGGGGCCGGGGTCGTCGCCCTGGATCTCCATCGTGTGCAGGAGCGTCGCCTGTCCCGCGTCGAGCGCGCAGGTGGCGTCGAACTCGTCACCGAACGGCGGGAGTTGGATCGGCGCGCCCGCCGAGTCCCGGGCGACCATGTTGTGCAGCTTCAGACCCTTCACGTCGAACTTCGCCGTGCCGGGCTTGGCCCACGTCAGCAGGGAGCCGGGCGACTTGCCGCTGGCGTTGACGTCGAAGGCGGCGGCCGGGTTGGGGATGTTGGTCTTGGCGACGGTGTTGACGACCTTGATGGGCAACGTGCCGTCGCCGCCGGGCAGCGTGACGACCACGTCCGCCGTGGCCTTGCCCTCCAGGGTCACCGCGCCCATGACGCCGAGGCCCTGGGCCGCTCGCGCGCCGACCTTGGTGACGGCCTTGATGTCGTACTCGGGGACGGTCTCACCCACCTTCATGGAGGTGGGCATGTCCGAGGAGATGTGGATCTCGATCGGGTCGTTGTTGATGATCGGGAACTTGCAGGTGTACTTCTGGTCCAGCTGCACCGGATCGGCGGCGGCGGTGCCTGCCGTCAGGGTGACCAGTCCGGCCACCAGTCCTGTGGCCGCGACTGTACACAGGACGCGGCGCGTCCTGGTTCTCTTTCGCTGAGCTCTCATCAGCTGCCTCTCGTACTGCGTGAAGGAGCAGAACGGGTGAAGGGAGAATGGCCGCACTTGTCGCTGTCCTCGCCAGTTACGGCCCTGTTTTGGATTCGTAAACTACTGACGGGTAGTTGGGCGGTCAAGGTGTGGATTACCAGGGGTATCCCGTTGCTCGTATTCGGTGACGGCTTCATCGCTGGGTGAGCATAGAGGCGCTGGGATTCATACGCGGTTGCCAAAAAACGCGGAGTGGTTCCGGATGACAAGTACTCCCGACTGCGTACTCACCGCACAACAGAACTTCGGTGCGCGGCGAAACGTCCCTTGACCTGTTTCTCGGGACGCCATAACTTCCGCTCTCGACTCGTTTTTCCATTCAACGTAAATGCCTGCGAAGCCGAGCGGTCGGAGTTCTGGTGCTGTTTTCTGAGGAAAGCCTGGACGCAGTCATGGGCGTGAGCCCTTTCGGCCGCCCGGATGCCCGTCTGGTGAGTGCGGTGTGCCGGGCCGGCGGTCTCGGCATGCTCGACCTCGGCACCGGCGACCGGCACGCACGCGAGGAACTCGCCCGGCTCTGCCGCTGGGAGCCCGACCGCTTCGGCGTACGGGTGGGGGAGCGCTGTGCCCTGCGCCCGGGCGACCTGGACGCGTCCGCGGACGGGCGGCCGCACACCGTACTGCTCGGCGTGGACTCCGCCTGGCTGCCGGGTGAACTCGGCAACTACTACTCCGTGTTGGTCGAGGTCACCACGCGGGACGAGGCCGTGCGGGCGGTGGCCGACGGGGCCGACGGCCTGGTCGCGCGCGGCAGTGAGAGCGGCGGACGCGTCGGCGACCTCAGTACGTTCGTCCTGTTGCAGCAGCTCCTCGCGGACCCCGAGGTGTCGCTGCCCGTGTGGGCGTGCGGTGGCATCGGGCCCCGTACCGCCGCGGCCGCCGTGCTCGGCGGTGCGAACGGGGTCGTCCTCGACACCCAGCTGGCCCTGCTCGCCGAATCCGGCCTGCCCGAAAGGGACCGGGCCGCGCTGGAAGGGATGGACGGCACGGAGACGGTGGTCGTCGACGGCAGGCGGATCCTGCGCCGAAGGGGCGTGGTACGGGGAGCGGCGGGCGGTGAGGCGCGGGGCGGCGACGCCCGCGACACCCGCGGCGCACGCGACACCCGCGGCGCACGCGACACCCGCGGCGCACGCGACGGCCTCGGCGAAGAGCCGGCGCTCCCCGTCGGCGAGGACGGCTTCCTGGCCGCCCGGTTCGCCGCGCGGTGGGGGACGACGGCGAAGGCGATACGAGGGATGCGTACCGCCCTCGCGGAAGCGGTGGCCCCCGAGCCCCCGTCGGCAGGCGTCCAAGGTGTCGAACTCCCGCTGGCACAGGGCCCGATGACCAGGGTGAGCGACCGGCCCGAGTTCGCCGCGGCCGTCGCCGACGAGGGCGGGCTGCCGTTCCTGGCGCTGGCCCTCGCGGACGCCGAACAGGCCCGCGCCCTCCTCAGCGCCGCCCGTGCCGCGTTGGGCGACCGCCCCTGGGGCGTCGGCATTCTCGGCTTCGCCGACGAGGAGATCCGCGAGGCGCAGCTCGCGGCGGTACGGGAGGCCCGGCCGAGCCACGCCGTCATCGCGGGCGGCAGACCGGGGCAGGGGGCCGAACTGGAGGCCGTCGGTATCCGGACCTTCCTGCACGTCCCGTCGGCCGGACTGCTGCGGCAGTACCTGGAAGCGGGCGCCCGCAGGTTCGTCTTCGAGGGCTCCGAGTGCGGCGGACACGTCGGGCCGCTTGCCTCCTTCCCGCTGTGGGAAGCGCAGTTGGCGGTCCTGGAGGATTACGCGGCCGACCACCCCGGCTCCCTCGCGCGGGTCCAGGTGATGTTCGCCGGTGGCATCCACGACGCGCGGTCCTCGGCGATGGTCACGGCCCTCGCCGCCCCGCTCGCCGCGCGGGGCATGGCGGTCGGCGTGCTCATGGGAACCGCGTACCTCTTCACCGAGGAGGCCGTCGCCCTCGGCGCCGTACAGCCGCGCTTCCAGGAGCAGGTCGCCGCGGCTCGGACGACCGCGCTCCTGCGTACCGCGCCCGGCCACGCCACCCGGTGCGTGCCGAGCCCCTTCACCGCGGATTTCGCCGCCGAGGAGAGGAGGCTGCGGGAGCGGGGCCTCGCGCCGGAGCGGATATGGGCGGAGCTGGAACGCCTGAACCTGGGTCGGCTGCGGATCGCGACCAAGGGCGTGGAGCGCCGCGACGGTGAACTGGCCCCCGCCGACGAGCAGCGGCAACTGGCCGCCGGAATGTTCATGGCCGGGCAGGTGTCCCTGCTCCGTACGCGAGCGACCACGATCCGCGCGCTGCACCTCGAGGTCGGACTCGGGGCACGGCAGTTCCTGGACGGGCAACGAGCCCTTCTGCAAGCCCGGTTCGCGCCCCCGGCGCCGAGGACCGTCGCCGCTCCCGAGCCGCTGGACGTCGCCGTCGTCGGCATGGCCTGCATGTTCCCCCAGGCGGACGGTCTCGACGCGTACTGGGCGCAGATCCTGGCCGGGACCGACGCGGTCACCGAGGTCCCGGCCGATCGCTGGGACCCGGCCGTGTACTGCGTCGGCGGCCCCGACGCCGACGCCGACGCCGACCTCGGTACCGGTGCCGGTACCGGGGGCGAAGGTTCACCCTCGCGCTGGGGCGGCTTCCTGCCCCGTATCGCCTTCGACCCCCTGTCCTACGGCATTCCGCCCGCCTCGCTCGGCGCCATAGAGCCCGTTCAGCTCCTCGCCCTCGAAGCGGCCCGCCGGGCACTCGACGACGCCGGGTACGCGGACCGCGCGTTCGACCGCTCCCGCGCGTCGGTCGTGTTCGGCGCGGAAGCGGGCAGCGACCTCGCCCACGCCACCACCCTGCGCACCGTCCTGCCCTCCTACCTCGACTCCGTGCCCGAGGCCCTGTCCGCCCAACTGCCGCGCCTCACCGAGGACTCCTTCCCTGGCATGCTCGCCAACGTCATCTCCGGCCGCATCGCCAACCGCCTCGACCTCGGCGGCGCCAACTACACGGTCGACGCGGCCTGCGCCTCCTCGCTCGCCGCCGTGGACGTCGCCTGCAAGGAACTCGTCCAGGGCGCCAGCGACCTGGTGCTGTGCGGCGGCGCCGACCTGCACAACGGCATCAACGACTACCTGCTCTTCTCCTCGGTCGGCGCCCTGTCCCCGACCGGCCGCTGCCGCACGTTCGACGCGGACGCCGACGGCATCGCACTCGGAGAGGGAGTGGCCTGCGTGGTGCTCAAGCGGCTCGCCGACGCCGAACGCGACGGCGACCGCGTCTACGCCGTGATCAGCGCGGTGGGCCGTTCCAGCGACGGCCGCGCCCTCGGCCTCACCGCGCCAGGACCCGCGGGCCAGCGCCTCGCTCTGGAGCGCGCCTACGCCCAGGCGCGTGTCTCACCGGCCGAGGTCGGTCTCATCGAGGCCCACGGAACCGGCACCGTAGTGGGCGACCGTACCGAACTGAGCGTGCTCACCGAGGTGTTCACGGAGGCGGGCGCCCGTGCGGGAGCCTGCGCGCTCGGCTCCGTGAAGTCGCAGATCGGGCACACCAAGTGCGCCGCGGGCCTGGCCGGCCTGATCAAGACGGCCCTGGCCCTGCACACCGGCGTTTTGCCGCCCACCCGGCAGCTCACCCGCCCCAACCCGGCCTGGGACCCACGTTCCAGCCCCTTCGCCTTCCACACGGTCGCCCGCCCCTGGGCGACAGGGCCCGCCGAACGCCGCGCCGGGGTCAGCGCCTTCGGATTCGGCGGCACCAACTTCCACGTGGTCCTGCTCGCCCACGAAGGCGGTGCGCCTCCCGCGCACGGGTACGCCCACTGGCCCGCGGAGCTGTTCACCTTCCACGGCGACGACCACGAAGGAGCCGCCCGCGAGGTACGGCTGCTGCTCGACCTGATGGACCGGCAGCCCGGCCCACCGCGCCTGCGGGACCTCGCGGCCGCCGCCGCCCGGCGGGCCGCGCGGCGCACCGGGCCGGTACGCATCGCCGTCGTCGCCTCCGACCCGCACGGCCTGCCCGTACTGCTGCGTCGAGCCGTGGCAGGTGAACACGACCCGGCAGCCGGGATCTTCCTCGCCGAGGCGGACACGTACACGTACACCGGCGCGGGCGCGTATGCGGAGAACCGGATCGCCTTCCTCTTCCCCGGCCAGGGCAGCCAGCGCCCCGGCATGAGCGGTGACCTGTTCATCGCCTTCCCCGAGGTGCAGCAGCACCTCCGCCGCGGATCCGCCTGCGTCCCCGCGCTCTATCCGCCCACCGGCTTCACCTCCGACGCCGACGAACGACAGCGCGCCGGGCTCACCGACACCCGCAATGCCCAACCGGCCCTGGGCATTGCGGGGCTCGCCACCGCCGATCTGCTCGCCCGCGCAGGGGTGCGGCCGCACATGGCCGCCGGGCACTCCTACGGCGAACTCGTGGCCCTGTGCTCGGCGGGCGCCCTCACCCCGGACGCCCTGATCGCGCTGAGCGGCCGCCGTGCCGAGGTCATGCTCGACGCGGCGGGCGACGTCCCCGGCGCCATGGCCGCGATCGGGGCGGGCGCGGCCCCGATCCTGGACGCCCTGCGCGCCGCCGGGCGGGCGGACCGGGTGGTCCTCGCCAACCTGAACGCCCCCGCCCAGAGCATCATCTCCGGCCCCGCCGACGCGGTGCGCGACGCGGTGAGCGCGCTGCGCGAGGCCGGTCACAGCGCCAAGCTACTGCCCGTCGCCTGCGCCTTCCACAGCCCGCTTCTCGCGGGCGCGGGACCTGCGTTCGGCGAAGCCCTCGCCGAAGTGGCCGTAGGTGTACCGGAGTTCGACGTGTGGGCCAACGCCACCGCGGCGCCCTACCCGGCCTCGCCCGAAGCGATCCGTGCCGGGCTCGCCGAGCAGATCGCCTCGCCCGTACGGTTCGCCGAGCAGATCGAGGCGATGTACGCGGCCGGGGCGCGGGTCTTCGTCGAGGCGGGCCCCGGCACCGTACTGAGCGCGCTGGTCGGCCGGATCCTGGGCGACCGCCCGCACCACGCTATTCCCACCGAACCGCGGGCCGGAGCCGGACTGCCCGGCTTCCTCACCGCCCTCGCCCGGCTCGCGGTCGCGGGCGTGCCCGTGGCCACCGGGTGGCTGTTCCACGGCCGTGCCGCGACCGGCCCCGAGCCGTCCGCGCCCGCCAGGACTGCCGCCTGGACCGTCGACGGCCACCTCGTCCGGGACGCCTCGGGCGAGCCCCTGCCCGGCGCGCTGCGTCCGGCCCGACGCATCACTCTGGAGCCCGACATGACCGGTACGAGCGCGCACCATGACGGGGGAGCGGGGGGCCGGGACGCGTTGCTCGCCGACTTCCTCCGTGGCACGCGGGAGCTGGTGGCGGCCCAACGTGACGTGCTGCTCGCCCACTTCGGTGCCTCGTCGGCGACCGGCGCCGAGGTCTTGCCCGCCGCCCCGGTACGAGACGGGCACGCCGCGCGCCCGGAGGCAGGCCAGTCGGAGCAGGAGCAGGAGCAGGGGCAGGAGCACGAGCAGGGGCACGAGCAGGAGCCGGTACGGCCGCGGCCCGTGACCGACGCAGACCTGCTCGGTGCCGTTCTGCGGATCATCAGCGACCGCACGGGCTATCCCGCGGACATGATCGAGCCCGACCTCGACCTGGAGGCCGACCTCAGCATCGACTCCATCAAGCGTACGGAGATCGCCGGGGAGCTCGCGGGGCTGCTCGGCGCGGGAGCGGACGCGGTACGGCTCGACGACGCCGCACTCGAAGCGCTGTCCCGGGCCCGTACCGCGGAGGCGATCACCGAGTGGCTGAGGGCACGCGCACAGGCGGGGCCTGCGGAGGAGGGCGATGCCCTCGGGCTGTCTGCGGATGGCCGCCTGCCCGAGGCCGGACCGTCCGAGGCCGGACCGTCCGAGGCCGGACCGTCCGAGGCCGGACCCCCCGAAGCCGGACCGCCCGAAGCCCCGGCTCGGGAAGACGCGCCGCCGACGGCACTCCCGGCAGCGGCCCCCCGACGCTACGTCGTCCGACCGGAACCCCTGGCGAGCCCGACAGGGGGCGCGGACCTCGACCTCACCGGTCAGCGATTCGCGGTGCTCGGCGAGGCGCCTGCGGGCCCGGGACCGGCTGACACCACCGGCGCGGACCAGAACGCCGAGCAGGTCGACCAGTCCGACCGGGCCGACCGGACTGACCGGGCCGACCAGGCCGACCGGGCAAGCCGCGTGACCGCCCTGGTGACCGCCGCCCTCCGGCAGCGCGGGGCCGACGCCATCCCGCTCGGCCGTGACCACGTGCTGACCGACGCTTTCGGCGCGCTGGACGGCGTCGTCCACCTCGGCGCGCTGGCGGACGACGCCGGGCCCGCGCTCCCCGCCGGGTTCGCGGGACTCGCCGCCGCGCTGGCGCGCCATCCCGCCCGGCTGATCTGCGCCTGCCCGGCCTCGGGCCCGGCGGGTGCCGGTCTGGCCGGTCTGTTCCGTACGGCGGCGCGTGAACACCCCGCCACGAGCGTGCGGTTGGTGCGCTTCCCGCAGTGGCCCCCGGACGCGGCCCTCGCCGACGCTCTGGTGGCCGAGTTGTCCGACACCCGCACCGACCTCGGGTCCGAGCCCGTGGTCGACCACACGCCCCGAGGCCGGTTCGCGCCACGCCCACAGCCCGCCGTGCTGGGCGCGTCCGCGCAGCGCGGCGCGGGACCCGCGGCCGACGGCGGGGCCGAGGCGGCGGCCTGCGGGCTCACCTCCGAGTCCGTCGTGGTCCTCACGGGAGGCGGGCGCGGCATCACCGCCCGCTTCGCCCTGGCTCTCGCCGCCGCCGCACGCTGCCGCGTCGAACTCCTGGGCCGTACCCCGCTGCCCGACGCCCCCGAACCCCCGGCCACAGCCGTGGCGCGGGACCGCGCCGAGCTGCGTGCGGCGCTCGCCGCGCGGGGCGCTCGCTCCCCGGGTGAGGTCGACCGGGCCGCCGGGCTGATTCTCGCGCAGCGCGAAGTCGCGGCCACGCTCGACGAGTTGACCCGCCTCGGCAGCCCCGCCCGCTACCACGCCGCCGATCTGCGCGACGCGGACGCCGTCGACAGGGTGCTGAAGGAGGTCATGGCCGAGCACGGCAGGATCGACGGCGTCGTCGGCGGTGCGGGCGTCATCGAGGACCGGATGATGGCCGACAAGGACGCCGCGTCGTTCGGCCGGGTGTACGGCACCAAGGTCGACGGGGCCCGGCACCTCCTGGACGCGGCGGCCGCGCTCTCCGAAGGGCGGCAACGCCTGTTCGCCGTCCTGTTCGGCAGCGTCTCCGCCGTGCTCGGCAACCGCGGCCAGTGCGACTACGCCGCCGCCAACGACGCGTTGGAGAGCCTCGGCGCCGACTGGTCCGCTCGTACGGGGCACCGCGCGCTCACCGTGCACTGGGGGCCCTGGGCACCCGTCGGCGCTCACACCGGCATGGTCACCCCGGAGCTGGGCCGCGACTACACGCGCCGCGGCATCGGACTGATCGACCCCGACGAGGGAGTGCTCGCCCTGCTCCGCGAGCTCGCCTGGGGCGACCCGGCGTCGACGTCCGTCGTCCTCACCGCGTCGGGTCTGTGAGGCCGCGATGACGGATGTGGCCATCGTCGGCATGGCGGTCCTGCTGCCCGGCGCCCCCGACCTCGCTGCGTACTGGCGGAACCTCGTCGCCGGAGCCGACGCCATCGCCGAGGTGCCGGGGCACCGCTGGGACGCCTCTCTCTATCCGGAGCGGATCTACTGCCGGCGCGGTGGCTTCGTCGACGAGTTCGCCACGGTGGACGCCGCGGGCTTCGGTGTGATGCCGGACTCCGTGCACGGCACCGAACCCGACCAGTTGATCGCTCTGAAGGTCGCCGCCCGCGCGATCGCCGACGCGGGCGGCGAGGAGCGCCTCCCCGGGCGCGACCGCATCGGTGTCGTCCTCGGCCGCGGCGGCTACCTCACCCCGGCCCAGGCCCGCAACGACCAGCGGGTGCGTACGGCCCGGCAACTGCGGCACACCCTGGGGGAGTTGCTGCCGGAACTGAGTGCCGACCGGCTCGCCCGCATCGAGGACGCCTTCGTCGGACAGCTGGGTCCCGACCGGCCCGAGGCGGCCATCGGCCTGGTCCCCAACCTCGCCGCGTCGCGCATCGCCAACCGGCTCGACCTGCGGGGACCCGCGTACACGACGGACGCGGCCTGCGCCTCGTCGCTCATCGCCGTCGACCAGGCGGTGGCCGAACTGACCACCGGGCGCTGCGACATGGTGCTCGCGGGCGGCGTCCACCACTGTCACGACATCACGTTGTGGAGCGTCTTCAGCCGCCTCGGGGCCCTGTCGCCGTCCGAGCGCAGCCGTCCCTTCCACGCCGAGGCCGACGGCATCCTCATCGGTGAGGGCACCGGCATCGTCGTCCTCAAGCGCCTCGCGGACGCGACGCGCGACGAGGACTGCGTCTACGCGGTCGTCCGCGGTACGGGCGTCGCGGCCGACGGCCGCGCCGCGAGCCTGGTCAGCCCCGATCCGGGCGGCCAGGCCCGGGCTGTCCGGCAGGCCTGGCGGGCGGCCGGGCTCGACCCGCGCGCACCGGGCGCCCTCGGCCTCCTGGAAGCCCACGGCACCGGGGCCCCGGCCGGTGACGCGGCCGAACTCGCCACGCTGGCAACGGTGTTCGGGCCACCGCACGGGAGCTCCGCGGACGAGCGACGCGGCGTCATCGGCTCGGTGAAATCGATGATCGGCCACACCATGCCTGCCGCGGGCGCCGCGGGTCTGATCAAGGCCGCGCTCGCCCTGCACCACGCGACGCTGCTGCCCACCCTGCACTGCGAGGACCCGCACCCGGCACTCGCTGCCACCCGCTTCCGGCCGCTCAGTGCGGCACGGCCGTGGGACGCCGAGGTCCGCAGGGCCGCGGTGAACGCCTTCGGATTCGGCGGCATCAACGCCCACGTGGTCCTCGAACAGGCTCCGCGGCCCCCTGCCGCACCGGCCCGCACCGTCGTCCGTGAGGCGGAACCGGTGCTCCGCCTCACCGCCGAGAGCCCCGAACTCCTCGCCGACCGGCTCACCGCTCCCGACGCCGCCCTGCGCGACCGTGCGGACACCGAGCCGCCGCCGGGCCGGATCCGCCTCGCGGTCGTGGCCCCCGACGCCAGACGCCTCGCCCTGGCCCGCCGCGCGGTGGCCAAGGGACGTGCCTGGCGGGGCAGGGGAGACGTGTGGTTCGCCCCGGACCCCCTGCTCACTCCGGAGGCCGGCGGCAGACTCGCGTTCGTCTTCCCCGGTCTCGAGGCGGAGTTCGCGCCCCGGGTCGGCGAGGTCGCCCGGCACTTCGGACTGTCGCTGCCGACGGGGAACGCCCCGGTCGTCGGCGACGTCGGACGCCACGGCATCGGCGTGCTCGCCGTCGGCCGCGTCCTTGACGGGGCCCTGCGCGCCCTGGGCATCGAACCCGACGCGGTGGCCGGACACAGCATCGGCGAGTGGTCGGCGATGCTCGCGGGCGGCCTGTACGATACCGCCACGGCCGACGCCCTCCTCGCGGACTTCGACCCCGACTCCCTCAGCGTCCCCGGCGTCGCGTTCGCCGCGCTCGGCACGTCCGCCGAGCAGGTCCGGGCCGTGCTCGGCGACCGTACCGACGTGGTCCTCTCGCACGACAACGCCCCGGCCCAGTCCATGATCTGCGGCCCGAAGGACGCGGTCGACGTCCTGGTGCGGGACTTCCGCGAGCGGCGGATCGTCGCCCAGATCCTGCCGTTCCGCTCCGGCTTCCACACACCGATGCTCGCGCCCTATCTGGCCCCCCTGACGGCCGGTGTGGACCGTGCCCCCGTGCGCACGCCCCGTATCCCCGTCTGGTCGGGCACCACCGCGGCGCCCTTCCCCTCCGGCGAGGCCGACGTCCGGGCCCTTTTCGTACGCCATCTCCTGGAGCCGGTCCGCTTCCGGCCGCTGATCGACGCGATGTACGAGGCCGGGTTCCGGGCCTTCGTGCAGGTGGGCACCGGTCGCCTCAGCTCCCTGATCGACGACACCCTGGCCGGCCGCGAGGGCCTGACCGTCGCCGCCGACACGCCCCGCTGCGGCGGTCTCGCCCAGCTGCGCCGCGTCGTCGCCGCGCTGTGGGCCGAGGGCAGCCCCCGGGCCGCGAACGCGCCGCTGCCCCGCCGTGCCACCGCCAGGACACCGGTACGCCTCGACCTCGGGGCCGCGTCCGTGTCGCTGCCCTCCGCCGTACGAGCGGAACTGCGCGCGGACCTGCTCGCCGCGCTGGACCGCACCCCGCCGCCCGCGCCCGGCCGTCTCGACGCGCTCGCGACCCGGTTCCCCGCGGCGGCCGAACTGCGGTCCGCGCTGGCCGAGACGGCGGACACGGCGGTGGCGCTGTTCACCGCGGCCGCGGCGTCCGAGCGGGCCACGGCCCCGCCGGGCCCGGCATCGCCCGCGACGCCGTCCACCGCCCGAACGGAACCGACCCGCCCCGCGGGGCGCAACACCCGCACGGCGCCGACGGCCCCCGAGCCCCTCGACCGCACCCGGCTGACCATCGACACCACCGCGATGCCCCACCTCCTCGACCACTGCTTCATCCCGCAGCGCCCCGGCTGGCCCGACCTCTCCGACCGGCACCCGGTCGTCCCCGCGACCACCGTCGTCCACCACATGATGCGGGCCGCCGAGCGGGCCCTTCCCGGGCGCCGCGTCGTCGCGGTGTACGACGTAAGGCTGGAGCAGTGGCTCGCGGCCGAGCCCGCCGGCCGGGTCGAGGTCGTCGTGACGCCCGAGCCCGACGAGCGGCTCGTGCGGGTGGCATTCGGGCCGTATGCGCGGGCCGTGCTCGAACTCGCCGACGGCTACCCCGGCCGACCGCCCGCAGCCTGGCCCCTGGAAACGGGCGAGCGGCCCTGCGCGATCACCGCCGAGGACCTCTACCGGGACCGGTGGATGTTCCACGGCCCGGCCTTCCAGGGGATCACCGAGCTGACCGGCATCGGCGACCGGCACGTCCGCGGGACCATCACCGCCCCGGCCGCCCCCGGCGCGCTCCTCGACAACGTCGGCCAGCTGCTCGGCCACTGGATCCTGGCCGAGCACACCGAGCGCACCGTCGTCTTCCCCGTACGGATGGATGCCTTCCGCTTCTTCGGCCCGCATCCGGCCCCCGGCACTCCCGTCGGGTGCCACGTCAGAATCGTCTCCCTCACCGGCCCCGCGCTCACCGCCGACGTACAACTGCGCGTCGGCGGCACGGTCTGGGCCGAGATCACCGGCTGGCAGGACCGCCGCTTCGACGTGCCCGGCGCCGACCGGCCCGGCGGCTACCCCGAGCGCCGCACCCTGTCGGAGGCCCGGCCCGGCGGCTGGACGCTGCTCACCGACGCCTGGCCCGACCTGGCCTCGCGCGACCTGGTGATGCGCACCCAACTGGGCGCCGCCGAGCGCGCCGCCTACGAACAGCACCCGCCGCGCGGCCGGCGACAGTGGCTGCTCGGCCGGATCGCCGCGAAGGACGCGGTACGGCACTGGCTGTGGCGGCGGTGCGCGGACGCGGTGTACCCGGCCGAGATCGCCGTCCGCAACGACGCCGAAGGACGGCCGTACGCCGTCGGCGTGCACGGCAGGGAACTGCCCGCCCTCGACCTGTCACTGGCCCACCGCGCGGAGACCGCCGTCGCGCTCGTACGGCCGCGCGGCGAACGGGAGCACCCCGACACGGGCGTGGGCATCGACGTCGAGGTCGTCGCCGAGCGGACCGATGCCACCCGGCACCTCGCGCTGGACGACCGGGAACGCGCCCTGCTCGCCACGGCCGCGGGCGGGGAGCGCGAGGCCGTGTGGTTCACCCGTTTCTGGGCGGCCAAGGAAGCCGCGGCAAAGGCCGAGGGCCTTGGCCTGCGCGGCCGGCCGCGGCGGTTCGCCGTCTGCGGGGTGCGCCCGTACGGACTGGTCGTCGAGACGGACCGGCAGCGCCACCACGTGCGCTGCGAACACCTGGGGCCCGCCCCCGCGCCCGGAACTCAGCACAAGGACTACGTCGTGGCCTGGACAGCGAAGGAGAACGACCTGTGAAGACGACCGCGGCGCCCGACGAGCGCCACGTGCTCGGAGAAGTCGCCGAGATGATCACCACGGTGCTCGGCGACTACGCCCCGGACACCGACGGGATCGGCCCGCACTCCCGCTTGGGCGACGACCTGGAGATGGAGAGCATCGACCTGGTCACCCTCGCCGGGCTGCTCGCCGACCGGTACGGGCCCGACGCCAACTTCGCCGCCTACCTCGCGAGCCTGGAGCTCGACGAGATCATCGCCCTCACGGTGGGCGATCTCGTCGCGTACCTCTGCCGCGCCCTGCGGCCCGGCGCGGGAGGCTGACCGTGGCCAGGGTGCGGGCGAACGGCCTCCTCCACCACGTACAGCGGCTTCCCCACCGGTCCGGGGCGCACGTCACGACGGCCGACGGCCGCGTGCCGACCGTCGTCTTCCTGCACGGCGCCTTCATCGACAGCCTCGCCAGCTTCTACTTCACGCTCGGCCCGCAGTTCGCGGACGCGGGCTTCGACGTCCTCATGTACGACCTGCGCGGGCACGGCCGCAGCGAACGCCCGCCCACCGGCTACACCCTGGAGGACTTCACCGGCGACCTCGTCGCCCTGCTCGACGCCCTGGGCATCGACGAACCGGCGCACCTGGTCGGCAACTCCTTCGGCGGCACGGTGGCGCTGGACTTCGCCGTGCACCACCCGGCGCGTACGGCGTTCGTCACCGTCGTCGAGTCGGGACCCGCGACCCGCGACTGGGCCGCCACGATGACCGGGGCCCTGCACCGGGCCACGGGGGAGCGGTCCGAGGAGGAGGCGCTCGCCTGGTTCGTCGCCGAGTACGGGGCGCTCGCCTCCACCCGGCAGGGCGACGCCCTGCACGACGCGCACATCGCCCGCCTCGGACGCGCCGCCGGGCGGCTGATCGCCACCACCTCCATCACGCGGGACATCCCGGGCGGCCGCACCCTCGCCGACGAGCAACTCCGCGCCCTCGACCGCCCGGTGCTGCTCGTCAACGGCCAGGGCGGCCTCGTCGCCGAGGAGACCGCCCGCCTGGCGGCACTCCTTCCGGACTGCGACGTCGTCGTGGTGCCCGGCCAGAAGCACTCGGTCCTGGTGGAGGCCGCCGAACACGTCGGCGCCCTCACCCTGGACTGGACGGTGCGGCGGCTGCTCTCCGGGGGCGTCGCCCGATGAGCCGCTTCCTCTTCGTCGTGCCGCCGCTCGCCGGTCACATCAACCCGGCCTCGGCCGTCGCCGCCGCCCTCACCGCCCGGGGCCACGAGGTGGCCTGGGCCGGGCAACCGGCCGCCCTGCGGGGCCTCGTGGCCGCGGACAGCCGCGTCTTCCCCTGCGCGGGCGCGCCGGGCATCGAGGACCGTCCCCGCGAGCTGCGCGGCGTGGCGGCCCTGAAGTTCCTGTGGGACGACTTCTTCGCGCCGCTCGCGTACGCCATGGCGCCCGGAGTGACCACCGCCGTCATGGAGTTCGGACCCGACCTGCTCGTCGTCGACCAGCAGACGGTCGCGGGCGCGCTGGTCGCGGAGCGGCTCGGCGTCCCCCACGTCACCTCCTCGACCACCTCCGCCGAGCTCTCGGGCAGCCTCATCGGCATCCCGAAGGTCGACCAGTGGCTCACCGACCTCCTGGACGGCCTGCGACAGCGCCTCGGCGACCCCTCGGCCCGCCACGACCCGCGCTTCTCGCCACGGCTCACGCTCGTCTTCTCGACCAGTGAACTCACCGGCCCGCCGGCGCGGGACCGCGGCCCGGTCCACTTCGTCGGACCGGCACTCGGCTCGCGCGGCGACATCGCCGACTTCCCCTGGAAGTGGGTCGACCGGGACGACGGCCGGGCGCTGGTCCTGGTCTCCCTCGGCACCGTCAACGCCACGGTGGGCGCCCGCTTCCTCGCCCGGTGCGTCGACGCCGTACGCGCCCGCTCACGCGACCTGCGCGCGGTGGTCGCCGATCCGGGCGGACTCCTCGGCCCGTCGCGCGGCGACGACGACGTCCTGATCCGCCCCGCGATTCCCCAACTCGCCCTCCTGGAGCGCGCGGACGCCGTCGTCTGCCACGCCGGTCACAACACCGTCACCGAGGCCCTGTGGCACGGGGTCCCCCTGGTGGTCGCCCCGATCCGCGACGACCAGCCCGTGGTCGCCGCGCAGGTCACCGACGCGGGAGCGGGCGTACGGGTGCGGTTCGGCCGGGCAGACGCCCAGACCGTCGGATCCGCTCTCGACACCGTGCTCGGGCAGCCCCACTACGCCGAGGCAGCCCGCCGCATCGCCCGGTCCTTCCGCGCGGCGGGCGGAGCGCCCACCGCGGCCGCACATCTCGAAGAGCTCACCGCCGAACACGTCGCAGAACAGGAGAACCCGTGGCACGGACTGCAGATATAGCCGCGCGAAGGCCCCACTACCAGCGGCTGCTCGCCGAGGGAACGGGCCGGTTCTTCCGGCCCCCGCGCACCACCTGCCCCTGGTGCGCCTCCGACCGGCTGCAGCACCGGCTGCGCAGCCGGGACCACGTGCAGAACAAGCCGGGGACCTTCGTCCTCGACGCGTGCAGCGACTGCGGGCACGTCTTCCAGAATCCGCAACTCACCTCCGAGGGACTCGACTTCTACTACGGCGACTTCTACGACGGCCTGGGCGGGGAGACGACGGCCAGGATGTTCGCCGGGCGCGGCAGCGTGAAGCGCTTCCGGCACAGCGCCCGCGCCCTGCGCGCCCACGCGAGCCCGCGGCGCTGGCTGGACGTCGGCACCTCGCACGGCCACTTCTGCGCGACGGCCAGGGAGGAGCTCCCGGACACCGAGTTCCACGGCCTCGACATGGGGGAGAGCGTCGAACTCGCCGTGAAGGAGGGGCGGATCGCGGCCGCGTACCGGGGGCAGTTCACGCTGCTCGCCGAGGAGCTGGCCGGACGCTACGACACGGTGAGCATGTTCCACTACCTGGAGCACACCCTGACGCCGCGTGGCGAACTCGTCGCCGCCCGCACCGCTCTGCGGCCCGGCGGGCACCTCCTCATCGAGGTCCCCAATCCCGAATCCCCGCTGGGCAGGCTCTTCCGCGGCCGCTGGATGCCCTGGTTCCAGCCCCAGCACCTGCACTTCGTGCCGATCGGGAACCTCTGCCGCGAGCTGGAACGCATGGGCTTCACCGTCGTGTCCGCCCACCGCCGCGGCGACCAGCACATCCCGGTCGACCTCGCCTGCGCCACCTGGTTCTGGGCGGCCCGCGCCATGCCCAAGGAGGACGCGCCCTGGCTGGCGCGACGGCCGGGGCGGGCCGCGGTCGCCGTCCGCTGGGCCGTGGCGCTCGCCGCGCTGCCGCCGGTCCTCGCCGCGTACGGCCTCGACCTGCTGCTCGCGCCGCTCGTACGGCGGACCTCGCTGAGCAACGCCTACCGGGTGATCGCCCGCCGCGGCCCGGACGACGCTCCCGCGAGCGGAGGGAACTGACATGCCGGTACCGGTCTTCCGCCGAGCGGGACGACTCGGCGTAGCCCTCGCCCTGATCCTCGCGGCCTGCACGCTGTCCGCGGGCACGGCGGGCGGCGAGCCCCGCCCGGCCCCCGCGAGCGCCGCCGCGACGCTGCCGCCCGACGACTTCTACGTACCCCCGGACGCCCTGCCCGACGGAAAGCCGGGCGACGTGATCCGCTCCCGCAAGGTCGACCCCGGCACCCCGACACCCCGCGCCCTGGCCGACACCTGGCAGGTGATGTACCGCTCGACGGACGCGCTCGGCAAGCCCCACGCGGCGACCGCCACCGTCCTGGTGCCCAAGGGCGGCGCCCCCGCGTCGCGGCCCGTCGTCGGCTGGGGACCCGGCACCCAGGGCCCCGCCTTCCGCTGCACCCCGTCCCGGCTGATCGCCAAGGGCGCCCTGTACGAACAGTGGGTCATCAACGCCATGCTCGAGGCGGGCTACGCGGTCGCCGTCCCCGACTACGAGGGCTACCGGCCCACTCCGAAGACGACGTACATGGTCGGCCGGTCCCTGGGCCCCGCTCTCATCGACGCGGTCCGCGCCGCCCAGCGACTGCCCGCCGCCGGGCTCTCCGCCGACGCGCCGGTCGTGTTCCGCGGCTACTCGCAGGGCGGTGGCGCCGCGCTGTGGGCGGGGGAGTTCCAGCCGGACTACGCGCCCGAGCTCAAGCTCAGGGGCATCGTCGCGGGCGGCGTACCCGGCGATCTCATGGAGGTCGCCCTGCCGCTCAACGGACGCCCCGGCTCCGGCTTCCTCCTCTACGCCCTCATCGGCCTCGACCACGCGTACCCGGAGCTCAGGCTCGGTGCCGTGCTCAACGACGCGGGACACGCCATGGTCGCCGACCTCGAAGCGGGCGGTTGCGCCCTGGAAATGATCAACAAGTACGGCAACAAGCCGCTGTCCGCGTACGTCACCCGCAGTCCGCTCGTCGACGCGCCCTGGGTCGCCCGTTACACGGAGAACACCCTCGGCAGGACGCCGAAGATCAAGGTGCCGGTGTTCCAGTACCACGCGACCCAGGATGCCCTCGTCGAACCGCACCAGGCCGACGCCCTGCACAAGGAGTACTGCGCGCAAGGCGTGCCGCTGACCTGGAAGACGTACGACACCACGGGCCGCGCGCCGGTCGCCGACCACCTCTGGCCGATCCAGGCGGCCAACGCCGAGGCCATGCGGTACCTCGCCGACCGTTTCGCCGGCCGACCCGCCGCCTCCACCTGCTGAGCGCCGCAAACCCCGAGAGGTGAGCCATGGCAACGAGCAACAGGCACCGCAGGAAGGGCAGCCGCCGCTTCCGCCGCGGCATGTCGGGCACCGTCGTCGCGGCCCTCGTGATGGCCGGGCTCACCGCGTCGGCGGCCCCCGACGGCCCACTCGCTCCGCCCCGCCACGGCGCCGCCCCGGAAGGCGGCACCGGGGGCGGCGGCTGGGATCCGCCCGCCGGGTCGTCGGCCGACTCCTACCACACCGAACTCCCGCCCCTGCGGGCGGGAAAGGGCGTTCCGGTCGGCAGGAGGGAGGCGGCCGCGGCGCGGGCCCAGTCCGGCATCCCGGCCACCGTCCTCGCCGCCTACCGGCGCGCCGAGGCCGCCCTCGCCGCCACCGACCCCGGCTGCGGGCTGCCCTGGCAACTCCTCGCGGCCATCGGCAAGGTGGAGTCCGGGCAGGCCAGGGGCGGCCGGGTCGACGCGGACGGTACGACGCTGACGCCCATCCTCGGGCCCGTCCTCAACGGCACCGGATTCGCCCGGATCCCCGACACCGACGACGGCGCGTACGACGGTGACACCACCTACGACCGGGCGGTCGGGCCGATGCAGTTCATCCCCTCCACCTGGGCCCGCTGGGGCGCCGACGGCAACGACGACGGCCGCGCCGATCCCAGCAACATCCACGACGCCGCGCTCGCCGCCGGACGCTATCTGTGCGCGGGCGACCGGGACTTGGCGGACGAGGCGGACCTCGACCGGGCGATCCTCAGCTACAACCACTCGGCCGCCTACCTGCGCACCGTCCTGGCCTGGCTGGACTTCTACCGACGCGGCGTCCACGAGGTGCCCGACGGCCGGGGCCCGTTGCCGACCGGCCCCGGGCCGGGTGGCAGGACGCCCGCGACCCGGCCCGCCGGCGTGGTCGTCGGCCCCCGGCCGTCCCACCCCTCCCGCCCGCGCCCGGGCGACTCCTCCTCCCCGAACCCGCCCCGCCCCGGCCCCAGCCCTTCCGCCCCCGGAACGAGCCCCGCCCCTTCCGACCCCGACCCCACTCCGACCCCGACCCCGACCGACCCGGAGTGCCCCACCCCCACCCCTTCCGGGGAGCCATCCCCCTCCGGCACCCCATCCCCCTCACCTACGGGACCGTCCGACCCGCCCCCCTCGCCCTCACCGTCGGATTCGGTGTTCTGCCCGTGGCAGAACAACGGCCCCATCGGGCGCGACGATCACTAGGGTCCGTCCCATGACAAGGGTGACGACGCGTACGGTGACGTATCCGGCCGACGGCCTGACCATGGTCGGCCACCTCGCGCTGCCGGGCGGTGCGGGCCGCCGCCCCGCGGTCCTGGTGGGGCCCGAGGGCACGGGGCTCAGCGATGTCGAGCGCCAACGGGCCGACGCACTGGCCGAGTTGGGGTACGTCGCGCTCGCCTTCGACATCCACGGCGGGCGCTATTTCAGGGACCCCGAGGAGATGCTGGCGCGGTGCATGCCGCTGCTCGCCGACCCCGGGCGGATGCGGAGCATCGGCCATGCGGCGCTCGACGTGCTGCGCGCCGAACCGCGTACCGATCCCGACCGCATCGCCGCCGTCGGCTACGGCACCGGGGGCGCGATCGGCCTGGAGCTGGGACGCGACGGTGTCGGTCTGCGGGCGATCGGCACGGTCAACGCACTGACCACGGGCCGGCCGGGCGAGGCGGCGCGCATCCGCTGCCCGGTGTGGGCCGGGGTCGGGTCCGAGGACCCGATCATGCCGCCCGCCCAACGGGAGGCGTTCACCGCCGAGATGCAGGACGCGGGCGTCGACTGGCGCCTCGTGGTCTACGGCGGCGCCCTGCACGCCTTCCACCATCCGCCGGTCGACCAGCCCGTCCTCCCCGGCGTCGGCCACCACCCGCGCCACGCCCAACGGGCCTGGCGCGACATCGTCGGCCTGCTCGCCGAGTGCCTGCCCCTGACGGAGTGACCCGACCCACCCGGCCCCGGCCGCCCCGAGCCGCCGCGGCCCGCGTGCCGCGGCGGGCCGTTCAGTGGCTGCCCAGCGGCTTGCCGTACTTCTGAGCCGTGGAGAGGTAGGGGAGGCCGAGCGTGCGGGGCGAGAAGGCCGTCGAGCGGGCGGCCGATCCGCCGGGCAGGAGCCACGCGGCGCCAAGGGAGGCGTTCTCGCCGGGGGAGCCGACCGTGACATCCGGAACTCCGTCGGCGTTGTGATCGCCCCCGGCGACCGCCGCGCCGAAGGCGTCGCCCGCCTCCGCGACACCCGGGACGCCGGGCGTGTCCTGGTTCCGGGCGACGGACGTGGCGGCGCCGCCCGCGTCGAGCAGGCCCTTGGCGCCGCCGCTGAGCAGCCAGGCGGCGCCCGCCCCCGCTTCGCTTCCGACGGCCTCGCCGGGAGCGCCCGCGATCAGGTCGTCGCGGCCGTCGCGGTTGACGTCGGCGACGGCGAGTGCGGCGCCGAAGCGGTCACCGTCCTCTGCCACTCCGGGGACGCCCGCCGTGTCCTGGTTGAGGGTCTGGGCGCGGCGGCCGAACGGGCCGCCCTCGGGGCTCCCGTAATGGACGTGGATGCCGCCCCCCTTGGCGAGCCGCTCGGGGCCGCAGGGGTCGTCGATGTTCTCGTCGGCGATCTCACGGCACTCGCCGAGCGCCAGGTCGTCGCGGCCGTCGCCGTCGAAGTCTCCGGCGGCCAGGGCGGTCACGCCCGCGTTGTCCGTGTTCCAGAAGTTGGCCATCTCGGACCGGTCGGCGTCCCACTTCCACAGGCGCACGTGGGACTGCGTGCTGGGGCTGCCCGCCGTCCAGTACGCGACGGCCAGGTCCGCCGTGCCGTCGTCGTCGAAGTCACCGGTGGCCAGGACGGGGGCGCGGCCGCCCATGGGGGCGGCGACGACGGTGGTGACCATGCTGTCCTCGCCGACGATGACGCGGGCGACGACCTTGTCCGTACCGCCGATCACGATCGTCTTGTTGCCGCCGCGGGTGAGGTCGGCCGCCGCGATCGAGGTGCCGTACGCCGCCGAGGGCGAGGGCCCGGTCAGGACCGTCGAGCCGGGGCCCGGGCCGGTCTCCGAACCGCCCACGGCGATGACCGTGCCCGCGTCCGTGCCGCGGTCGGTGACGTCCTCGCCGGGGGCTCCGGCGAGCAGTTCCGCGATGCCGTCGCCGTTGAGGTCCGTCAGGGCCACGGACGCGCCGAAGCGGTCGCCCGCCTCCGGGGTGCCGGGCACTTCGGCAGTGGCCTGGGTGACGCGCATGCTTCCGTGCGCGCCGACGCCCCTCGGGCCGCCCCGGACGACGTTCACGTACCCGGCCCCGGCCTTGCCGCCCACGGTCCCGTTCGGGACGCCGACGGCGAGGTCCGCGTAGCCGTCGCCGTTGAAGTCGCTCGTGGCGGAACGGGGTGCGGCGGCGGAGGCACCGGCCGGAAGGACGGCCCCGGCGGTGACCGTGGCGGCGACTGCGATGGCGTACGTCAGGATGCGGCGGCTGTGCTGCATGGAGGCCCACTCGGTCGACGGGTTGCGGGTTTACCTGATGTGACCCCCGAAGGGCGGAGCTGGTTGTACGGAGTTCACCGGCAGGTGGCGCCGGGTTCACGCAAGGCCCCTCGTCGGACGTGGCTATCGTTGGCGCCGACGACGGCAGGCCGGAACCCCTTGGAGCCCGAGCACATGAGCGACCCGACTCGGGATCCCGACTTCCTCCAGGACCCCTATCCCGCCTACGCGGCCATGCGGTCCACCTGCCCGGTGCGGTCCGTGCCCCTCGGTTCCGGAGGGCATCAGGGCTATGTGGTGACCGGCTACGCGGAAGCCAGAGCGGCCCTGGGCGACGCCCGGCTCTCGAAGGACACGGCCGTCTTCTTCGCGGGCAAGGAGTCACGGCGTCGCCTGCACCCGGCGGTCGCCCACACCATGCTGGCCAGCGACCCGCCCCGGCACACCCGGCTGCGCAAGCTGGTCACCAAGGCGTTCACGACCGGTGCCGTCAAGGAGCTGCGTCCGTTCATCGCCCGCGTCACCGATGAGCTCCTCGACCAGTGGCGCGCGGGCGAGCGGTTCGACTTCGTGGCGGGCCTCGCGGTGCCGCTGCCGGTCATCGTGATCTGTGAACTGCTCGGAGTCCCGCAGGCCGACCGGCCGCACGTCCGGCGCTGGTCGGCCGAGCTGTTCGCGGCCGGACAGCCCGACGTCATCGACGCGGCCTCCCACGCGATGGCCGACTACATGACGGACCTCATCTCGGCGAAGCGCCTGGCCCCGGGCGACTCCCTCCTCGACCGGCTGATCTCGGCCCGCGACGGGGACGAGCGCCTGAGCGAGGAGGAGTTGGTCTCCCTGGCCGTACTGCTCCTCGTGGCCGGACACGAGACCACCACCAACTTCCTCGGCAACGCCCTGCTGGCGCTGCTCCAGCACCCGGCCGAGCTCCGTCGCCTCCAGGACGACCCGGACGACATCCCCGCCCGGCTGGACGAACTGCTCCGGTTCGACTCCCCCGTGAGCACGGCCACGTTCCGGTTCACCACGCAAGCCCTCACGCTCGGCGGCACCGAGATCCCGGCAGGCGTCCCGGTGCAGATCGCTCTCGGAGCGGCCAACCGCGACCCCGCGCGTTTCCTCTCGCCGGACCTGCTCGACCTGGACCGCGACGCCGCCGCCCACCTCGCCTTCGGCCACGGAATCCACCGCTGCGTCGGCGCCCCCCTGGCCAAGGCCGAGGCGGAGGTCGCCCTGCGAGCGGTGCTGACCCGCTTCCCCGGCACACGCCTCGCCGTACCCGCCGACCGACTGGACCGGCGCCGCACGCGACTGGTCCGCGGACTCGTGTCGCTTCCTGTCGTGGCGTAGTGACCGGGAGAGCCAGGTGGTCTCCACACGATGATTCGGGTGCGCCCGGACGATGGGCCGTGAACACGCCAACTCCGTGGCGCGGTGCGGGTGGCCGGAGGCCGTCGCCGGTTCGAGGGTGTGTGCTCGCGTGACGTCTCATTCGAACGGTTGACTAAGGCTTTGCGCCACCTCCGGCGGGGTGGCTGCTTGGGGCGGGAGGGGCGGCTGCGTCGTCCTGCCCGTGTGGCAACCGCTTTTGGCATGAGCCGCTGGCGCGTTCCCGGCCCTGGGTGGAGGCCGGGCGGGAGTGGTGGAGAACGCCGTTCCGGGCGTGGGGGAGCGCGTGCCGCGGCGTGCGCGGCGGATTGAATTCCCAGGCGCCCGTGGCGTTCGGCGCTGGCCTGTTTGCGCCTTTCCGCCACGGAGGTCCGGACCAATGGGGTAATGGCTGAATCGGGAAGGTCCCGTTCTGTCCCGGCGGTCCCGGTGTTAGGCTCGCCGAAGTTCATTCCCGTACCTCTTACCGTCCTTATGCCGCCGCCCGTCCGGCTCGGCCAGCATTTTCATTTCTCAACGTTCGTGAGTCACTCCTGAATGTCCGTGCGGTAAAGAACGTCCTGAAGTGTGAACAGGAGTAAGCATGCCCCTGGGGTACTTGTTCGGCGGTGGCGTCGGGGCCGAGCCACACGGGATCGAACTGTATGAGTCCTCACCACTCGTACAGCGGCTGTACGGAGAGATATCCGGGTGGACCGGCCTGACGGCGGAGCAGATCCTGCGCGGCGAACTGCCCGAGGGGCGGGAGCGGCGGCAGAGCGCGGGCACGATACGTGAGGCGGCGCTCGCCATCGCCGTGCACGACCTGCTGGCGGAGGCGGGCCTGCGCCCGGACGTGCTCGGCGGGCTGAGCCTGGGCGCGATGACGGCCAGCTGTCTGGCCGGCGCCCTGGACCGCGAGTCCCTGTTCAGGATGCTGGCCCGGACGGCCGACGCCCCCGATCCCCTCCCCGGTGCCGCCGACGAGGGCATGGCCCTCGCCTTCCAGCAGGCCGGGGACGCGGAGTCCCCGCCCCCCTGGCAGGGTCTCCCGGACGTCCACCTCGCCGGTGACTTCGGCCCCGTCGCGGACGGGTCCCAGCGCATCGTCATGCTCGCCGGTCACCGTACGGCGATCGAGCGCCTGGCCGCCGAGTCCGCACCCGGCGCGATCGTGCCGCTGCCCGACCGCACCATCGCCGTTCACTCGCCGCTGCGGGGGCCCTTCCGCGAGTTCCTCGCGCCCCATCTGGCACAGCTGCCGTTCACCGCACCACGCATTCCACTGCTCTCCTGTCTGGAGCGCGGCGAGCTGAAAACGGCGGACGAAGTGCGGGACATGTTCGAGCGCAATCCCACCGACCCGATCAGCCTCGTCGACATCTACGAGGGAATGCGAAGTCATGACGTACGACTCGGCCTCGTCATGGGCCCCGCCATTCCCGAAGGAATCCTCGCTTTCCCGTTCCCGGTCGTCCATGTGGAGAATCCCGAGCATATTCAACTCGCCGTCAGTACCGCCTATGATCTCGGAATCAGGATCTCGCAGGGCAACTCCGGCGCGTGGGAAAGCTGATATGCGGCGAACCGACCGTACGGCGGAGCCGCAAGGAAAGGACGTGACCGACCCCGACGCGCTCGTCGCGAAGTGGCTCGGCATCGACATCGACGAATGGACCCGCGCGGTCGTGCGGCGCACCTTCGACGCCGACGGGGGAAGCCCGTACTGGCTGAGCCGCCGCGAACGGCTCGACTTCGACCCGTACGACATCAAGCGCTACGAAGAACTCACGGCCTTCGGCCCGTTCCCGCTCGCCGACCTGCGCGGCGTGGACCCGGCGGACCTGGTGCCACGCGCCGTGCGCAGGCCGCTCGCCGGCCGCGTCTGGGACACGGGCGGCACCACCGGCAGGCCCTGCCGGGTCTTCTACACCCCTGCCATGCTCCATCACCGCGCCGTCTGGCGCCGCTGGTCCTTCACCCACGAAGGGTTCGTGCCCGGCCGCGGCTGGCTCCAGGCGACCCCCACCGGACCGCACCTCATCGGGCACGGCGCCTGGGAAGTCGCCGACCTGTACGCGGGCCTGGTGTACGCCATCGACATGGACCCCCGCTGGGTCAAGCGACTCATCCGCGAAGGCCGTCCGGCCGACGTCGAGCGCTACACCGGCCACCTCCTCGACCAGATCACCGACGCTCTGGACCAAGGCGGCATCGACTACCTCAACACCACCCCCGCCCTCTTCGCGGCGCTGTGCAGACACGCGCCCGAGCGCGTCGCGGCCCTCGCCGGGGCACGCCTGAGCGGCACCCAGATCAACGGCGCGATGCACCGCGACTTCCGCGCCGCCCTCGACGGCGGGATCTGCGGCATCAGTTACGGCAACACCTTCGGCAACGCCGCCTACATCGGCGTGCCGGAGAGCGGCGGCCCGATCCCGTACATGCCGAACTACCCACAGGTGACCATGGCCGTGGTGCGCAAGGACGACTGGCGCGAGGTCGTCCCGCCCGGCGCGAGCGGACAGGTCCGGCTCACCGTGCTGCACGACGACCTCTTCCTGCCCAACATCCTCGAACGCGACCAGGCGGTACGCCACCTCGACGCCGAGTGGCCCTGCGACGGCGTGGCCGACGTCCGTCCGCTCCAGACCGCCACCACCGCCGTCGAGGGCCTGTACTGACGGGCCTCGGCGCCGCGAGCCACCTGTACCGACGCGGGCCCCGCACCCCGGCCCGCCCTCACCCCCGCCCCGCAGTCCCTGTCCCCCGTGCGTGCTGAGGAGCCATGGCGTGAACCTGCCCGATTCCGCTGCCAGGACCCCCCTCCTGTGGGCGCTGTCCGGCGACAGCAGGGGCGCCCTCGCGGCCCAGGCGCGACGGCTGCGCGCCCACCTGGACACCCTGCCCGAGTGGAGCCCGGCGGACGTCGGGCTCGCCCTCGCGCACGCCACGACCGCCCGGGGACGGCGCGCCGCCCTCGTGGCCCGGGAGCGCGAGGAGTTCCTGGACAGCCTCGACGCGCTCGCCCGCGGGCGCCGCGCCCCGGGCCTCGTCGAGGGGCCCGGCGGGGACGGCGCCGGTGCCGCCTTCGTCTTCCCGGGGCAGGGCTCCCAATGGCCGGGCATGGCCGCGGAACTCCTCGCGTCGGAGCCCGGGTTCAGGAGGCGCGTGGACGCCTGCGCGCAGGCCCTCGAGCCCTTCGTCGACTGGTCCCTGATGGACGTGCTGGGCGCCGCCGACGGCGCGCCCGCCCTGGAGCGCCCCGACGTCGTGCAGCCCGTCCTGTTCGCCGTGGGAGTCGGACTGGCCGGTCTCTGGCGCGACCACGGCGTGCAGCCTTCCGCGGTCCTGGGCCACAGCTGCGGCGAGATCTCCGCCGCGGCCGTCAGCGGAGCGCTCTCCCTCGACGACAGCGCCCGTGTCGTCGCCCTGTGGAGCCAGGCGCAGGCCACCCTCTCCGGACGCGGGGAGATGGTCTCCGTCATGGCCCCCCTTGCCGAAGTCACCACCCGACTGGAGGCGTACGAGGGTCAGTTGGGGGTCGCCGCCGTCAACGGGCCGGGCGCGGTGATCGTGTCGGGCGACACCGCCGCAGCCTCGGAGTTCGTCGTCCGGCTCACCGCCGAGGGCGTCCACGCACGCCGTATCGCCGTCGGACTCGCCGCTCACTCTCCCCACATCGACGCCATCGTGCCGCGTCTCCTCGCGGACCTGGCCGCCGTCCGGCCGCTGCGCGCCGACCTCCCGTACTACTCCGGTCTCACCGGTGGCCTGCTTCCGGAACCGGTTCTGGACGCGGACTACTGGGCCCGCAACCTGCGCGGTACGGTCCGTTTCCACGAAGCCACCGCGGCCCTGCTGCGAGACGGCCACCGACTTGTCCTGGAGATCAGCCCGCACCCGGTCCTCACCACCGCCCTCCAGGCGACCGCCGCCGAACAGGACGTCACCGCCCACACCGGCGCGACGCTGCGCCGCGGTCACGGCGGACGTGCCCAGTTCCTCACCGCGCTCGGCGAGACGTACGTGCACGGCGCCACCCCCGACCACGCGGCCGTCTTCGAAGGGCTCGACGCCCACCCCGCCGAACTGCCCGCCGACCTGCGGGAGTCGGACGACGACGCGGACACGGCGGACCCCGGGGCCGCCCTCCGCGACGAGTTGGCCGGCCTCACCGCCGTCGGACAGCGCGAGCTGCTGCTGCGTGTCGTGGGCCAGGAGGTCGCCGCGGTGCTCGGCGGCGCGGGGCCGATCGACCCCGACGCCACCTTCACCGGCCTCGGTCTCGACTCCGTGACGGCGGTCGAGATCCGCAACCGCCTCACCGCGCTCACCGGTGCCGGGACGCTGCCCGTGACGGCCGTCTTCGACCATCCGACGCCGAGGCGGCTCGCCCAAGCGCTCGGGGAGGAGTTGCCGGCAGGCCCGCGAGCGGCGCGGGAGGGCGCGGAGGAACGCGACTCGGCCGACGCGGCCCCGGACGACGACCCGGTGGCGATCGTCGCCATGGGCTGCCGGTACCCCGGCGGCGCCGACAGCCCGGAGCGCCTGTGGCGGCTCCTGACGGACGGCACCGACGCCGTGACGCCGTTCCCCGCCAACCGCGGCTGGAGCACCGAGGGCGCCTGCGCCCCCGAAGACGTCGCTCCGGGCCGTCATTACCAGCGCGAAGCCGGGTTCCTGCTCGACGCCGATCGCTTCGACGCCGAGTTCTTCGGCATCTCGCCCCGCGAAGCACTCGCCATGGACCCGCAGCAGCGACTCCTGTTGGAGACGTCCTGGGAAACCCTCGAACGCGCCGGGATCGACCCGCACACCCTGCGCGGCAGCCGCACCGGGGTCTACGTCGGCGCGATGACCATGGACTACGGCCCCCGCCTGCACGAGGCGACGGAGGGCAACGGCCACCTCCTCACCGGCAACACCGGCAGCGTCGCCTCCGGCCGCGTCGCCTACGCCCTCGGCCTCGAAGGCGCCGCCGTCACCGTGGACACGGCCTGCTCCTCCTCGCTCGTGGCCCTGCACCTCGCGGTGCAGGCGCTGCGCCGCCGCGAGTGCGCCCTCGCGCTCGCCGGCGGCGCGACGGTGATGCCGACGCCGGGCATGTTCGTGGAGTTCAGCAGCCAGGGCGGCCTGGCGGCCGACGGGCGCTGCAAGGCGTTCTCCGCGCAGGCCGACGGGTTCGGACTGGCCGAGGGCGTCGGCGTCCTGCTCCTGGAGAGGCTGTCGGACGCCCGCCGCAACGGTCATCCGGTGCTCGCCGTGGTGCGCGGGAGCGCGGTCAACCAGGACGGCGCGAGCAACGGCCTGACCGCTCCGAACAGGCCCAGCCAGCAGCGGGTGATCCGCGCGGCGCTGGCCGACGCCGGACTGTCGGCGAAGGACGTGGACGCGGTCGAGGCCCACGGGACCGGCACGCGCCTGGGCGACCCGATCGAGGCCCAGGCGCTGCTTGCCACGTACGGGCAACAGCGTGCGCAGGGGCGGCCGCTGTGGCTCGGCTCCCTCAAGTCCAACATCGGCCACACCCAGGCCGCCGCCGGTGTCGGCGGCGTCCTGAAGATGGTCCTGGCGATGCGGCACGGACTGCTGCCCCGGTCCCTGCACATCACCGAGCCGACGCCGTACGTGGATTGGGCCGCGGGTGACGTCCGCCTGCTCACCGAACCCACACCGTGGCCGGTGGGCGAGGGGCCCCGGCGGGCCGGGATCTCCGGGTTCGGTATCAGCGGGACGAACGCGCACGTGATCGTGGAGCAGGTGCCGGAGCCGGACGCTCCGGCGGCCGCCGACCCGGGTACGCCGATGCCGTGGGTGCTGTCCGCCAAGTCCCCGGAAGCGCTGCGCGAGCAGGCGGCGCGCCTGGCTCGGGCGTGCGGCGTGCAGGTACGGACCGGTGACGTGGGTCTGTCCCTTGCGGAGACGCGCGCGCGGCACGAGTACCGGGCCGTAGTGGCCGGGGGACGCGGGGAACTCCTGGCAGGAGTACGGGCGTTGGCGGCGGGTGAGCCGTCCCCGTTCGTGGTGGAGGGCCGGGCGGCGACGGCCGGTGGGACGGTGTTCGTGTTCCCCGGGCAGGGGACGCAGTGGCTCGGGATGGCGCGCGAACTCCTGGACGAGTCGGCGCCGTTCGCCGCCTCGATGGAGGAGTGCCGGGCCGCGTTGGCGCCCTTCGTCGAGTGGTCGCTGCCGGACGTGGTGCGCTCGGGCGACGGGCTCGACCGGGTGGACGTCGTGCAGCCCGTGCTGTTCGCGGTGATGGTGTCACTGGCGCGGTTGTGGCGTGCGTTCGGCGTGGTGCCGGACGCGGTGGTCGGGCACTCGCAGGGGGAGATCGCGGCCGCGGTGGTCGCCGGAGGGCTGTCGTTGGCGGACGGGGCGAGGGTGGTCGCCCTGCGCAGCCGGGCGATCGTCCGGCTCGTCGGACACGGCGGGATGGTCTCGCTGGCGCTGGACTCGGCGGCGGCCGAGGAGCGCCTCTCCGGCTGGCACGGGCGGTTGTCGGTGGCCGCGGTCAACGGCCCCTCGGCCATGGTGGTCTCCGGAGACCCCGGCGACCTCGACGAACTGCTCGCGTCCTGTGCGGCGGACGGGGTGCGGGCGCGGCGGATCGAGGTGGACTACGCGTCCCACTCGGCCCAGGTGGAGCGCGTCGAGAGCGAGGTGCTTGAGGCGCTGAAGGGGATCGAACCGGCCCGCGGGCAGATACCTCTGCTGTCCACGGTGACGGGGGAGTGGCTGGACACCTCGGTGATGGACGCGGGGTACTGGTACCGGAACCTACGGGGCACCGTCGGCTTCGAACCCGCCATCCGTACCCTCGCCCACCAGGGCTTCGGCGCGTACGTCGAGGTCGGCCCGCACCCCGTGCTGACCATGGCGGTCGAGGAGACCCTGGACGCGGCCGGCGCGACGGGCGTGGTCCTCAGCACCCTGCGCCGGAACGAGGGCGGCCTGCGGCGCATGCTCCTGGCGGTCGGCCAGGCGCACGCGCGGGGCGTCGCCGTGGACTTCTCGCCCGCCTTCGACGGCACCGGGGCCACCCGGATCGAGCTGCCCACCTACGCCTTCCAGCGCGAGCGGTTCTGGCTGTCCGCCACGCGGCAGGCGACCGGTGGACCCACGGAGCCGGACGGGCTGTGGGAGGAGCTCGCGGCAGCGGAACCGCCGCGGCTGGCCCAGACGTTGGGAGTGACACCGCAGGCCCTGGACGAGGTGCTGCCCGCGCTGACCGCCTGGCGGGCCGACCGGACGCGGAAGCGGCGCGTCGACTCCTGGCGGTACCGCGTGGCGTGGCGGCCGCTGGACCTGCCGCCCGCCGCGGCGCCGCCCGGACACTGGCTCGCCGTGTGCCCCGAGGAGGGGGCGGCCGACGTCGTGGACGGGCTGGCGGCGGCCGGCCTCGATCTGACCGTGGTGAGCGCCGGGGAGCCCGGGCAGGGCCGCGCCGCGCTGGCCGCCGCGCTGACGGCGGCCGCAGGGCAGCGGCCCGTGGCCGGAGTCGTCTCCCTGCTGGCGGACGAGACCCGCCCGCATCCCGGGCACACCGACCTGCCCGGCGCGCTCGCGCTCACCCTCGCACTGGTCCAGGCCCTCGGTGACGCCGGGATCGACGCGCCGTTGTGGTGCGTGACGCGAGGCGCCGCCGTGGTCGGGGCCGGGGAGCGGCCGGGCGCGGCCCCGCACGCGGCCGTCGCGGGGCTCGGCCGCTGCGCCGCGCTGGAACACCCCGACCGCTGGGGCGGCCTCGTCGACCTTCCCCACGAGCCGGACGAGCGGACGCTGCGGCGGTTGTGCGCCGTGCTGACGTCCGTGACCGACGAGGACCAGGTCGCGGTGCGGGCGACCGGGGTCCACGGACGGCGCCTGCTGCCCGCGCCGGTGCACGGCGAGCTGCCGGTGCCGGACGCGGTGTCCGGGCACGGCACGGTCCTCGTCACCGGCGGCACCGGTGGGGTGGGCTCCCACGTGGCGCGGTGGCTGGCCGCGTGCGGTGCCGGGCATCTGCTCCTCGTGGGCCGACGCGGGCCGCGGGCGCCGGGCGCGGACGCGCTGCGGGCGGAGCTGGAGGCGTCGGGCGCGGCCGTGACCGTGGCGGCGTGCGACGTCGCCGACCCGGAGCAGGTGGCGGAACTGCTCGGCGCCCTGCCGCAGGACCGTCCGCTGACCGCGGTCGTGCACGCGGCGGGTGTGCTCGACGACGGCGTCCTCGACGCCCTCACTCCCGCCCGGCTCGCCGTGTCGCTCCGTGCCAAGGTGACCGCCGCCGAGGTGCTGCACGAGGCGACCGAGGGCCTCGGCCTCGCCGCGTTCGTCGTCTTCACCTCGCTCATGGGGGTCGTGGGCAACGCGGGGCAGGCGGGGTACGCGGCGGCCAACGCCGCGCTGGAGTTCCTCGTCGCCGCACGGCGGGCCGCCGGGCTGCCCGGCACGGCCCTCGCCTGGGGCGCCTGGGCGGCCGGTGAGGGCATGCTCGCCACCGGGGTCGCGGACCGGCTCAGGGAGCGCGGTCTGGCCTCCATGGACCCCGCGGCGGCCGTCACCGCCGTCGGGCGCGCCCTGGCGCAGGACGACGCGCTGGTCGTGGTCGCCGACGCGGACTGGCGGCGGTTCGCCGACGCGACGGGCCCCCGCGCCGCCGCCCTGCTCGCCGAGCTGACCGGCCGGGACGACGACGAGGGCGGAAAGCGGGCCGACGCGCCCCGAACGGCGTTCGGCGAGCGGTTCGCCGCCGTGCCCGCCGCCGAACGGGCCCGGTTCCTCACCGACCTCGTACGGACACACGCGGCAGCCGTCCTCCGGCACGCCGCCCCCGACGCCGTACGCCCCGAACGGGCCTTCACGGACATGGGGTTCGACTCCCTGACGGCGGTCGAGCTGCGCAATCGCCTGGCCGCCGCCACCGGCGTACGACTGCCCGCCACCGTGCTCTTCGACCGGCCCACACCGGCCGTCCTCGCCGACCACCTCCTGAGCGAACTCGGTACGCCCGGCGAGCTCGGCACGGCGGGCGGGCCCGTCGGCGCCCGGGCTCTGCCGGAGACGTCCGCCGCCCAGGACGGCGAGCCCATCGCCATCGTGGGCATGGGCTGCCGGTTCCCCGGCGGCGTACGACGCCCCGCCGAGCTGTGGCGACTGCTCAGCGAGGGCCGGGACGCGGTCACCGACTGGCCGGCGGACCGGGGCTGGGACGCGGCGGCGCTCCACGACCCGGACCCGGACCGGACCGGCACCACCTACTGCACGCGGGGCGCGTTCGTGACGGACGCCGCCGACTTCGACGCCGAGTTCTTCGGGATCTCGCCGCGCGAGGCGCTCGCCATGGACCCGCAGCAGCGGCTCCTCCTGGAGACCTCCTGGGAGGCCGCGGAGCACGCCGGGCAGGACCCGGCCGCGCTGCGCGGGCGCCGGGTCGGCGTGTTCGTCGGCACCAACGGCCAGGACTACATGGGCCTCGCGGGCGCCGACCCCGAGGTGTCCGAAGGGCACCTCCTCACCGGCAACACCGCCAGCGTGATGTCCGGCCGCATCTCCTACGTCCTCGGCCTCGAAGGGCCCGCCCTCACCGTGGACACGGCCTGCTCCTCGTCGCTGGTCGCCGTGCACCTCGCCGCCCAGGCACTGCGGCGCGGCGACTGCGACCAGGCGTTCGCGGGCGGCGTCACGGTGATGAGCACGCCCCGGCTGTTCGTCGAGTTCAGCCGCCAGCGCGGCCTGGCCCGCGACGGACGGTGCAAGGCGTTCGGGGCGGGCGCCGACGGCACCGCGTGGGGCGAGGGCGCCGGAGTGCTGCTTCTGGAGCGGCTGAGCGACGCCCGCCGCAGAGGCAGCCGGGTGCTCGCCGTGATCCGGGGCTCGGCCGTCAACCAGGACGGCGCGAGCAACGGCCTGACCGCCCCCAACGGACCCGCCCAGGAGGCGGTCATCCGCGCCGCGCTCGCCGACGCGGGCCTGCACCCCCACCAGGTCGACGCCGTGGAGGCGCACGGCACCGGCACCGTGCTCGGCGACCCCATCGAGGCGCAGGCCCTCCAGGCCGTGCATACGGGGCGACCCGCCGAGAGGCCGCTGTGGCTCGGCTCGGTCAAGTCCAACATCGGGCACACCCAGGCCGCTGCGGGAGTCGCCGGGCTCATGAAGACGGTGCTCGCGCTCGGCGCCGGAGAGCTGCCCGGCACGCTCCACGCCGACGAACCGAACCCGCACATCGACTGGTCCGCGGGCGAGGTGCGGCTGCTCACCGGGCCCACGCCCTGGCCCGAGACGGGTGAGCCGCGGCGGGCCGGAGTCTCCTCGTTCGGCATCAGCGGCACCAACGCCCACATCGTCGTGGAACAGGCGCCGCCCGCTCCCGCCCCGACGCCGGACGGCGTCCCCGGGACGGCTGTCACCGTGCCGCTGTTGCTGTCCGCCCGTACCCCGGACGCCCTGCGCGCCCAGGCCACCCGGCTGCGCACGCACCTCGGCGAACACCCCACCGACCTCGCGGACGTGGCCCGCACCCTCGCCACCGGACGTGCCGCGCTCGACCACCGCGCCGCCGTCCTCGGCCGCGACCCCGACGCCGTCCTGGCCGCACTGGACGCCCTGGCCGACGGGTCCTCCGCCGGGCGGCTCGTCACCGGTCACGCGGGCGCGCCCGGCCGGACGGCCTTCCTCTTCCCCGGCCAGGGCAGCCAGCGCCCGGGCGCGGGCGCCGAGCTGTACCGCACCGAACCGGCCTTCGCCGACGCGCTCGACGACGTCCTCACCCACCTGGCACCCCACCTCCCCCCGGACCTCGAACAGCCGCTGCGCGACGTCATGTTCGCCGCCCCCGGCACCGCGGGCGCCGCACTCCTGGACCGCACCGCCCACACCCAGCCCGCGCTGTTCGCCCTCCAAGTGGCGCTGTTCCGGCTGATGGAGCACTGGGGCGTACGCCCGGACGCACTGCTCGGGCACTCCGTCGGCGAGCTCGCCGCCGCCCACGTGGCCGGGGTCCTCGACCTGCCGGACGCCTGCGCCCTGGTCGCCGCGCGCGGCCGCCTCATGGACGCGCTGCCCGGCGGCGGCGCCATGGCTGCCGTGGAAGCCGACGAGGCGGAGGTACGGGCGCTGCTCGCGGACCCCGGCGCCGACGCGGACGGCGTCTGTGTCGCCGCCGTCAACGGGCCGCGCTCCACCGTCCTGTCCGGCGACCGCGCCCCCGTCCTGCGCCTCGCCGAGGCCTTGCGGGCACGGGGACGCCGCACCAAGGAGCTCGCGGTCAGCCACGCCTTCCACTCGGCGCGCGTGGAGGCGATGCTCGACGCGTTCCGTTCCGTGGCACGGCGCATGACGTACGAGCCGCCGCGCATCCCCGTCATCTCCAACCTCACCGGCGAGCGCGCCACCGCCGACGACCTGTGCGACCCCGAGTACTGGGTGCGGCACGTGCGCGGCACCGTCCGCTTCCTCGACGGCGTCCGCACGCTGCTCGCGGAGAACACCACCAGCTGTCTCGAACTCGGCCCCGCCGGCGTGCTGTCCGGCGTCGTCGAGGAGTGCCGTACCGCCGGGGACGACTGCCGCGCCGTACCGCTGCTGCGCGAGGGACGCACCGAAGCCGAGTCGCTTGCCGGAGCCGTCGCCGCCCTGCACGTACGGGGCGTGCCCGTCGACTGGACCGCGGGCACCGCGCCCCGCACGCCCCCGCTGGACCTGCCCACGTACCCCTTCCAGCACCGCAGGTACTGGCCCGCGCCCCGCACCGCCCGTACCGCCGACGCGGCGGACGCCTGGACCTACCGCGTCACCTGGCGCGCCCTGCCCGACCCGGCCCCCGCCCGCCTGACCGGAACCTGGCTGCTCGTCGTCCCCGAGGCGGCCGTCGGCGCTCCGCTCACCGAGGTGTGCCGGAGCGCGCTCACCGGGACCGGCGCCGACGTCTCCGTCCTCGGAGTCCCCGACGGCACCGACCGGTCCGGGCTCGCGGCGCGCATCCCGTCCGGCGTGCGCGGCGTGCTGTCGCTGCTCGCCCCTTCCACCGGGCCCGAGGCCACCCTCCTGCTCGTCCAGGCCCTCGGCGACGCGGGCGCCGACGCGCCGCTGTGGTGCCTCACCACCGGCGCCGTCGCCGTGGACGGCCGGGGCCCCGACCACCCCGAACAGGCCCAGGTGTGGGGACTCGGCAGGGTCGCCGCGCTCGAACACCCGCAGCGCTGGGGCGGTCTCGTGGACCTGCCCGAACGCCCCGACGACACCGCCCTGCGGCGCCTGTGCGCCCTGCTGTCGGGGTCCGTGCGCGCCCGGGACGGCGGCTGCGCCGAGGACCAGGTGGCCGTCCGTGCGGACGCCTTCCACGGCCGCCGCCTGGTCAGGGAGCCCGCCGCCGGTGGCCGTGCCACGCCGGACGGCGCCTCGCCGGAGTG
Source organism: Streptomyces sp. NPDC036815 (assembly GCF_055609205.1). Taxonomy (NCBI): domain Bacteria; kingdom Bacillati; phylum Actinomycetota; class Actinomycetes; order Kitasatosporales; family Streptomycetaceae; genus Streptomyces; species Streptomyces sp. NPDC036815. Next base: position 183,897 of record NZ_JBVJPW010000006.1, on the reverse strand, counting down.
GAGCGTACGCGGCTCGGTCCTGGTCACCGGCGGCACCGGCGGTCTCGGCGCCCACGTCGCCCGCCGTCTCGCCCGAAGCGGCGCCGACCACCTCGTCCTGACGAGCCGTCAGGGGCCGCGGGCACCCGGCGTGGCCGAACTCGTCCAGGAGCTCACCGCGTCGGGTACGCGTACCACCGTCGCGCCCTGCGACGTCGCCGACCGGCATGCGCTCGCGGACCTCCTCGACCGCCTCGCGGCCGAAGGCGACCCCGTACGGGCCGTCTTCCACGCGGCCGGGGTCACCTCCGACACCCGGATCGCCGACTGCACGCCCGCGCTGCTCACCGAGGAGACCGCGGCCAAGGTACGCGGAGCGGCCCACCTGGACGCGCTGCTCGGCGACGACCTGGACGCCTTCGTGCTCTTCTCGTCGGTCTCCGCCGCCTGGGGCAGCGCGGGGCAGGCCACCTACGCGGCCGCCAACGCCTTCCTGGACGCCGTCGCCGCCCGGCGGCGCGCACAAGGGCGCGCCGCGACCTGTGTGGCCTGGGGGCCGTGGGCCGGGGCGGGCATGGCACAGGGGGAGACCGGCGCGAAGCTGCGCCGCCTCGGCCTGGTGCCGATGGCGCCCGAGGTGGCGCTGGACGCGCTGTGGCGGGCCCTGGAACGCGACGACAGCGGCGTCGTCGTCGCGGACATGGACTGGGCGCGTTTCGCCCCGGCCTTCCGCTCCGGCCGTGAGAGCGCTCTGTTCGGCGACCTCCCCGAGGCCGCGAGCGGGACGGCGGGCGAGCGGGCGCCGGACACGGGATCCGACGCGGCGGCCCGCTGGCGCGAGCGGCTCGCCGCCCTGCCCAGTGGCGGAGAACGGCACCGCCTGCTCACCGAGTTCGTGCGCACCGAGGCAGCCGCCGTCCTGGGGCACGACTCGGTGGCGGCCGTGGACGCCGGACGGCCCTTCCACGACATCGGCTTCGACTCGCTCACCGCCGTCGAACTGCGCAACCGCATCACTGCCGCCACCGGCCTCACCCTGCCCGCCAGCACCGTCTTCGACCACCCCACGGCCACCGCGCTCGGGGAGCACCTGCACGGCGAACTGAGCGGCATAGGCGCCGAGTCGCAGGCCTCTCCCCCCTCGTCCACCGCCGCTGCCGCCGACGAGCCGCTGGCCGTGATCGGCATGGCCTGCCGCTTCCCGGGAGGGGTACGCAGCCCCGAGGACCTGTGGGACCTCGTCACGAGCGAGCGGGACACGATCGGCCCGCTCCCCGACGACCGCGGCTGGCCGCTCGACGCCCTTTACGACCCCGACCCCGCGCGCGAGGGAACGTTCTACACGAACGGCGGCGGATTCCTGGACGGCGCCGGGGACTTCGACGCCGAGTTCTTCGGGATCTCGCCGCGCGAGGCGCTCGCCATGGACCCGCAGCAGCGGCTCCTCCTGGAGACCTCCTGGGAGGCGCTCGAACGCGCGGGCATCGACCCCGGGGCGCTGCGCGGCAGCCAGGGCGGCGTCTATCTGGGCGTCGCCGGGCAGGGCTACGGCACCGGCCCGCAGGACCCGGCCGCCGACGTGGAGGGCCACCTCCTCAGCGGCACGGTCACGAGCGTCGCCTCCGGGCGGATCGCCTACACCCTCGGCACCGAGGGCCCCGCCGTCACCGTCGAGACCGCGTGCTCCTCCTCACTGGTCGCCCTCCACCTGGCCGGGCAGGCGCTGCGCGCGGGGGAGTGCTCCTTCGCTCTCGTCGGCGGCGCCGCCGTCATGGCGTCCCCCGACGCCTTCGTGGAGTTCAGCCGCCAGCGCGGGCTCTCGCCCGACGGCCGCTGCCGGTCCTTCGCGGACGCCGCCGACGGCACGGGCTGGGGCGAGGGCGTCGGCGTCGTGGTGGTCGAGAGGCTCTCCGAAGCTCGCCGCCAGGGGCATCGGGTCCTCGCCGTCGTACGGGGCTCCGCCGTCAACCAGGACGGCGCGAGCAACGGGCTCACCGCCCCGAGCGGCCCCGCGCAGGAGCGCGTCCTGCGCCGGGCGCTCGCCGCCGCCGGGCTCACCGGGGGCGACGTCGACCTCGTCGAGGCGCACGGCACCGGCACCACCCTCGGCGACCCCATCGAGGCGCAGGCCGTCCTCGCCGTCTACGGCCAGGACCGCCCCGAGCAACGGCCTTTGTGGCTCGGCTCGTTGAAGTCCAACATCGGTCACACCCAGGCAGCGGCGGGCATCGCGGGCGTCATCAAGACGGTCATGGCCCTGCGCCACGGCCTGCTGCCCCGCACCCTCCACGTCGACGCACCGACCACCAAGGTGGACTGGTCCACGGGCGCGGTACGGCTGTTGACCGAGGCGCGGCCGTGGGGCGGGGCCGGCCGTCCGCGCCGTGCCGGGGTCTCGTCGTTCGGCATGAGCGGCACCAACGCGCACGTGGTGCTCGAACAGGCCCCGGACGACAGCCCGTTGGCCCCGCCGCCCGTCGCGCCCACCGCACCGGAACCGATTGCGGGCGACACCGTGGCGCTGCCGCTGTCCGCCGCCTCCGCGCCCGCCCTGCGCGCTCAGGCCCGCCGCCTGCGGGAGTACGTCGAGGCCGACGCCGAGCGGCCCCTCGCGGACATCGCCCACGCGCTCGCCACCACCCGCACCCCGTTCCGCCACCGCGCCGCGGTGACCGGCCGCACCCGGCAGGAGATCCTCGGCGCGCTCACGGCGCTCGGCGACGGAGCGCCCGCACCCGGAGCCGTCACCGGCCGCGCGGGCGAGGCGCGGACCGTGTTCGTGTTTCCCGGTCAGGGGTCGCAGTGGGCGGGGATGGCGGGTGAACTGCTTGAGGGGTCGCCGGTGTTCGCGGCTCGGGTTGTGGAGTGTGCTGAGGCGTTGGCGCCGTTCACTGACTGGTCGTTGCTGGATGTGCTGCGTGGGTCTGGTGGTGCCGTGTCGTTGGAGCGGGTGGATGTGGTGCAGCCGGTGTTGTTCGCGGTGATGGTGTCGTTGGCGGAGGTGTGGCGGTCGTGCGGGGTGGTGCCTGCTGCGGTGGTCGGGCATTCGCAGGGGGAGATCGCCGCTGCTTGTGTGGCGGGGGCGTTGTCCCTGGAGGACGCTGCCCGTGTCGTCGCCCTGCGCAGCAGGGAACTCCTGCGTCTGGCCGGGCGCGGCGGCATGGCGTCCCTGGCCGCGCCCGAGGATCGCGTACGGGAGATGCTGCTGCCGTACGGCGAGCGGATCGGGGTGGCCGCCGTCAACGGCCCGGGGGCCGTCGTCGTCGCGGGCGAGCCCGCCGCGCTGGAGCGGCTCCTCGCCGACTGCGCACGCGAGACCGTACGGGCCCGGCGGCTCCCCGTCGACTACGCCGCCCACTCCGCCCAGGTCACCGACGTCGGCGACGCGTTGCGCTCCGCCCTCGCCGGAGTGCGGCCCCGGACACCGGACGTGCCGCTGTATTCCACCGTGACCGGCGACGTCGTCGACGGCGCCGCGCTGGACGCCGCCTACTGGTACCGCAACCTGCGCGAGCCGGTCGAGTTCGCGCGGGCCACCGAGACCCTGCTCGCCGCCGGGCACGACCTGTTCGTCGAGATGAGCCCGCACCCGGTGCTGACCGCCGCGGTCGCCGGAACCGCCGAGCGGGCGGGGCGGCCCGCGGCCGCCGTCGGCACGGTCCGCCGCGACGACGGCGGCACCGACCGCCTCCTCGCCTCGCTCGCCGAGGCATGGACGCACGGCGCCCCCGTGAACTGGCCCGCCGTGCTGCCCACGCCCACCGGCTCCCACGTCCCGCTGCCCACCTACCCCTTCCAGCACGAGCGCTACTGGCTGCCCACCCCGGGCCGGACCGCCGTCACCGCGACGGTGCCGGTCACCGCCCCGGAGCCCGCGGCCGGGCCACCCGGCTCGGACCCGGCGGCCGAACTCGCCGCCCGACTCGCCCCCTTGGACGAGACCGACCGCCGCCGCACCGTCCTCGACCTGGTCGTCGCGCACGCCGCCGCCCTGCTCGGACACTCCGGCACCGCGGCCGTCGAACCCGAACGGCCCTTCTCCGAAGCGGGGTTCGACTCGATGCTCGCGGTCACCTTCAGGAACCGCCTCGGTGCGGCGACCGGCGTCCCGCTGCCGCCCACCGCGGTCTTCGACCACCCCACGCCCGCCGCGCTCGCCGCCCACCTCCACGAACAGCTCGCCGCGCCACCCGAACCGGAGCGGCCCGTCCTCGCCCAACTGGAGCGCCTCGCCGACGCCCTGGCCACCGCGGGCACGGACACGCCGGACGCCGACGAGATCGGCGCCCGCCTGCGCGACCTGCTGCGCGCCTGGAACGGCCGCCGCCCGCGGGAGTGCGACGCCGACGGGGCGGAGGGCGCCGACACGTCCACCGCCACCGCCGACGAACTCTTCGAACTGCTCGACAACAACTACGGCGCCTGAGGGAGAGCGAGACACCCATGCCGGACAACGACAAGCTCCTCGAATACCTCAGGCGTGCCACCGCGGACCTGGGCGACGCCAGACGGCGCCTGCGCGAGGCGGAGGACGCGCACCACGAGCCCGTCGCGATCGTCTCCATGAGCTGCCGCTACCCCGGCGGCGCCGACACCCCCGAGCGGCTGTGGGACCTCGTCGACAGCGGCACCGACGCCATCACCGAATGGCCCACCGGCCGCGGCTGGGACACCGAGGCGCTCTACCACCCGGACCCCGACCACCCCGGCACCTCCGCCACCCGCCACGGCGGCTTCCTGCACGACGCCGCCGACTTCGACCCGGGCTTCTTCGGGATCTCGCCGCGCGAGGCGCTCGCCATGGACCCGCAACAGCGCCTCGTCCTGGAGACCGCCTGGGAGGCGGTCGAACGCGCGGCCATCGACCCGGCCGCGCTGCGCGCCACCCCGACCGGCGTGTTCATGGGCGCGATGCGCAACGACTACGGCAGCGCCTCGCGCGACGTCCCCGAACTGCAGGGACTCCTCGACACCGGCACGGCCACGAGCGTCGTCTCGGGCCGCGTCGCCTACACCCTCGGCCTCGAAGGCCCCGCGATCAGTGTCGACACCGCCTGCTCGTCGTCCCTGGTGGCCCTGCACCTCGCGGTCCGTTCGCTGCGCGCCCGCGAGTGCTCCCTTGCCCTCGCGGGCGGTGTCGCGGTGATGGCGACACCGGACGCGTTCGTCGCCTTCAGCCGCCAGCGGGCCCTGTCCGCGGACGGGCGCTGCAAGGCGTTCGCGGCCTCCGCCGACGGCACCGGCTGGTCCGAGGGCGCCGGGGTCGTCCTCCTGGAGCGCCTCGCGGACGCCCGGCGCAACGGCCACCAGGTCCTCGCCGTGATCCGCGGCTCGGCCGTCAACCAGGACGGCGCCAGCAACGGCCTGACCGCCCCCAACGGCCCGGCCCAGGAACGCGTCATCGCCGACGCCCTCGCCGACGCCCGGCTCGCGCCCGGCGAGGTCGACGCCGTCGAGGCGCACGGCACCGGCACCCGCCTCGGCGACCCCATCGAGGCGCAGGCCCTGCTCGCCGCGTACGGGCAGGGCCGTTCCGGTGAACAGCCCCTGTGGATCGGCTCGTTGAAGTCCAACATCGGCCACACCTCGGGTGCGGCCGGCGTCGGCGGCGTCATCAAGATGGTCATGGCCCTGCGCCACGGGCGGCTGCCCCGCACCCTGCACGTGGCAGAGCCGACCCCGTTCGTCGACTGGTCGCGGGGCGCCGTCCGCGTGCTGACCGAGTCCCGTCCCTGGGAGCCGCGGGGGCGGCCGCGCCGGGCCGGAGTGTCCGCCTTCGGCGTGAGCGGCACCAACGCCCACCTCGTCCTCGAAGAGGACACCGCACAGGACACCGAGGAGGCGGCCGCCGCACCGCGGAGCGCCCCCGCCGCGGGCCCGCTGCCGTGGGTGCTCTCCGCCCGCGACGAGGACGGCCTGCGCGCCCAGGCCGCGCGCCTGCTCGCGCACGTCGAGGCCGCGGCGGGGGACACGGCGGGCGACTCGGCCGGGCCCGTCCCGGCCACGGACGGCGCCGTCGGCCGGGCCCTCGCGACCACCCGGTCCGCCTTCGAGCACCGCGCCACCGTCGTGGCGGACGACCGGGCCGGATTCGTCGAGGGACTGACCGCGCTCGCCGCGGGAACCCCCTCTCCGCGCCTGGTGCGGGGAGCCACCGGGGCCGTCGGCAAGACCGTGTTCGTCTTCCCCGGGCAGGGCTCGCAGTGGCCGGGCATGGCGGTCGGCCTCCTCGACACCGCCACGGTGTTCGCCGACCGGATGGCGGCCTGCGAACGGGCCCTCTCGCCGTACGTGGACTGGTCGCTGGAAGAGGTCCTGCGCGGCACCGAAGGCGCCCCGTCCCTGGAACGCGTCGACGTGGTGCAGCCCGTGCTGTTCGCGGTGATGGTGTCACTGGCGGTGCAGTGGCGCTCGTACGGGATCGAGCCGGACGCGGTGGTCGGGCACTCCCAAGGGGAGATCGCCGCCGCCTGCGTGGCGGGCGCGCTCTCCCTCGACGACGCGGCCAAGGTCGTCGCCCTGCGCAGCCGGGCCCTGGCGGACATCGCGGGGCGCGGGGGCATGGCGTCCGTGCCGCTGCCCGCGGCCGACCTCGGCCCGCACCTGGAACCGTGGGCCGGACGGCTGTCCGTCGCGGCCGTCAACGGGCCCTCGACCACGGTCCTCTCCGGGGACCCGGAGGCGATCGAGGGGGTGGTGGCCGCCCTCGCCGAGCAGCACGTGCAGGCCCGCGTCATCCCCGTCGACTACGCCTCGCACTCCGCGCACGTCGAGGAGATCGCGGAACGGCTGCACACCGCCCTGGCGGGCATCGCGCCGCGCGCCGCCGAGGTGCCGTTCTACTCGACGGTCGACGCCGACTGGGTATCCGACACGACGGTCCTCGACTCCGCGTACTGGTACCGCAACCTGCGACGGACGGTGCGCTTCGAAGACGCCGTCCGCGGCCTGCTCGACCAGGGGTACGGCTTCTTCGTCGAGGTCAGTGCCCACCCGGTACTCACCCCGGGTGTGGAACAGACCGCCGAGTCCGCGGGCCTCGAACGGCCCGCCGCCGTGCTCGGCACGCTCCGCCGCGACGACGGCGGGCAGGCCCGCTTCCTGCTGGCCCTCGGCGAGGCCCACACCCGCGGTCTCTCCCCCGACTGGTCCCGCGTGTTCGACGGCCACGCGGCGGCGGCCGACCTGCCCACGTACGCCTTCCGGCGGCGCCCCTACTGGCTGGAGACGCCACCCGCGCCGACCGCGGCGGCCCCCGTCGATCCCGTGGAGGACCGCTTCTGGGAGGCCGTCCGCACCGGCGACCTGCCCGAGCTGACCGCCACCCTCGGCGTCGGACCCGACGAACCGCTCAGCGCCGTCCTGCCCGCGCTCGCCACCTGGCGCGAGCGGCGCGCCGCGCTCGCCACCGTCGACTCCTGGCGCTACCGGCCCACGTGGCGGCCCCTGCCCGAGCCCGCCGCCGCGCGCCTGTCCGGCACCTGGCTCGTGCTGGCGCCCGCCTCGCCCGCGTCGCCCGCCGGGGACGCGTGGAGCCTCGCCTGCGCACGCGCCCTGGAGGACGCCGGGGCCACCGCGGTCACCGTCGTCCTCGACGAACCCGACGCCGCACGCGGTCCGCTCGCCGCCCGGCTCACCGACGCCCTGGCGGGCGCCGTGCCCACGGGCGTCCTCTCGCTGCTCGCCACCGACGAACGGCCGCACTCGCGCCACCCTGCGGCGCCCGTCGGCGCCGCCCTCAACCTCGCCCTGGTGCAGGCACTGGGCGACGCGGGCATCGCCGCACCGCTGTGGTGGGCCACCCGCGGCGCCGTCGCCGTCGGCCCCGCCGACCCGGTCGTCAGCCCCGCCCAGCACGTCAGCTGGGGCCTCGGCCGCTGCGCCGCCCTGGAACACCCGCGCCGCTGGGGCGGTCTCGTCGATCTGCCGCCGGAGCCGGACGTACGGGCCGCGACCCGGCTCTGCGCGGTGCTCGCCGAGCCCGGCGACGAGGACCAGCTCGCCGTGCGCGGCGCGGGCGTGCACGGCCGACGGCTCGTCCGCGCCCCGCTCGGCGACGCCACGCCCCGCCGCACCTGGACCCCGCGCGGCACCACGCTGATCACCGGCGGTACCGGCGGCCTCGGCGCGTACATCGCCCGCTGGCTCGCCCGGCGGGGCGCCGAACACCTCGTCCTCGTCAGCCGCCGCGGCCCCGAGGCACCCGGCGCCGACGCACTCGTCGAGGAACTCGCCGACCTGGGCTCCCGCGCCACCGTCGCCGCCTGCGACATCACCGACCGCGACGCCCTCGCCGCGCTCGTCGCGGACCTGGCGGCGGACGGCCGCGAGATCCGGTCCGTGCTGCACGCCGCCGCCGGGGGCTCGCTCGTGGCACTCGACGAGACGGATACGGCCGAGTTCGCCGACACCCTGCACGCCAAGGCGCTGGGCGCCACGAACCTGGACGCGCTGTTCGACGGGGACACGCTCGACGCCTTCGTGCTGTTCTCGTCCATCTCCGGCGTATGGGGCAGTGCGATCCACGGCGCGTACGCCGCCGCCAACGCCCACCTCGACGCGCTCGCCGAGAACCGCAGGGCGCGAGGGCTCACCGCCACCTCCGTCGTGTGGGGCATCTGGAGCCCCGAGGGCGGCGGCATGGCGGCGAACCTCGCCGAGGACCAACTGCGCGCCCAAGGCGTGGTGTTCATGCCGCCCGCCACCTGTGTCACCGCCCTCCAGCAGGTCCTCGACCACGACGAGACCCTCACCGTGATCGCCGACATCGACTGGGGCCGGTTCGCCACCGTCTTCACCACCGGCAGGCCGAGCCCCTTCATCGGCGGTGTCCCCGAGGCCGGGGCCGCCCTGGAGCCGGGCACCGCCCCGGCCCACGAGGACGTGGCCCCGGCCGCCGGAAGCCTCCGCGACCGGCTGCGCGACCTGGCCGAACCCGAGCGCGAACGCGTCCTGACCCACCTTGTGCGCACCGAGGCCGCCGCCGTACTCGGCCACGACGACGCGCACTCCATCGCGCCCGAGCGCGCCTTCCGCGACCTCGGCTTCGACTCGCTGACCGCGGTGGAGATGCGCAACCGGCTCACCGCCGCGACCGGTCTGCGGCTGCCCGTCACCGTCGTCTTCGACTACTCCTCGGCCGGCGCCCTCGCCCGCCACCTGCGCACCGAACTCCTGGGCGGCCCGGTGCCCGGGTCCGCCGCGCCGGTGGCGCGCGCCACCGCGGACGACGACCCGATCGTCGTCGTCTCCATGAGCTGCCGCTACCCGGGCGGCGTCACGACCCCCGAGGAGCTGTGGCGGCTCGTCGCCGAAGGCCGCGACGCGGTCGCCGAATTCCCCGCCGACCGGGGCTGGAACCTCGACGCGCTGCACGACGCCGACCCCGGCCGGTCCGGCACCGGCTCCGCGGCGGCGGGCGGCTTCGTCTACGACGCGGGCCGCTTCGACGCGGACTTCTTCGGGATCTCGCCGCGCGAGGCGCTCGCCATGGACCCGCAGCAACGGCTCCTCCTGGAGACCTCCTGGGAAGCCCTGGAACGGGCGGGCATCGACCCGCACACCCTGCGCGGCAGCCGCACCGGCGTCTTCGCGGGCGCCGCCTACCAGGGGTACGGCGGCAGCATGGACGACATCCCCGAAGAGCTCGAAAGCCTCTTCGTCGCGGGCATCTCCACCAGCGTCCTGTCCGGCCGCATCGCGTACACCCTCGGTCTGGAGGGCCCGGCCGTGACCGTGGACACGGCCTGCTCGTCCTCGCTCGTCGCCGTCCACCTGGCCGCGCAGGCGCTGCGTGGCGGCGAGTGCGCCCTCGCCCTCGCGGGCGGCGCCACCGTCATCGGCTCGCCGCTGACCTTCACCGGGTTCAGCCGGCAGCGCGGGCTCGCCTCCGACGGCCGCTGCAAGTCCTTCGCCGCGTCGGCCGACGGCTTCGGCATGGCCGAGGGCGTCGGGCTGCTGCTCCTGGAGCGGCTGAGCGACGCCCGGCGCCTCGGCCACCCCGTGCTCGCCGTCCTGCGCGGCTCCGCCGTCAACCAGGACGGCGCCAGCAATGGCCTGACCGCCCCCAGCGGCCTCGCCCAGCAGCGCGTGATCAACGAAGCCCTCGCCGACGCCGGTCTGTGCGCCGCCGACGTCGACGCCGTGGAGGCGCACGGCACCGGCACCACGCTCGGCGACCCCATCGAGGCGCAGGCCATCCTCGCCACGTACGGACAGGACCGCGAAAAGCCCCTGCATCTGGGCTCGTTGAAGTCCAACATCGGGCACAGCCAGGCCGCCGCCGGCGTCGCGGGCATGATGAAGATGATCCTCGCCCTGCGCCACGAGCTCCTCCCGGCCACCCTGCACGTGGACGCACCCTCCCCGAACGTCGACTGGTCGACCGGAGCGGTCTCGCTGCTCACCGAACCCGCGCCCTGGCCCGCGGACGGCCGCCCCCGGCGCGCCGGAATCTCCTCCTTCGGTCTGAGTGGCACCAATGCCCACGTCATTCTCGAACATCCGCCCACGCAGCAGGAGTTAACGCAGGCCGAGGCTCCGGTCGCGGACGTTCCGTGGGTGCTCTCCGCGCGGACCCCCGAAGCCCTGCACGAGCAGGCCGTGCGGCTGCGCGCCCACGTCGCCGACCGGCCGGGACTGCGCCCCGCCGACGTCGGGCACTCCCTCGCCACCACGCGCACCGCCTTCGAACACCGCGCCGCCGTCGTCGGCCGCGACCGGGACACCCTGCTCGCCGCGCTCGACACCCTCATCGACGGACGCACCGGCCCCGGCGTCGTACGCGGTACCGCCGCCCGGGACCACCGCGCCGTGTTCGTGTTTCCCGGTCAGGGGTCGCAGTGGGCGGGGATGGCGGGTGAACTGCTTGAGGGGTCGCCGGTGTTCGCGGCTCGGGTCGTGGAGTGTGCTGAGGCGTTGGCGCCGTTCACGGACTGGTCGTTGCTGGATGTGCTGCGTGGGTCTGACGGTGCTGCGTCGTTGGAGCGGGTGGATGTGGTGCAGCCGGTGTTGTTCGCGGTGATGGTGTCGTTGGCGGAGGTGTGGCGGTCGTACGGGGTGGTGCCTGCTGCGGTGGTCGGGCATTCGCAGGGGGAGATCGCCGCTGCTTGTGTGGCGGGGGCGTTGTCCCTGGAGGACGCCGCCCGCGTCGTCGCCCTGCGCAGCAAGGCGCTGGTGGCCCTGACCGGCCGGGGCGCGATGCTGTACGTCCCGCAGCCCGTGGAGAGCGTCGAGGCCCGACTCGCGCCCTGGGCGGGCCGGTTGGACATCGCCGCCGTCAACGGCCCCACGACGGTGACCGTCTCGGGAGACCCCGACGCCCTGGCCGAGCTGCACAACGCGCTCGCCGACGACGGCGTGCTGTGCTGGCCCATCCCCGGCGTCGACTTCGCCGGGCACTCCCCGCAGGTCGAGGAGATCCGCGACGAACTGCACACCCTCCTCGCCGGAATCACCCCGCGCCCCGCCCGCGTGCCTTTCTACTCGACCGTCACCGGCACCGAACTAGACACCACCGGCCTCGACGCCACGTACTGGTACCGCAACCTGCGCGAGCCCGTCGCCTTCCGCCGTGCCGTGGACGCCCTCCTCGCCGCCGGGCACCGCCTGTTCGTCGAGGCCAGCACCCACCCGGCGCTCACCGTGTGGATCCAGGAGGCCCTGGACGCAACCGACGGCGCCGGTGGCGTGGTGGGCACCCTGCACCGCGACGAGGGCGGCCGTGCCCGCGTGCTCACCTCTCTCGCCGAACTCCACGCCCTGGGACACCCGGTGGACTGGGACGCGGTCTTCGACGGCACCGGCGCCCGCCGGTGCGAGCTGCCCACCTACGCCTTCCAGCGCCGCCACCACTGGCTGGAGCCCGCGCCCCGGAGCGCGGTCACGGACGGCGCCGGCCCCGTCGACCAGGGCTTCTGGGACGCCGTGACCGACCAGGGCCCGGACGCCCTCGCCGACCGCCTGCGCATCGAGGACGACGACGTGCGCGCGGCCATGAGCACGGTGGCGCCCGCGCTCTCCGACTGGCTGCGCGGCAGCCGGACCCGGTCCACGCTGCACTCCTGGCGCCACCGCGTCACCTTCAAGGCCCTGACCCAGGAGGCGGGTACGAGCCTGGCGGGGACCTGGTGGCTCGCGATACCCGAAGCCGCCGCCGACACCCCGGCCGTCGCCGCCTGCGCCCGGAGCCTGCGCGAGCACGGCGCGCACGCCGTCCTGGTCGAACTGGGCGCCGAGGACGCGGGGGACAGCGGTCGGCGACCGCTCGCCGACCGCCTGCGCTCCCTCGCCGAGACGTCCCCGGCCGACGGGGTGCTGTCCCTGCTGGCCCTCGACGAATCCCCGTACGCCGACGGGACGGCCCTGCCCACGGGCCTGGCCCTCACGACCGCACTGCTGCAGACGCTCGGCGACGCCGACGTACGGGCCCCACTGTGGTGCGCGACCAGGGGCGCGGTCGCCGTGGGCCGCTCCGACCGCCTCGGCGCACCGCTCCAGGCGCTGCACTGGGGCCTCGGCGGGGTCGCCGCCGTCGAGTACCCCGAGCGCTGGGGCGGGCTCGTGGACCTGCCCGAACGCCTCGACGAGCGGGCCCTCGGCAGGCTCGCCGCCGCCCTCGCGCACCCCGGCGGCGAGGACCAGCTCGCCGTACGCGCCTCCGGAGTCTTCGCACGGCGCCTCGCCCACGCCGAACCGCGGGGCGAGCGCGCGAGCACCGGCTGGACGCCCGACGGCACCGTCCTCGTCACCGGCGCCACCGGCGGGCTCGGCGCCCGCATCGCCCGCAGGCTCGCCGACAGCGGCACCGCACACCTGCTGCTCACCAGCCGCGGCGGCCCCGACGCCCCCGGCGCCGCGGCACTCGCAGCCGAACTCACCGCCATGGGAGCGGAGTTCACCCTCGCGGCCTGCGACGTCGCCGACCGCGACGACCTCGCACGGCTCCTCGACGCCATCCCGGCGACGCGGCCGCTGCGTGCCGTCTTCCACGCCGCGGGCGTCCTGGACGACGGCGTCCTCGACACCCTCACGCCCGAGCGCGCCGCCGCAGTGCTGCGCCCCAAGACCGACGCCGCACTCCATCTCGACGCGCTCACCCGGGACGCGGACCTGACGGCGTTCGTGCTGTTCTCCTCGCTCGCCGGGACCCTCGGCGGCACCGGACAGGGCAGTTACGCCGCCGCCAACGCCTTCCTCGACGCCCTCGCCCGGGCCCGCCGCGACCGAGGTCTGCCCGCCACCTCCGTGGCCTGGGGCCTGTGGGGCGGTGACAGTCTCGCCGCGGGCGCCACCGGCGAACGGCTCGTCAGGGACGGCCTGCCCGCCATGGACCCGGAGCTCGCCGTCGACGCCCTGTGGCAGGCCCTGGACGACGACGAGACCCGTCTGATCGTCTCCGACTTCGCCTGGGACCGCTTCGTGCGCGCCTACACCGCGCTGCGACCCAGCGCCCTCCTCGGCGACCTCCCGGAGGTGCGCCGCGCCCTTGCCGAGAGCGCTGCCGCGCCCGGCGGGGGAGCGGACGGTTTCGCCGCCCGGCTCGGCGCCCTGTCCGAGGCCGAGCGCACCGGGCAACTGGCCGCCCTGGTGCGGGCGCGGGCCGCCGACGTCCTCGGTCACGACGACCCCGCCGCGATCGAACCGGAGCGGGCGTTCAAGGATCTCGGCTTCGACTCGCTGACCGCCGTCGAACTCCGCAACCGCCTGGCCGAGGCCACCGGCCTGCGCCTCCCGGTCACCCTGGTCTTCGACCACCCGACCACCACGGCGCTCGTCGAGCACCTGCGCGCGGAACTGCCCGGCGCCCCGGCGGCCGACGCCGTGCCCGCCCCCGCGCCCCGCACCGCCCTGGACGACGACCCCGTCGCGATCGTCGCGATGAGCTGCCGCTTCCCCGGCGGCGTCACCAGCCCCGAGGAGTTCTGGCGGCTCCTGGCCGACGGCACCGACGCGGTCTCCGGATTCCCCACCGGCCGAGGCTGGGACCTGGAGGGGCTCTACGACCCCGACCCGGAGAAGGCGGGCCGCACCTACACCCGCGAGGGCGGCTTCCTCTACGACGCCGACCACTTCGACCCCGCCTTCTTCGGCATGTCGCCCCGCGAGGCCCTCGCCGTCGACCCGCAGCAGCGGCTCCTCCTCGAGACCGCCTGGGAGGCGTTCGAACGCGCGGGCATCGACCCGCGGACCGTCAAGGGCCGTGACGGCGGCGTCTTCGTCGGCTCCAGCCACCGCGACTACGGCTCCCGCGTCACCGAGCCGCCCGAGGAGCTGGAGGGCTACCTCGGCATCGGCAGCGCGGGCAGCGTCGCCTCCGGGCGCATCGCCTACACCTTCGGTCTGGAGGGCCCGGCCGTGACCGTGGACACGGCCTGCTCGTCCTCGCTGGTCGCCCTCCACATGGCGGCGCAGGCGCTGCGCGGCGGCGAGTGCTCCCTGGCGCTCGCGGGCGGTGTCACCGTGATGGCGACGCCGGGCGCGTTCGTCGAGTTCAGCCGCCAGCGCGGTCTCGCGGCCGACGGCCGGTGCAAGCCGTTCGCGGCCGCCGCCGACGGCACCGCGTGGGCCGAGGGCGCGGGCATGGTGCTCCTGGAGCGCCTGTCGGACGCCCGCGGGAACGGCCATCCCGTCCTCGCGCTCGTACGCGGTTCCGCCGTCAACCAGGACGGCGCGAGCAACGGCCTCACCGCGCCCAACGGGCCCTCCCAGCAACGCGTCATCCGCCAGGCCCTCGCCGGCGCGGGCCTGGCGCCCGGCGACGTCGACGCCGTGGAGGCGCACGGCACCGGCACCAAACTCGGCGACCCCATCGAGGCGCAGGCCCTGCTCGCCACGTACGGGCAGCAGCGCCCCGCGGAACGCCCGCTGCTCGTCGGGTCGTTGAAGTCCAACATCGGGCACAGCCAGGCCGCCGCGGGCATCGCGGGGATCATCAAGATGGTCCTCGCCATGCAGCACGGCACGCTCCCCGCGACGCTCCACGTCGACCGGCCGACGCCCTACGTGGACTGGTCCGCGGGCCACGTGCGGGTGCCCACCGAGAACACCGCCTGGCCCGAAGGCGACCGCCCGCGCCGCGCCGCCGTCTCGTCCTTCGGCGTCAGCGGCACCAACGCCCACACCATCCTGGAACACGTCCCCGCCCCCGCGACGCCCGCCCAGACACCTCCGGCCGGCCCCTGCCTGCCCTGGCTCCTTTCCGCCCGCGGCGAGGAGGCCCTGCGTGCCCAGGCCCGCCGCCTCCTCGACCACGTCACCACCGCACCCGCGCCCGCCCCCGACGCCGTCGCGAAGGCCCTGGCCACCGGACGCAGCTCCTTCGCGCACCGGGCCGTCCTCCTCGGCGCGGACCCGGCCGCCCGGACGGCCGCCCTGACCGCGCTCGCCGACGGCACCGCCTCGGCCGACGTGCTCACGGGCATCGCGGGGCGGGGCGGCAAGACCGCCTTCCTGTTCCCGGGTCAGGGCAGCCAGCGCCTCGGCATGGGGGCCGAACTCCTGGCCCGTTTCCCGGTGTTCGCCGATGCCTTCGACGCGGTGTGCGCGGAGTTCGAACCGCTTCTGGACCGGCCGCTGCGCGACGTCGTCCACGCCGCGGCGGGCAGCGAGGAGGCGGCGCTGCTCGACGCCACGGCCTACACCCAGCCCGCCCTGTTCGCACTCGGCGTCGCCCTGCACCGGCTCGTCGAGTCCTACGGGGTGCGGCCCGACCTCGTCACCGGGCACTCCGTGGGGCAGCTGGCCGCCGCACACGTCGCAGGAGTGCTCTCGCTCCCCGACGCCGCCACCCTGGTGGCCGCCCGGGGCCGTCTGATGCAGGCCATGCCCGACGGCGGCGCGATGATCGCGCTCAGCGTGCCCGAGGCGGAGCTGCTGCCCCAACTGGCGCGCAGGGAAGGTGAGATCGCCGTCGCCGCCGTCAACGGGCCCGCCGCGACCGTCCTGTCCGGCGACGCGGCGGCCGTCGAGGAGATCGCGGCCCACTGGCGCTCCAAGGGCGCCAGGACCCGGCGGCTCACCGTCAGCCACGCCTTCCACTCGCCGCACATGGACGGCATGCTGGCCGCCTTCCGGGCCGTCGCCGAACAGGTCACCTACCACGAGCCGCTAATCCCCGTCGTCTCCGATCTGACCGGCGGCCTCGCCACCGCCGACGAACTGCGCGACCCCGGCCACTGGGTCCGCCACGTCCGCTCCACCGTCCGCTTCCACGACGTCGTACGCACCCTGGAGGCCGAGGGCGCCACCGCGCTGGCCGACCTCGGACCCGACGGGGCCCTGGCCGCGCTCGGCCAGGACTGCCTGACCGGGGCGGCGGACGACGTCGCCTGGGCGCCGCTGCTGCGCAAGGACACGCCGGAGCCCGCCGCCCTCACCGCCGCCCTGGCCCGCCTGCACGTCCACGGCGTGCACGTCGACTGGGCGCCGCTCTTCACCGATGTGCCCGACACCCATGTCCCGCTGCCCACGTACGCCTTCCAGCGCTCCCGCTACTGGCTCGCGCCCACCCCGGCGGCGGGCGACATGCCCGCGGCGGGCCTTCTGCCGTCCGAGCACCCGCTGCTCGGCGCCGGCTCCCCGCTCGCCGACACCGGCGGCTTCCTGTTCACCGGACGGCTGTCCGTGGCCGCCCACCCCTGGCTCGCCGACCACGCCGTCCACGGCGGCCCGCTGTTCCCCGCCACGGCCTTCCTCGAACTCGCCGTCCACGCGGGCGACCGGACCGGCTGCGCGGAGGTCGATGAACTCACCCTGGAAGCGCCCCTGACCCTGCCCGAGCGAGGCGCCGTCACCCTCCAGCTCACCGTCCAGGCACCCGACGCGACCGGCGGGCGGGCCTTCGCCGTCCACGCGCGGCCCGAGCACGCCGCGCCCGACGAGCCCTGGACCCGGCACGCGAGCGGCCGCCTCGGCGACGGCACACCGCCGCGGACCCACGACCTCACGGCGTGGCCGCCCGCCGGCGCCGAACCTCTCGACGTCGACGACCTCTACGAGCGCCTCGCCGCAGGCGGCTTCGCCTACGGGCCCGCCTTCCAGGGCCTGCGCGCCGCCTGGCGGCTGGGCGCCGACGTCTACGCGGAGGCGCGCCTGCCCGAGGCGCAGCAGCCGGACGCGGGACGCTACGGCCTGCATCCGGCGCTCCTCGACAGTGTGCTGCACTCCCTTGCGTTCGGCGTGCTCGAAGGCAGCGAGCAGGGCTGGCTGCCGTTCTCCTGGAGCGGCGTGCGGCTGCACGCGTCGGGCGCGGCGGCCCTGCGGCTGCGCATGACGCCCACGGGGCGCGACACCGTCGCCCTGACGATCGCCGACCCCACCGGAGCCCCGGTCGCCGAGGCCCGCTCCCTGGTGCTCAGGCCGGTGACGGCCGAACGGCTCCAGGAGTCCCGCACGGGCGCGTACGAAGACATGTTCCGGCTGGAATGGCCCGTCGCCGCGTCCGGCGCGCACGGCCCCGATTCGCTGGTCGCGCTCGGGGACGGCTTCACCGGGCTCGCGCCGGTCCACGCCGACCTCACCGCCCTGGGCGCGGCGGTCGACGCGGGCGCGGAGGTGCCCGATGTCGTCATGACCGCTCTGCCGGGCACGGACAGCGGTGATCCGGCTCGGGGCGTGCATGAACTCACCGCTCACGCCCTGCGGTTGGTGCAGGACTGGCTCGCCGACGAGCGCTTCGAAGGGGCGCGGCTCGCCTTCGTCACCGAGGGCGGCGTCCCCGTGGAACCCGCCGACGACGTGCCCGACCCGGCGCACGCCGCCGTGTGGGGCCTGGTCCGCACCGCGCAGACCGAGAACCCCGACCGGTTCGTACTCGTCGACACCGACGGCGACGCCGCCTCGCGCGCCGCCCTGACCGCGGCGCTCGCCACGGGCGAGCCCCAACTCGCCCTGCGCGCCGGGCAGCTCCACACCGCACGGCTGGCCCGCGTCCCCGGCTCCCTGCCCGCGGGCGAAGCACCCTGGGACCCCGACGGCACCGTACTCATCACCGGTGGCACCGGCTCCATCGGCGCCCTGGTCGCCCGCCACCTCGCGGGCCGGCACGGCGTGCGCCACCTGCTGCTCGCCAGCCGCACCGGACCCGCGGCCGACGGCGCGGACGCCCTCCGCGACGACCTCGCCGCCCTGGGCGCCGACGCCGAGATCGTCGCCTGCGACGCGGCGGACCGGGACGCCCTGGAGAAGCTCCTGGACGGCCTGGAGCACCCGCTGCGCGCGGTCGTGCACACCGCGGGCGTCATCGACGACGGCGTGGTCGCCGACATGACGCCCGAGCAGCTGCACCGCGTGCTGCGCCCGAAGGTCGACGCCGCCGTCAACCTGGACGAGCTGACCGCCGGGCACGACCTGCGCGCGTTCGTCGTGTTCTCCTCCATCGCCGGTGTCTTCGGCGGCATGGGGCAGGCCAACTACGCCGCCGCCAACGCCTTTTTGGACGCCCTCGCCCACCGCAGGCGCGCCCGCGGCCTGTCCGGCGTCTCGCTGGCCTGGGGCCTGTGGGCCACCGGCGGCGGCATGACCGGGCACCTCGGCGCCGCCGACCTCGCCCGCATCGCCCGCGGCGGCATCGTCGCCTTCGCGCCGGCCGACGGCATCGCCCTCTTCGACACGGCCACCGCGCTGGACGCGCCCGCCCTCCTGCCGCTGCGCCTGGACACCCGCGCCCTCGCGGAACAGGCCACCGCGGGTGGGGTGCCCGCCTTCCTGCGCGGACTCGTGCGCACCCCCGTACGCCGCGCCGCCGCGGGCGAAGGGCCCGGCCCCGACGCCGCGGACGCGCTGCGCGGGCGGCTGGCGGGCCTGCCGCCGGCCCAGCGCGAACGGGTCCTCGTCGACGTGGTCCGCACCCACGCCGCGCTGGTGCTCGGCTTCCCCGACCCGGTGGCCGTCGCCGCCGAACTCCCCCTGCTCGACCTGGGGTTCGACTCGCTCACCGCGGTGGAGCTGCGCAACCGGCTGCGCGCCGCCACCGGCCTGCCGCTGCCCGCGACCCTGCTCTTCGACCACCCCACGGCCGCAGCGGTCGCGCGCCACCTCACCGAGGAGCTCGCCCCCGAGGACGTCGCGGGCCGGCCCGCCCCCGCGGTCCTCGCCGAACTCGACCGCCTGGAGGCCGCGGTCCGCGACACCGTGCGGGACGACGGCGCCCGCAGCGCGCTCACCGCCCGCCTCCAGGACCTCCTGGAGACGCTGCGCCCCGACACCGGCCCCGGAGCGGACGACGTCGAGGACCGCATGGGCTCCACCGACGACGAGCTCTTCGACTTCATCGACGGCGAACTCGGCAGGCCATGAGGCAACCCCGCGCCGCCCGCACGCCCCCGACCGCCCCGCGTACCAAAGGTGACGATGCCCGGTGAATGACGACAAGCTGCGCGACTATCTCAAGCGGGTGGCCGCCGACCTGCACCGGACCAAGCAGCGCCTCGGCGAGGCCGAGGCCAGGGAGCGGGAGCCGATCGCCGTCGTCGCGATGGGCTGCCGCTACCCCGGGGGCGTGCGCACCCCCGAGGACCTGTGGCGCCTCGTCTCCACGGGCACCGACGCGATCACGGCCTTCCCCGCCGACCGCGGCTGGGACCTCGCCGACCTCCACGACCCGTCGGGGGAGCGCCCCGACACCACGTACAGCGCCGAGGGCGGCTTCCTCGACGACGTCGCCGGATTCGATCCCGCGTTCTTCGGGATCTCTCCGCGCGAGGCCCTCGCCATGGACCCGCAGCAGCGGCTCTTCCTGGAGACCACCTGGGAGACCTTCGAACGCGCCGGGATCGACCCGCACACCCTGCGCGGCAGCCGCACCGGCGTCTTCGCCGGGGTGATGTACCAGGACTACGCGGTCCGGTTGCGCCAAGTGCCCGACGACGTCCGCGGCTACCTCGGCAACGGCAGCTCCGACAGCGTCGCGTCCGGCCGCATCGCCTACACCTTCGGCCTCGAAGGACCCGCCGTCTCCGTCGACACCGCCTGCTCCTCGTCACTGGTCGCCCTCCACCTGGCCTGCCAGGCGCTGCGGCAGGGCGACTGCACGCTCGCGCTCGCCGGCGGCGCCATGGTGATGTCCACGCCGGTGCCGTTCGTGGAGATGAGCCGGCAGAACGGCCTGGCCGCCGACGGACGCTGCAAGTCCTTCTCGGCCGCCGCCGACGGCACCGGCTGGGGCGAGGGCGTCGGCATGCTCCTCCTGGAGCGCCTGTCGGACGCCCGCGAGAACGGCCACCCCGTGCTCGCGCTCGTACGCGGCTCCGCCGTCAACCAGGACGGCGCGAGCAGCCGCCTCACCGCGCCCAACGGGCCCTCCCAGCAACGCGTCATCCGCCAGGCCCTCGCCGGCGCGGGCCTGGCGCCCGGCGACGTCGACGTCGTCGAGGCCCACGGCACCGGCACCCCGCTCGGCGACCCCATCGAGGCACAGGCGCTCCTCGCCACGTACGGCCGTGAGCACACCCCCGAACGGCCGCTCCTGATCGGCTCGTTGAAGTCCAACATCGGCCACACCCAGGCCGCCGCAGGCGTGGGCGGCGTCATCAAGATGGTCCTCGCCATGCGGCACGGCGTGGTGCCGCCCTCCCTGCACGGCACGGACCTCACCCCCCAGGTCGACTGGTCCACGGGGTCACTGAAGCTCGTCACGGACGCCACCGACTGGCCCGCGACCGGGCGCCCGCGCCGCGCCGCCGTGTCCTCCTTCGGCGTCAGCGGCACCAACGGCCACGTCGTCCTGGAACAGGCAGTCCTGGAACACGCAGAGGAGCCCACCGAGGAGCAGCCCCCCGCCGACGCCCACGCGGGCCCCGTACCCTGCGTCCTCTCCGCGCGCGGCGACGACGCCCTGCGGGCCCAGGCGGCCGCCCTGCGAACCCACCTGGTGGACCGGCCCGACCTGCGCCCGGCGGACGTCGCCCACACCCTGGCGACGGGCCGGGCCGCGCACGAGAACCGGGCCGCCCTCGTCGTCGAGGACCGGCAGGCACTGCTCGACGGGCTCGCCGCGCTCGCCCGCGGCGCCGACCCGCTGCCGCCCGGCATCGTGCGCGGCGCCGCCCGTACCGGCGAGGCCGTCGCCTTCGTCTTCCCCGGCCAGGGCTCCCAGTGGCCCGGCATGGCCCGCGAACTCCTCGACACCTCACCGGCGTTCGCCGACCGCCTCGCCCAGTGCGCCGACGCGCTGGCCCCGTACACCGACTTCGCCCTCCTGGACGTGGTCCGCGGTGCCCCCGGCGCCCCGGGGTTCGACCGCGTGGACGTCGTGCAGCCCGCCCTGTTCGCGGTCCTCGTCTCCCTCGCGGAGGCGTGGCGCGCCCACGGCGTCGAGCCCGCGGCCGTGGTCGGGCACAGCCAGGGCGAGATCGCCGCGGCCTGTGTCGCCGGGGCCCTCACCCTCGACGACGCCGCGAAGGTCGTCGCCCTGCGCGCGCGGGCGCTGCGGGCGCTCGCCGGGCGCGGTGGCATGGCGTCGGTCGCGCTGCCCGCCGACCGCGTACGGGAACGCGTCGCACCCTGGGACGGGCGTCTCGCGCTCGCCGCCGTGAACGGCCCCGAGTCGGTCGTCGTCTCCGGCGACCCCGAGGCCCTGGCCGAGCTCCTCGCCACCCTCGAAGCCGAGGGCGTACGGGCCCGCGCCGTCCCCGTCGACTACGCCTCGCACGGCCCGCACGTCGAGGAGATCCGCGCGGAGCTGGCCGAGGCCCTGGCGGGCATCGTGCCGAGCCCGGCCGCCGTGCCCTTCTACTCGACCGTCACCGGCGGCCGCCTGGACACCGAGCGCCTCGACGCCGCCTACTGGTACGACAACCTCCGCCGCACCGTGGAGTTCGAGCAGGCCACCCGCGCCCTGCTGGCCGACGGCCACCGCGTGCTCGTCGAGGTCAGCCCGCACCCCGTGCTGACCGCCGCCCTCCAGGACACCGCCGCCGCCGCGGGCACCGACGCCCTCGCCCTCGGCACGCTGCGCCGCGCCGACGGCGGCCCGTCCCGCCTGCTCACCGCGCTCGCCGAACTGCACGTGCGCGGCGTCCGCGTCGACTGGGACGCCGCCCTCGCCCGGCACCACCCCCGCCGCGTCGACCTGCCCACGTACGCCTTCCAGCGGGAGCGCCACTGGCTGGAGGAGACCGGGGCGCCCTCGGGTGACGCCGCCGCCCTCGGCCTCGACCCCTCGGGGCACCCCCTCCTCGGTGCCGTCGTCGCACTCGCCGACAGCGACAGCCTGGTGTTCACCGGCAGGCTGTCGCTGCGCACCCACCCCTGGCTCGCCGACCACCGCGTCCAGGGCGACGCCCTGCTGCCCGGCACCGCCTTCCTGGAACTCGCCGTCCTCGCGGGCGACCGCACCGGCTGCTCGCGCGTCGACGAACTGACCCTCGAAGCTCCGTTGACGCTGCCGCCGGACGGAGGCGTCGTGCTGCGCCTGTCCGTCGGCGCACCCACCGCCGACGGCACCCGCACCCTGGCCCTGCACGCGCGGTCCGACGACCCGGACACCGACGAGGAGTGGACCCGCCACGCCACCGGCGTACTCGCGCAGGCGGTCCCCGCCTCCGTCGACGGCGACCCGGGAGCCTGGCCCCCGCGGGGGGCCGTTCCCGTCGATCTCGACGGCATGTACGCGCGCTACGCCGAGGGCGGCTTCGCTTACGGGCCCGCTTTCCAGGGGCTGACGGCGGCGTGGCGGCTCGGCGACGAGCTGTACGCCGAAGCGGTGCTGCCGCCCGGACTCCAGCCGGACGCCCAGAGGTTCGCCCTGCATCCGGCGCTGCTCGACGCCGCGCTGCACGCCAGTGGGCTCACCGCCGAGGACGCGAGGGGCGAGGGCGGCCGCATGCCGTTCGTCTGGACGGGGGCGACCCTGCACGCCTCGGGCGCCGCCGCTCTGCGCGTGCGCCTGACCCGGACCGCGCCGGACACCCTCGCTCTCGATGTCGCCGACGCCACCGGAAGCCCCGTCGCCTCCGTGGACGCCCTGACCCTGCGCCCGGCCGCACCGGACACCGGCGCGGCCCGCACCCACCACGACTCGCTGTTCCAGGTGGAGTGGGCCCCCCTCACCTGCCCGCCCGCTCCGGCGCCCGCCGACTGGGCGGTCATCGGCCCCGACGACAGCGGCCTGCCGACGTCGACCGCGTACGCCGACACCGCCGCCCTCGTCGCCGCCCTCGACGCGGGCGCGGCACCTCCCCGGCTCGTGTTCGCGCCGCAACTCGCGTGCCCCGGCGCCGACATAAGCAGTCTGGAGGACGTGCACACCGCCGTCCACCGGGCGCTGGACATCCTCCAGGCCTGGCTCGCCGACGAGCGTCTCGCCGGTACGCGGCTCGCCCTCGTCACCCGGGGCGCCGTCGGCGACGCGCCCACCGACGCGGCCCGCGCGGCCGTGTGGGGCCTGGTGCGCTCCGCCCAGTCCGAACACCCCGGCCGCTTCGTCCTCCTGGACCTGGACCACGAGGCGGCCACGGAGACCGTCGCCGCGGCGCTCGCCACCGCGGAACAGCAACTCGCCGTACGGGGCGACACCGTTCTCACCCCCCGCCTCGCCAAGACCTCCGCCGCCGACCCGGCCCCGGTCGCCCTCGACCTCGAGGGCACCGTCCTCGTCACCGGTGGCACCGGCCTGCTCGGCTCCCGCGTGGCCCGTCACCTCGTGACCCGGCACGGTGTCCGCCACCTCCTCCTCGCCGGGCGGCGCGGACCGGCCGCGCCCGGCGCCACGGAGATCACCGCGGAACTCACCGCGCTCGGTGCCCACGTCACCGTCGCCGCCTGCGACGCCGCCGACCGGGACGCGCTCGCCGCCCTCCTCGACGCCGTCCCCGCCGACCACCCCCTGACGGCCGTCGTGCACGCCGCGGGCACCCTCGACGACGGTGTCCTCACCTCCCTCACACCCGACCGCCTCGACACGGTGCTGCGCCCCAAGGCCGACGCGGCCCGGCACCTGCACGAGCTCACCCGGGACATGGAGCTGCGGGCCTTCGTCCTCTTCTCCTCCGCCGCGGGCACCTTCGGCGGTCCCGGACAGGGCAACTACGCCGCCGCGAACGCCTACGTGGACGCCCTCGCCCGGCGACGCCGCGCCCTCGGCCTGCCCGCCCAGTCCCTCGCCTGGACCCTATGGGAGCAGCGCTCCGGCCTGACCGGCCACCTCGACGACGCCGACCTGCGCCGACTGGCCCGCTCGGGCATGCCGCCGCTCACCACCGACGAGGGCCTCGCGCTCCTGGACGCGGCCCTCACCGTCGACGCCCCGGTGCTGCTGCCGCTCCGGCTCGACCCGCGGGCGCTGCGGGCCCGGGCCGCCGAGGGGGAGCCGGTTCATCCGCTCCTGCGCTCGCTGGTACGGGTACCCGTACGCAGGTCCGCCGTCGCCGCCGCGCACCCCGGGGGCTCCGACGCCGCACTGCCCGAGCGCCTCGCCGCACTGACCGGGGACGAACGCCTGCGCACACTGGTCCGGTTGGTGTGCGCCCAGGCCGCCGCCGTACTCGGCCACACCTCCGACGAGGCGGTCCGGCCCGCGCGTGCCTTCCGCGACCTCGGCTTCGACTCCCTCGCCTCCGTCGAACTGCGCAACCGCCTGAACGCCGCCACCGGCCTGCGGCTGCCCGCCACGCTGGTCTTCGACCACCCGTCGCCGGAGGCGCTCGCCGCGCACCTGGGGGACGAGCTCGCCGGGGACGACTCACGGCCCACCGCGCCCGCGTCGTCCGCCACCCCTGCCGCCCCTGCCGCGTCCGCCGCGGACGACCCGATCGCGATCGTCGCGATGGGCTGCCGCTTCCCCGGAGCGGTCCGCACCCCGGAGGACCTGTGGCGCCTCGTCGCCTCCGGCGGCGACGGCATCTCCGCCTTCCCCACCGACCGCGGCTGGGACCTCGACGCGCTCTACGACCCCGACCCCGCCCACACCGGCACCTCGTACGTGCGCGACGGCGGGTTCCTGTCCGGCGCCGGCGACTTCGACCCCGACTTCTTCGGCATCTCGCCCCGCGAGGCGATCGCCATGGACCCGCAGCAGCGCCTCCTGCTCACCCTCACCTGGGAGACGTTCGAGCGCGCGGGCATCGACCCGGCCGCGCTGCGCGGCACCCCCGCGGGTGTCTTCATCGGCCTGATGCAGCAGGACTACGCGGTACGGCTGCTGCCGCACGTTCCCGAGGACGTCGAGGGCTTCCTGGGCACCGGCAACTCCGGCAGCGTCGTGTCCGGCCGCATCGCCTACTCCTTCGGCCTCGAAGGCCCCGCCCTCACCATCGACACGGCGTGCTCCTCCTCGCTCGTGGCCCTGCACACGGCGGTGCAGTCGCTGCGCCGCGGCGAGTGCGCCCTCGCGCTCGCGGGCGGGGTCACCGTGATGTCCAGCCCCGAACTCTTCGTGGAGTTCAGCAGGCAGGGCGGCCTGGCGGCCGACGGCCGCTGCAAGTCCTTCGCCGCGGCCGCGGACGGCACCGCCTTCGGCGAGGGAGCTGGAATCCTCCTCCTGGAGCGGCTCCCGGACGCCCGCCGCCAGGGGCATCCGGTGCTGGCGGTCGTGCGGGGGAGCGCGGTGAACCAGGACGGCGCGAGCAACGGCCTGACCGCTCCGAACGGTCCCTCGCAGCAGCGGGTGATCCGCGCGGCGCTCGCGGACGCGGTCCTGTCGGCGCGCGACGTGGACGTGGTGGAGGCGCACGGTACGGGTACCACGCTCGGGGACCCGATCGAGGCGCAGGCGCTGCTCGCCACGTACGGCCAGGAGCGGCCGGAGGGGCGGCCGTTGTGGCTCGGCTCGCTGAAGTCCAACATCGGCCACACCTCCGCCGCGGCCGGCGTCGCCGGAGTCATGAAGATGGTCCTGGCCATGCACCACGGACTGCTCCCGCAGACCCTCCACGTCGACGAACCGACCCCTCAGGTCGACTGGTCGGCGGGCGAGGTGCGGCTGCTCGCCGAGGCCCGTGCCTGGGAGACCGACGGCGGGCCGCGGCGGGCCGGAGTCTCGTCGTTCGGCGTCAGCGGAACGAACGCGCACGTGATCGTGGAGGAGGTGCCGGAGGAGGCCCGCGCGGACGCTCCCGAAGTGCGTGCGCCGGTGCCGTGGGTGATGTCGGCGAGGTCGCCGGAGGCATTGCGGGAGCAGGCGGAGCGGCTGCTCGGGGTGTGCGGTGAGGACGTGCGGGCGGCGGACGTGGGTCTCTCGCTGGCCGTCACCCGCGCCCTCCACGAGTACCGGGCCGTGGCCGCCGGGAGTCGGGAACAACTGCTGCTCGGCGTACGTGCCTTGGTGGCCGGGGAGCATTCGCCGTTCCTCGTCACGGGGAAGGCGCAGGCGCCCGGCGGGACGGTGTTCGTGTTCCCGGGGCAGGGGGCGCAGTGGGTGGGCATGGCCCGTGAACTCCTGGATCAGTCACCGGGGTTCGCCGCGGCCATGGGGGATTGTGCGGCGGCTCTCGCGCCTTTCGTGGAGTGGTCGTTGCTGGATGTGGTGCGCTCGGGCGAAGGCTTCGAGCGGGTGGACGTGGTGCAGCCCGTGCTGTTCGCGGTGATGGTGTCGCTGGCGCGGTTGTGGCGTGCGTACGGAGTCGTTCCCGACGCGGTGGTGGGGCACTCGCAGGGGGAGATCGCGGCCGCGGTGGTGGCCGGTGGTCTCTCGCTTGCCGACGGGGCGAAGGTGGTCGCCCTGCGCAGCCGCGCGATCGTGCGGCTGGCCGGGCGCGGCGGCATGGTGTCGCTGGCGCTGTCCTCCCGTGCGGCGGAGGAACGTCTGGCCGTCTGGGACGGCCGGGTGTCGGTGGCCGCCGTCAACGGGCCTTCAGCCGTGGTGGTGTCGGGTGACTCCGACGCCCTGGAGGAGCTGCTGGCCGGTTGCGAGGCGGACGGAGTGCGGGCCCGTCGCATCGAGGTGGACTACGCCTCGCACTCGGCTCATGTGGAGGAGATCGAGGCGGAGTTGCGGTCGGCCCTGGCGGAGATCGCGCCGGTCGCCGGGGACGTCCCGCTGTTCTCCACGGTGACCGGCGACCGGCTCGCCACCGAGGCGATGGACGCCGGGTACTGGTACACGAACCTGCGCCGCACCGTCGCCTTCGAGGCCGCCGTCCGCACGTTGGCCGCCGAGGGATTCGGCGCCTTCATCGAGGTGAGCCCGCACCCCGTCCTGACGATGGCGGTCGAGGAGACGCTGGAGTCGGCCGAGGCGACGGCTCCGGTCCTCGGCACGCTGCGCCGTGACGAGGGCGGCCTTGATCGGATGCTCCTGGCCCTCGGTCAGGCCCACGTCCACGGAATCCCCGTGGACTGGTCGCCCGCCTTCGAAGGCGCCGGGGCCACCCGCGTCGACCTGCCCACCTACCCCTTCCAGGAGCGCCGCCTCTGGCTGGACGTCCCGACCACCAGCTGGGACGTCGCCTCGGCCGGCCTCGGTACGACGGGACACCCGCTCCTCGGCGCCGCCGTGGAGATCGCCGACACGGGCGAACTCCTGTGCGCGGGGCGGATTTCGCGGCGCACGCACCCGTGGCTCGCCGAGCACGCGGTGCGAGGCGCCGTCCTGTTGCCCGGCACCGCCTTCCTGGAGCTGGCGCTGCGCGCCGCCGCCGAAGCGGGATGCGCCACGGTGGACGAACTCACCCTGGCCGCACCGCTCCTGCTGCCCGACGAGGGCGCCGTGCACCTCCAGGTGCGGCTCGGGGCGCCCGACGGTGACGGGCGGCGGACGCTCGGCCTCTTCTCGCGGACCGAGCGCGCGGCCGAGCCGGAGCCGGGGGCCGCGCCCCCGTGGACCGCCCACGCCACCGGAGCCGTCGCCCCCGCGTCCCGCCCCGCGGGGCCCGCCCTCGTGGCCTGGCCGCCACCCGGAGCCGAGGCCGTGGACATCGGGAACCTCTACGAGCGGTTCGCGGCCGCCGGATACGCGTACGGGCCCACCTTCCAGGGAATCCGCGCCGCCTGGGCCCGGGACGGCGAGATCTGCGCCGACGTCGTGCTCGACGAGCGGCAGCACGCCGACGCCCCCGGGTACCGTCTGCACCCGGCGCTCCTGGACGCCGCCCTGCAGAGCGCCGCGCTGCTGCCCGGCCGCGACGACACCGCGCGGCTGCCCTTCAGCTGGCACGACGTGACCGCGCACACCACGGGGGCCACCGCCGTACGGGCCCGGCTGACCGCAGAGGGGCCGGACGCCGTCGCCGTGACGGTGTACGACCTCGCGGGGCAGGAGATCCTGTCGGCCGGTTCGCTCGCTCTGCGCCCCGCTCCGGCGCCCGGGCCCGGGCGCGCGGGCGACGGCAGGGACGGGCTGTACCGGGTGGACTGGGTGCCCGTGCCGGACGCCAACGGCCTTACGCAGATGCCCGATTGGGGCGACCTGGCCGCCCTGCGCGCCGAACCGGACAGCCCCGTGCCCGCCTTCGTCGTCGCGGACTGCCCGCGGCCGGGAGCCGTACACGGCAGCGCGGCCGGGGGCAGCAGCGGGGACGAGGGGGCGGAGTTCCATGCCGTCGGCGCCGAATGCCTCGCCCTCGTACAGGAATGGCTGGCCGACGAGCGGTTCGACGGCTCCGTCCTCGCGGTCGTCACCCGAGGCGCGGTGAGCACCGGACCCGGCGACCGGGCGGCGGACTGGACGCGGTCCGGCACGGCGGGGCTCCTGCGGACGGCGCAGACCGAACACCCGGGCCGGTTCCTGCTCGTGGACCTGGACGGCCACCCGGAGTCGCGCGCGGCCCTGCCCGCCGCGCTCGCCTCGGGCGAACCCCAGATCGCCGTGCGCGCTGGGCAGGTGCTCGTGCCGCGCCTCACCGCGGGGCCCGGCCGGGACACCCTGGTGCCGCCCGCCGACGGTACGGACGGCTGGCGGATCGCCCTGTCCGGGGACGGGGCGGTCGACGGGCTCACGACCGTGCCCGCGCCCGACGCGCACGCCCCGCTCGGCGCGGGCCAGGTGCGCGTCGCCGTACGGGCGGCGGGCCTCAACTTCCACGACGTGGTGGTCTCCCTCGGGCTAGACCCCGACCAGACGACGCTCGGCAGCGAGGGCGCCGGAGTCGTCACCGAGGTCGGCGCGGACGTCGGCGACCTCACGCCCGGGGACCGGGTGATGGGCGTGTTCGGCGATGCCTTCGGGCCGACCGCCGTCGCCGACCGGCGCACCCTCGCGCGGATTCCGGCCGACTGGACCTTCGCGCAGGCCGCGTCGGTGCCGGTCGCCTTCCTCACCGCGTACTACGGCCTGTTCGACCTCGGCGGGCTGCGGCGCGGCCAGTCGGTCCTGGTGCACGCGGCGGCGGGGGGCGTCGGCATGGCCGCCGTCCAGCTCGCCCGGCACGCCGGGGCCGAGGTGTACGGGACGGCGAGCCCCGCCAAGCAGGGCGTGCTGCGGGCGGCCGGTCTGGCCGACGACCACATCGCCTCCACGCGCACCCTCGACTTCGCCGACCGCTTCCTGGGAGCCAGCGGCGGCCGGGGCGTGGACGTCGTCCTCGACTGTCTGGCACGGGAGTTCGTCGACGCGTCACTGACGCTCCTGCCGCGCGGCGGCCGGTTCGTGGAGATGGGCAAGACCGACGTACGCGACGCCGACGACGTCGCACGCGACCACCCCGGTGTCCGCTACCGGGCCTTCGACCTGATGGAGGCCGGAGCGGAGCGGGTCGGCGCCATGCTCGCCGAGGTCCTCGCCCTGTTCGAGCGCGGAGTTCTGACACCGCTGCCGCTCACCTGCTGGGACCTGCGGCAGGCCCCGCAGGCGTTCCGCCACCTGAGCCAGGCCCGGCACATCGGCAAGAACGTCCTCACCCTGCCCGCGCCCCTCGACCCGGAAGGCACCGTTCTGATCACCGGCGGCACCGGCACCCTCGGCGGGCTCGTCGCCCGCCACCTGGTCACCGCCCACGGGGTACGCCGTCTCCTGCTGACGGGGCGCCGGGGCGCGGACGCCCCGGGGGCCGGACTGCTCGTACGGGAACTGGTCGAGGCAGGCGCCGATGTGACCGTCGCCGCCTGCGACGTGACCGATCGCGCCGCGCTCGCCGACCTCCTCGCGAGCGTACCCCGGGCCCACCCGCTCACCGGTGTCGTGCACGCCGCCGGAGTCCTCGACGACGCCACCGTCACCGCGCTCACACTCGAGCGGCTCACCCGCGTGCTGCGGCCCAAGGCGGACGCCGCGCTCGCCCTGCACGAGCTGACCCGGGGCTGCGACCTGGCCGCCTTCGTCCTCTTCTCGTCCGGCGCCGCCCTGCTCGGCGGCGCGGGCCAGGCCAACTACGCCGCGGCCAACGCCGCGCTCGACGCACTGGCCGCACGGCGCCGCGCGGAAGGGCTGCCCGCCGTGTCCGTCGCGTGGGGCATGTGGGAGGCACGCAGCGCCCTGACCGCGCACCTCACCGATGCCGATGTGCGGAAGATGGCACGGGGCGGCGTGGGCGCGCTGCCCACCGGAGCGGCCCTCACGCTCCTCGACGCCGCGCTGACCGCGGCGCAGCCGCACGTACTGGCAGCCGAGGTCGACCTGGCCATCTTGCGCGCGGCCGCCGCCGCGGGCTCCCCCCTGCCCCCGCTGCTTCGCGGCCTGGTGGGCGGTACGCGCAAGGGCGCCGCACCCGCGCCCGTCGCGCCCTCCGCCTCCTCCCTCACCGTGCAGCTGGCGGGCCTGCCACCCACCGAGGCGCAGCGGGCCCTGCTCGACCTGGTGCGCGGCAACGCGGCCGCCGTCCTCGGCCACGCCTCCACCGAACTGATCGGAGCGGAAAGGCCGTTCAAGGAGCTCGGCTTCGACTCGCTCACCGGCGTCGAGCTCCGCAACCGGCTCATGACGGCGACCGGGACACGGCTGCCGGCCGCGCTCGTCTTCGACCACCCCACCCCCCAGGCGCTCGCCCGCCATCTCGCCGCCCGGCTCCTCGCCGGTTCCGCGCCGGCCGCGCCACCGGGCACCGCCGAACTCGACCGGCTCGACGCGCTCGCGGCCGAACTCGCCGACGCGGGCACCGACGGGGCCCAGCGGCGCGCGGACCTGGCCCGACGGCTGCGCGGCGCGCTCGCCCGCCTCGAACCGGCGACGGAGCCCGCGGGGGCCGACGGCGGCGCGGACTCCGCCGAAGCCGTCGAGTCCGCCACCAACGAAGAGATCTTCGACCTCATCGACAAGGAGCTGGGCATCTCGTGAGTCCCGTCCAGACCACGCCGTCCCGACGCGCCCACGGAGGGGCCCGGTGAGCGAACAGAACGAGCAGAAGCTGCGCGACTACCTCAACCGCGTCACCATCGACCTGCGCGAAACCCGCCGACGGCTGCGCGAGGCCGAGTCCCGCAGCCGCGAGCCGATCGCCGTCGTCTCGATGAGCTGCCGCTTCCCCGGCGGCGTCCGTACCCCCGAGGAGCTGTGGGACCTCCTGGCCGAGGGCCGGGACACCGTCACCGGCGTGCCCGGCGACCGGGGCTGGGACTCCGCGCGGCTCACCGCGGGCGGCGTGCCCTGTCAGGGCGCGTTCCTCGACGGCGCCGCCGACTTCGACGCCGAGTTCTTCGCCGTGTCGCCGCACGAAGCCGTCGCGATGGACCCGCAGCAGCGGCTGCTGCTCCAGACCGCGTGGGAAGCCGTCGAGCGCGCGGGCATCGACCCGGCGTCGCTGCGCGCCACCCGCACGGGCGTGTTCGCCGCCGCCATCGACCAGGGCTACGCCCAACTCGGCGCAGGCGCACCCGAGATCGTCCAGGGCTTCCTGATGACCGGCAACTCGATGAGCGTCATGTCCGGCCGCGTCGCGTACGCGCTCGGCCTGGAGGGCCCTGCGGTCACCGTCGACACCGCCTGTTCGGCGTCGCTCGTCGCCCTGCACCAGGCGGCGCGGGCGCTGCGCGCCGAGGAGTGCTCCCTCGCCCTGGCGGGCGGTGTGACCGTGATGTCGCGGCCGTCGGTGTTCACCGAGTTCAGCCGCCAGGGAGCCATGGCCGCCGACGGCCGCTGCAAGCCGTTCTCGGCCGCCGCCGACGGCACCGGCTGGGGCGAGGGCGTCGGCGTGCTCCTTCTGGAGCGCCTGTCGGACGCCCGCAGGAACGACCACCCCGTCCTCGCCGTGCTGCGCGGCTCCGCCGTCAACCAGGACGGCGCGAGCAACGGACTCACCGCGCCGAACGGCCCCAGCCAGCAGCGCGTCATCCACGCCGCCCTCGCCGACGCGGGCCTGTCCGCCGCCGACGTCGACGCCGTCGAGGCCCACGGCACCGGCACCACCCTCGGCGACCCCATCGAGGCCGACGCGCTGC
Organism: Streptomyces sp. NPDC036815; assembly: GCF_055609205.1. Lineage (NCBI taxonomy): Bacteria > Bacillati > Actinomycetota > Actinomycetes > Kitasatosporales > Streptomycetaceae > Streptomyces > Streptomyces sp. NPDC036815. The sequence continues at coordinate 151,674 of NZ_JBVJPW010000006.1, read as the reverse complement.
TCGCCACGTACGGCCGGGACCGTCGCGGCGAACAGCCCCTCTGGCTCGGCTCGTTGAAGTCCAACATCGGCCACACGCAGGCCGCCGCCGGGATCGCGGGGGTCATCAGGACCGTCCTCGCGTTACGCCGAGGACGGCTGCCCGCCACCCTCCACATCACCGAGCCGACCCCGCACGTCGACTGGAGCCAGGGCACCGTCGCACTTCTGACCGAGGCCAGAGAGTGGCCCGGTACCGGCGCGCCGCGCCGCGCGGGCGTCTCCTCCTTCGGCATGAGCGGCACCAACGCCCACGTCATCCTGGAACAGGCCCCGGAGCCCGAGCCGCGGCCGCAGCCCGCGGGCACCGCCCCGGACGTCGTGCCCTGCGTGCTGTCGGGGCGCACCGCGGCCGCCCTGCGCGACCAGGCCGTACGGCTCAGGGCGCGCCTCGCCGCCGATCCGGAGGCGCGCCCCGTCGACGTCGGCTACTCGCTCGCCACCACGCGGACCGCGTTCGCGCACCGCGCCGCCGTGACGGCCGCCGACCGAGGTGAACTCCTCGCGTCGCTCGACGAGGTGGCCCGCGCCCCCGAGAGCGCGGTGGACGCCGTCACCGGCCTCGCGGAACCCGGGCCCGGCCGGGTCGTCATGGTCTTCCCGGGGCAGGGCGCGCAATGGCCCGGCATGGGACGCGAACTCCTCGACACCGCACCGGAGTTCGCCCGCTCCATGGTTGCTTGCGAGGACGCGCTGTTCCCCTACGTCGACTGGTCGCTGCACGACGTCGTACGCGGCGCACCCGGCGCGGTCGCACTGGATCGGGTCGACGTGGTGCAGCCCGCGCTGTTCGCCACGATGGTGTCGCTGGCCGCCCTGTGGCGGTCCTGGGGCGTCGAGCCGGACGCGGTGGTGGGGCACTCCCAGGGGGAGATCGCCGCGGCGGTGGTCGCCGGGGCGCTGTCCCTGGCGGACGGGGCGAAGGTCGTCGCCCTGCGCAGCCGGGCCATCGCCGCGCTCGCGGGCGACGGCGGCATGGTCTCGCTCGCGGTGCCCCCTGAGCGGGCCGAGGAAGTGACCGCCCCCTGGGCCGGACGACTGTCCGTCGCCGCCGTCAACGGCCCCGCGTCCGTGGTGGTCTCCGGTGCCGCGGCGGCCCTCGCCGAGCTGACCGAGGCGTGCGCGGCGAGCGGTGTCCGTGCCCGCACGGTCCCCGTCGACTACGCCTCGCACTCCGCGCACGTCGAGGGCATCGAGCAGGAGATCCTGACGGCCCTCGCCGGGATCGCCCCGGCCGCCTCCCGCGTCCCGCTCTTCTCCACCGTCACGGGAGAGTGGCTGGACACCACGGCCATGGACGCCGGGTACTGGTACCGGAACCTGCGCCACACCGTGCGCTTCGAGACCGCCGTCCGCGCACTCGCCGAGCAGGGCCACGGGGTCTTCCTCGAAGTGTCCCCCCACCCCGTCCTGACGGTGCCGGTCCAGGACACCGTCGAGTCCGCGGGCGTCCCCGACGCCGTCGTCACCGGCACCCTGCGCCGCGACGAGGGCGGCCCGCGCCGCGCCCTGACCTCCCTGGCCGAACTGTGGGCGCGCGGCGTGCCGGTGGACTGGCGAAAGGTGTACGAGGGGTGGGACGCGCACCGCGTCGACCTGCCCACGTACCCCTTCCAGCAGCGGCGCCACTGGCTGACGCCCGTCCCGCCGCAGCCGCCCGTCGAGGGCGACGCGGACTTCTGGGACCTGGTGGCACGCGGCGACGTCCCGGAAGCGGCCACCGCCCTCGCCGTCGACGCCGCGCCCCTCGGCGAGGTCCTGCCCGCCCTGAACCGCTGGCGCCGCCGCAACACCACGGACGCCTCCGACGCGTGGCGCTACCGCGTGGACTGGCACCCGGTCCCCGACCCACCGGCACCCGCGCTCACCGGGACGTGGCTGGTCCTGGTCCCCGAGGGACACGAGAAGAGCGAAACGGTGCGGGGGGCCGTGCGGGCGCTTCGGGCACATGGGGCCGAGGTGGTCGCGGCGGGGGTGGGAGAGGGGGCGTACGGGAGGGGCACGGGGCCCGCGATCGGTGAGGACGCCGAACTGGACGAGGCCCGTCGCGCCCACGAGGCCCGTCGCGCCCACGAGGGCCGTAGCGCCGACGGGACCGACTGCACCGACTGCACCGACGAGGCCGACCGCGCCGACGAGGCCGACCGCGCCGACGAGATCTGTCGCGCCGACGGCCCCCGCCGCGCCGTCGAGACCGACCGCCCCACCGAGCTCTCCACCTCCGACCGCGCACGTCTCGCCGACGTCGTCACCACCGCCACTGTCACTGCCACCGGCGACCGTCCCCTCGCCGGGGTTCTCTCCCTGCTCGGGCTCGCGGACCAGCCGCACGTCCGTCACCCGGGGCTGCCCACCGGCACGGCCCTGACCCTCGCGCTCGTCCAGGCGCTCGGTGACCTCGGCGTCACCGCGCCCCTGTGGTGCGCCACGCGTGGTGCCGTCTCCACCGGCCCGGACGATCCGCTCACCGCGCCCGCGCAGGCGCAGGTGTGGGGCACCGGCATGGTCGCCGCCCTTGAACACCCGCGGCGCTGGGGAGGGTTGATCGACCTGCCGGACACGGTCGACGCCCGGTCCGGTGAACGGCTCTGCGCCGCGCTCGGCGGCCCGCAGGGTGAGGACCAGCTCGCGGTGCGCCCCACCGGCCTTTTCGCCCGCCGTCTCGTCCGCGCCCCCCGGCCCGCCCGCGCCGCCCGCGCCTGGAAGCCCCGAGGCACCGTCCTGCTCACCGGAGGCACCGGCGCCCTCGGCCCGCACCTGGCGCGCTGGCTGGCCCGAGGCGGTGCCACGCACCTGGTCCTGCCGGGGCGGCGCGGAGAAGCCGTGCCCGGCGCGGCCGGACTCCGCGCGGAGCTGGCCGAGTCGGGCACGACGCTCGCGATGCCCGCCTGCGACCTGGCCGACCGCGCCCAGGTCGAGCGGCTCCTCGCCGGGCTCGACGCGGACGGCACGCCCGTCACCGCCGTCGTACACGCCGCCGCGCACATCGCGCTCGCCCCGCTCGCCACCATCCCCGCGGCGGCATACGAGCGTGTCGTCGCCGCCAAGGCGGCGGGCGCGGCACACCTCGACGCGCTGCTCGACCGCGAGCTCGACGCGTTCGTGATGTTCTCCTCGATCGCCGGAGTCTGGGGAAGCGGCGACCACGGCGCGTACTCCGCCGCCAACGCCCACCTCGACGCCCTCGCCCAGTACCGGCGCGGCCGCGGTCTGAGCGCGACCACCGTCGACTGGGGCATCTGGCGGGCGACGCCCCCGGCCGGGGGCGGCACGCCGTCCACCGAGAGTGCCGACCTCTTCAACCTCGAAGAGCACGGCCTGCCCCGGATCGACGCCGAACGGGCACTCGGGGCGCTCCAGCAGGTCCTCGACGACGACGAGACACTCGTGACCGTCGCCGACGTCGACTGGGAGCAGTTCGCCCCGGTCTTCACCTCAAGCCGCCCAAGCCCGCTCCTGAGCACCGTCCCCGAAGCCCGCCGCGCCCTGGAGGGGCACGGCGAGGACGACGCACCGGCCGCCTCCGGGCTGCGGCGGCGGCTCACCGCGCTGCGGCAGCCCGCCGAGCGGGACCGGCTGCTGCTCGACCTCGTCCGCGGCCACGCCGCCGCCGTCCTCGGCCACGACCGCACCGAGGCCGTACCACCCGGAAAGGCGTTCCAGGAGCTGGGCTTCGCCTCCCTCACCGCCGTCGAACTCCGCAACCGCCTCAACAAGGCGACGGGCCTGCGGCTGCCGTCGACTGTCGTCTTCGACCACCCGTCGGCAGCCGCGCTCGCCGCCCATCTGAAGTCCTGCCTGCTCGACGCGGACGAGGCGGCGGCGATGGCTGCGGTGGTGTCGACGGGCGTGGCGGACCCCCGTCCCGACGCGGCCGACGAGCCGATCGCCATCGTCTCCATGGGCTGCCGCCTCCCCGGCGGCGTCACCTCACCCGAAGAGCTGTGGCGGCTGCTCGCCGACCGGGGCGACGCCGTCACCGGATTCCCCGCGGGGCGCGGCTGGGACCTCGACGCGCTCTACGACCCCGATCCGGAGAACCCCGGCACCTCGACCACCCGGCACGGCGGATTCCTGCACGACGCCGCCGACTTCGATGCCGCCTTCTTCGGCATCTCGCCCCGCGAGGCCCTCGCCATGGACCCGCAGCAGCGGCTCCTCCTGGAGGTCTCCTGGGAGGCCCTGGAACGCGCGGGCCTCGATCCGGAGTCGTTGCGCGGCAGCAGCACGGGTGTCTTCACCGGCGTCAACTACAGCGACTACGGCGCCGCGGTGGCCCGCTCCGCGGAGGGGGAGGGCCATCTGCTGACCGGCAGCGCCCCCAGCGTCGTCTCCGGGCGCGTCGCCTACACCCTGGGTCTTGAGGGCCCCGCGGTCACCGTCGACACCGCCTGCTCGTCGTCCCTGGTCGCCCTGCACCTGGCCGCCCGCGCGCTGCGCGCCGGGGACTGCTCGCTGGCCCTGGTCGGCGGCGTCGCGGTGATGGCGACGCCCGGAGCCTTCATCAGTTTCTCCCGGCAGCGCGGCCTCGCGGCCGACGGCAGGTGCAAGGCGTTCGCGGAGGGCGCCGACGGCATGGGGATGGGCGAAGGAGCCGGCGTGCTGCTCGTCGAGCGGCTGAGCGAAGCCCGCAGGAACGGCCACCCCGTCCTCGCCGTGCTGCGCGGCTCCGCCGTCAACCAGGACGGTGCCAGCAACGGCCTCTCGGCCCCCAACGGGCCAAGCCAGCAGCGCGTCATCCGCGCCGCCCTCGCCGACGCGGGCCTCTCCGGCGCGGACGTCGACGTGGTGGAGGCCCACGGCACCGGCACCACTCTGGGCGACCCCATCGAGGCGCAGGCGCTCCTCGCCACGTACGGGCAGGACCGGCCCGAGGGGCGGCCCCTCCTGATCGGCTCCCTCAAGTCCAACATCGGGCACACACAGGCCCTTTCGGGTGTCGCGGGCGTCATGAAGACGGTCCTGGCCCTGCGCCGCGCCCTCGTCCCGGCAACGCTCCACGCTGAGCGGCCGACCACCCACGTCGACTGGACCGAGGGCGACGTGGCGCTCGTGACCGAGGCCGAGCAGTGGCCCGAGACGGGCAGGCCGCGCCGCGCGGGCGTCTCCTCCTTCGGGCTCAGCGGCACCAACGCCCACGTAGTCCTGGAGCAGGCCCCGGAGGCCGCGCCGGAGCCCGACCAGCCGGAGCCCGAGCGCGCCCGCACGGTCCCGGTCGTTCCGTGGTGCCTGAGCGCCCGGTCCGCCGAGGCCCTGCGCGACCAGGCCGAGCGCCTGCTCCACCGGCTGACCCGGGCGGATCCGGCCGACGCGGCGGACGTCGCCCTGTCCCTCGCGGGGCGCACCGCGTTCGCGCACCGCGCCGTCCTCGTCGGCGGGCCGGACCGTCTGCTGTCCGCCCTGGAGGAGTGGGTGGCGGGCGCACTGCCCGCGGCGGGTGGCGTCGCCGACCCCGAGGCCCGCACCGTCCTGGTGTTCCCGGGGCAGGGCTCGCAGTGGACCGGCATGGCCCGTCAACTCCTCGACGAGAGCCCCGACTTCGCCGACTCGATGCGCGCCTGCGCGGACGCGCTCGCCCCGCACGTCGACTGGTCGCTGCTCGACGTCGTGCGCGACGGCGGCGGCCTGGACCGCGTCGACGTGGTGCAGCCCGTCCTCTTCGCCGTGATGGTGTCGCTCGCGCGGCTGTGGCGTGCGTACGGCGTCGAGGCGGACGCGGTAGTGGGGCACTCCCAGGGGGAGATCGCCGCCGCGGTGGTCGCCGGGGCACTGTCCCTGGCGGACGGGGCGAAGGTCGTAGCCCTGCGCAGCCGCGCGATCGCCCGGCTCGGCGGGCCCGGCGGCATGGTGTCGTTCGCGCTGGGTTCGCGGCAGGCCGCCGAGCGGATCGCCGGGTGGGAGGGGCGGCTGTCGGTGGCGGCGGTCAACGGACCGTCAGCGGTGGTGGTTTCCGGTGACGCGGACGCGCTGGACGAGCTCGTGGCGGGGTGCGAGGCCGACGGGGTGCGCGCCCGGCGCGTCGACGTCGACTACGCGTCCCACTCCGCGCACATGGAGGCCCTCGAAGCCGAACTGACCACCGCCCTCAAGGACATCGAGCCCACCGTCGCGGACGTCCCGCTGTACTCCACGGTGACGAACGGCTGGCTGGACACGGCGACGATGGACTGCCGCTACTGGTACGCCAACCTCCGTCGCACCGTGGGCTTCGAGTCCGCCGTCCGCGCCCTCGCCGCGGCGGGCCACCGTACGTTCATCGAGGTGAGCCCGCACCCGGTCCTCACCCCGGCCATCGAGGAGACCCTGGAGTCGGCGGGCGCCGAGGCGGCCGTGCTCGGCACCCTGCGGCGCGACGAGGGTGGCATGGAGCGCGTGCTCCTGTCCCTCGGTGCCGCCTGGGCGCACGGCGCTCCCGTCGACTGGGCGCCGCTCTTCGCGGGCACCGCCGCCCGCCGCGTCGACCTGCCCACGTACGCCTTCCAGCACCGTTCCTACTGGGCCGTGCCGGGCCCGGCGCGCGACGGCGATGTCACGGCGGCGGGTCTCGGCGCGACCGGACACCCCCTCCTGGGCGCGGCCGTCGAGCTCGCCGACAGCGGCGAGACGCTGCTCAGCGGGCGGATCTCGGTGCGCACCCACCCCTGGCTCGTGGACCACGCCGTATCGGACGTCGTGCTGCTGCCCGGCGCCGCGTTCGTGGACCTCGCCGTCCGCGCCGGTGACGAGGCCGGATGCCCCGTCCTGGAGGAACTGACCCTCCAGGCACCGTTGTTGCTCCCCGCGACCGGCGGCGTACAGCTCCAGGTGCGCGTCGGCGCCCCGGACCGCACGGGACGCCGCACCGTGGAGGTGCACGCCCGGCCGGACGCGCCCGACGCGCCGTGGACGCCGCACGCCTCCGGGTTCCTGTCGGAGGCGGTAGCGGACGGGCTACCGGTGGACGGGGGGAGCCGTCCACCCGCCGGTGCGGAGACGGTCGACGTCGGCGACCTCTACCAGCGGTTCGCCGCGGCCGGATACGGCTACGGCCCCGCCTTCCAGGGGCTGCGCGCCGCCTGGCGCCACCGGGGCGACCTGTACACCGAGGTATCCCTGGACGAGGACCAGCAGACGACGGCCGGATCCTTCGGCATCCACCCCGCGTTGCTCGACGCCGCGCTCCAAGGGCTGTGGCTGGCGCCCCAGGGTGCGGGTGCGGGTGCGGACCTCGCGCCCGGCGCCGCGCGGCTGCCGTTCGCGTGGACCGGCGTGACCCTGCACGCCTCCGGAGCCACCGCCCTGCGCGTCCGCCTCTCCCCGGACCCCGACGGAACCGTCTCCCTCACCGCGCACGACCTCTCCGACCGTCCGGTGATCACGGTGACCGGCCTCGCCGTCCGCCCCTTCGACGTAGCCGCCCTGCGCACCGCCACGACCCCGACGGCGGACGACGGCCTGTACCGCGTGGAGTGGAAACCGTTGCCCGGCGCCAACGCCCGTTCTGCGCCTTCCCGTTGGGTCACCCTCGATGCAGGTGTGCCGCTGCCCGACGCCCAGCCAGACCTCGCAAGCCTCATCGCCGCCATCGACAACGGGGCACCCGTGCCGGACGTCGTCCTCGTGCCGTGCCCGGTCGCCGACGGTGACGGCGATGGCGATGGCGATGGCGATGGCGCGGCCACCGTACGGACCGTCGTGGGCGCCACCCTCGCGCTGCTCCAGGCATGGCTCGCCGACGAACGGTTCGCCGACACCCGCCTGGTGTTCCTCACCCGCGGTGCCGTCCGCACCGGGTCGGACGACAGCCCGGGCGACCCCGCGGCCGCGGCCGCCCGGGGCCTGGTGCGCTCCGCCCAGTCCGAGCACCCCGACCGCCTCGTCCTCGTCGACGCGCCGGACCACGCGGAGCTTCTCACTCTGCTGCCGGGAGCCCTGGATCTCCGCGAGCCCCAACTGGCCCTGCGTGACGGCAAGGTGCTCGCCGCGCGCCTCGCCCCCGTACCGGCACCGGAGCCGCCCGGTGAACGTCCCACGACACTCGACCCCGGAGGCACCGTCCTCGTCACCGGGGCGGGCGGCGTGCTCGGCGGGCTCGTGGCCCGGCACCTCGCGGCCCGGCACGGGGTGAGGCACCTGCTCCTGGCCGGGCGCCGCGGAGCCACCACGCCCGGGGCCGACACGCTCCTCGCCGACCTCCAAGCCCTCGGCTGCGACGCGGAGTTCGCGGCCTGCGACGTCGCCGACCGGGCGGCCGTCGCGGAGCTGCTCGCGAGGGTGCCGGCCGAGCACCCGCTGGCAGGCGTCGTGCACGCCGCCGGCGTCCTCGACGACGGCGTCGTCACCTCGCTCACACCCGAACGCCTCGACCGCGTCCTGCGCCCCAAGGCCGACGCGGCCCTCGTCCTGCACGAGGCGACCCGCGACCTGCCGCTGTCCGCGTTCGTCCTCTTCTCCTCCGCCGCGGGCGTCATCGGCAACGCCGGTCAAGCCAACTACGCGGCCGCCAACGCCTACCTGGACGCCCTGGCCGAGCACCGCGGCGCCGCGGGTCTGCCCGCGCAGTCCCTCGCCTGGGGGCTGTGGGAACAGCGCAGCGAGATGACCGGCACGCTGGACGGGGCCGGGTTCCGGCGGATGGCCCGCGGCGGTGTCGCCGCGCTCTCCGACGACCAGGGCCTCGCGCTCTTCGATGCCGCGCTGGGCCTCGACGACACCCTGCTCGTGCCCGTACGGCTCGACACCGCCCGACTGCGGGCGGACGCCGCGCGTGGCTCCGTGCCGCCGCTGCTGAGGGGCCTGGTGCGCGGCGCCCGGCCCGTCGCCGCCAGGGCCGACGGCAGCCAAGTGGCATCGCTGCGCGAGCAGTTGGCGTCCTTGGGCGGCGAGGAACGCCGGGCGCGGATCGAGGAGCTGGTACGGGCGCGCGTCGCCGACGTGCTCGGGCACGGCGGCCCCGAGGCGATCGACCCGGAGCAGGCGTTCAAGGATCTCGGCTTCGACTCCCTGACCGCCGTCGACCTCCGCAACCGCCTGAACGCGGCCACCGGCCTGCGCCTGCCCGCCACCCTCGTCTTCGACCACCCGACCCCGGCCGCGGCGGCCGCGTACGTGACCGCGCGCCTAGCCCCGCCCGCCGAACAGGCCGCCCCCGCCCGACCGGACGACGACCGGGAGCTGCGACGGCGGCTGGCCGCCGTCCCGGTGGCGCGGCTGCGCGAGGCCGGACTCCTGGACGCGGTGCTCCGCCTCACCGAGGCCGACAGCGGGGGAGCGGGCAGCGCGGGTCCGGACCTCGCGGACGACCCCGACGCGATCAGGGAGATGGAAGCGGACGCACTCGTGCGCATGGCACTGGGCGGCGGCGAGCGTGGCTGACCCGGCGCGGGACGAAAGGAAGCACATGTCCACGGACCAGGTGGTCGAGGCCCTGAGGGCCTCCCTCCTCGACAACCAGCGCCTGCGCAAGGAGAACAGCAGGCTCGCCGACGAGGCCGACGGCGCCCGCGAACCGGTCGCCGTGGTGGCGATGAGCTGCCGCTTCCCCGGCGGCGTCGACTCCCCGGAAGACCTCTGGGAACTGCTCGTCAAGGAACGGGACGCCGTCACCGGCTTCCCCACCGACCGGGGCTGGGACCTCGACGGCGTCTTCGACGACGACCCGGACGCGCCGGGAACCTCGTACACGCGCGAAGGCGGATTCCTCCACGACGCCTGCGCCTTCGACGCCGGCTTCTTCGGGATCTCGCCCCGCGAGGCCCTCGCCATGGACCCGCAGCAGCGCCTGCTCCTGGAGACGTCATGGGAAGCGGTCGAGCGCGCGGGCATCGACCCCCGCACGCTCAAGGGCACCCGCACCGGCGTTTACGCGGGCGTCATCTACAGCGAGTACGGCTCCCGTCTCGCCCGCGTCCCCGAGGACCTGGAGGGCTTCCTCGGCACCGGATCCATCCCCAGCGTCGCCTCCGGACGCGTCGCCTACACCCTCGGCCTCGAAGGGCCCGCGGTCACCCTGGACACCGCCTGCTCCTCCTCCCTCGTCGCCCTCCACCTGGCCTGCCAGGCCCTGCGGGCGGGCGACGCCACCCTGGCTCTCGCGGGCGGCGTGACCGTGATGGCCACGCCCGGCTTCTACGTCGGGTTCAGCAGGCAGCGCGGCCTCGCTCCGGACGGCCGCTGCAAGTCCTTCTCCGCCGCCGCCGACGGCGCGGGCTTCGGCGAAGGCGCAGGCATGGTCCTCCTGGAGCGCCTGTCGGACGCCCGTCGCCACGGTCACCCGGTCCTCGCCGTCGTCCGTGGCTCCGCCGTCAACCAGGACGGCGCCAGCAATGGCCTGACCGCCCCCAACGGCCCCGCCCAGGAACGTGTCATCCGCCAGGCCCTGGACAGCGCGGGACTGACCCCGGCCGAGGTCGACGCCGTCGAGGCGCACGGCACCGGAACCGTGCTCGGCGACCCCATCGAGGCACAGGCGCTCCTGGCCACGTACGGGCAGCGGCCCGCCGGGACGCCGTTGTGGGTCGGCTCCCTGAAGTCGAACCTCACGCACACCCAGGCGGCCGCCGGGGTCGGCGGCGTCATCAAGACGGTCCTCGCGCTCCGCCACGGCGTGCTGCCGCGCACCCTGCACGTCGACCGGCCCACCCCCCAGGTCGACTGGACGGAAGGCGGCGTGTCCCTGCTCACCGCCGCGACGCCGTGGCCCGCCACGGGCCGCCCACGCCGCGCCGGGGTCTCCTCCTTCGGGGCCAGCGGCACCAACGCCCACGTCGTCCTGGAGCAGGCGCCGGAAGAACCGGCGGGGGAGCGGGAGGAGTTCGCGGGACCCATCGCCTGGCCGCTGTCCGCCAAGGGCGCGGCGGCGCTGCGCGGCCAGGCCGCCGCCCTGCACGCCCACGTCCTGGCCCGGCCCGAACTGTGCCCCGCCGACATCGGTCTCTCCCTGGCCACCGGCCGCTCCCGGTTCACCGACCGCGCCGTCGTGGTGGGCTCCGACCGCGCCGAACTCCTCGACGGCCTCGGCGCACTGGCGCGCGGCGAACTCCTCACCGAGGGCGCCACCGGCACCGCCCCGCGCGGCGGCCGCAAGGCGGTGTTCGTCTTCCCCGGGCTCGGCGCGCAGTGGCCCGGCATGGCGTGCGGACTCCTCGACGCCTCACCGGTGTTCGCCGCCCGCGTCGCCGACTGCGAGCGGGCCTTCGCCCCGTACCTCGACTGGTCGCTGGGCGCGGTGCTGCGCGGCGAGCCGGGCGCGCCGGCCCTGGACCGCGTCGAGGTCCTGCAGCCCGCGCTGTTCGCCGTGATGGTGTCCCTCGCGGCCGTGTGGCGCGCCCATGGTGTCGAGCCCGCGGCGGTCGTCGGCCACAGCCAGGGCGAGGTAGCCGCGGCGTGCGTCGCCGGAGCCCTCACCCTGGAGGACGCCGCCCGCGTCGCGGCCCTGCGCAGCCGCGCCCTGGCCGGTGTCACCGGCGGGGGCGGCATGGCCACGCTGATGATGTCGGGCCAGGAGGCCGAGCGGCTGCTCGCCGAACGCGGCGGAGAGGTGGAGGTCGCGGCGGTCAACGGCCCCCGCGTCGTGGTCGTGGCGGGCCCGTCCGCGGCCGTCCGCGACCTCGTCGCCGACCTGTCGGAGCAGGGCGTCATGGCCTGGAACATCCCCGTCGGCTACGCCTCGCACTCCGGCGCCGTGGACGCCGTGCGGGACGAACTGCGCACCGCGCTCGCCGGTATCGAGCCGCGCACGCCCGACGTGCCGCTGCTCTCCGCCGTCGACGCCGACTGGCTGACCGCCGACGGCATCACCGCCGGATACTGGTACCGCAACCTGCGCGAGCCCGTCCGCTTCCACGCGGCCGTGAACCGGTTGCTCGAAGCGGGCCACCGCACTTTCGTCGAGGTGAGCCCGCACCCCACCCTCACCTACGGCATCGCGGACACGGCGGCCGACGCCGACCTGCACGACGTGGAGGTGCTCGCCACCCTGCGCCGCGACGAGGGCGGCGGGCGGCGGCTGTTGCTCGCCCTGGGCGAGGCGTACGCGGCCGGGCTCCCGGTGGACTGGCGGCCCGCGTACGAGGCGACCGGGGCCTGGCGCGTCGACCTGCCCACGTACGCCTTCCAGCGGCGGCGCTACTGGCTGGACGCGGCCGCCCCCGGCGGCGACCCGGCCGCGACCGGCCAGGGCGATCCCGGCCACCCCCTGCTCGGCGCCGCGGTCGACCTGCCGGACGGCGGCACCCTCCTCACCGGGCGGCTGTCGACGGCCGCTCACCCGTGGCTCGCCGACCACGCCGTCTCCGGCACCGTCCTGCTGCCCGGCGTCGCCTTCCTGGAAATGGCGGCCCACACCGGCACCCTGCTCGACTGCCCGCAGGTCGAGGAGCTGACCCTCGCCGCCCCGCTGCCCCTGCCCGGCGCCGACGAGGCGACAGGCGTCCAACTGCGGCTCCACGTGAGCACCGTGGACGAGCGGGGGCGGCGCGCGGTCGCGTTCCACTCCCGGCCCGAGGACGCGCCGGACCAGGACTGGACCCAGCATGCGAGCGGCCACCTCGCACCCGGTGCCGCGCAACACCCGACGCCCGCCGGGCCCGCGCTCTGGCCGCCGGAGGGCGCCCGGCCGTTGAGCGTCGACGGCCTGTACGGCGCGATGGAGTCCCGGGGCGTCGAGTACGGCCCCGCCTTCCAAGGGCTGCGCGCCGCCTGGGGCCTGGGGGGCCGCGTCTTCGCCGAAGTCACCCTGCCCGACGGCGTGCAGGACGCCTTCACCGTGCACCCGGCGCTGCTCGACGCGGCCCTCCAGACGGCCGGACTGCGCACCCCCATCGACGGTGACGCGGGCAGCGACGGGGCGGCGGGCGTCCCCCTGCCGTTCTCGTGGAGCCGCGTCACCCTCGGCTCGGGCGCGGGGCGGACCCTGCGCGTGTCCCTGCGCCCCGACGGCACGGACGCGGTGAGCGTGCACATCACCGGCGAGGACGGCCGACTCGTCGCGGACATCGGGTCGTTGACCCTGCGCACGGCCTCGTACGACGGACTGCGCACCCTCGGCCGCTCGCTGTACCGGGTGGACTGGATCCGGGTGGAGCAGCCCACCGCCCCGCCCGTCCGTGGCCGCTGGGCGGTCTTCGCGGAAGCAGACGCCCGGCTGCTGCCGACGGGGTTCGCCGCCACGCCCCTCGCGGCCGCCGACGCCGCCCTGCTGCCCTGCCCACCGCCGACCGGACCCGACACGCCCGAGGCCGTCCACACCGCCACCGCGGCCGTCCTCGACCGCCTGCGTGCCTGGCTCGCGGACGCCGAGTCCGCCGCCGTCCCGCTGGTCGTCCTCACTCGGGGAGCGCCCGGGCCCGGCACGGAATCCGGGCGTGCCACCTCCGCCGCGGCCGCCGCCGTCTGGGGGCTGCTGCGCTCGGCCCAGCTCGAACACCCCGGCCGGTTCGTCCTGCTGGACACCGACGACCCGGACGCGACGGCCGCGGCCCTGCCCGCCGTACTCGTCACCGATGAGCCTCAACTCGCGCTGCGGGACGGCGCCTTGTACGCACCCAGGCTCGTGCGTGCCGAACCGGCCGCCGTGAGCGGCGAGGCGCCGTTCGACCCGGACGGCACCGTCCTGCTCGCGGGCGGTGGCGTCCTCGCGGACATCCTCGCCCGCCACCTCGTCACGCGGCACGGCGTACGCCACCTGCTGCTGCTCGGTCGCCGAGGAGCCGAGCGCCCCGGCATGGCCGAACTGGTCGCGGAGGTAAGGGAATTCGGGGCCGAGGTGACGATCGCGGCCTGCGACGTCACGGACCGCGAGGCGGTCGCCCAGGTCCTGGCCGGGATACCGGCACAGCACCCGTTGCGCGCCGTCGTCCACACCGCGGGAGTCCTGGACGACGGTCTGGTCGAGACGCAGACCGCCGAGCGGCTGCGCGCCGTGCTGCGCCCCAAGGTGGACGGCGCCCACCATCTGCACGCGCTCACCCGCGACGCGGACCTGACGGCGTTCGTCGTCTACTCGTCCGCCGCCGGGATCTTCGGCAGCCCCGGCCAGTCCACGTACGCCGCGGCCAACGCCGCACTCGACGCCCTCATGGCGGAGCGGCACCGTCTCGGCCTGCCCGCCACCTCACTGGCCTGGGGCCTGTGGGAGCAGCGCAGCGGACTGACCGCCGAGCTGTCCGACACCGACCTGCGGCGCATGAACCGCAGCGGCGTGCGCGGCCTTTCGGCGGCGCGGGGCATGGCGCTGTTCGACGGCGCGCTCGCCGCGGACGGGTCCGCCGGGCCCGTCCTCGTTCCCGTCGACCTCGACCTGGCCGCCTACCGCGGCCAGGCCGTGCCGCCGCTCCTGCGCTCCCTCGTCAAGGCACCGCCCGGATCTCGAACCGTGGTCGACGGTGAGTCCCTGCGCCGACGCCTGGCCGCCGCCGACGGGGACGAGCGCGGGCGCGTTCTCCTCGACCTCGTCCTGGGCCAGGCCGCGGACGTGCTCGGGCACGCCACCCCGGAAGTCCTGGGCGCGGACGAGGCGTTCCTCTCCGTCGGCTTCGATTCGCTGACCGCGGTCGAGCTGCGCAACCGGCTCGCCGCCCGCACCGGCCTGCGTCTTCGCCCCACCACGGTCCTCGACAGCGGCACCCCGGCCCGCCTAGCCGAGCTGCTGCGCTCCGAACTGGCCACGGCGACCGCGGACGACGACGGATCCGCGACCGAGCGCACGGCGACCGCGGATTCCGTCGGCACCCCGGATTCCGTCGGCACCCTGAATCCCGTCGGCACCCTGTTCCGGCAGGCCTGCGAACTGGGCCGGGTCGACGACGGCATCGCCCTGCTGAAGCACGCCGCGGCCCTGCGCCCCGACTTCCGCACCGGCAGCGAACTCCTGGCCGCGGAGGCCAAGCCGCAGCTGCTGCGGCTGTGCCGCGACGACAGCGCCCCGCAGCTGGTCTGCTTCGGCTCCGTCGTCGCGCTGGGCGGCGCGCACCAGTACGCGCGCTTCGCCGCCCGGTTCCGCGACCGCTACGGCGTCAGCGCGCTCGCGGCCCCCGGCTTCCTGCCGGGTGAACCGGTCCCCGCCGGGATGTCTGCACTCCTGGACTTCCAGGCGCGGACCCTGCGCGAGGAACTCGGCGAGCGGCCCCTCGTCCTGATCGGCTCCTCCTCCGGCGGCACCCTCGCCCACGGCGTCGCGGCGCGCCTCGAAGAGCTGGGCGCGGGCCCGGCCGCGGTGGTGCTGCTCGACACCTACCTCTCGGACAACGAAGGGATGACCCAGTTCAACGACGTACTGATCGGCGGCATGTTCGCACGCGAGGAACGGGCCGCCCCCATGGACGGCACCCGGCTCACCGCCATGGGCCGCTACTTCCGGCTCCTGGACACCTGGACGCCGCCCGACGTGAAGGCCCCCACCCTCCTCGTCCGCGCCCGGGAACCGCTCGGCGCACCCGATCCCGACGCGGGCGACTGGCGCGCCACCTGGCCGACCGCCCGGAGCGTCGTCGACGTGCCCGGCGACCACTTCTCCCTCATGGAGGAGCACGTCGACACCACGGCGCGGGCCGTCGCCGACTGGCTCGGCACCGTCCTCGCCCCCTCGACCACCCCCTGATGTCCCCTCAGCACGCTAGGAGAGGCGCATGACGCGAGCGCCGCACAGCCGGCCCGACCCGAATATCAACCACCCCGACCCGCGCACCCCCCTCGATCCCGGCCCGCAGCCCGCCGCCGGACCCCACCGGATCGCCGTCCTCGGCGCCGGGGTCATGGGGGTCGGCATCACCGCCCTCGCGCTCGGTCACGGCGTACCGGTCCTGCTCGTCGACGTCGACGAGGAGCGACTCGACCGGGCCCGGGACGACATCGACCGCGAGCTGCGCACGGCGCAGCTGATGGGCCGCCTCCCGGCCGCCGCCGACACCGGCGCCCTGGAACTGGCCACCAGCGCCACTGGCGTCGGCGACGTCACCGCCGTCGTCGAGGCCATCACCGAGGTCGCCGAACTCAAGGCGAAGGCCCTCGCGGAGGTCTCGGCCCGGGTGCGCCCCGGCACCCCGTTGATCTCGAACACCTCGTCCATCCCGATCGACGAGCTCGCCGGACACGCGGAGCGCGCCGAGGACGTTGTCGGCACGCACTTCATGAACCCGCCCTACCTGATTCCGACCGTCGAGGTCATCCGGGGCGCCCGGACCGGCGAAGGGACCATGACCGCCGTCAGCGCTCTGCTCACCGCCCTGGCCCGCACCCAAGTCGTCGTACGGGACGCCCCCGGCTTCGTCACCAGTCGCGTCCTGCACCCGATGATCAACGATGCGGCCCGGGTCGTGCAGGAGGGCACCGCGACGGTCGAGGCGGTCGACGCCCTGATGGAGGGCTGCCTCGGCCACCCCACCGGACCGCTGCGCACCGCCGACCTGATCGGCATCGACAACTTGGTGGACTCGCTGCGCGTACTGCACCAGCACACCGGAGACGAGGGCTGCCGCCCCTGCGACCTGCTGCTCGACAAGGTCCGGCAGGGCGAACTCGGCCGCAAGACCGGCCGCGGATTCTACGCGTACCAGGAGGAGAACTGATGAACAGCTTCGACGCGGAGGCCATGGAGCCCATGAAGCCCATGGAGGCCCCCGAGGCCCCCGAGGCCCCGGAGGCCATCGAGAAGGAGATCCTGCGCTTCCTGGAGGCACGCACCAAGCGTTCCTGGGAGACCGACGCGGACCTCTTCGCCTCCGGCGGGCTCTCCTCACTGTTCGCGATGGAGCTCGTCGTGCACCTGGAGAAGTCCTTCGGCGTCTCCGTCCGCGGCGGCGACCTGCGGCTCGACAACTTCCGTACGGTCGTGTCGATGACGGCGCTCGTGCTGCGGCTCAGGACGGCGGCGGCCGGAGGAACCGGTGAATGACCCGGTGAGTGACCCGGTGATGGACGTGCCACGGCCCGGCTCACCCGGCCTGGGGGAGGCGGCTGCCCTGGAGGAGGCGATCGCCGAGGTCACCGCCCTGGTGGCCGGTGAGGCCGATGCCTGGGACCGTGCGGGGTTGCTGCCCGTAGCCCTGCTGCGGAAGCTCGGCGCCGCCGGGCGGCTGTGTCCGCAGGTGCCGTCCGCGTACGGCGGGCTGGGCCTGTCCAGCGCGGCAGGCGGCGCGTTCACCGCGCACGTCGGCAGCCTGTGCAGTTCGGTGCGGTCCGTGCTGACCTCGCAGGGCATGGCCGCCTGGACCATCGAGCGCTTCGGCACGGCCGAGCAGCGTGCGGCGTTCCTGCCCCGGCTCACCGGCGGCGACCTCGCGGCGGCCGGGTTCAGCGAACGTGGCGCCGGCAGCGATCTGTCCGCCATGACAACCCGCGTACGCCGCGACGGCGACGCGGTCGTCCTCGATGGACACAAGGTCTGGGTGACCGCCGCGCACTACGCCGACCTGCTCGTCCTGTTCGGCAAGTACGACGGCGACACCGACAGCGGCAGTGACGGGAACGGCGACGCGGGCGTGCCGAGCGGGGACGAGGCGGTGGCCGTCGTCGTCCCCGCGGACACCCCTGGCGTCCGCGTCACACGCGTCGCCGACCCCCTGGGCTGCCGCGCGGCCGGGCACGCGGACATCACCCTCGACGCGGTACGTGTTCCGGCCGCGCACGTGCTCGGCGGCTCGTCGCTGCCCTTGCCACTGCTGGTCACCACCGCCCTCGCCCATGGCCGCATGTCCGTGGCCTGGGGGTGCGTCGGCATTCTGCGCGGCTGTCTGACGGCCGCCGCCCGGCACGCCGCCACACGTGAGCAGTTCGGCGCCGTACTGGGCGAGCACCAGCTCGTCGCCCGCCATCTCGCCGAGCTCTTCGTGGCCGAGCAGAGCGCGACCCGGGCCTGCGAGCACGCCTCGCGCTGCTGGGACGACGGCTCACCGGAGCAGGTCGTGGCCACCGTCATGGCCAAGCACGTCAGTGCGCGCAACGCGGCCCGCGGCGCCGCCACCGCCGTCCAGATCCTGGCCTCCGCGGGAGCTCAGGACGGGCACGTGGTGGCCCGCGCCCACCGTGACGCCAAGCTGATGGAAATCATCGAAGGCAGCAATGAGATGTGCCAGTTGATGCTGGCCCGCCACGTCCTCGGCAACAGCGTGTGAAGGGAATCGGAGTGACGACATCCGGAGCGAACTCGCCCACGGCGGCCGTGTCGACCCCGTCGGCCACCTCGGCCACGGGGACGCACGAGGCGCCGGTCGGGCCCCCGGCGCCTACGCCGCCCCCTGCCCCGACCCCCGTACTGAAATGCCTGGTCTGGGACCTCGACAACACCCTTTGGCAGGGCACTCTCCTGGAGGACGGCGAGGTGACGCTGCCGGACGCGATCCGTGAGGTCGTCGTGGAGCTCGACTCCCGCGGCATCCTGCAGTCCGTCGCCAGCAAGAACGACCACGAGACGGCGTGGGCCCGCCTGGAGAAGCTCGGCATCGCCGAGTACTTCGTGCTGCCGCGGATCGGCTGGGGACCCAAGTCGGACTCCGTACGCCGGATCGCCGACACGCTGGGCTTCGCACTCACCACCGTCGGCTTCATCGACGATCAGCCCGCCGAACGCGCCGAGGTCACCCACCACCTGCCCGAGGTCCGCTGCTACGAGGCCGAGGCCGCCCAACTCCTGCCCACTCGCCCGGAGTTCACCCCGCCCGTGCAGACGGTGGACTCCCGGCGACGCCGCCAGATGTACCAGGCGGGCTTCCGGCGCGAGGCCGCCCGGGACGAAGCGACCGGACCGGACGAGGACTTCCTGCGCTCCCTCGAACTGGAGATGCGCATCGGCCGGGCCACCGACGTGGAGCTGTCGCGCGTCGAGGAACTCACCCTGCGCACCAGCCAGATGAACGCCACCGGGGTGCACTACTCCGACGCCGACCTGCGCCGGCTCCTCACCGACCCCGGCCACGAGGTCCTGGTGGTCACGCTCACGGACCGCTTCGGCCCGCACGGCGCGGTCGGCGTACTGCTCCTGGAGCGCCGCCCACAGGCGTGGCACCTCAAACTTCTGGCCACCTCCTGCCGCGTGGTGTCGTTCGGCGCGGGCGCGACCATTCTCAACTGGCTCATCGACGAGGCGGCCCGAGCGAACACCCATCTGGTGGCCGACTTCAGGCCGACCGAGCGCAACCGCATGATGGAGATCGCCTACCGCTTCGCGGGGTTCACGGACGCCGACCCGTGCTCCTGCGTCGCCACCCTCCCGCAGGCGGCGAACGACCTCCAACGCCTGCACCTGCGGCCCGCGCCACGCCCGGAGTCCACGACGATCAAGGTGAGCGCGGCGGCCCTGACCTGACCCGAGCCGCGAGGGCGGCCCCGGTACGAACGCCGAACGCACCCGGAGCCGCCTCGCCCCGACTCAGCGCTTGCGGGCCAGGGTGATGCCGTCCGCCATCGGCAGAAGGGAGATGTCCACGCGCTGGTCCGCGGCGAGCGCCGTATTGAGGTCGCGAATCGCCACGGTGTCCGCGTCGTCGAATTCAGGGTCCGCTACGCGCCCGAAGAAGAGCGTATTGTCGATGACCAGAAGCCCGCCGCTCCTGGTGAGCGTGAGTGATTTCTCGTAATAGGCCCGGTAGTTGGCTTTGTCGGCGTCGATGAACACGAAGTCGAACGCCTCGGCACCCCGCTCCGCGAGAAGATCGTCCAGGGTATTCGACGCCTCCCCGACACGCAGCTCGATACGGTCGTCGACGCCGTCCCGTTTCCAATAGGCGGCGCCGATGTCGGGCCACCGGTCGGTGACGTCACATGTCACGACCTTGCCGTCGGCGGGCAGCGCACGAGCCATGCAGAGAGCGCTGTAACCGGTGAAGGTTCCGAGGTCCAGCACCGTTCGAGCCCCAGTGAGCCGGACGAGCAAAGCCAGTAACTGGCCTTCTTCCGCCATGACCTGAAGGGTCGTGCCACCGGGCAACTGCGCCGTCTCCTCCCGCAGTTCTCTCAGGATCTCGTCGTCGCGAAGGGACACGTCCCTGACGTAGGCGAGGAGGTTCTCGGTAGAGCCGATCTGATGGGCCATAAAGGCAACGCCTTTCTCTTGTCTGCCTCTTGTCTGCGCACTGAACGCAACCCCTTCACGACCGTAGCAGCGAATAACGTGACCGACTCCCGAAGTAGCCGAACAGGTAAGGAAGATGACCGGAATCCCCGCACGCGCAGTACTTCCGGCCGCTCTCGGGCATCACGGCCCGCCAGCCTTGTTGAACACCCGAGCACCCGAGGACTCAACGGCCGCTCGGCCACCATGCACGGCCTGATATCGGCCTCGGACCCGGACGATTACGGCCACGACGGCGACATCGCGTCCGACGCCCGTCCGGGCCGGTCCGGGGTTCCGGGACAGTCGTGGGACTCCAGATACGAAATGGCCGCGAGTGATGGATCGGATGCGATGCAATTCGGAATTTCAGGTCGCCGAGAACGGGGGTGAGTCGCTTGATCCGGCCATCATTACGTGCACCCAACCCGACCATTGAACAGTCTTTGCCGGGGTGTCTACGATTCACCGAAATGATCGCCGGACCTGGCAGAGAGGTGGGTACGGGAAGTGAGCATCGAACAAACCGAGAGCCAACGCAGCAGGGTGAGCAAGGCATTTGATCTGATGGACCGCGACGGTAGCGGCGAACTGGGCATCGATGACATCGAGTCGTTGGCCGAGCAGTTAGTCGGTCGGTTCGGTTTCGCTACCGGCTCGCAGCCGCACGAGGACTTCCGTCGGGTGACCAAACAGCTGTGGGAGGGCGTGGTTTCCGACATCGGCCTGAGCGCCGGCGACAAGATCAGCCGCAAGGAGTACGTGGACTTCTACGCGGACGCCGAGCCGTCAGCGGTCCAGCGCACCATGGCTCCGTTCACCGAGCAGCTCTTCAAGCTGTTCGACGCCGACAGCGACGGCAAGGTCTCGAAGAGCGAGTTCGAGCGCTACCACCGCGCGTGGGGTGTTCCCCAGGAACGGATCGAGGGAACGTTCGACCAACTGGACACGGACCGCAGCGGCGATCTGTCGAAGGAAGAGCTGCACAAGTACCTGAGCGGGTTCATTTTCGGAGAATTCCGGTAACACCTCACCGGGAACAGTCCGGAAGCAGTCCGGTCTGAAATGAGGGCTTGCCCGGTCGAACGCCGCACGTCGGCGCGCGACCGGGCAAGTCTGTTTTATGTGACATGAAATTCCGCGCGTCGAACCCAGGGAATGCTTATCGGTGCGTATCGACCTGGAGTGACGGTGGTCACGGACGTCCGTACGCGACTCGCTGTAAAGTTGGGGGAACAGCCCTTGACCTGCAAAAACGCAGGCAGGGAGCCTAGGACCAGGAGTAGCTTCATGCTGCGGACCATGTTCAAGTCCAAGATCCACCGCGCCACGGTGACCCAGGCCGACCTGCACTACGTCGGGTCCGTCACCATCGACGCGGACCTTCTTGACGCCGCCGATCTGCTGCCCGGCGAGCTCGTCCACATCGTCGACGTCACCAACGGCGCCCGCCTGGAGACGTACACCATCGAGGGGGAGCGGGGCAGCGGGGTCATCGGGATCAACGGTGCGGCCGCCCACCTCGTTCACCCCGGCGATAAAGTGATCATCATCAGCTACGCCCAGGTCGAGGACGCCGAGGCGCGGGAGCTGCGGCCGCGGGTCGTCCACGTGGACGAGGGCAATCGCATCGTGGCCCTCGGGGACGATCCGGCGGAAGCCGTGCCGGGCGATCCGGACATGGTGCGCAATCCGTCGAGCCGCCGCCGGGTCTCCGCCTGATCCGTCCTCTCGGGCCCCGGGCAGGCTCCGGCTACGAGGAGAGCGATGAGTGGTGTCCCGCGGGAAACGGCGATGCTGGGGCTTCTGCATACGTCCCCCGTCCACGTACCCGTCTTCGACGGTTTGCGGGACGCGGCACACCCGGGGGTGGAGCTCCGGCACCACGTGGCGGAAGAGCTCCTTGCGCGGGCCCGTCGGGAGGGGCCTGACGCGGTCGCCCCGGACGTTCGGGACGCCCTGGTGAGGGTCGTCGGGGACGGAGTGGGGGCCGTGCTGTGCACCTGCTCCACCATCGGGGGCATCGCCGAAGCGGCCGGGGCGGACCTCGGGGTTCCCGTCGTCCGGGTCGACCGGCCGATGGCGGCCGCGGCCGTCGCCGCCGGGCCTCGCGTCGTCGTGCTCGCGGCGGTCGCGTCGACCCTTGGGCCCACCTCGGCGCTGGTCGAGGAGGAGGCGCGGCGGGCCGGGCGGGAGGTCTCGGTGCGGGCCGAGCTGGTCGAAGCGGTGTGGGAGAGGTTCGAGGCGGGGGACCCCGAGGGGTACGTCGAGGGCGTGGCCCGGGCGGTGCGCGCGGTGCGGGACGCGGATGTCGTCGTGCTCGCACAGGCCTCCATGGCCGGGGCGGAAGCGCTCGTCACGGATGTCCGGGTGCCGGTGCTGTCCAGCCCCCGGGCGGGTCTCGCTGCGACGGTTGCCCTGATGTCGGGGTAGCGCGGCCTCCGGGGGCCCAGGGAACTCCGAGAGCACACGGAATCCCGGGAGACCCGGACGTACCGGAGCACCGACTCCGCCCCGGGCACGGACCGCCGAACCGTGGAAGGCTTGGGCGCGGGGGCGTCGGGTACGCGGGGAGGAGCCGCTGGCGTACCACTTGCTGGAGGAGTGCAATGACCCACCCGTACCCAGATCCCGCACCGGCCCCGGGGCCGGTCAAGCCGTTCCCGGACCCCGACCCCGTGCCGCCGGAGCCGGGCAGGCCCTTCCCGGGGCCCGACCCCGTGCCGAACCCGGAGCCGCGGCCGACCCCGGATCCGCCGCCCTCCCCGATTCCCCAGCCGCCGGGCCCCGACCCGGCCCCCGAGCCCCAGCCGGGGCCGATGCGCTGAGGCGGCCGACGCAGCCGACGTACTGGTGGCGGGCGCGGACCTGTGAGTCCACGCCCGCCGTCGGCTGCCCGGGGCCTCTTCCGGTCCCTACGCCTGCCCCTGCCCCTGCCTTCTCCCGGCCGCCCTGGCCGGTAAGACTCCCTGTCGGGCGTGGGCGCCCCTGGCATAACGTGATCTCTCCACGTCCTTGCCAAGGAGGAGCCGCCGGTGCCCCAGTTCGATCTGCCCCTCGACGACCTGCGCCGTTACCGTCCCGACCTGCCCGAGCCGAGGGACTTCGACGCCTTCTGGGAGAAGACGCTGCAAGAGGCGCGCCGGCACGGTCTTGACGCGCGGTTCGAGGCGGTTGAGCTGCCTCTGACGGGTGTACGGGTCTTCGACGTCACGTATGCCGGATTCGGCGGGCACCCGGTCAAGGGATGGCTGGTTCTGCCCGCCGGAGCGGAGGCGGAGGCCGAGCGGCCGCTGCCCGCCGTCGTCGAGTACATCGGCTACGGCGGCGGACGCGGGCTGCCCCACATGCATCTGCTGTGGGCCGCCGCAGGGTACGCGCACTTCGTGATGGACACCCGGGGCCAGGGCAGCGGCGGCTGGGCGCAGGGCGACACCCCGGACCCGGTGGGGAGCGGCCCCGCGTACCCGGGGTTCATGACCCGCGGGATCGAGGACCCGCACGACTACTACTACCGGCGCCTGTACGTCGACGCGGTGCGGGCCGTCGAAGCCGTCCGCGCCCATCCGCTGGTGGACGCCACGCGGGTGGCCGCGCTCGGGGTCAGTCAGGGCGGCGGCGTCGCCCTCGCGGTCGGCGGGCTCGTGCCGGATCTGGCCGCCGTCGCGGCCGACGTGCCGTTCCTCTGCGACTTCCCGCGGGCGACGACGCTCACGGACCGGCCGCCGTACAGCGAGATCGGGCTCTACCTGAAGGCGCGCAGGGACGGCCAGGAGCGCGTCTTCACGACCCTCTCGTACTTCGACGGCGTGCACTTCGCCGCCCGGGGGCGGGCGCCCGCGCTCTTCTCCGCCGCCCTGCAGGACCAGACCTGCCCGCCGTCCACGGTGTTCGCCGCCTTCAACGCCTATGCGGGCAGCGAGCGTTCGATGGAGGTGTACGGCTTCAACGATCACGAGGGCGGTGGCCCCTACCAGCAGGGCGTCCAACTGCGGTGGCTGAAGGGGTACTTGAGGCGCTGAGACGCTCAACCCGGCCTATGCACCCGGCTCTTGTCACGGATTGGTCCGACCGGCTAGCTTGCGGGCTTGTCGTGTGTCCGCTGTGCGCGATCCGTGATGACGCGTGTCCGAGGGAGCTCCCAATGGCCGTACGGGGCCGGCACCGCCGGTATCAGCCGAACCGCATCAACCGCGCGTCGCTGACCGTCACGGCGGGCGGCGCCGGAATGGCGCTCCCGCTGACCGTCGCGGGCACCGCGGGCGCGGCCGACGTCGACACCTGGAACAAGGTCGCGGCCTGCGAGTCCGGCAACAACTGGAGCATCAACACCGGCAACGGCTACTACGGCGGCCTCCAGTTCAAGCAGTCCACCTGGGAGGCGTACGGCGGCACGGCCCACGCGCCGCGCGCCGACCGCGCCACCAAGGACCAGCAGATCTCCGTCGCGGAGAAGGTGCTGGATGCCCAGGGCCCCGGCGCCTGGCCGGTGTGCTCGTCGAGGGCCGGGCTCGCCCGGGGCGGCGGCACACCCGAGGTCACCCCGGCCCGCGCCCCCGCCGCGCCGGAGCGGTCAGGGCGCCACGTCAAGGACGTCAAGCCCGAGGTGACCCCGCAGTCCACCGCGGGCACCGCCGAGATGTACACGGTGATCCGCGGCGACACCCTCTCCGGCATCGCGGGCGAACGCCGGATCCGGGGCGGCTGGCAGCAGTTGTACGACACCAATCGCCGCGTCATCGGCGACGACCCCGACCTGATCACGCCGGGGCAGCGGCTCTCGGTGCACGGGCAGGGTGCCGTCAAGCAACGCCCTGGGGACCGTCCCGACGCGCGGCCCCGGCAGGAAGCGCCGGAGAAACAGGCGGCTGACAAGCGGGCGGCGGAGAAGCGGGCCGCAGAGAAACAGGCCGCCCAGAAGAGGGCCGCCGAGAAGAAGGCAGCCGAGCGGCGGGCCGCCGAGCGGGCCGCCGCGGAGAAGAAGCGCGAGAAGCCGCGCTCCTCACAGGCGTCCGCGCCGGGAGCCGTCGCCCCCGTAGCCGCCTCGCCCAGCACCCCGTACCGGGCGGCCGGCGGCTCCTGGTCGAAGGGCTACCACACGGGCGTCGACTTCCCCGTGTCCACCGGGACCTCCGTGAAGGCCGTCGCCGCAGGCCGGGTCGTCTCCGCGGGCTGGGGCGGCAGCTACGGCTACCAAGTCGTCATCCGTCACACCGACGGGAAGTACAGCCAGTACGGCCACCTGTCGGCGCTCTCCGTGAGAGCCGGACAGCAGGTCGGCGCCGGGCAGCGCATCGCGAGGTCCGGGTCGACGGGCAACAGCACGGGCCCGCATCTGCACTTCGAGGTGCGGACGGGGCCCGGTTTCGGTTCCGACGTCGACCCGCTCGCCTATCTGCGGGCGCGCGGCGTGCGGATCTGACAGGTCGTTGCGACCGGCGGGGCCGGTCGGCGTCAGGACACCATCCGCTCGTGCCGCCCCTGGTGTCGCGGCCGACTCCTGCGGTGGGCCGTCGGCGGCTGCTGGGACGGCACGGCGGGCAGCACGTCCGCGGTGGGGCGCGGCCCGGGGCCGTCCGCCGCCCCGGATGCGGAAGCAGAAGCGGAAGGAGAACCGGAGCCGGAGGAGCCCTGTTCCGTCGGCCGACGCGAGGCCGGGCCACCCTGCGCCACCGGACCACCCTGTGCGACCGGACGCCCCTCGGCGACGGCCGCCGTCGACGTCTCCCGCGCGATCCGCTCGGTCGTCAGCAGGACCAGGCCGGTCGCGGCGACGACCCCGCAGGCCAGCGCCAGGACCGCGCCCGCGGCGCCGTGGCGGAAGGATTCTCCGAAGAGGGTCAGACCGACCGCCGCCGCCACCACCGGGTTCACGACGGTCACCGTCGCCAGCGGAGCCGCCAGGCCCGCGCCCCGGTACGAGGCCTGCGAGAGCAGCACACCGGCCGCCGCGAGCACCGCGATCGCCCCGAGGGTCGGCAGCTGTTCGAGCAGCGCGACGTCCCGGTCCCAGTCCACCGCCACCGTCTTCGTGAACACCGACGCGATGCCGAAGGCCCCACCGGCCGCACAGGCCAGGAGCACGCTGCGCATCACGGGGTGGCGGTGCACCGCGTGCGCCGCCACCATCAGCGCGAGCACGCCGCCGCCCGTGGCCATGGCGAGCATCAGGCGCTCCGCGTCGGCCAGGGTCTGCGAGTCGGACGACGAGGTGAGCGACAGGAGGCCGGCGAGCCCCAGCGTCGCCATGAGCGCGCCCCGCCAGGCGGTGGCCCCGGCCCGGCGCCGTACGAACACGGCGGCCATCGGCAGGGCGAAGACGATGGTCAGCGCGCCGAGCGGCTGGACCAGGCTGAGCGGACCGTAGGCGAGCGCCACCACGTGCAGCAGGGCGCCCAGGCCGTTCAGGGCGATCGCGGTCCACCAGACACCCCGGCGCAGCGGCGCGTACCCCTGTCCCGTCGACGTCGCCGCCACGCGCTCCTGGAGGATCGCCCCGCCGGCGTACGCCACGGCTGAGACGAGGGAGAGCAGCACGGACAGCGCCAGAGCACTCATGAGGTGCTCCGCGGGGTGCGGTGCGTCCGGTGTTCCCGGTCTGGCGAACGGTCTGCTTCCATACTGACAAGAATGACTCCGGAAGCCCTCTGAGTCGTCGTACCTGAGCAGGCAATTGGTCCTACTGCCGATGGAGTACGACCTTTCCCATGTCCTCCCCAAGAGGGGTTACCTCCTGGGCGCGGAGAGTGACCCTCATGGCGACCCCGAGGCCGCCCGGCGGCGCGGGACTTGCTGTACTTCTGTCGTGACCACCCTCATCGACCTGGCAGAACTCGGTACCGTCGGCGGATTCTTCGCCCTGCGCGGCGCTCCGGCGCACGACAGCGGCGCCCGGCCGCTCGCGGAGGCGTACGCGACGCCCACGACCGGCACCGACCCGCTCACGTTCCGTGTCCGCAAGGTCGCGGAACGGCTCGGCGCGCCCGAGGACCGCATCGCGGTGTCCGTGGCCCAGCTGGGGCTCGCCGCCCGGCTCTGGTCCGTCGCGCTCGGCTCCGCCGCGCTGTACGGCAGGGTGCCCGACCTCGACCCCGCGCTGCTGTGCTGGGACGCCGACGGCACCTCGCCCGACGACCTGTGGCTGAGCGACGTACGCCCGCTGCCCGGCGATGCCGGGACCGTGCGGCAGGTCGTGCAGCACGGCCATCTGGCGCCGCTCTCCGCCGCGTTGCGCGACCGGTACCGGGTCTCCGCCGGGCTCCTGTGGGGCAACGCGGGCTCCGCGCTCGCGGGCGCGGTGCGTGAACTGCACGGCTGGGCGGCGCGTTCGGGGCGCCCCGACGTCGGGGAGCGGGCCAGGAAACTGGCCGCCGAGCTCTTCGACCACCCCGACCTGTCCGGCACCGGCACGCTGCGGGGCACCGCCTTCCGGCGGCGCAGCTGCTGCCTCTACTACCGGTGCCCCGGCGGCGGGTTGTGCGGCGACTGCTGCTTCGAACGCCCGCCGCAGCGGTCTTCCCCCGAGGCCCCGTCTGGGTGACCATGAGATGGCGCGGCCGGCATCGGGCGGACGACGGAGGGTTCTGCGTGAAGGTGGGACTGCTCACCCGGGAGTATCCGCCGGACGTCTACGGCGGAGCCGGTGTCCATGTCGAGTTCCTCGCACGGGAGTTGCGCGCACTCGTCGACCTCGACGTGCACTGCTGGGGGGAGGGCGCGGCCGACGGTCTCGTGCGCCACGGGGGTTGGCCCGCGCTCGACGGCGCCAACGACGCGCTGCGCACCTTCTCCGTCGACCTCTCCATGGCGGCGGCCCTCGCCGGACGCGATCTGATCCACTCCCACACCTGGTACGCCGCACTCGCCGGGCACCTCGGCAAGCTGTTGCACGGCATCCCGCACGTCATGACCTCGCACTCCCTGGAGCCGCTGCGCCCCTGGAAGGCCGAGCAACTGGGCGGCGGATACGCCCTGTCGAGCTGGGCCGAGCGCACCGCGGCCGAGTCCGCCGACGCGGTCATCGCGGTGTCCGGCGCGATGCGCGAGGACATCCTCGCCTGCTATCCGGCGGTCGACCCGGCAAAGGTGCACGTGGTGCACAACGGCATCGACACCGCCCTGTACCGTCCCGACCCCGGCACCGACGTACTGGAGCGGCTCGGCATCGACCCGGACCGGCCGTACGTCCTCTTCGTCGGGCGGATCACCCGGCAGAAGGGCGTGCCCCATCTGCTGCGCGCGGCACGGAAGCTGGACCGCGACCTTCAGATCGTTTTGTGCGCCGGGGCGCCGGACACCCCCGGCATCGACGTCGAGTTCCGCACTCTCTTCGAGGAGTTGAGCCGGGCGCGCGCGGGTGTCCAGTGGATCCCTGAGATGCTGCCGCGCCCGGAGATCGTGCAACTGCTCACCCACGCCGCCGTGTTCGTCTGCCCTTCGGTGTACGAGCCGCTGGGCATCGTCAACCTGGAGGCGATGGCGTGCGGCACGGCCGTCGTCGCCTCGCGGGTCGGCGGCATCCCGGAGGTCGTGAGCGACGGGACGACGGGACTGCTCGTACCGTACAAGGAGAGCGACCCGGAGGGCTTCGAGCACGACCTCGGGCTGCTCCTGAACAGGCTGGCCACCGACCCGGAGCGGGCCGCCGCGATGGGCGCGGCCGGGCGCCACCGCGTGCTCAGGGAGTTCGGCTGGGACGCGGTCGCCCGGCGCACGGTCGAGGTGTACGAGGAGATCCTGCACGCCGACAGATAGCCGACAAGTAGGGGGCCTGGGATGCGCGGTGGACCTTCGGTGCTCGGAATCGTGCTGGCCGGCGGGGAGGGGAAGCGGCTGATGCCGCTCACCGCCGACCGGGCCAAACCAGCGGTCACGTTCGGCGGCACCTATCGCCTCGTCGACTTCGTGCTCTCCAACCTCGTCAACGCCGATATCCTGCGGATCTGCGTCCTGACGCAGTACAAGTCGCACTCCCTGGACCGGCACGTGTCGACGACCTGGCGCATGTCGAGCCTCCTCGGCAACTACGTCACCCCCGTCCCCGCCCAGCAGCGCCTGGGCCCGCGCTGGTACCTGGGCAGCGCCGACGCCATCCTGCAGTCCCTCAACCTCGTCCACGACGAACAGCCCGACTACATCGCGGTGTTCGGCGCCGACCACGTCTACCGCATGGACCCGCGGCAGATGCTGGTGCAGCACATCGAGAACGGCGCGGCGGTGACCGTCGCGGGGATCCGGGTGCCGCGCTCCGAGGCGTCGTCGTTCGGCATCATCACCCCCGGGCGCGACGGCACGAAGGTCGAACGCTTCCTGGAGAAGCCCACCGACCCGCCCGGGTTACCCGGCGCCCCGAACCAGGTCTACGCCTCCATGGGCAACTACCTCTTCACCACCAAGACCCTGGTCGACGCCCTCCAGCAGGACGCCGAGGACGGGGAGTCCGCGCACGACATGGGCGGCTCCATCCTGCCGCTGCTCACCGAGCGTGGGCTGGCCCAGGTGTACGACTTCGACGACAACTACGTCCCCGGCGAGACCCCGCGCGACCACGGCTACTGGCGCGACGTCGGCACTCTCGACTCGTACTACGAGGCCCACATGGACCTGATCTCCGACCAGCCCGTCTTCAACCTGGACAACCGGCGCTGGCCCATCTACACCCACTCCGACGGTCTGCCGCCCGCCAAGTTCTGCGCGGGCGGCATCGCGGGGGAGTCCATCGTCAGCCCCGGCTGCGTCATCCGCGGCCAGGTCACCCGCTCCGTCCTCTCGCCCGGCGTGACCATCGAGGAGGGCGCGGTCGTCCAGGGCTCCGTGCTGCACGACAACGTACGGATCGGACGGGGCGCGGTGGTGCGCGGAGCCGTCCTCGACAAGAACGTCGACGTGCCGCCGGGTGCCACGATCGGAGTCAACCCGGAACGGGACGAGGAGCTGTACACGGTGTCGAGGGGTGGCGTGATCGCGTTGGGGAAGGGCCAGGCCGTGCCGGTGTGAACGCCCCGCTCACAGCACCCGCCGCCGACGCCCCAGCCACGTCTGCGCGATCACCACGACCGCCAGGAAGGCGCCGCTGACCACCTGCTGGTAGGCGGAGTCGAGCGAGCCGATCTGGTTGATGACGTTCTGGATGACCTTCAGGAGCAGCACGCCCGCCAGGGAGCCGCTGATGAAGCCGAAGCCGCCGGTGAGCAAGGTGCCGCCGATGACGACCGCGGAGATCGCCTCCAGCTCCATGCCGGAGCCGAGGATCGTCACCCCGGAGACCAGCCAGGCCGCGTTGAGGGCCCCGGCGAGCCCCGCGCAGAGCCCCGAGACCGTGTAGACGGTGATCTTCGTACGGGCCACGGGGGCGCCCATCAGCGCCGCCGCGTCCTCGTTGCCGCCGACCGCGTACACGTACTGGCCGAACCGGGTGCGGCGCAGCACGACCGCGCCCGCGACGAACAGGGCGACCGTGATCCACACCGGCGCGCCGACGCCGAGCACCCTGCCCTGGCCGAGCGTCGCGAAGAACGAGTCCTTGTCGACGAGGTAGGTCTTGGCGCCCTCGTCGGTGACCGACAGGAGGATGCCGCGCGCGCCCAGCATCGCCGCGAGGGTCACGATGAACGGCGCGAGCCGGGAGCGGGCGATCAGCAGGCCGTTGACCAGGCCGATCAGCCCGCACACGGCGAGCGGCAGGAGCAGCGCCACCGCCGTGCCGTACCGCGAGCCCCAGGCGGCGAGCACCCCGCCGAGGGCGAACAGCGAGCCGACGGACAGGTCGATGCCGCCGGTGACGATGACGAAGGTCATGCCGAGCGCGACCACCGCGAGGAACGCGGAGGACACGGCCATGTTCTGCAGGTTGTCGCCCGTCAGGAACGTGTCGAAGCCGACCGACGCGGCGGCCACCGCCACGATCAGCGTGACGAGGGCGCCGTGCTGCTGGGCAAGGGCGCTCAGCCGCTCGGCGCGGGTAGGGCCCGCGGCCTGTTCGTCCTGGACGGCCTGGCTCATGGGGTCCGCCGCGGTCTTCGTGTCGGTGGTCATCGCTTGCCCCTCTCGCGTGCCGCGTAGACGGCGAGGACGATCACCACGGCCTGGGCGATCTGCGTCCACGACGGCGGCAGGTCGTGCTTGATGAGCGTGGCGGTGAGCAGCTGGATGAGGACGGCGCCCGCCACGGTGCCGCCGATCCGGACGCGCCCGCCGCTCAGCGGTGTCCCGCCGACCACCACGGCCGTGATCGCGGAGAGCTCCATCAGATTGCCGAGCGACGTCGGGTCGCTCGCGCTCAGGCGGGCGGTCGCGAGGACACCGGCGAGTGCGGCGAGGGCGCCGGAGACGACGTACACGACGATGAGCACGCGGCGCACCGGCAGGCCCGCGAGCAGGGCGGCCGGGCGGCTGTCGCCGATGGCGAGGAGCTGCCGGCCGAACGTGGTGCGCCGGACGACGAAGGCGACGGCCAGCGCGAGGGCCGCCGCGATCAGCACCAGATACGGGACGCCCGCCACGTCGCCCGAGCCGAGCGACGCCATGGTCGGGTCGCGCACGTCCTTGAGCTGGGGGAGCAGCACCTGGGCGAGGCCACGGCCCCCGACCATCAGGGCGAGTGTCGCCACGATGGGCTGGACGCCGATGAGGGCGACGAGCGAGCCGTTCGCCGCGCCGACCGCCATGCCGCCGAGCACCGCCACGATGAGGGCGATCCACATCCCGTATCCGAGATAGAGCGAGATCAGGGAGGTGGAGAGCGCCATGACCGAGCCGACGGAAAGGTCGACGCCCTCGGTGCCGATGGCCAGGGCCATGCCGAGCGCCACGACGAGGACGGGCGCGACCTGGACGGCCTGAGTGCGGAAGTTCTCGCCGGAGAGGAAGTGCGGGGTGAAGAGGACGTTGACGAGGAGGAGGACGGCGACGCCCAGATAGACGCCGTAGTCCTGGAGGAGGCGCAGCACGCGTTCCCGGTCGTGGGGGAGCGCGGCGCCGCCCGGCCCCGGCGGGGCGGCGAGCGCGGTGGGGGAGGGGTCACTCACCGCGGCCTCCGGTGGCGGTCCGAGGGGTGGCTATGGCGCGGAGCAGGCGGTCCTCGGTGACGTCGGAGCCGGTGAGTTCCCCGACCACGGCGCCGTCCTTGAGGACGACGACCCGGTCCGAGCCCTCGATCAGCTCCTCCATGTCCGAGGAGATCAGCAGCACGCCGAGGCCGTCCGCCGCCAACTCGTCGATCAGGCCCTGTACTTCGGCCTTGGCGCCGACATCGATGCCGCGCGTGGGTTCGTCGAGCAGGAGGACCTTCGGGTGCATCGCGAGCCAGCGGGCGAGCAGCACCTTCTGCTGGTTGCCGCCGGACAGTTCGCCGACCTTCTGGTGCGGTCCTGACGCCTTGATGCGCAGCCGCTTCATGAAGGTGTCGACGACGGCGTCGACGCGGTCCTCGTGCACGAGGCCGAAGCGGGAGAGGCGGGGGAGCGCGGCCAGGGCGATGTTCTCGCGGACCGAGAGGCCGGGGACAATGCCCTCGGCCTTGCGGTCCTCCGGCAGGAGGCTGATGCCCGCCCGGATGGCCGCGGGGGTGGACCCGGTGCGGATGCGGGCGCCGGCGAGGACGATCCGCCCGGAGTCGGGAGGCAGCGCCCCCGCGATGGCCTTCGCGGTCTCGCTGCGGCCCGAGCCGAGCAGTCCGCCGAGGCCGACCACCTCGCCGGGCCGGATGGTGACGGAGACCCCCTTCAGACGGTGACGAACCGTCAGTCCGGTTGCCTGCAGCACTGGTTCGGTATCCGCACGGTGGTCGCCCGTGAAGCGGGTGAGCCCCTCGTCCTGCACGGTCTCGATCTCGCGGCCCAGCATCAGCGCCACCAGGCGGAGCCGGTCGAGGTCGGCAAGCGGCCCGGTGTGCACGACCTTGCCGTCGCGCAGCACGGTGACGGCGTCGCAGACCTCGTACAGCTCGTCCAGGCGGTGACTGACGTAGATCACCGCGATGCCGCGCTCGCGCAGCATGCGGATCACGCCGAACAGGGTGCGCACCTCCCGGGGTTCGAGGGAGGAGGTCGGCTCGTCCATCACGACCACGCGCGCGTCGACCGAGACGGCGCGCGCCAGGGCCACCATCTGCTGGGCGCCGATGCCGAGTTCGCGCAGCGGGCGGCGTACGTCGACGCGGACGCCGAGGCCCCGCAGCGCCTCGTCGGCCTCGCGGTGCATCCGCCGGAAGTCGATCAGGCCCAGGCGGCCGCGCGGCTCGCGGCCCAGGAACAGGTTGCGGGCCACGCTCATCAGGGGGACGAGGTTGACCTCCTGGTAGATGGTGGAGATGCCCGCGTGCTGCGCTTCGAGCGGGGTGGCGAACCGTGCCGGGCGGCCGTCGTACGCCAGGTCGCCCGCGTCCGGCCGGTACACCCCCGTCAGGACCTTGATGAGCGTGGACTTGCCCGCGCCGTTCTCGCCGATCAGGGCGTGCACCTCGCCCGCGCGGGCGGTGAAGTCGACCGCGTCCAGGGCGCGGACGCCGGGGAACGTCTTGGTCAGGCCGGTCACCGACAGCATGTCAGTAGGCCTTGCCGAGATCGGACTCGGCGTTCTTCCCGGTGTACGCGTTGTCCTTGATGACGATGTCCTGCGCCACCTTCTGCCCCTTGGTGAACGTGTCCAGGGTCTGGAAGGCGAGCGGACCGAACCGCGGGTTGGACTCGACGACGCCGTCGATCCAGCCGTCGACGATGCCCCGTACCGCGCCCTTCGTGCCGTCGATCGTCACGATCTTCACGGCGCCGGCCTTCTTGCCCGCGCCCTTGAGGGCGTTGACGGCGCCGAGCCCCATCTCGTCGTTCTCCGCGTAGATCCCGGTGATGTCGGGCCTGGACTGGATGAGCTGCTCGGTGACCTGCTGGCCCTTCTCGCGCGCGAACTCGCCGGTCTGCTTGAAGACGACCTTGAGCCCCGGGGCCTTCTCCTCGATGCGGTTCTCGAAGCCCTTGGTGCGCTCGGTGGTGACGTTGTTGCCCGCCGCGCCGAGCAGGATCGCGATCTCGCCCTTGCCGCCCGTCGTCTCGATCATCCGGTCCGCGGCCCGCTTGCCCTGCTCGACGAAGTCGGAGCCGATGAAGCTCACGTAGTCCTTGCACGCGGTCGCGTTGATCTTGCGGTCGATGGTGACGATCGGGATGTGCTTGGCGCCCGCGGCACGCAGCACCGGCTCCCAGCCGTCGGAGTTGAGCGGTGCGACGACGAGGAGGTCGGCGCCCTTGGCGATGAGGTCCTGGACGTCGCTGATCTGCTTGGAGAACTGTGACTGGGCGTTGGCGGTGAGGAGCTTGACGCCGCGCTTCCTCGCCTCGGCCCGGATGGACGCCGTCTCCGCGATGCGGAAGGGGTTGGCCTCCTTCTCGGACTGGGAGAAGCCGACGGTCGCCTTGGCCAGGTCCAGCTTCCTGCCGCCGTACGCGCCGATCGCGCAGGTCCTGCCGCTGCCCCCGCCCGAGGACGCCACCTCCTGCCCGGCGTCGCCCCGGTCCTGCGACGAGGCGCCGCCGCCGTCGGACGCGTCGTCCTCGGACTTCGCGCAGCCGGCGGTGAGGACGAGGCCCGCGGCGAGGCCGACGGCGGCGAGGGTCCTGGCTGAGGTACGGCTGAGGAGTGTGGTCGGCTTCATGGAAGTCCCCAAACGGCACGGCCCCCGGCACTGAGAGCGCTCACGGGAGAGACGGCACTTGCGGTCAACTCGGCGGTACGGGGAGCTTTTTACATCGTTGAAAGAGTGCTGTAAACCCTCCGCGCACGCTTCGCCGCACCGCGCGGGCCCGGCGGCATGACCCGGACTCTCACCGCCGGCCCAGCGTGCTCTCCCGCTCCACCAGCCGGAAATCCGCGACGAGTTCGCGTCCGCCGAGCTCTTCCGGATGCGCCAGACTGCGCAGCAGCGACTCCACCGCGAGACGCGCGATGGCCTGCTTGTCCGGCGCCACCGTGGTGAGCGTGACCGCCCCGAACTGGCCCTCCGCGATGTCGTCGAAGCCGACCACCGCCACGTCCCACGGCACGCGCAGGCCGCGCTCGTGCAGCACCCGCATCGCGCCGATCGCCACCAGGTCGTTGTAGGCGAACACCGCGTCGGGCCGCACGCCCGCGTCCAGCATCCGCGCCATGGCCTTCGCCCCGTCCCACCGGTCCCAGCCGCCGACCGGCCCCACCAGGCTCTCCGGCGCGGCGATCCCGGCCGCCGCCAGCTCCTCGCGCCAGCCCGCGAGGCGCAGGTGGGCGGGGCGGTTGGCGGAGTCCGTACGGGCGCCGAGGAACGCGATGTTGGTGCGGCCGCGGCCGATGAGGTGGCGCACCGCGGTGCGGCTCGCCGCGACGTTGTCGATCGCGATGTGGTCGTAGGGCAGGGCGTACTCGCGCTCGCCGAGCAGCACCAGCGGCACGTCGTCCTCGCGCCCCCGCAGGTCCTCCGACTCCAGCTCGATCGGGCTGAGGATCAGGCCGTCGATCACCCGGGCCCGGAAACCCTGGCTGACCAGGACCTCCTGCTCGCGTTCGCCGCGCGTGTGGTCGAGGAGCACGGTGAAGTCGTGCTCGGCGGCGGCGTCGATGACGGCGCCCGCGAGCTCGGCGAAGTAGGGGTTGCCGAGCTCGGGGACGGCGAGCGCGATGATGCCGGTGCGGCCCTTCCTGAGGTGGCGGGCCGTCAGGTTGGGCCGGTAGCCGAGCTCGTCGATGGCCTCTTGCACGCGGGCCCGCATCGCCGGGGTGACGTGCTGATACTTGTTCACCACGTTCGAGACGGTCTTGATGGAGACGCCCGCGCGCTCCGCGACGTCCTTGAGGCTTACCCGCACTGCTTCTCCCTGCGTCGGTGGCCGCCCCGGTCCTTCGAGGCGTGTGTCATGACCCTGGACAGCGCGCCGGAGCGCGTGCTGTCATGCCAACTGCCGTTCCTTCCAACGTTGTACAGATTCGTTGTACAGACTGCAGCGACGAGCCGCCACCCTTCCTCACCAAGGAGGATCCGTGCGCATCAGACGACATCCCGGACTCCCCGGACGACTCGGCCGACCCCTCGCCCTGCTGCTCGCAGGGGCCCTCGGCATCGCGGGGCTGACCTCGGCCCCCGCCGCGACCGCCGACGACGACCCCGTCGAGATCCACGGTCTCAAGGGGGAGTACTACACCCAATCCGCCCCGGGGGCCTTCGACTTCGACCAGCTCAAGGCGACCGGCCTCGACCCGGACATCGACTTCGGCAACCTGGAGTCCCGCCTCAAGGCCACCACCGGACGCGCCGACGACGTCAGCGTCCGCTGGACCGGCCGGATCGTGCCGGAGAAGACCGGCGCCACCACCTTCTCGATGATCGGCGACAACGGCTTCCGCCTCTGGGTCGACGGCAAGCTCGCCATCGACCACTGGCAGGACGACTGGGACAGGGAACAGACGTCCCGTCCCGTCGAGTTGGAGGCAGGCAAGACCTACGACATCAAGGTCGAGTACTTCGAGCACTACGGCGGCTCCAACCTGCGTCTGCGGTGGACCCAGCCCGGCGGCGAGAAGAAGGCGGTCCCGCGGTCCGCCCTGCGCATCCCCGCCGACTTCGACTACGACGGCGCCATCGACGCAACCGTCCTCGGGGACGGCCGCAGCCTCAAGCTGGACTTCGCCCAGCCGCTCGCCGCCCCGCCCGCCGGCCTCACCGACCACCTCGACGCCGTCATCGGCGGCGCCAAGTGGCCGCTCGGCACGGTCGAGGCAGACCCCTCCGACGACCACAGCCTCCTCGTCGGCCTGAAGGAACCCGTCGTCGGGAAGAAGGGCGGCGCCGCCCCCGGCCTCGCCGACATCCGCTACGACGGCAAGGGCGGCCTCACCGGCACGGACGGCAAGCCCGTCGGCCAGTTCTGGACCAGCGGCCCCAACCACTCCGAGTACGAGCTGCGCACCAAGTGGGCCGACGACGTCACGCCCGGCAACGCGCACCGCGAGTACCCGCGCCCCCAGCTGGAGCGGGCCGACTGGCGCAACCTCAACGGCAGCTGGCAGTTCGCCGCGGCCGGGGCGGGCGAGCGGCCACCGGTCGGAAAGCGCCTCAAGGAGAAGATCCTCGTCCCTTACCCCGTGGAGTCCCAGCTCTCCGGCATCGAGCGGCACGAGGACCGCATGTGGTACCGCCGCACCTTCACCGTCCCCAAGGACTGGAGCATCGGCGACGGCAAGCGGCTCAACCTGAACTTCGGCGCCGTCGACTGGCAGTCCGAGGTCTACGTCAACGGCAAGAAGGTCACCGAACACAAGGGCGGCTACGACAAGTTCAGCGCCGACATCACCGACGCGCTGAAGCCGGGCCGCACCCAGGAACTGATCGTCGGCGTGTACGACCCGACCGACGCGGACGACGGCGCCAACCCGCCCGTCGGCAAGCAGCGCCTCGACCCCAGCGGCATCTGGTACACCCCGTCCTCCGGCATCTGGCAGACGGTGTGGATGGAGCCGGTGGCCACCGACCACGCGGACTCCCTCAAGATCACGCCGGACGTCGAGGGCGAGCGGGTCGCGGTCGAGGCGCGGGGCGTGCGCGACGGGGTGCGGTTCACGGCCGCGGCGTACGAAGGCCACAAGAAGGTCGCCGAGGTCAGCGGGCGCACCGGACAGCCGCTGAAGCTCAGGATCACCGACCCGCGACTGTGGTCGCCGGACCATCCGTTCCTCTACGACCTGCGGGTGCGGGTCGGCAACGACCGCCTCACCAGCTACTTCGGGATGCGCTCCATCGCCGTCGAGAAGGTGAACGGCACCCCGCGCACCATGCTGAACGGCAAGCCCGCCTTCCTGATGGCCACGCTCGACCAGGGCTTCTGGCCGGACGGCCTGCACACCGCGCCGAGCGACGAGGCCCTCGCGTACGACCTGAAGATGCACAAGGCGATGGGCTTCAACTCGGTGCGCAAGCACATCAAGGTAGAGCCCGACCGCTGGTTCTACTGGGCCGACAGGCTCGGGCTGCTCGTCTGGCAGGACATGCCCGCCATGGAGGCCGGGCGCACCCCGGACGCCGCGGCCCGCGCCCAGTACGAGCGCGAGCTGAAGGAGATGATCGACGAGCATGCGAGCAGCCCCTCGGTCGTCATGTGGGTCACCTTCAACGAGGGGTGGGGCCAGTACGACGTGGGCCGCATCGCCGAACAGGCGAAGGCCTGGGACCCCACGCGCCTGGTCAACAACATGTCGGGGCTCAACCTCGGCGCCGACGGAGGCACCGGCGACATCATGGACGAGCACGGCTACCCGAGCCCGGCCCTGCCGCCGCGCCCCGACGGCCGCAGGGCCCTGGTGAGCGGCGAGTACGGCGGCCTCGGACTGGCGGTGCCCGGGCACGCCTGGGCCGTGCAGCAGAGCTACGTCGACGTGGACCCGGCGACGTACACCGACGACTACATCGCCAAGCTCGCCGAGGTGCGCGCCCTCGCCTGCAAGGGCAACAACGGCGCCGTCTACACCCAGATCACCGACGTGGAGGGCGAGTTGAACGGTCTGCTCACCTACGACCGCAAGGTCGTCAAGCCGGACGTGCGGCGACTGAAGACGGCCCACCAGGCGCTGATCCGTGACGCCTCGCAGGCCACGGTGCCGGGCTGCCCCGGCGCCTGATCCTCAGGAGCAGGCCCCTCACCGCATCTGACGCCGTACCAGTTCATGCAGACGCCCGCCCGTGTCGGCCAACAGCCGCGCGGGCGGGCCCTGTTGGGCGATGCGGCCCTCCGCCATGACGATGACGCGGTCGGCGTCCATGACGGTGGAGAGCCGGTGGGCGATCACGACACGGGTGGCGTTGAGGGCCCGGGTGCTGTCGATGACCGTGCGCTGCGTCTCGTTGTCCAGCGCGCTCGTCGCCTCGTCGAAGAAGAGGAGGCGGGGGCGGCGGATCAGGGCCTGGGCGATCATCAGACGCTGGCGTTGGCCGCCGGAGACCGCGCCGCCGCCGGAGATCATCGTGTGCAGCCCCATCGGCATGCGCTTGATGTCCTCGGCGAGCCCCGCCATCGCGGCCGCCTCCCACGCCTCCTCCTGCGTGAACGACTCGGCGCCGCAGATGCAGTCGAGGATGGAGCCGGTGAGCGGCTGGGCGTTCTGCAGGACCACGCCGCACTGGCGGCGCACCGCGGACTGATCGAGGGCCGACAGGTCCTGGCCGTCGTAGAGCACGCTGCCCGAGACCGGCTCGTCGAAGCCGATCAGGAGGCGCAGGAGCGTCGACTTGCCGCAGCCGCTCGGACCGACGACGGCCACGAACTCGCCCGGCCGGATCGAGAGCGACACGTCGTCGAGGACCAGCGGCCCGTCGTCGGCGTAGCGGAAGGACAGCCCGCGCGCCTCGATCCCGCCCCGCAGCTCGCCCGGCTGCGTGCTCCCCGCGCGCACCTCCGGCGCCTCGTCGAGCACCGGCTTGATCTGCTCGAACATGGGCAACACCGCGGCCGCCGAGATCAGCGCGCCGGTGAGCTGCGTGACGGAGGTCAGGAGCATCGTCACGGCGGTGCTGAAGGTGAGGAACTCGCCCGCGGTCAGGCTGCCCCGGGCCGGGCCCGCGAGCAGCACGAACATGATGAGCGTGCAGAGTGGCAGATAGACCGAGTTCAGGACCGTCGTCACGTTTTTGATGCGGCCCGCCCGCTGCTGCAGCTCCCGGCTGCGCGCGAACTCCCCCGCCCAGGCCGCGTACGCGAAGCTCTCCGCACCGGCGACGCGGAGCTTCGGCAGCCCGCGCAGGGTCTGGAACGCCTGGTTGTTGAGTTTGTTGCCGAGCTCCACCAGGCGCCGCTGCCACCGCAGTTCCCACAGCCCGAGGGTGAGGAACACGGTGGCGATGACGGCCAGCATCGCCAGGGCGGCCAGGGCCAGGGGGACGCTGTAGAGCAGCAGCAGGACCACGTTCATCGCGCCCACCGAACCGGCCTGCAGGGTGACGGGGCCGATCCCCGAGAGGACCCGGCGGATCGCGCTGACGCCCATCGCCGCGCTCGCCAGCTCGCCGGTGGAGCGGGAGGCGAAGAAGCGGGTGGGCAGCCGCAGCAGCCGGTCCCAGACGGCGGGCTGGAGGGCGCTCTCCATGCGGCCCTCCATGCGCAGGACGGTGAGGTTCTGCAGGAGCATGAAGGCCGCCGAGACGATGCTGGTGATCATGACGGCCAGGGAGACCTGGACGATGAGGCTCGTCTCGGCGTTCGGCACGAACACACCGAGCACCTGACCCGTCGCGACGGGCACGAGCGCGCCGATCGCGACCGTCACCAGACCGGCGAACACGAGGTTGCGCACGTCGGCC
The DNA here is from genome assembly GCF_055609205.1 of Streptomyces sp. NPDC036815. Taxonomy (NCBI): domain Bacteria; kingdom Bacillati; phylum Actinomycetota; class Actinomycetes; order Kitasatosporales; family Streptomycetaceae; genus Streptomyces; species Streptomyces sp. NPDC036815. The sequence goes on along the minus strand of NZ_JBVJPW010000006.1, from coordinate 111,305 downwards.
CCGGTGCCGCGCAGACTGAAGCGGAACAGCCGCCACGGCGTCAGGGGCCGGTCCGGCAGCGGCCGGTAGAACATGACGCCCTGCGGCTCGAACTCGTCGGCGTTGGAGGCGTCGACGCGGGTGCGCCGTCCGGACGTGGGGTGCACCGACTCGTAGCGGCCGCGCCGCCACAGCAGGGCGACCGGTGTGCCGCTCGCCGTACGGTGCCCGACCAGCGGGCCCGCGTCCTCGCGCCACCAGGGGCCGTCGAGGCGGACGGCACGGGTGCGGATTCCCGAGGCCACCGCGACCTGTTCCACCGGGTCGATCCGGTCGCTCACCGCGCCGCCCTCCGCGGCCCCGGACAGCGTGATCCCCGCCGCCTCGGCGACCAGCCGGCAGGCGGCGTACGTCGCGTCGTGACCGTCGCGGGACCCGGCGCGGCGCGAACCGCCCCTGCCCGCACGGCCGATGGAGGCGATCAGGGTCCGGTCGGCCTGTTCGCGGACGTTCTCGCCCGCCTTGATACCGGCTGCCGTACGGTCCTCGTGGGCCCGCTCCAGGCGTTCGATCCAGCGGTCGAGGGTGGCGAGCAGCCGGTACTGCTGGTTGACCATCCGCTGCCACATCGCGGCGTCCACGAGCAGGTCACCGGTGGCTTCCGCACTGTAGGCGGACCCGTACTGCACGCTGCCCGGCGCCACCGGCATCCAGAGGATGTCGTCGTCGGCCACCACGTCGTCGCCCATGGTGCGGCCGTCGAGCGGCGCCTCGAACAGGACGCGGTGGCCGCGCCCGATGCCGAGCGCGAAGGCGTGCTCAAGGATGCTGAGCGCCGCGTCCTGGGCGTCGTACCGGCTGGGGTACTGCTGCTCGTAGGACCAGGTGTCGCCGTAGTCGGGCCGGTACAGCTCGCGCAGCGGGACGCGGCGCAGCTCGCAGCCCTGGAGGGGACGGCCGACGAGGGTGTGCTGGGGGCCTTCGACGGGGCCGAGGAGCAGGGCGCCCGGTTCGAGGCGGCCGAGGTAGTGCCAGTGGCCCTGCCGCACGGCGTCCACCGCGAAGAGGTCGAGGGCGCCGGCCACGACGAGCCACAGCACCTGCGGGCCCTCCAGGTGCACGCTGCGCAGGCCCGTGCAGTCGACGGGGGTGCCGAGCGCGCCGAACGCCGCGCCGACCGCGTCGTGCCCGTACGGGGTGTGCTGCTCCGGTAGCGACGTCACCTCAGTGCTCCTTGACCAGGTCGGCGTAGGGGCCACCGGCGGCGACGAGGTGTTCGTGGCGCCCGCGCTCCACGACCTTGCCGTGGTCGAGCACGACGATCTCGTCGCTGTCGCGCACGGTGCTCAGGCGGTGCGCGATGACGACGCAGGCGCAGCCGCGGCGCCGCAGGTTGTCGATGATGACCTGCTCGGTCTCCGCGTCCAGGGCGCTGGTCACCTCGTCGAGCACGAGGATGCTCGGCCGGCGGACCAGGGCCCGCGCGATCTCCAGGCGCTGGCGCTGCCCGCCGGAGAAGTTCCGGCCGTCCTGCTCGACCCGGCCGTGGATGCCGCCGGGCCTGCGGGCCACGACGTCGTACAGGCAGGCGTCCTTGAGCGCGGTGACGACGGCGTCGTCGGGGATGGAGGGGTCCCACAGGGCGATGTTGTCGCGGATGGTGCCCTCGAAGAGGAAGACGTCCTGGTCCACGAAGGAGACGGAGGCCGAGAGCGCGCCGCGCGGGATGTCCTCCAGGCGCTGCCCGTCGATGCGGATCGTGCCCTCCCACGGGCTGTAGAGCCCCGAGATCAGCCGGGACACGGTCGACTTGCCGCTGCCCGAGCCGCCGACGAGCGCCACCTGCTGCCCCGGCCCGACCGACAGCGAGAAGCCGGTCAGGAGCGGCTTGTCGAGGGGGCTGTAGCCGAAGGTGATGTCGTCGAGGGTGACGTGGCCGGTGAGGCGGCGCGTGCTGGCCGCCGGTTCGGAGCGGGAGTAGAGCGCGTCGACGGGGAAGTTCTCGACGTCCTTGAGGCGGGCGACGTCGGCGGCGAAGTCCTGGATGCGGCCCGCGACTCCGTTGAGACGGGTGATCGGCGCGGTGAAGCGGGTCACGAGCGCCTGGAAGGCGACGAGGAGTCCGATCGAGAGGTGCCCCTCCACCGCGCGCAGACCGCCGATCCACAGGATCAGCGCGCTGTTGAGGGTCGCGAGGGTCGGGGCGACGACCCCGAGCCAGGCGCTCGGGACGCCGAGGCGCTGCTGCTCCTCCAGGGTGGTGGCGTGCTGACCCGCCCAGCGCCGGAAGTAGCCGTTCTCACCGCCGGTGGCCTTCATGGTCTCGATCAACTGCAGTCCGGTGTACGAGGTGTTGGTGAGCTTGGCGCTGTCGGCGCGCAGCTTCTGGGTGCCGGTTGCGCGCAGCCGGATGACGACGCGCATCGCCACGATGTTCAGGAGTGCGATGCCCACGCCGACGAGGGTGAGCTGCGGATCGTAGGTCCACAGCAGGGCCGCGTAGAGGAGGACGACGATGCCGTCGACCCCGGCGGCGGTGAGGTCGCGGGCCAGGGTCTCGGCGACGGCGTCGTTGGAGGCGAGGCGCTGCACGAGGTCGGCGGGGGAGCGCTGGGCGTAGAACGTGACGGGCAGGCGCAGCAGATGGCGCAGGAAGCGGGCGCTGCCGAGGGTGGAGGAGATGATGCGGCCGCGCAGCAGGTTCGCCTGTTGGAGCCAGGTGAGCACCACGGTGAGCGCGACCATCGCGCCCATCGAGGCGAACAGCGCGCCCAGGAGCGAGGTCTGGTGGCCGACCAGGAACAGGTCGATGTACGTCCGGCTGAGCGCGGGCAGCGCGGCGCCGACCGCGACGAGCAGCAGGCTGGCCAGGAGCGCGGCGACCATCGTGCCCGTGGTGCCGCGCAGCCGCGCGGGCATCGCCCTCAGGACGCCGGGCCTGCGGCCGCCGCTACGGAAGCCGGGGCCCGGTTCGAGGACCAGGACGACCCCGGTGAAGCTGGTGTCGAAGTCCTCCGACGGTACGAAGCGTCGGCCCTTGTCGGGGTCGTTGACGTACACGCCCCGGCGGCCGAGGCGGCGCCCCGTGCCGTCGTACACGACGTAGTGGTTGAACTCCCAGAAGAGGATCGCGGGCGCCTTCACCTCGGCGAGCGCGGCCGGTTCCATCTGCATGCCCTTGGCCGTGAGGCCGTAACTGCGGGCCGCCTTCAGGACGTTGCTGGCGCGTGAGCCGTCGCGGGAGACGCCGCACGCGATGCGCAGCTCCTCCAGGGGGACGTGCCGGCCGTGGTGGGCGAGGACCATGGCGAGGGCGGCGGCGCCGCACTCCACGGCCTCCATCTGCAGGACGGTGGGCGTACGGACGGTGCGGGGGCGTCTGCCCTTGGACGAGGGGCGCGGCGCCGCCCTGCGGCGGCCGCGCCGCGGCGGCTCGGGACGCTGCCTGCGGCGGCCGCCGGGCGGCGGCAGTTGCTGCTGGTGCGCCGGGGAGGGGTGCGGTGCGGTCACGGAAGCAGCCAATCGATCGGGTGCTGCCCGGCGAGGTGGAAGGCGCCGGCGGCCGGCGTCATGGAGTCGGGCGCGAAGGGCGGGCCACCGGCGGTCGACCACGCGTAGCCGGACTTGGTGGCGGAGGACTTCTCCAGCCGGACGAGGACGGCCACGGGCGGGCCGTCCTTCGTGAACTGTCCGGCCAGCTCCTTGTCGCCGAGGAAGCCGGTGATCTTCTGCCGGGTCTGCGCGGCCCGGCCGATCGCCTTCACGCGGCCGCGCAGCGTGCCGTACTCCTCGGAAGGGACGGACTGGACGGTGAGATCCACCGAGGCCCCGACGGGGACGGTGGCCGCGCTGTCGGCGGGTACGTAGAGCATCGCGAGGAGCGGGTCGTCGGCGCCCGCGACGCGTTCGACGGTCGCGACGTCGGCGCCGGTGGTGACGACCGTGCCGATCCTCGCGACGAGCGAGCTCACGCGGCCCCCGGCGATGGCGCGCACGTACGTGTCGCCGCGCTCGGTACGGACCTTGAGCACGGGCGCGCCCGCGGCGACCGGTTTGCCCTCCTCGGCCACCACGCGGGTCACCTGACCGGTGACGGGACTCTGCAGGACGTAACTGCCCTGGCCGTGGGTGAGGATGCCGGGTGCCCGGAGCGTGGCGTCGACGGTGCCGGTCACGGCCCAGACGGCCGCGGCGGCCATGACGACGAGGGTGACGGCGAGGACGAGCAGGCCCTGGGGGCGGGCGTAGCGCACCGGCAGGTCGAGTTCCTCGGGCGACTGCAGTTTGGACAGGGCCTGCTGGCGGAACTGCACGGAACGCTTCCCTTACTGTGCCTGTGGCAGCGGTGCCTGTGGCGTCCGAGAGCCCCGGAACCTAAGGTTCCGGGGCTCACGAATCATGGCGTCTCGATGAGCGGGAGGCTCAGAGACCGGCGGTCAGGCCGGAGGCCAGGCCGGTGACGGCGCCGGTGTTGAGACCGGTGGCACCCTCGACCGTGCCGACGACGCCGCCGACGACGCCCGAGACGGGGGCGATGGAGTCGACGGTGCTGGTGACGTTGCTCGCGACACCGGCGACGAGGCCACCGGAGACGTTGTCGAGGTCAGCGTCGGAAATCTCGAGGGTCTCGACCTGGGGGACGTTGTTCATGGTGTGAGACTGCCCTTCTCATGAATGGTGCATAGGTGTTTCCAACTCCGCGGAACCTGGGGATTCGAATTCCGCGGCGAGTCAGGATCAAAGCACGTTCGCAGCTCGGACATCCAATCGGCGAAGTGACCGTCAGTCGAGGTTGCGGCGCTGCATCACCGCTGCGTGCAGGCAGGTTCACCGCGTGATGGCAGCTCCTTCACAAGATTCACAGAAGGAAATCGGGGGCGGGATGCGATTCCTTCCAACAAATCGGACACTCTGCCGCCGAAACGCCTTCCGGATGCCCCCTGCATGGAAATTCGAGGGGAGCGCGCATCGAATAGCGTGACCGGGCTGCGCATTCGGTGTGCAGGTTTACTGAAGGCGGGCCCATTCGTGACCGAAGGGGACATCGGGGGGCAGACCCGCCGCAGCCCGGCCAGTCGTTAACGCTGTGTAACTCGACCGTACTTGACCGTAGTTGCCCGGAACGATTGACTTCACGTTCGTCATCCCCCGCATCGTCCTCGACGCGAGAGCGAGTCCGTGACTTCATCGTCTGTTCAGAGCTCTGACCTGCTCGTCCCTCTCGATCTGGCCTTCTGGAACATCGAGACCGCCGCGCACCCCATGCATCTGGGCGCACTCGGCGTCTTCGAGGCCGACGGACCCGGCGCGGCGGACCGGGCCGCCGAGCTCCTCGCGGCCCGCGCGGCCGCCGTGCCCGGCCTGCGCACGCGGATACGCCCCGTCTGGCTGCCCGTCGGCGGCGCGATACGCGTCCCGATGCCCGCCTTCGACCCGCTGGAGCACGTACGGCTCGCGGCGCCCGTTGCGGACTTCCAGGCCGCGGCGGGCGAGCTCATGCGCCGCCCGGTGGAGCGCGGCCGACCGCCCTGGGAGGCCCACGTACTGCCCGGCGCGGACGGTACGGCCTTCGCGGTCCTCTTCAAGTTCCACCACGCCCTCGCCGACGGGCTGCGCGCGCTGACGCTCGGCGCCGCCCTCCTCGACCCCGTCGACCTGCCCGCCCCCCGCGAGCGGCCCCCGGCCCCCACCCCCTCGCCGTGGTCCGCCCTGGACCCCCGCACCCTGCCGGGACGCCTGCGGGGCACCGCCGCCGCGGCGGGGCAGGCCCTCGGCATCGGCACCTCCCTCGCCCGCGCCACCCTGGGCGTACGCTCCTGCGCCGCGCTCACCTCCACCGCCACCGGCACCCGCCGCGCCGCGGGCGTCGTCCTCGACCTGGACGACGTGCACCGAGTGCGCAAGGCCGTGGGCGGCACCGTCAACGACGTACTGATCGCCGTGGTCGCGGGCGCCCTGCGCCGCTGGCTCGACGAACGCGGCGACTGCAGCGAGGGAGTCGAGCCGCGCGCCCTGATCCCCGTCTCACGCCGCCGCCCGCGCACCGCGCAGCCCCCGGGAAACCGGCTCTCCGGATATCTGGTGCGCCTCCCCGTCGGTCACGAGGACCCCCTGGTCAGGCTCCGCAGCGTGCGCGCCGCCATGGACCGCAACAAAGAGGCGGGCCCCGAGCGGGGCGCGGGCGCCGTGGCGCTGCTCGCCGAGCACGTCCCGGCGCTCGGGCACCGCATCGGCGGCCCCGTCGTCGCCCAGGCGGCCCGGCTGCTCTTCGACATCCTCGTCACCAGCGTCCCGCTGCCCGGCGTCGGGCTGCGGCTCGGCGGCTGCCGGCTCACCGAGGTCTACCCCTTCGCGCCGCTCGCCCAGGGGCAGTCGCTCGCCGTCGCCGTCTCCACCTACAAGGGACGGGTGCACTACGGCCTGATCGCGGACGCCGCCGCCGTGCCCGACCTGGAGCTGCTCGCACGCAGCCTGCGGGACGAGCTCGACGGCCTCGTGGCGGTGTGCGCGCGGCAGGCGGGTTTGGTGACCGGGCCCGCCGCTACGTAAACTCCTCCTTTTGGAGCTTCCGCGGACGACCAGATGCGCCGTGGCACGGAATGACACGAGGACAGCGGCGATGACGGTGACAGACGAAGGCCATGAGGGCCCCGTCGAGTACGCGGCGTACGGACCCGGTATCGACCCGGACCGTCTCGCCGTCTGCCTCAGCGTGCTCGACGAGCTCGACAAGCTCGACGTCGACCACCCCGACGCGATCGCCGTGCGCCGCGCCACGGCCGGGATCTACCGGACGGTGAAGCAGCGCCGCCGCCAGGAGCGCCGCGCCGCCAAGACCGCCCACGACAAGGCCGTCACCGAGGCCACCGCCACCGGCTCCGCCCAGCGCATCGACGACGAGACCGAGGGCCTGCTGCCCTCCTCGCAGACGGAGGAGGGCCGGATCGCGGGGATACTCCAGCGCCCGCGCTCCTGCTACACCTGCAAGACCCGGTACGTGGAAGTCGACTACTTCTACCACCAGCTCTGTCCGGACTGCGCCCGCCTGAACCGGACCAAGCGCGACGCCCGCGCCGACCTCACCGGCAAGCGCGCCCTGCTCACCGGCGGCCGCGCCAAGATCGGCATGTACATCGCGCTGCGCCTCCTCCGCGACGGCGCCCACACGACGATCACGACCCGGTTCCCCAAGGACGCCATCCGCCGCTTCAAGGCGATGGACGACTCGGCGGAGTGGCTGCACCGCCTGGAGGTCGTCGGCATCGACCTGCGCGACCCGGCCCAGTCCGTGGCGCTCGCCGAGCGGATGACCGCGGCGGGACCGCTGGACATCCTGATCAACAACGCGACGCAGACCGTGCGCCGCCTGCCGTCCGCCTACGCCGCCCTGGTCGACGGCGAGAGCGCGCCGCTGCCCGCCGGAGAGCTCCCCGCCCACTCCGTCATCGGCGCCTTCAACTCCGGTGCGGTGGACGGCCTGGCCGCGCTGCCCGTCGGCACCAGCGGCCTGGACGCGCAGCAGGTCGCCGACCTCGCCCTCGTCGCGGGCAACGCCAGCGTCGCCCGGCACCTGGACGGCACCGCCATCGACGCGGGCGGCCTGGTGCCGGACGTCGTCGACAGCAACACCTGGGTGCAGACCATCGAGCAGATCTCCCCCGTGGAGCTCCTCGAGACCCAACTGTGCAACTACACCTCGCCGTTCATCCTGATCAGCGCGTTGCGCCGGTCGATGGCCGACGCCGCGAAGAAGGCGCCGAGCGGTCGCGCCCACATCGTCAACGTCTCGGCGATGGAGGGCGTCTTCGGCCGCGGCTACAAGGGTGCGGGCCACCCGAACACGAACGCCGCGAAGGCCGCGATGAACATGGTGACGCGGACCAGCGCCCAGGAGATGTTCCAGACCGACGGCATCCTCATGACCTCGGTCGACACGGGCTGGATCACCGACGAGCGCCCGCACTACGACAAGCTGCGCCTCGCCGAGGAGGGCTTCCACGCCCCCCTCGACCTGATCGACGGCGCCGCCCGCGTCTACGACCCGGTCGTGCGCGGCGAGTCGGGCGACGACGTGTACGGCGTCTTCCTGAAGGACTACGAGCCCGGCAAGTGGTAGCGGCCCCCGGCCGCATCCGGTGATCACCGGCTGTCGGGGCCCGTCGTACGCAGGCGCTCGTGCACCGCGTACGACGGGCCCTTCGCCGTGGACGCCGCACGCACCCGCGTACCCCCGTCGACCAGCAGGTCGGCGCCGGTGATCCAGCGGGCGGCGTCCGAGACCAGCCAGGCCACCGCCCGCGCCACGTCGGCGGGCTCCCCGATGCGGCCGAGCGGGAGCCCCGCCGCCACCTGCTCCTGCGACCCCGCCCAGACGAAACGGGCCATCTCGGTGCGGACGAGGCCGGGGGAGACGGAGTTGACCCGCACGGCCGGGGCGAGTTCGCCCGCGAGCTGACGGGTGAGGTGCAGCAGCGCGGCCTTGCTCGTGCCGTACGCGCCGACGTTCGGGCCCACGTGCTCGGCGCCCTCCGTGCAGATGGTGACGACCGCGCCGCCGTGCTCCGCCAGCCAGGCCCGCCAGGCGAGTTGGGTCAGGCGCAGGGCCGCGTCGACGTTGACGGCGAAGGCGGTGCGCCACGTCTCGGGATCGGCGTCCATCAGCGGACCGTAGGGCGCGTTCGTCGCGGCGTTGTGCACGAGGACGTCGATCCGGCCGAACTCCCGCATCGCGAGGTCCACGCAGGCTTCGAGGTGCGCGGGGTCGGCGACGTCGCCCGCGCGGCCGACCGCTTTCACGCCAGTCGCGCGCAGTGCGTCCACGGCGGCCCGCACCCCCTCGGCGTCACGCGCGGTGACGACGAGCCGATGGTCCGCCGCCCCGAGTGCCTCGGCCACGGCGAATCCGATCCCACGGGAGCCGCCGGTCACCAATGCCACTGCCGACTGCTCCCTTTCGTGCCCCGCCTGGTCCGCCATTGTCCGGAATCAACCCCTACCTTTGGAGCCCCATCGAGCGAGGGACTGCTCATTTGGTTAACCTAGGGCGAACGGGTACCCATCAGGGAGCCACAAGCCTCCCTCGGTCGCCCGGGGACAGGCCGGTAATCACGGCCGCGGTCCCGCCAGAGAACGGCGCCACCGCGACCGAACTGCCCTGACCTTCCGTTACGCGACACAGAGGAGTGCGCGGTGACACCCGATCTGACGAAGCACGAGAAGCGACCGGCCGACGGCGGCGGTGAACGGGCCGGCAGGCCCGCGAAGCTCCGCAACCTGGAGGCGTGGGCCAAGGCGGCCCCCATCCGTCTGGCCGGTTACGAGGACGACCTCGCCGAGCCGCACATCCTCCCGGGCATCGACTGACCCCATACCGGTCCGAGGTTCTCCCGGCCGGCTTCGCCACGCGCCCCCGGCCTCTTCCCGAGGCCGGGGGCGCGGGTGTGTCCGCGCGGGTGTCTTCGCGGGCGCGTTCCCTCACCTCTTCAGCCGTCCCCGGACCGCCAGGGCGCCGAGCCCGAGGAGGACCGGCTCGGAGAAGCGGGACGCCATCTCGACGTACTCGCCGGTCGTGGTCATGTCCTGGCCGCTGGAGCGGAAGACGACGGAGTTGAGCGTGACCCTCAGCGCCTTGTCGAAGCGTTTCGCCGTGAACCGGTGTCCGGTCGGGTTCTTCGGATCGCCCTTGTCGATCTCGAAGGTCACGGTGCCGCCGCCGGACGGCACGGTCCCCGAAGCCTCCTGCACGGGCGCGGAAGCGGGCATGCCGAAGCCCATGAGGAGCAGGACGGTCGTCATCATCGCGAGGGCGAGCCAGCCCAGCGCCCGTGAGGCGCGCAGTCCGTAGCCGGACAGCAGCCAGTACGCCTGGAGCAGCCAGCGTTCCGCCTCACGCCAGCTGTGACTGTGGCGGCGCATCTCCATCTCGCCGTAGTAGAAGTCCGCGGCGCCCGGTTCGTCCTTCGCGTCCTCCAGGGACTTGCGCAGGTCGCGGTAGGTGGCGGCCAGCACCGAGAAAGTGCGGCGCCGCTGTTCGTGCGGCGGGACCGGTGACCTCGCCCACGCCTGGTCGCCCGGCCGGGCGTCGCGTATGCGCCATTCCTCGATCAAGGTCCGGCGCCGCGTCCAGTGAAAGGGAACGACCCCGTGGCGTCCGGTCCAGCCCGTGGGCGTGGAGGCGAAACGGCAGGCTCCCTCGATACGTGTCTGGTCCAGGTTGATCGCCCCGGCGAATCCGCACCGGGACAGGTCGACATTGACGAGGCGCAGCAGCGAGGCGTCGGTGGCGGCGATCGACAGGACGCTCACGTCATCGTTGGTGACTCCCCGAATGGGATCTTCCGTCAGCACGTTTCCCTCCGGGCCGAATGGCCTTCGCTGTTTCATCACCGCCAGCGGTGCGGCGAAGGACGCCATGAAGAAGGTGAGGGAGGCGTAACGGACCCGGAGGGTGGCGGCGGCCTCCCAGGAAGAGGCGGTGCAGTCGATGTGCGGGGCGGCGATCAGCAGCGCCGTCTGCCCGTGAAACGTCGCGTCATTGAAGTGCACCGTCTCGGCACACACGAGGGGGCCGATGAGTTGCTTGCCCGTGAACTCGGCCCTGCGCAGCACCAGATCCCCGTAGAGCCAGGCGCACGTCAAGTTGAGTCGCCCTGCGAATCTCGCGTCCAGGAACCCCGCCGTCGCGTGAAAGGTCGCATCGGCGAAGCTCGCCCACTCTCCGCCGAACTCGGCGCCTTTGAATCCCGCGTACCTGAGGAACACGGACCCCGTGAAGTCACAGGTATCAATGAACTTCGCGTCCCCGAAGAACGCGGAGCCCTCGAAATCCGTGTCGATGAAACACGCCTCCTTGTGAAAGGTGGCACCGGCGAAGTAGGCGGGCCCGGTGAAAACGGTCCTCTCGAAATCGGCGGTGTCGACAAAACCGGCGCCTTCGAACCGGGCGGTGCCGATCCTCGGCCTTCCGGTGGCCGGGTCGCGCACGGACCTGAGCAGCCGGGTCAGGAGGTCGGCGTTCATGGCGGTGCCGCGGTGGTCGATGTCGGCGCCGGGACTCAGGCCCGCGAAGTAGTCCCGTGTGTGCTCCGGCGCGAGATGCGCCAGACATGCCCGGTGCGGGGCGACGGTCCTCCCCGGACATGCCGATCCGCCCCCGCCGTCACAGTGCGGTCCTTGCGCGGCGGCGGGGAGCGCTGAAGGTGTCATGCGGACAGGAATAGCGGATGCGGTACGGTGCCGCGCCTCGTTCGGGATTCATCCGATGGCTCGGTGGGATGGGGTGGGCTCGGTGAAGCGCGGCGCAGGGCTGCGGTGCGTCGGGGTTGTGGAAAGGTCCAAGTCCCCACGGTGTGCGATGCATTGACACCTCTGCGCCAGCGCTTGAATCATCGGACCTCATGACCGCCGTGTGTTCGCTTCTCGCCGCCGCTCCGCTCCTCTTCCCGTCCCCGAAGGAGATCGGCACCCCATGACCGTCAGCAGACGCCTCTTCATGGCCGCCGCCATCACCACGGCCCTCGCCGCGTCGAGCACCTCGCTCGCCGTGGCCGCGGTCCGCCGCCCGCACGACGGCGCGGAGCCGCCCCACCGCATCCGCATCGGCCCCGGGGACACACCCGAGACCCTCGTGGCCAAGGCTTCCCGCGTCCGCCCCACCGCCCGCCAGATCGCCTGGCAGAAGCTGGAACAGACCGCGTTCCTGCACTTCGGCGTCAACACCTTCACCGGCCTCGAATGGGGCACCGGTGACGAGGACCCGGACGTGTTCCAGCCGACGGAACTCGACACCGACCAGTGGGCGCGAGCCCTGCGCGACGGCGGCTTCAAGCTCGCCGTCCTCACCGTCAAACACCACGACGGCTTCGTGCTCTACCCCTCGCGGTACACCGACCACACGGTGGCGAGCAGCAGTTGGCGCGGCGGGAAAGGAGATGTGCTGCGCTCCTTCGCCGATTCGCTGCGGCGGTACGGCATCAGGGTCGGCGTCTACATCTCGCCCGCCGACGAGAACCAGTACCTCGACGGTGTCTACGCCAACGGGAGCGAACGCTCCACCCGCACCATCCCCACCCTCGTGCCGGGCGACGACCGGTCGGGCAAGGATCCGCGCACCTTCGCCCTCGACGCCACCGACTACGGCGCCCACATGCTCAACCAGCTCTACGAGGTGCTCACCGAGTACGGACCGGTCGACGAGGTGTGGTTCGACGGAGCGCAGGGCCGCATCCCGCCCGACAAGGTGGAGACGTACGACTGGGACAGCTGGTACGCGCTGATCCGCTCGCTCGCCCCGGACGCTGTCATCGCCGTGCGTGGGCCCGACATCCGCTGGGTCGGCAACGAAGGCGGCCTGGCGCGCGAGAACGAGTGGAGCGTCGTCCCCGTCAAGGACTCCGGCAACGGCAGCGTCGATTACGCCCTCAAGTACGACGCCCCCGACCAGGGCAGCCGCGAGGCACTCGTCGAGGCGCGCCCCGTCGCCCAGTACCTGCAGTGGTGGCCCGCCGAGTGCGACGTCTCGATCAGGCCCGGCTGGTTCTACCACGAGGACGAACGCCCCAAGTCCGTCGATGAGTTGACGGACATCTGGTTCCGCTCGGTGGGGCGCAACTCCGTACTCCTGCTGAACATTCCGCCGGACCGCCGCGGCCGGCTCCCGGACGCGGACGTGGCGCGACTGCGCGAGTTCCGCGAGCGGATCCGCGGGGAACTGCCCCGGGACCTCGCCCGCGGCGCCCGGACCCGGCACGACCGGGGCACCGGCACGGTCACCGTGGAGCTGGGCAGGGCCCGTGAGGTCGACCGCGTCCGCCTCGCCGAGGACATCCGGCACGGGCAGCAGCTGGAGCACGCGGTCGTCGAGGCCCACACCGGCCACGGCTGGCGGACCGTGACCGAGGTGGACACGGCGGGCGCGAGCCGGGTGCTGAGACTGGCCGCTCCGGTGACGGCGCGGCGGTGGCGGCTGCGCGTGACACGGTCACGGGACACGGTGCGGATCGCGGAGTTCGGCCTCTACCGCTCGCAGGTGTGAGGGAACCCGCGTTGACCTGCGGGGGAGCGGGTGTCTGCCAGCACTGCCTGGCGTTCCGCGACGCTCTGGAGTTCCACCACACCGGTGAGGACGCGCACCTCTTCCCCGTGATGGCGGGCCACCCCCTCCGAGCCACGCGCAACCTTCGGCCGGCTGGCCGAGGAGCACCGCACGGTCACCCGTCTCCGGGGCGAACTGGCCACGCTCCTGGCGGACATCGGGAGAGCGGAGCCCGTCCGCTTCCGTGCCGAACTCGCGCGGAGGGAGCCGGAGTTGACCGCGCACCTCGACCATGAGGAGGCGGCGCTGCTGCCGATCCTGGCGGCGCTTCCGCGGCCGCCGGTGGCGCCGGGCGGCTGACGGGTCGGGCGGCTGCCGGGGAGAGCCTGCGCTCAGCTCCTGACCGGCCCCGTGCTCTCCCGTTCGATGAGCCGCGGCAACGGCACCTGGACCGTGGCGGCCGGACCGTCGTCGAGGAGGGCGAGGAGCTCGCGGGCCGCCGTGCGGCCGAACGACACCGTGTCCCGGGACAGGGCCGTCAGCCACGGATGCACCATCCGGCAGAGCGCCGAGTCCTCCCAGGCGACGACCGAGACGTCGCCCGGGATCGTGAAGCCCAGGGAGCTCGCGGCGGCGACGCCTGCCACGGCCATCACGTCGTTGTCGTACACGAGAGCCGTCGGCGGCTCGGCGGACTCCAGGACCCGCCGGGTCGCGGCGGCGCCCTCCGCGTCCGAGTAGTCCGTCGTCACCGAACGCACCCCCGAAAGGCCCCGGCTCGCCGCCTCGGCGCGCAGGGTGCGGATGCGGCGCTCGGTGTGCGCGAGCCCCTCCATGCCCGCGACGTGCACGATCCGGCGGTGCCCCAGCGCGTGCAGATGGCCGACCACCGACGCCATCGCGCCCGCGTCGTCCGCCCACACCGTGGAAAGGCCCGGGTGCCCGGCCTCCGGGTCGGGCACGCCGCCCGTCACCACCGCGGGGAGCCCGAGCTCGTCCAGGAGGGCGGGCCGCGGGTCGTCCGTGCGCGGGTCCACGACCAGGACGCCGTCCACCCGGTGTTCGGCCCACCAGTGGCGGTAGACCGCGCACTCGGCGGACACGTCCTCGACCACCTGGAACAGCAGGCCCAAGTGCCGCTCCGCGAGCACCTCCTGGATGCCCGAGATCAACTGCAGGAAGAACGAGTCGATGCCCAGCGTCGCCGCCGGGCGCGCCACCACGAGGCCCACCGTCGCCGAACCCTCGCCGGACAGGGCGCGCGCCGCCGTGCTGGGCCGCCAGCCCAGCTGCTCCGCGACCCTGCGGACCCGGTCGCGGGTGATGTCGGAGACGCCGGGCCGGTCGTTGAGCGCGAAGGAGACGGCGCTCTCGGAGACCCCGGCGCGACGCGCGATGTCCTTCATGGTCGGCCGGCGTGCCGGTGACCGCTTGCCTTGCACCCGGTGCCCCTTTCCTGGCTCACGGAGACTAATGCGCTTGAGCTGTTCGACCCTAAAGCGCATTAGTCATCTGCCGCAAGACTCTCAACCTGCCTACCTGACCTGGGTGTTGTCCGGAGGATCGACCGATCTTGGAATTCTTTTCCACGAATCCATTGACTTTGCGCCACAACTCCATGCAGGGTCTGCCTCGGCGTGGATTGCCCGGTTCGGACGGTCGCAGTCACCGCCGTCTCACGCTGGGCCGAGCAAAGGAGCCGTTTCACCGTGCGTATCTCCCGTAACCCCCGCAGAGCGGTCGCCGCAGGCGCCGTCCTCGCCGTCCTGCTGCCGCTGAGCGCCTGTGGCGACGGCGATGACGGCGGCGGTTCCCAGGACGCGTCCGGGAAGATCGAAGGCAAGATCACCTTCCAGACCTGGAACCTCAAGGCGAACTTCAAGCCGTACTTCGAGGGCCTGGTCGACGAGTTCGAGAAGAAGTACCCCGGCACCGAGGTGCGCTGGGTCGACCAGCCCGGCGAGGGCTACGCCGACAAGATCAGCGCGGACGCCGCCGCGGGCACCCTGCCCGACGTCGTCAACGTCTCGCCCGACCTGGTCGCCCCGCTCGCCAAGGCGGGCCTCGCCCTCGACCTCGGCAAGGCCGCGGGCAAGTACGAGAAGGAGTACCTCCCCGGCGCCTGGAAGAGCCACCAGATACCGGGCATGGACGGCACGTACGCCTTCCCCTGGTACCTCAACACCGGACCGCTCTTCTACAACAAGCGCCTCTTCAAGAACGCGGGCCTCGACGAGAACAAGCCCCCGAAGACGTACGACCAGCTCTTCGACCAGGCACTGCAGCTGGCCGACAAGAGCGACGGCAAGGTCGCCACGCTCGCCAACGTCCCCACCGTCGAGGACTTCGGGCGGTACGGCGTCCCGCTCATGAACAAGGAAGGCACCGCCTTCACCTTCAACGACGCCAAGGGCATCGAACTCCTCACCAAGTACAAGAAGTTGTACGACGCCAAGGCGCTCGACGGGCAGGCGCTGACCGCGACCCCGGAGTCGACGGGCAAGAAGTTCCTCACCGAGTCCGTGGCGATGAACCCCGGCAGCGCCCTGGACCTGGAGAAGTTCAAGAAGGACGCGCCGAACCTCTACAAGAACATCGGCATCACCCCGCAGATCAGCAGTACCGGCAAGGACAACATGTACGTGATGGGCGTGATGGTGAACGCCCGCACCAAGCAGACCCCGGCCGCCGTCGCCTTCGCGCACTTCGTCACCGACGCGCAGCACCAGATGTCGTTCGCCAAGAAGGTCGCGATCTTCCCCAGCACCAAGGGCTCCCTCGACGACCCGTACTTCACGAAGCAGGACGGCAAGGAGGAGACGCGGGTCCGCGTCGCCGCCGCGAAGTCCATCAAGACCGCGGTGAACTACACGCCGGTGATGTTCAGCGAGCAGATGAAGGTCGAGCTGCGCAACAACGTCGCCAAGGCGCTGCAGGGCAAGGAGAGCCCCAAGGACGCGCTTGACAACGCTGTCAAGAACTGCGACCGACTGCTGCAGCAGAGCTGAGCCGAACGCAGGGCTCGGCGCGGAGCTGACCGCAGCGCACAGCGCACAGCACAGAGCGCGGAGCCGAACGCCGAGCCGACCGGCGCAGCGCCGAGCTGAGCCGTGCCGAGCCACGACCCGGGAACAC
Organism: Streptomyces sp. NPDC036815; assembly: GCF_055609205.1. Taxonomy (NCBI): domain Bacteria; kingdom Bacillati; phylum Actinomycetota; class Actinomycetes; order Kitasatosporales; family Streptomycetaceae; genus Streptomyces; species Streptomyces sp. NPDC036815. The sequence goes on along the minus strand of NZ_JBVJPW010000006.1, from coordinate 95,158 downwards.
CAGCCATGAAGAGTCCCAGTCCCACCGCCGACAAGGCGACCCCGTCCGACATGAGCACCGCGGGCCCGGCGCTCAAAGGCCTGCCCGCCGGCGGCCGCCGCGGCGCGGGCGGCACCCGCATCCGGCGCCAACTGCCCACCAGCCCCTGGCTGTTCGCCGCCCCCGGGCTCGTGATCGTCGCCGTCTTCATCCTCTATCCGTTCATCAGCACGCTCAACAACTCCTTCACGGACAAGCGGACGCTGATCCCCGGCGAGTACGTCGGCTTCGCCAACTTCTCGGAGCTGCTGCACGACGACATGTTCTGGATCGGGCTGCGCAACAGCACGATCTACGTCCTCGGGGTCGTCCCCGCGCTCGTCCTGCTGCCCCTGCTGCTCGCGATGCTCGTCCAGAAGCACATCCCCGGCATCACCTTCTTCCGGTCCGCCTTCTACACCCCGGTGGTCGCCTCGATCGTCGTCGTGGGCCTCATCTGGGTCTGGATGCTCGACGAGCGCGGCCTGGTCAACGCGGTCCTCGAAGCGGTGGGCGTCGGCAAGGTCGGCTTCCTCAGCGACCAGTGGCTGCTGCTGTTCAGCGCCATGGCCGTCACCATCTGGAAGGGCCTCGGCTACTACATGATCATTTACCTCGCGGCGCTCGCCAACGTGCCGCGCGAGCTCCACGAGGCGGCGGCGGTCGACGGCGCGGGAGCGGTGCGCCGCTTCTTCACCGTCACCGTGCCCGCCGTGCGCTCCACCATGGTCCTGGTGGGCGCGCTCTCCTCGGTCGCCGCCTTCAAGGTGTTCTCCGAGGTCTATCTGATGGCGGGACCCACCGGAGGCCCGGCAGGCGAGGACACCACCCTCGTGATGCTGGTGCAGCGCGTCGGGACCGGCCTGACCGGACGGGTCGGCTACGCCTCGGCGATCTCGGTCGTCGTCTTCGTCGTCACCGTCGCGCTGATGCTGCTCGTGCTGCGGGCGGACCGCAAGGAGGACGCGTGACCACCACCGAGCAGATCCCCCCGGCGGCCACGGAACGCGCCGCGCGCCCCAGGCCCCGTCGGCGCGTCACCGACGAGAACGGCCGCCGGATGCCCGTATGGGAGATCGTCCTGCGCTACGGACTCCTGCTCGCCGTACTGGCGTTGATGATCGGCCCGTTCCTCTGGCAGCTCTCCACGTCCCTGAAGGGACCGCACGAGGACATCTTCAGCTCCCCGCCGAAGTTCCTGCCCTCCGACCCGACCTTCCACAACTACGAGCGGGTCGCCGACACCATCCCCGTCTGGGACTACGCGCTCAACTCCCTGAAGGTGGCCGCCGCCAACGTCGTCACCAACTGCGTCGGCGCCACGCTCGCGGGCTACGCCCTGGCCCGCCTGCGCTACCGCGGCCGCAAGGCGGCCACGGTCGTCTTCATCCTGGCCATGCTGGTGCCCGTCGAGGGCATCATCATCGCCCAGTTCACGACCATGCGTGAACTCGGTCTGAACAACACCCTCATCGGTGTGCTGCTGCCCGGCTGCGTCTCCGCGCTCAACGTGCTGCTGATGCGCAACGCCTTCCTCAACGTGCCCTACGAGATCGAGGAAGCCGCCTTCGTGGACGGCGCGAACGTCTGGCAGCGCTTCCTGCGCATCGCGCTGCCCGCCGTCAAGGGCACCCTCGCGGTCGTCGCGATCTTCGCCTTCATGGGCGCCTGGGACGACTTCCTGTGGCCCCTGATCGTGCTCAGCGACCCCGACCGGTTCACGCTCACCATCGGCCTCAACTACCTGCACGGCACGTTCGCCAACGACGAGCGCCTCGTCGCCGCGGGCACGGTCATCGCCGTGCTGCCGCTGATCGTCCTCTTCGCCTGTCTCCAGCGGTACTTCTTCCGCGGGGTCGGCGAGGGCGCGGTCAAGGGCTGAGCGACGTCAAGAGCCGAGCGACGCCTTCCCGAACTCCCAGAACCAGGATCAGCATTTGCCTTCCGCAACGCCTTCCGCCCCGCCCCCCGAGGCGCCTTCGGGCGCGCCGCGCTTCGGCGTCAACTACACCCCGGCGCAAGGGTGGTTCCACCACTGGCTCGACTTCGACCTCGACGCCGTACGCGCCGACCTCGACGCGATCGCCGCGCTCGGCCTCGACCACATTCGGGTCTTCCCGATCTGGCCGTACTTCCAGCCCAACCGGACCCTGATCCGCCCGCGCGCCGTCGACCAGCTGGTCCAGCTCGCCGACGCGGCCGGCGAACGCGGCCTCGACGTCAACGTCGACGGTCTCCAGGGGCATCTGTCCAGCTTCGACTTCCTGCCCGCCTGGACCCAGACCTGGCACCGGCGCAACATCTTCACCGACCCCGACGTGGTCGCCGGGCAGGCCGCGTACCTGCGCACGCTCGCCGCCGCCCTCGCCGACCGGCCCCACTTCATCGGCATGACCATCGGCAACGAGATCAACCAGTTCTCGGCGGGCCCGCACCCCGACCCCGACCGCGTCACCGAGGAGCAGGCGGAGACCTGGCTGCGCACCGTCCTCGCCGCCTGCGAGGAGGGCGCCCCCGGCAAGCTGCACCTGCACGCCGAGTACGACGCCGCCTGGTACCAGCACGACCAGCCCTTCACCCCGGCGCAGGCCGCCCGGCTCGGCGCGGTGACCGCCGTGCATTCCTGGGTCTTCAACGGCACGGCCCAGCGTCACGGGCGCACCGGCACGGCCACGCGCCACCACGCGGCGTACATGATCGAGCTGTCCAAGGCGTGGGCGCTCGATCCGGGCCGGCCCGTCTGGCTGCAGGAGGTCGGTGCGCCCGCGCCGCTGATCCCCGCCGAGCACGCCGCCGCCTTCACCGAGGAGACGATCGCCGCCGCGCTCGACTGCCGGGACGTGTGGGGCGTGACGTGGTGGTGCTCCCACGACGTCTCGCGGGACCTCGCGGACTTCCCCGACCTGGAGTACAGCCTCGGGCTGCTGACCAACGACGGGCAGGTCAAGCCCGCGGGTGCCGCGATCGCCCGCATCGCGAAGGAGTGGCGCGGCCGCGACCACGCGCCGGCGCCCCGTACGACGGCGCTCGTCGTGGACGACGCCACGTCGCGGCGGTCCGAGTGCGCCCCCGGCGGGGCGGTCTTCGAGGCGTTCGCCCGCCTGGTGGCGGACGGCGTGCGGCCCGCGGTGGTCCTCGCGAGCCGGGCGGCCGACGCGGAGCACCTCGCCGCGCGGGGCATCGCGGAGGTCGTGTCGCCGGAGGTGGTCCGCTAGGCCGGGACGCCGCACCGTAGATCGCGCTTCGCGCTCGTCCTCACACACCGGACGGGCTGACTATTCCTTGGGAGACCCCTCATGCATGACGACCGCACCCTGGTCGAAGCCCGCCTCAAGCGCGTTCTGGACGAGCGCATCAGGCCCGCCGTGTATCCCGCCTCCGTACCGCTCGACGTCGCCGTGTGGAACGCGCCGGGCGAGCCGGTGCCGGTCGCCGAAGGGCTCGCCGCCGAGCCGTCGCCGACCGCCGTCGGGGAGCGGTGGGGCGCGCCCTGGGGGACCAGCTGGTTCCGGGTGACCGGGACCGTGCCGAAGGAGTGGGCGGGGAAGACCGTCGAGGCGATCCTCGACCTCGGCTTCGACGAGAACATGCCCGGCTTCCAGTGCGAGGGCCTCGTCTACCGACCCGACGGCACCCCGGTCAAGGGTCTCAACCCGCGCAACCAGTGGGTGCGGATCGCCGCGCCCGCCGAGGGCGGCGAAGAGGTGCGCCTGCACGTCGAGGCCGCCTCCAACCCCGTCATCCTCGACTACCACCCCTTCCTGCCCACCCAGTTGGGCGACAAGGAGACCGCGGGCAGCGAACCCCAGTACACGCTGGAGCGCATGGATCTCGCCGTCTTCGACGAGACGGTGTGGCAGCTCGTCATCGACCTCGAAGTGCTCGGCGAGCTGATGCAGGAGCTGCCCGCGGACTCCGGGCGGCGCTACGACATCGTGCGCGCGGTCGGCCGGGCGCTCGACGCCGTCGACCTCCAGGACGTCAACGGGTCGGCCGCCGCGGCCCGCGCCCGGCTCGAAGGGGTGCTCACCACCCCCGCCGAGCCCTCCGCCCACCGCATCAGCGCCGTCGGCCACGCCCACATCGACTCCGCGTGGCTGTGGCCGCTGCGCGAGACGGTGCGCAAGGTGGCGCGTACGACGTCCAACATGACCGCGCTCATCGAGGACGAGCCGGACTTCGTCTTCGCCATGTCGCAGGCCCAGCAGTGGGCGTGGATCAAGGAGCACCGCCCCGAGGTGTGGGCGAGGGTCAAGAAGGCGGTCGCCGACGGGCGGTTCGTGCCCGCGGGCGGCATGTGGGTCGAGTCGGACACGAACATGCCGGGCTCGGAGGCGATGGCCCGTCAGTTCGTGCACGGCAAGCGCTTCTTCCTCGACGAGTTCGGCGTGGAGAACGACGAGGCGTGGCTGCCCGACACCTTCGGCTTCGCCGCCGGACTCCCGCAGATCATCAAGGCGGCGGGTTCCAAGTGGCTGCTCACGCAGAAGATCTCCTGGTCGCAGACCAACCGCTTCCCGCACCACACCTTCAACTGGGAGGGCATCGACGGCACCCGGATCTTCACGCACTTCCCGCCCGTCGACACCTACAACTGCTCGATGAAGGGCAGCGAGATCGCCCACGCGGCGAAGAACTTCAAGGACAAGGGCGTCGCACGGCACTCCCTCGCGCCCACCGGCTGGGGTGACGGAGGCGGCGGCACCACCCGCGAGATGATCGCCAAGGCGGCGCGACTGCGGGACCTGGAGGGCTCGGCGACCGTCGCGTGGGAGACCCCCGCCGCCTTCTTCGAGAAGGCCGAGGCGGAGTACCCGAACGCCCCCGTCTGGGTCGGCGAGTTGTACCTGGAGCTCCACCGCGCCACCCTCACCAGCCAGGCCGGCACCAAGCAGGGCAACCGCCGTAGCGAGCACCTGCTGCGCGAAGCGGAGCTGTGGGCCGCCACGGCCGCCGTCCGGTCGCCCGAATTCGCTTACCCCTACGAGCAGTTGGACCGAATCTGGAAGACGGTGCTGCTCCACCAGTTCCACGACATCCTGCCCGGCTCGTCGATCGCGTGGGTGCACCGCGAGGCCCGCGCGACCTACGCGGCGCTCGCCCAGGAGCTGACCGGCATCATCGACAAGGCCCAGCGCGCACTCGCGGGCGAGGGCACCGGCGCGCTGGTCTTCAACTCCACACCGCACACCCGGGACGGGGTCCCCGCGGGCGGCGCCCGGGCCGCCGCCGTCGACGGCCGTTCGACGGTCGTCCCGCGAGAGGAGGGCGGCTTCGTCCTCGACAACGGCCTGCTGCGGGTGGAGATCGACGGTCGCGGTCTCGTGGTCTCGGCGTACGACCTGCTCGCCGACCGCGAGACCGTCGCTCCGGGCCGGGCGGCGAACCTGCCGCAGATCCACGCCGACTTCCCGAACATGTGGGACGCGTGGGACGTCGACGAGTTCTACCGCAACACCGTCACCGACCTCACCGAGGCGGAGGAGGTCACGGCGGGCGAGGGCGCCTCGGTCCGGGTGGTGCGCACGTTCGGGGACTCGCGCCTCACCCAGGTCCTTACGCTGACGCCCGGCACCCAGCGCCTCGACATCGACACCGAGGTCGACTGGCACGAGACGGAGAAGTTCCTCAAGCTGGCCTTCCCGCTGGACATCCACGCGGAGCGGTACGCGTCGGAGACCCAGTTCGGCCACTTCTACCGCGCCACGCACACCAACACGAGCTGGGAGGCCGCCAAGTTCGAGGCGTGCAACCACCGCTTCGTGCACGTCGAGGAGCCGGGCTGGGGCGTCGCGCTGGTCAATGACTCGACGTACGGGCACGACGTGACCCGCACGGTGCGCGAGGAGGACTCCGGCACGACCACCACGGTCCGCGTCTCGCTCCTGCGCGCTCCGCGCTTCCCCGACCCCGAGACCGACCAGGGCGTGCACCGCTTCCGGCACGCGCTGGTGCCGGGCGCGGCGATCGGCGACGCGGTGCGCGAGGGCTACCGGATCAACCTGCCCGAACGCCGGGTCACCGGCGGCGCCGACGTGGCGCCGCTGGTGACGGTCGACAACGACGCGGTGGTCGTGACGGCGGTCAAGCTCGCCGACGACGGCAGTGGCGACGTGGTCGTCCGCTTCCACGAGGCCCACGGCGGCCGGGCGAAGGCCACGCTGACGGCCGGGTTCACGGCGGGCTCGGTCGCGGTGACCGACCTCCTCGAGCGGCCGCTCGAGGAGGCGAGCGCACCGGAACTCCGGGGCGACGCGGTGTCGGTCTCCCTGCGCCCGTTCGAGCTGGTGACGCTGAGGTTCACGCGGGCCTGACGCACTTCACCCGTCGGCCCGCAGCCACACGCGCAGCGGGCCGACGGGCTCGAACCCCTGACGGACGGCGGCGGCCAGGTCGTCACCGCCCTCGTACCCGACGACGGGCACGCCCGGCCAGAGCCGGTCCGTGGCCGCCAGGCAGGAGCGCCAGGCGGCGTCGAGGTCACCGTCGGCGGCGAAGAGGTTGGAGACGCCGACCACCGAGGCGGCCGGGTAGGCGATGGCGCCCGCCGTGATGCTCGCAGCGGCCGTGTCCGCGAGGAACACCGCGCCCTCGTCGAGCAGGCCGGGCCGGAACAGCCCGTCACTCGTCCCGTCGCCGTTCCACGACGCCTCCCATGCGGAGAGCCGGCCGGCGTCTTCGACCGCCTCCCAGCCGCCCGGCTCCCGAGCGGGTTCCGTCACGTGCCGGTGGATCCACCGCGCCTCGAACAGCACCTCGAAGCCGGCCGCGGACAGGTCGAGCACGCCGAAGCTGTCCTTGACGGAGGCGCCGGGGGAGGAGAGGTCGATGCGGGGCAGGACGTCGTCGGGTGTCGCGGCGGAGGAGAGCGTCACGGCGTCGGGGTACAGCGGAGGCGTACGCCGAGCGCTGGCCCACACGCCTCGTTCGACGGTACCTCCTACCCCGTGGGAGCGGCAGACGGCGTCGCACCAGAGGGCGTTGTTGCGTACGGCCGCGGTCAGGGACGGGGCGGCGCGCGAGTCGGTGATCACCTGGGGATGGTGTCAGAACCGGCCCGTGCGGGTCGCCCGTATTTCTTTCGGCCGCCCTGCGGGGACAGGGGTGCCATCCGTGGGCCGGTGCAACATGATGAGCTCCAGAGGCTGTCGCGCAACGGGGGTGTGGCATGGAGTCGACGGAGCTCGCGGTGCTGGCGGTGGGTGTCGTCACCGCGGTGGCGACCGGAGCGGCGACCGGCGTGGGGGAGGGGGCCGGAGCCGCCGTCACCGAGCTGGTCCGCTCGCGTCTGGCCCGCACGGAGCGGGGGCGTGCGGCGCTGGAGGGGATCGACGGGGACGGTGCGGGCGGACCCGTGCGGTCGCGGCCCGAGGGCCGGTCGCAGGCGCGGACTCGGGCGCAGAGCGTCCTGCGCGAGGAGATCGAGGCGGACCCCGAGCTGGGGCGGCAGTTGGCGTTGCACCTCAACGCCCCCACGACGTACAACCGGGACGCGGTGGTCATCGACCGCAGCACGATCACGCGCAGCCACATCGCGCTCGGGCCGATCACGGTCAACAAGACCCCGGGCGCGCTCACCGTCCTGGCGCTGACCGGCGTACTTCTGCTGGCCCTGGTGGCGCTCGGCGTGTACGGGGGGACGCGGCTCATCGCCGACGACGGCCCGCGGGACGCCTCGGCGCAGGGGAGTGGAGAAGGCGGCGAGCACGAGGGCAAGGGCGCGCCGGAAGAGGGGAAGGCCGCCGACGCCGGAGACGACACGGCCGACCGCAGGCGCGCGCTGACCGTGGCGCAGACGCGCGACGCCCTGCCCACGCCGAAGGACTTGTCGCCCGGCTGGGTCCAGCAGGGCCCGCCCGGTGTGGCGGAGGCGGAACGGTCCGGCGGCTGCCACACGGGAGGCACGCGGTACGAGATGGCGTCGGGGTCCGGGGCCGTCAGGGCCGAGTTCCAGGTCCACGCCTGCACGTCGCCCGCCCAGGCCGAGCGTGTGCACAAGCAGCTGGTCCGTGAGCAGTCCGGCTACGACAGGACGACACCGCTCTCACTGCCGCCCCTCGGCGACAAGAGCTCGACCTTCACGTACTACAAGGAACCCGAGGACAGTACGAACGCCATGGCTGTGGTCCGGGTGGGCAGCACCGTGGCCTGGCTCCGCTTCGGAGAGGTGAACGACCTGCCGGGCTACGAGGCACAGCTCGACGAGCTGGCGCGCGCGTTCGTGGACCGGATCGAGCGGACCCTGGCTGACGGCTGACGGCTGACGGCTGACGGCTGACGGCTGACGGCTGACGGCTGGCCGTGCCCGGGAGCAGGGGGCGAGCGGGGTTCACCCCGTCACCTGGGCCCGCAGCCACTCCTCCACCTCGCCCACGTGCGCCGCCGCCGCGGCGCGGGCCGCCTCCGGGTCCCGGGCCACGAGTGCGCGATGGATGCGGGCGTGCTCGCGACGCGTGCGCTCGAAGGCGCCCTCCTCCTGGTAGCCGCGCCAGACCCGGGCGCGGAACGTCCGGGACGAGAGGCCCTCCAGGATCGCGGCCATCGTGTCGTTGCCCGCCGCGAGGGCGATCGTGCGGTGGAACGCCAGGTCGTGGGAGAGGATCTCCTCCGGGTCGTCGGTGGCGTTCATGGCCTGCAAGTGCTTCTCGACGTCGGCCAGTTGGTCCGGCGAGATGCGTGCGGCCGCCAGCGCCGTCGCGGTGGACTCCAGGACCCGGCGCACCTCAAGGAGCTCGACCAGGCGCGGTCCGCGGGACAGGTCCGCCACCACCCCGAAGGTCTCGAGCAGGTCGCCGGCCTCCAACTGCGTGACGTAGATGCCGGAGCCGTGCCGGGCCTCCAGGACGCCGAGGACCGTCATCGCCCGGATCGCCTCCCGCATCGAGGAGCGCGATATGCCCAGCTGCGCCGCCAAGTCCCGCTCGGTGGGCAGGCGTTGGCCAGGCTCAAGGCGGCCCTCGCCGATCATCGCCTTGATCTGCTCGATGGCCCGCTGCGTCACGGTGCCCTTCTGCGGGGCGGACTGGTCTGGCTGGTCCACGTAACGCTCCTCCACTAGCCGAGTGCGCCGCAGTCTAGTCAGAGATGTGGTCCGACCACTACGGCCGGAAAGCGCGAAAAGTTGACGACGAGGGGTGTTGTGGGCGCCAAGTGGTCTGATAAATATTCGCGTCATCGGATCCCGGATTCCCCGTTCGATCTCCCTCGATGAGGAGCCGTCAAGATGGCCGGCAGGAATGTGCGCAACAGGCCCAGCAAAAGGACCGGCAAAAGTCCCGGCAACAGGCCCGGCAACGGGGGGACTTCGCGGGCGGTGCGCGCCGCCGCGGCGGCCGCCTGCGCGTCCCTCGTGCTCGCGGCGTGCGGCAGCACCAAGGACACCGCGTCGCCCGGTGGCGGAGGCGGCGGCGAGGGCGAGGTCGGGGTGGTGCTGCCCCTGCTGACCTCGCCGTTCTGGCAGTCGTACAACGACTACGTGCCCAAGATGGCGAAGTCCGAGGGCGTCGACGCGATGAAGACCGTCAACTCCAACAGCGACCCCTCGCAGCAGATCACCGACATCAACAACCAGCTCAACCAGGGCGTGAAGGGCCTCGTGGTCGCGCCGCTCGACAGCGCCGCGATCTCCGCGGGCCTCGACCAGGCCGAACGCAAGGGTGTGCCCGTGGTCGCCGTCGACGTCGCGCCCGAGAAGGGCAAGGTCGCGATGGTGGTGCGGGCCGACAACGTGGCGTACGGCCGGAAGGCGTGCGACTACCTCGGCAAGCAGGTCAGGACCGGCGAGGTCGTCCAGATCATGGGAGACCTGGCCTCCGTCAACGGCCGCGAGCGTTCCAAGGCGTTCCGCGACTGCGTCAAGAAGGAGTTCCCGCGGCTGAAGGTCCTGGAGATCCCCGCCAAATGGGAGTCCGACACGGCCGCCTCCAAGCTCGACACGCTGCTCAACTCCCATCCCGGCCTCAAGGGCATCTACCTGCAGGCGGGCGGTGTCTACCTCGCGCCCACCCTGCAGACCCTCAAGTCCAAGGGGATGCTCAAAGAGCCGGGGGAGAAGGGGCACATCACCGTCGTCTCCAACGACGGCATCCCGCAGGAGTTCGACGCGATCCGCAAGGGCCAGATCGACGCGACCGTCTCGCAGCCCGCCGACGCCTACGCCAAGTACGGCATGTACTACATCAAGGCCGCGATGAACGGGAAGAAGTTCAAGCCCGGTCCGACCGACCACGACTCCGAGATCGTCGAGCTGCCCAGCGGCATCCTGGAGGACCAGCTGCCCGCCCCGCTGGTCACCAAGGAGAACGTCGACGACTCCGAGCTGTGGGGCAACACGGTCGAATGAGCGCCCCGATGACCAAGCCCCCCACGGGCCCCGCCGCCGTACCGCCGCTCGTCGAGGCCTCCGGCATCGTCAAGCGGTACGGACCCACCGTCGCCCTGCGGGACGGCCGCCTGACCGTCCTGCCCGGCGAGTCGCACGCCCTCGTCGGCCGCAACGGCGCGGGCAAGTCCACCCTCGTCACCGTCCTCACCGGGCTCCAGGCACCCGACGCGGGCACCGTCCGCTTCGACGGCGAGCCCGCGCCGCCGCTCACCGACCGCGACGCCTGGCGCCGCAAGGTGGCCTGCGTCTACCAGAAGCCCACCGTCGTCCCCGAACTGACCGTCGCCGAGAACCTCTTCATCAACCGGCAGCCCCAGGGCCGCGGCGGTCTCATCAGCTGGCGCAGACTGCGGGCCGAGGCCGCGGAGGTCCTCGGCACCTGGGACGTGCGCGTCGACCCCGATGCCCGCACCGCCGACCTCAAGGTCGAGGACCGCCAAATGGTCGAGATCGCGCGGGCGTTGAGCTTCGGCGCGCGCTTCATCGTGCTCGACGAGCCGACCGCACAGCTCGACAACCGGGAGATCGAGCGCCTCTTCACCCGCATGCGCGCGCTCCAGGAGTCCGGCGTCACCTTCCTGTTCATCTCGCACCACCTCCAGGAGGTGTACGAGGTGTGCCAGACCGTCACCGTGCTGCGCGACGCCCGCTGGATCACCAGCGCGCCCGTCGCCGAACTGCCGCGCGCCGCCCTGGTGGAGGCCATGGCCGGCGAGGTCATCGCCGAACAGGCCGAGGCCGAGCGGGCCGTGGCGCGGACCGAGGTCCCCGCCGACGCCCCCGTCCTGCTCGCCGTCGAGGGGCTCACCAGCGAGTCCTACGCCGACATCGACCTGACCATCCGCAAGGGAGAGGTCGTCGGCCTCGCGGGATCCTCCGGCAGCGGCAAGATCAACCTCGCGGAGAGCTTCGCCGGACTGCACACCCCGACCGCGGGCACCGCCCGGCTCGACGGCGAGCAGCTGCCCTTCGGCGACGTGACGGCCGCCCTGCGCGCCGGAGTGGGCTGCGTTCCGCGCGACCGGCACGGCCAGGGCCTCGTCCTCGGCATGACCATCGGCGACAACGCCACCCTGAGCGTCCTGGACCGCCTCGGCCGCCACGGCTTCGTCGGCACCGGCGCCAGGCGCCGCCTCGCCGAGGACCTCATCGACCGGCTCGACATCCACGCCGAGGGGCCCGACCAGCCCGTCTGCGACCTCTCCGGCGGCAACGCCCAGAAGGTCGTCATGGCCCGCGCGCTCGCCTGCGACCCCCGCCTGCTCGTCCTCATCAACCCGACCGCGGGCGTCGACGTGAAATCCAAGGAGTCCCTGCTCGCGCGCGTGGACCACGCCCGCGAGGACGGCACCGCGGTCCTCGTCGTCTCCGACGAACTGGACGACCTGCGCCGCTGCGACCGCGTCCTCGTCCTCTTCCACGGCCGCGTCGTCGCGGAGTACGGGGCGGGCTTCCACGACCACGAGCTGATCGCCGCCATCGAAGGAGTGGACCATGGCTGACCTGAAGGCCCCGTCGGCCTCGACCCCGACTCCCGTACGCCTGGGGCGCGACACGGCGGCCGCGAAGACCGTGCTGCTGCGCCGCGCCCGCGAACTCGCCCTCGTACCGGCTCTGTTGCTGCTCATGGTGTTCGGCGCACTGGTCAACGACACGTTCCTGACCGAGCGGAACCTCATCTCGATCCTCGGCGCCTCCGCCGCCCTCGCGATGGTCGTCCTCGCCGAGTCGCTCGTCCTCATCACCGGCAAGTTCGACCTGTCCCTGGAGTCCGTCGTCGGCATCGCGCCCGCCGTCGGCGCGCTCCTCGTCCTGCCCGCCGCGCAGGCCGGATTCGGCACGGACCTGCCCGCGGCCGTGGGCCTCCTCGCCATCGTCCTCGTCGGCGCGGTCATCGGCGCCTTCAACGGCGTCCTCGTCGTGAAGCTCAAGCTCAACGCGTTCATCGTCACGCTCGCCATGCTGATCGTGCTGCGCGGCCTGCTCGTCGGCGCCACCGAGGGCAAGACCCTCTTCGGCATGTCCGACGCCTTCTACACCCTCGCCACCACCACCTTCCTGCACATCCCCATGTCGGTGTGGCTCGCGGCGGCCGCCTTCGGCGTCGCCGGGTTCGTCCTGAAGTACCACCGCGTGGGCCGCGCCCTGTACGCGATCGGCGGCAACCCGGACGCGGCACGCGCCGCGGGCATCCGCGTCGACCGCGTCATGCTCGGCGTGTTCGTCGTCGCCGGAGCCCTCGCCGCGGTCGGCGGACTCATGCAGACCGGTTACGTCGGCGCCATCAACGCCAACCAGGGCCAGAACATGATCTTCACCGTGTTCGCCGCGGCCGTCATCGGAGGCATCAGCCTCGACGGCGGCAAGGGCACCATGTTCGGCGCCCTCACCGGCGTCCTGCTGCTCGGCGTCGTGCAGAATCTGCTCACCCTCGCCCAGGTGCCGTCCTTCTGGATCCAGGCCATCTACGGCGGAATCATCCTGGTCGCCCTGATGATCGCGCGCGTCACCACGGGCCGCGCACAGGACTGACCTCCCGACGGTTCCCCCGCGCCCCGTCCCCTGCCGGAAAGGCCTCCTGTGTCCCCGACCTCCGCCCGCATCACCGCGGTCGACACCTTCGACATACGGTTCCCGACCTCGCGGGAGCTCGACGGGTCCGACGCGATGAACCCCGACCCCGACTACTCCGCCGCCTACGTGGTGCTGCGCACGGACGCCGGTGACGGCCTGGAAGGGCACGGCTTCACCTTCACCATCGGCCGGGGCAACGACGTCCAGGTCGCCGCGATCCGGGCCCTGCGCCACCACGTCGTCGGCCGCCCGGTCGACGAGCTCTGCGCCGACCCCGGCACCGTCAACCGCGCCCTGATCGGCGACAGCCAGCTGCGCTGGCTCGGCCCCGAGAAGGGCGTGATGCACATGGCCGTCGGCGCGGTCGTCAACGCCGCCTGGGACCTCGCCGCCAAGCGCGCCGGCAAACCGCTGTGGCGGCTGCTCGCCGACGCCACCCCCGAATGGCTCGTCTCCCAGGTCGACTTCCGCTACATCGCCGACGTCCTCACCCCCGACGAGGCCCTCGGCCTGCTGCGGGCCGGCCGGACGGGCGCGGCGCGGCGCACGGCCGCCCTCATGGAGCGGGGCTTCCCCGGCTACACCACCTCGCCGGGATGGCTCGGCTACAGCGACGAGAAGCTCACCCGGCTCGCCCGGCAGGCCGTCGCGGACGGCTTCACGCAGATCAAGCTGAAGGTCGGCGCGGACCTCGCCGACGACATCCGCCGCTGCCGCACCGCCCGCGAGGCGATCGGCCCGGACATCCGCATGGCCGTCGACGCCAACCAGCGCTGGAACGTCGACGAGGCGGTGCGCTGGACCCGCGCCCTCGCCGAGTTCGACCCCTACTGGGTCGAGGAGCCCACCAGCCCGGACGACGTCCTCGGCCACGCCGCGATCCGCACCGCCGTCGCCCCGGTCAAGGTCGCCACCGGCGAACACGTACAGAACCGCATCGTCTTCAAACAGCTCCTCCAGGCCCGCGCCATCGACATCCTCCAGATCGACGCGGCACGGGTCGGCGGCGTCAACGAGAACCTCGCGATCCTGCTGCTCGCCGCGAAGTTCGGCGTCCCCGTCTGCCCGCACGCGGGCGGCGTCGGCCTGTGCGAGCTCGTCCAGCACCTGTCGATGTTCGACTACGTCGCCCTCGCGGGCACCACCGAGAACCGCGTCATCGAGTACGTCGACCACCTCCACGAGCACTTCACCGACCCCGTCGTGCTGCGCGCGGGCCACTACACGGCCCCCACCGCACCCGGCTTCTCGGCGACCATGCGGGCCGATTCCATCGCCGAATTCACCTATCCGGACGGCACGTTCTGGGCCGCCGACCTCGCACACGACAAGGGAGCCGCCGCATGACCGACTTCCAGGGACTCACGGCCCTCGTCACCGGCGGCGCCTCCGGCATCGGCCGGGCCACCGCCGAACTCCTCGCCGCGCGCGGCGCCCGGGTCGCCGTGCTCGACCTCGACCCGAGCGGCGCGGAGGAGCCCCTGCACCCGTACACCGCCGACGTCACCGACGACGCCTCCGTACGGGCGGCCGTCGCGTCGGCCGCCGCCGACCTCGGCGGGCTCGACGTACTGGTCAACAACGCGGGCATCGGCGCCCAGGGCACCGTAGAGGACAACGACGACGCCCAGTGGCACACCGTCCTGGACGTCAACGTCCTCGGCGTCGTCCGCACCACCCGCGCCGCCCTGCCCCACCTGCGCGCGTCGTCGAGCGCGGCGGTCGTGAACACCTGCTCCATCGCCGCGACCGCCGGGCTCCCGCAGCGCGCCCTGTACGCGGCGTCCAAGGGGGCGGTGCTCTCCCTCACCCTCGCGATGGCCGCCGACCACGTGCGCGAGGGCATCCGCGTCAACTGCGTCAACCCCGGCACCGTCGACACGCCGTGGGTCGGCCGCCTCCTGGACGCCGCCCCCGACCCGGCCGCCGAACGCGCCGCGCTCGCCGCCCGCCAGCCCGCCGGACGCCTGGTCACCGCGGCCGAAGTCGCGGGCGCCATCGCCTACTTGGCGAGCCCGCTGTCCGGCGCCACCACCGGCACCGCGCTCGCCGTGGACGGCGGCATGCAGGGCCTGCGGCTCCGGCCGGTGACCCCGTGAGCGGCCTGCCGCGCCGCCCCCTCGGCCCCGGCGGCGTCGAGGTGACCGAGCTGTCCTTCGGCGCCGCCGGCATCGGCAACCTCTACGCGCCGATCACCGACGAGCAGGCGGCCACCGCCCTCGACCACGCCTGGACCGCGGGCATCCGCTACTTCGACACCGCCCCGCACTACGGCCTCGGCCTCTCCGAGCGCAGGCTGGGCGGGGCACTGCGCGGCCGGGACCGCTCCTCGTACGTCATCTCGACGAAGGTCGGCAGGCTCCTGGAGCCCACCGACGACGTCACGGGCGACGACCTCGCCGACGGCGGCTTCGCGGTGCCGAGGACACACCGCAGGGTCTGGGACTTCAGCGCGGACGGTGTGCGCCGCTCGATCGAGGCCAGCCTCACCCGCCTCGGGACCGACCGGGTCGACGTCGTCTTCCTGCACGACCCCGACCACCACGCGGAGGAAGCCTTCCGCGACGGCTACCCGGCGCTGGAGGAACTGCGCTCCGAAGGAGTCGTCGGCGCGATAGGCGCGGGCATGAACCAGGCCGCGATGCTGACCCGCTTCGTCCGCGACACGGACGTCGACGCCGTCCTCTGCGCCGGCCGCTACACGCTCCTCGACCACACGGCCCTCACCGAACTGCTGCCCGCCGCGAGCGAGCGGGGCGCGTCGATCGTCATCGGCGGCGTCTTCAACTCCGGCCTGCTCGCCGACCCCCGGCCCGGCGCGCGTTTCGACTACACCGAGGCGCCACCCGGGCTGCTCGCGCGCGCCCGGGCCCTGCGGGCCCTCGCCGAGCGGCACGGCACCACCCTCCGCGCCGCCGCCCTCGCCTTCCCCTTCGGCCACCCCGCGGTCGCCAGCGTCCTGGTCGGCATCCACGCTCCGGAGCAGGTCACCGACGCCGCCGCACAGTTCGCCGCCGACGTACCCGCCGACTTCTGGCGGGAGGCACGCGAGACCGGGCTGCTGCCCCCGGAAGCCCCGGTGCCCCAAGAGGTCCGGCCAGACATACCGAGGGGCGTACGGGGAAGGGACCGGCTGTGAGAGTCGCGCTGCACACCAAGGTCCGCGCCGACCGCGTCGAGGAGTACGACGCCGCGCACCGCGAGGTGCCCGCCGAACTCACCACCGCGATCCGCGCCGCGGGCGCCTCGTCCTGGACGATCTGGCGCAGCAGGACCGATCTGTTCCACGTCCTGGAGTGCGAGGACTACGCCCTGCTGCTCGCCGAGCTGGAGAAGCTGCCGGTCAACGTCGCCTGGCAGGCCCGGATGGGCGAGCTCCTCGACGTCGTCCACGACTACTCCGCCGACGGCGCGGGAGCCGGGCTGCCCGTCGTGTGGGAACTGCCGTGACCGGGCCCGCCGGGACCGCGCCGTCCCTCGTCGACGCCCATCACCACGTGTGGGACCTGTCCGCGCGCGACCAGGAGTGGCTCACCGGCGAGGCCCACGCGGGGCTGCGCAGGAACTTCTCCCTGGCCGATCTCGCGCCCGAGGCCCGCGCGGCCGGCGTCACCGCCACCGTCCTCGTGCAGACCGTCACCGTCCCCGAGGAGACCCCGGAGCTCCTGGCCCTCGCGGCCGACAGCGAACTGGTCGCGGGGGTCGTCGGCTGGACCGACCTCACCCGCCCGGACGTCCCCGGCGCGCTGGCCGCGCTCCGCGAACTCCCCGGCGGGCAGCGCCTGGTGGGCATCCGCCACCAGGTCCAGGAGGAGCCGGACCCCGAGTGGCTGCTGCGCCCCGACGTCCGCAGGGGCCTCGCAGCGCTCGCCGACGCGGGCCTCGCCTACGACCTCGTCGTCCTGCCCCACCAACTGCCCGCCTGCGCCAGGATCGCGGCGGAGCTGCCCGAACTCACCTTCGTCCTCGACCACGTGGGCAAGCCGCCTATTGTCACGGGTGCCCTCGAACCCTGGGCCTCGGCGGTCCGCGCGCTGGCCGCCCGCCCCAACACGGTGTGCAAGCTCTCCGGCATGGTCACCGAGGCCGACCACAAGACGTGGACGGTGGACGACCTGCGGCCCTACGCGGACACCGCCCTGACCGCCTTCGGCCCGGGGCGGCTGATGTTCGGCTCCGACTGGCCGGTGAGCACCCTGGCCGCGTCGTACGTCGAAGTCCTGGACGCAGCACGGCTGTTGACCGGTTCGCTCGACGCCGAGGAGAGGCGCGAGGTCTTCGGCGGTACGGCCCGCCGCGTCTACGGGCTCTGAGAGCTATCCGAAGCTGCAGCTGGTCTTCGTCGCCATGTCCCCCCAGTCGGACGGAGCCCACGTCACCCAGAAGTAGTGCGTGGTGATGGTGCGTCCGGTCGGCCTGTGGATGAAGACCGATGTGTGGTCGTAGTGCCAGGCGTAGCCGCTCGCCCCCTGGTCGCGCGCTTCGCACACGGGCGGCTGCACCGCTGGTGGCGGCGGCCGGAGGAGGGTGGCGGGCGACGCGCTGACCGCGCCGCCCGCCCGGACGGGCGCAGCCGCTGCCGCGACCGTCGCCGGAACGAGGACTGCCACTGCGGTGACGAGAGCAGCGCTTACGGCGCGTGCCGCCCGGAGCATACGAATGGCCATATCGCCCTTTCTTGACGGGATGAGTGGTCCGGTTTCAGGAGTATGAATCCCGGTCCCGTCGACATTCCGGTGAAAGATGCGGGCGCGTCCGCGCGTTCCGTGGATGAACGATCCGCCGTCACTCGACCGGCTCAGAAGGAACGGTCCCGAACCGGCGTCAGTCCACTTGCCGGCAGTTGGCGTGCCACCACATGCCTTCGTGTTCGATCTGCCGGCCCGAACACAGGGCCACGTCCCTGCCGGACTGCTCCTCGAAGAGCGCGACCGTCGGGTCGCCGGTCCAATAGGGCTCGGTGCACCCCGCGCCGAGACTGATCCAGACGCCGTCGATCTTTCGTTCCGTGACGGCCTCGCATGCCATCAGGACCTTTCCGGTGTCACGGGCTTCCTGGGCCGCCGCATTCATGGTCCATTCTCCGGCGACCGCCGGAGCGGTGAAGGCCACCGTGAGGAGCGTGACCGCAGCGGCGGCGTTCGAGACGAATTTCATGGCGCTGATGTTCCCATTGAACAATCGGCGTTTCGGCGCGGCTCCACGGCGTGCGGAAGCCCGGTCATTTCACGTTCGCTCCCCGTGCGCCCCCGCGGCGAGCCGTGTCGGCGACAGGAACTCACGAACGTACGTACGCTCCCAGCAGGCGCCCGTCTCGCGCAGCTCCCGCCAACTCGTGTACCGGTAGCGGTAGAGCCGGGCGCGGATGTACGCGGGCGGGGCGCCGGGCGGGAACGGCGAGCTCCGCAGCAGCCGCAGGGTGTCGCGGTCGCCGTCCAGGAGGTGCTCCACCAGCGGGCCGAACCACGACCCGGCGTACGCGGGCGAGAGCCCCGCGAACCACATCATCCAGTCAAGGCGCAGGTGGTAGGGCGCGAACTGGCGCGGCCACCGCCGCACGTCACCGGGCTTGCCCTTGAACTCGTACGCCCGCCAGTCGGAGTCCTCGCGCGGCACCGCATCCGCCGTGCCCTCGATGACGACTTCCTGGCGGACCCGGCTGACGCTCCCGAACGCGCCGTACGCGTTGACGAGGTGCAGCGGATCGAACGAGCGGTTCATGACCTGCCGCCGGGACAGCAGGTTGCGCACCGGGCGGTAGCTCAGCGCGAAGAGGCCCGCGGCGACGGCCGTGACCACCACCTCGTACCAGAGCGGCGGGCCCGCGACCTCGGGCGCCGTGTGCCAGGGCGACAGGTCGAGCGCGGACGCCGCGAGCACGACGGTGAGCCAGTTCAGCCACGAGAAGTTGCCGGAGAGGACCAGCCACAGCTGGGTCACGATCATCAGGCAGGCCGCACCCGTCGCCACCGGTCCTGGCGTGAACAGCAGGAAGGGAACGGCGAGTTGGGTGACGTGGTTGGCCGCGACCTCCACCCGGTGCACGGGCTTCGGCAGATGGTGGAAGAACCAGCTCAGCGGCCCCGGCATCGGCTGCGTCTCGTGGTGGAAGTCCAGACAGGTGAGCGCGCGCCAGCACGCGTCCCCGCGCATCTTGATCAGCCCGGCGCCGAACTCCACGCGGAACAGCACCCACCGCAGGAGGAAGAGCACCAGGACGGGCGGCGCGACGCGGTCGTTGCCGAGGAAGACCGCGAGAAAGCCCACCTCCAGGAGGAGCGACTCCCAGCCGAAGCCGTACCAGGTCTGTCCCACGTTCACGATCGAGACGTACAGCGCCCACGGGACCAGCCACAGCAGCATCGCGCCCCACAGCGGCAGCCGACCGTCCAGACCGGCGAGCAGCGCCACCGCCACCCCGCACCCCGTCCACGCGCAGAGCGCGAAGAACCGGTCCGAGTAGTGCAGATGGAACAGGCTCGGCGCCCGCCGGAACGGCACCCGGGCGACGAACCGCGGCACCGGCAGCATCCCGCGCTCGCCGAGGAGCGCCCGGAACTGCAGGGCGGCCCCCAGGAACGCCACGAGATAGACCGCGGCCAGGGCCCGCTGGAAGATCAGCCGGCTCAGCCAGTACGCGTCCGCCGTGAACCACTCCACGGGCCCATTGTGCCGCTGGTCAGGGATTTCGGCAGGGACGCCGGGCGGGCGCCGAGGGCGGCCCGTCCGCTTGCGGGCCCGCCCGACCCCCTGCAGACAATGGCGGCACGCCTCCGGAGGCCGGGGGCGCACGGCACGGCAACGGCGGGAGAACCGGTGCGCGCACCCACCAGGACCCACGCGATCGTCCTCGCGATATCCGCGGCCCTCGCGGTCGCGGGCTGTTCCGGCGACGGCGAGAAGAAGACGGCCGACGGCGGCGGCGAGCTGTTTCTGCAGCCGGTGGCCGCCCAGGGCCCCGACCCCTTCACCGACTCCACCGTGCGGGACGCCGGATCCCCGCCGCCCGTCACCCGTTCGCCGCAGCCGTCGCCCACCGGCTCCGCGACACCAAAGGGCACCCGCTCCGTCTCGGGTGAGACCCCCGGGCTGTACGGCGGCACGCACTCCGTGGGCAGCTGCGACGTCGACCGGCAGGTGCGCTTCCTCACCGCGGACCGGACCAAGGCGAACGCCTTCGCCCGGACCTCCGGCGTCAACCGGGCCGCCGTCCCCGACTACCTGCGGAACCTGACCCCCGTCGTCCTGCGGTCCGACACGCGCGTCACCAACCACGGCTTCCGCGACGGCTCCGCGACGGACTTCCAGTCCGTCCTCCAGTCGGGCACCGCCGTCCTGGTCGACGACCGCGGACTGCCGAGGGTGCGCTGCGCCTGCGGAAACCCGCTCACGCCGCCGGTCGCCTCGAAGAGCACGCCCCGCCACCGCGGGAAGCCGTGGAGCGGCTACCGGCCCGCGCAGGTCGTCGTGGTGACCCCGGCGCCGCGGCCGATCACCGACATCACGATCGTGAACCTCGTCGACAACACCTGGATCGAGCGGCAGACCGGCGACGAGCACGCGGGCAACGACCGCGCGACCGAGCCGCCGTCGCCGCCGACCCCCACGCCCACGTCGCCCCCGCCCACCACCCCGGACGAGACGGATCCGGACGAGACCGGCCCCGGCGAGCAGGACCGCGACCGCAGCGGCGCCCCCGACGAGAGCCCCGACCCCGGCGACTCCTCGACCGACTGCCCCACGCCGACCGGTACGCCCACCGACCCGTCCTCGCCGCTCCCGTCCGGCTGCCCCTCGTCGCCGGCGCCTCCGACGGACACGCTCCCGGCGCCGGACGAGCTCACCGAGGGCCCCACCGAGGAGGAGGACGGCCTCGTGCCGGACGACCCCTACCTGTCGGAGAACCCGTTCTCCGACAGCGACCCCGGCACCTTCGACACCTGACGCCCGCCGCACGCGCTCCCCGCATGCGCACGCGCGGGGCTCCGCCTAGCGTGGGCCCATGGAGCACGACCCGGCGGGGCACTGCCGCTGCGGGCAGCCGGCCGGGGAGTCGGACGGCTGCTTCCTCGCGTTGTACGGGGCCGCGCTGCGCATGGGCCGCTTCGACTGGGACCTGGACACGGGGCAGATGACGATGGACCCCACCGCCCACGAGGTCTTCGACGTACGCCCCGACGAGTACGACAACCGCCCCGAGTCCCTCGCCTTCCGCGTACCGACCGTCGAGGCGCACCGCCTGGACCAGGCCGTGTCGCACGCCCTGAAGGACGGCAGCGAGACGTACGGCGCGTACTTCCGGATCCGCTGCCGCACCGGCACCCTGCGCTGGACGCACACCCAGGGCCGCATCGAACGGGACGCCACGGGCCGGCCGCACCGCATCGTGGGCCTCGTCAGGGACGCCACCCAGGAACTCGGCGACAGCCCCGCCGCGCTGCGCGAGCGCGCCGAGGAGGAGGCCGACCGCCGCCGCACGACGAGCATCGTCCAGGGCACCACGGCGGCGCTGGCCCACGCCCGCACGGTCAGGGACGTCATCGACGTCCTCCGGGACGCCCACGGCCTCGCGCACCTGGGGGCGTCGAACCTCGTGATGGGCCTCGTCGAGGCCGGGCGGATCCGGCTCGTGGCGGAGGGGCCCGCGGGCAGCTTCGTCCCCGGCACCCGCCTCACGGGCGTCGACGAGGAGTACCCGATGAGCGAGGTCGTCCGCACCCTCGCCCCGCGCTACATCGACACCGCGGACGACTTCGCCGAGTCCTACCCGCTGCTCTGGCCGCACATCGACGAGCTCGGCATCTCCGCCGCCGCGTACCTGCCGCTGATCGCGCAGGGCCGTGCCGTCGGCGCCCTCGGCCTGCTCTACCAGGACAAGACCGGCTTCACCACGGAGGAGCGCAACGTCCTGGTCGCGCTGGGCAGCAGCATCGCGCAGAGCCTGCAACGCGCCATGTTCTACGAGCAGGAGAAGGACCTCGCCCAGGGCCTCCAGCAGGCCATGCTGCCGCGCACCATCCCCGGCGTGCCCGGCGCGGAGATCGCCGTGCGGTACCGCTCGGCGGCGCTCGGCAGGGACATCGGCGGCGACTGGTACGACGTGATCCCGCTGCCCGGCAGCCGCGTCGGCGCCGTCATCGGTGACGTCCAGGGCCACGACACGCACGCGGCGGCCGTCATGGGCCAGCTCCGCATCGTGCTGCGCGCCTACGCCACCGAGGGCCACATGCCCGCCACCGTCATGGCCCGCGCCTCCGGCTTCCTGCACGAACTGGACACCGACCGCTTCGCGACCTGCCTGTACGCGGAGGCGGACCTGTCGACGGGAGTGGTGCAGTTCGTCCGGGCCGGCCACCTCGACCCGCTCGTCCAGCTCGCCGACGGCTCCTGCCGCCGGGTGCCGGTGGACGGCGGTCTGCCGCTCGGCCTCTCCGCCGAGTTCGGGCAGCTCGACTATCCCGTCACCACCCTCGAACTCGACCCCGGCCAGACCCTGTTGCTCTGCACCGACGGCCTCGTGGAGGAGCCGGGCGCCGATCTGGACGACGGCATGCGGGCGCTGGCGGAGCTCGCCGCCGTCGGACCCCGGGATCTGCAGCGGCTCGCCGACCGGCTCTGCGGCCTCATCGACGGCCGCGGCGGTGACGACGACGCCGCGCTGCTCCTGATGCGCCGCCGCACGCTCGACACGCCGCGCTCGGGCGGGCGCCTGCGGCAGCACGTCGCGCCGAGCGACCCGGAGGCGCTGGCCGACGCCCGGCACATGATCAGGGCCGCGGTACGGGCCTGGGGCGCGGGCGACCGCGCCGACGAGATCGAGCTGGTCGCCGACGAGGTGATCACCAACGCCCTGATGCACACCGACGGCTCCGCGGTCGTGACCCTGCGCGTCCTGAGCGGCACCGAACGGCGGCTGCGCGTGGACGTCGAGGACGCGTCGAGCGCCATGCCGCGCCGCCGCGACGCGGGCGACTCCGGGGTCTCGGGCCGCGGTCTGCTCCTGGTGGACCGGCTCGCCGACGAGTGGGGCGTGGAGGCGCGTGGCAGCGGCAAGTGCGTGTGGTGCGAGTTCGTCGTGCCCTCCACCGCGGGGCGTGGACACGGGGCTGAGGGAGAGAGCTGAGGGAGCGAGATGCCTGAACTTCCTGAAGTCGAGGCTCTGAGGGACTTCCTGACGGAGCATCTGGTCGGCCGCGAGATCGTGCGCGTACTGCCGACGGCGATCAGCGTCCTCAAGACGTACGACCCACCGCTCACCGCCCTGGAAGGGCGCACCGTCACCGGTGTGGAGCGACACGGCAAGTTCCTGGACATCGACGCCGGCGGCCCGCACCTGGTCACCCACCTCGCCCGCGCGGGCTGGCTGCGGTGGCACGACAGGCTCCCCGACGGCGTGCCACGCCCCGGCAAGGGCCCACTGGCGCTGCGCGTCGCCCTGGAGACGGGGGAGGGCTTCGACCTCACGGAGGCGGGCACGCAGAAGCGCCTCGCGGTGTACGTCACCGAGTCGCCGGAGCAGATCCCGGGCATCGCGCGGCTCGGCCCCGACCCGCTGGCCGCCGACTTCGACGAGGAGCGGTTCGCGGGGCTCCTGGCGGGTGAACGGCGCCAGATCAAGGGGGCGTTGCGCGATCAGAGCCTCATCGCGGGCATCGGGAACGCCTACAGCGACGAGATCCTGCACGCGGCCCGCATGTCGCCGTTCCGGCTCACGTCGAGCCTCACGAAGGAGGAAGTCCATGGGCTGCATGTGGCGCTGCTGGATACGCTGACCGGCGCGGTGGAGCGCTCGCGCGGGGTCGCTGCGGGCCGCCTCAAGGCGGAGAAGAAGGGCGGCCTGCGGGTGCACGGCCGGACCGGCGAGCCGTGCCCGGTGTGCGGCGACACGGTCCGGGAGGTCTCCTTCGCCGACTCCTCGCTGCAGTACTGCCCGACGTGCCAGACGGGCGGCAGGCTGCTGGCCGACCGGCGGATGTCGCGGCTCCTGAAGTAACCCGCGCTCACCGGAACCGGATGTGCATCCGGACCTGCCACAGGAGCCGGTCCAGAAGGCCCGCGGAGAGCGCGGCGAAGGGCTCCGCAGCGGTCGGTGTCACGTGTGCGTACAGCTTCAACTGCCGTGCTGGCGCGCCGAGTTCACCGCACGCGCGCAGACACGTGGGACAGCCCGGGAGGTGATCCTCGAAGCGGGAGGCGTCCGCGGGATCTAGGACGCCGAGCGCGTAGGCGCCCGCGTCGCGGTGCCGCTCCAAGGAGCTCATGGCGTTCCTCGCCGTTCGGTGTCGGTGGGGGTGCTGCTCACCCTCCGGTACGCGGCGAACCGCCGAAACACTCAAGGGCCGCGAGGGGCTCAGAACAGATGGATCGCCAGGTGCCCGAGCGGCAGCCCGAGGCGCCACGCCGGGGTCCATACCTTCGGCCCGTCCTCCTCGCCCGGCACGGCGCGGCCGGGCACCGCGTCCAGGTCGGGTGCGAGGAGCTCGGTCTCCTGGAGCCAGCGCCACGCGCGGTCGGCGAGCTCCAGGTCCGGCCGGGGCCCGCCGGTGGCGACCGCTTCCGCCGTGAGCTGCGTGAGCCGCTCCCGGACCCAGTCCTGCCACGGCTGGCCGTACGCGGTCAGGGTCAGCCAGGTCTCCAGCTGCGAGACCACCCGGATCCCGGACAGCTCGCCCCGGGTGTCCGACAGGAAGATCGTCAGCGCGAGGGCGTCGCGTCCCGCCCGGTACTCGAAGGAGGTGGGAGGCATCAGATCGCCGGTGCGCAGCAGCTCGTCGGCGATGTACTCGGCGTACAACCACGCCATCGGGACGGCCAGTTCGCCGCCCTGGGGGCCGTCGGTGTTTCCTCTGCTCTCGTGCCGCATCCGCTCCGCCTTCCTCCGTCCGTGCGCGTCACCGGCCTCTGGCCCCCCAATCCTGCACACGGTGAGGAACAGCCGATTACCCAAGAGGGGTGCCGAGCAAGGCGCTTTACGGAGCCTTGACCCGGCCTACGGTTTCACCGCAGGTGAGCCGCCCTGTGTTGTTCGCGTCACAGGCTGCTGCGTTTGACTCCGTTTCAGGGACTATGACGGCAATGATCCTTGATTTGATGTTATTTCCGTACGTGTATTCGTGTGGCCGAATATCGTCCCAGCCACGGAGCTCGATCGATGACGCAGCGCGTACGGATCCCACGGCACACAAGAACCCCTTCCACCTCGCGAATCACCCGGCAGGCGGGTCGTTCGCGCCCCGCGACGGCAGCGGCGGCGGCCCTTCTGCTCGTGGGCATCGCGGGCGCCGCGGCATGCTCGGCCCAGCCGTTGGCGGGCGGGCAGCACTCCCCGAGCGGCGGGGCCGCGGCCGGGTGGCGCCCCTTCACGCTCGTCGCCTCCGGCGACGTCCTGCCGCACGCCTCGATCATCCGCCAGGCCAACGCCGACGCGGACGGCGACGGCTACGACTTCGAGCCGATGCTCGCGGGCGCCAAGCCGGTCGTCGCCGAGGCCGACCTGGCGATCTGTCACATGGAGACGGTCTACGGAGCCGACGGCGACTACACCGGCTACCCCAGCTTCAAGTCCCCGCCCCAGGTGGCCCGCGCCCTGAAGTCCACCGGGTACGACTCCTGCTCCACCGCCTCCAACCACACCCTGGACGACGGCGCGGCAGGGGTGCGGCGCACTCTGGACGCGCTGGACGAGGCGGGCGTGAAACACGCCGGCTCGGCCCGTTCGGCCGCCGAGGACAAACGCCCGGCCTGGCTGCGGGCGGGCGGCGCGAAGGTCGCCCAGCTCGCGTACACCTACGGCACGAACGGCTACCCGCTGCCGAAGGGCAAGCCGTGGACGGTCGACCTCATCGACCGCGACAAGATCGTCGCGGACGCCAGGGCGGCCCGGAAGGCGGGCGCCGACGTGGTGGTCGTCAGCGTGCACTGGGGCACGGAGTGGCAGGACGAGCCCGACCGCCGGCAACTGCGGCTCGGCAAACAGCTCACGGCCTCCCGCACGGGCGGCCGCCCCGACATCGACCTGCTCCTCGGCACGCACGCCCACGTGCCGCAGGCCTACGAGAAGGTGAACGGCACCTGGATCATCTACGGCATGGGCGACCAGATCGCCGGAGACATGATCAACTACGAGGGCGCGCACGACCCGCGCGGCAACCAGGGCACCATCGGCCGCTTCACCTTCGAGCCGCCCGCGAACCCCGGCACCCGCTGGCAGGTGAAGAAGGCCGAGTTTTTCCCGATGCTGTTCGACACCGACGCGGGCCGCGTCGTCGACCTCAACAAGGCGCTGGAGCGTGGCGCCGAGCTGGGAGATGTCCGTGACCGGATCCGCCGGGTCGTCCTCAGCCGGGGCGGCGGCAAGGCCGGCCTGGTCATGGGGAAGTAGGCCCGTCCGAGGACGGCGCGGTCCGCGCAAGCTCCGACTTCCGGTACGAGTACCCGAAGTACACGCCGAGACCGAGCACGAACCACACCGCGAACCGCACCCAGGTCTGCCACTGCAGGAACGTGATCAGCCAGATCGAGAAGACCACCCCGAGCGCGGGCACCACCGGCATCCCCGGGCAGCGGAAGGTGCGCGGCAGCTCGGGCCGCTTGTAGCGCAGCACGATCACCGCGATACACACCACCACGAACGCCAACAGGATCCCGATGTTGGTCAGTTCGGCCGCCTCGCCGATCGGCAGGAACCCGGCGATGGCGGCCGACGCGACCCCGACGATCCACGTCACACGGGTCGGCACGTGCCGCGTCGGGTGCGTCTTGGCGAACCACTTGGGCAGGAGGCCGTCCCGGCTCATCGAGAACCACACACGTGTGCAGCCGAGCATGAACGTGAACATCACCGTGAGGATGCCGATGATCGCGCCCACCGCGATGACATCCGCGAGCCCGCCGAGCCCCACCGACTTGAAGGCCGTCGAGAAGCCGCTCTCCGGGTCGACGTCCTTGTAGCTCTGCATGCCCGTCAGGACCAGGCAGGCGAGCACGTACAGCACCATCGAGATGGCCAGGGAGTAGAGGATCGCCTTCGGCATGTGCCGCTGGGCGTCCTTGGACTCCTCCGCCGCGGTGCTCATCGCGTCGTATCCGAAGACGGCGAAGAAGACGGTCGCCGCGCCCGTGAACGCGCCGCTGACCCCGTAGGGGAAGAACGGGTCGTAGTTGCCGGTCTCGATGTGGAAGAAGCCGACCGCGATGACGACGATCACCACGATCACCTTCAGCACGACCACGATCATCTCGAAGCGCGCGGCGTTCTTGATGCCGAGGGTCAGCAGGTACGCGATGAAGAGGCACAGCACCGCGGCGAACAGGTCGACCTTGTGCCCGTCGCCGGTGCCCGGCGCGCCCATCATCCAATTCGGCAGCTCGGCCCCCAGCTCCTCCACCAGGAAGCCGAAGTAGCCGGAGATGCCGATCGCGACGACGGCGACGATCGCGGTGTACTCCAGGAGCAGGTCCCAGCCGATGAACCAGCCGGTCAGCTCGCCGAGCACCACGTAACCGTAGGTGTACGCCGAGCCCGCCTTCGGGATCATGCCCGCGAACTCGGCGTAGGAGAAGGCGGCGGCGGCGCTCGCCACGCCCGCGATCAGGAAGGAGATCAGTACCGCGGGCCCCGCGGTGCCGTTGGCCACGGCGCCGGCGAGGCTGAAGATGCCGGCACCGATGATGCCGCCGACACCGATCGCGGTGAGCTGCCAGAGCCCGAGCGACTTGGAGAGACCGCCGCCCGCCTCTGTCTCCTCGATGTGCTCGATGGGCTTGCGGCGCAGTACGCCCTGTCCCATCCGGAGTCCCGACATGAGCTCCACCTCTTCGCAGACGGCGTCGGCTGATGGCGGATCATGATGGCCCAGCCCGGGCCGGTACGGAAGACGCCACACCCCGGGCGTCCGGGGGGTTCTTGCGGCGGGCCGCCGTTCAGGGCAGTGCGGGGGCCAGCCGCTTGACCTCGCGCAGGGTGGGGGAGGTCTCGATGCTCTGGATGCCGGGCAGCGGGCCGATGCGCCGGTCGATGTAGTCGTACAGCTCGCCGGGGCCGCGGAAGACACCGCTGGCCACGAGGTTCGAGGTCCCGGTGACGGCGGCGGCGAACGCGGTCGAGCGGTGCGCGGCGAGGCTCTCGCCGACGGTGCGCAGATGGGCGGGGGAGACCTTCAGCCAGAGCTGGGTGGTCATGTGGTAGCCGAGGAGCTGGGGGTCGAAGTCGACCCCGAAGCTCAAGGCGCCCTCGGCGCGCAGGCGTTCGAGGTGGCGCCGCACGCTGGACGGCGAGCGTCCGGTGGCCTTGCCCAGCTCGGGCAGGGTGGCGCGGCCGTCGCGTGCCAGCTCGGCGAAGAGGGCGCGGTCGGTGGAGTCCAGGGACAGGGGTGGCGCGTCCGGCGTGCCGGAATCCACCGGCGCCGACTCGGGGGTGCGGAACCGCGTCGCGTGCCAGGTGCTGGTGGTGCCCATGAAGATCCGCAGCATGCAGTGCGCGCTCACGGAGAGCACCTTGGGCGTGCGGGGCAGTTTCTGCAGCAGCAGGGCGTTGCGCTCGTCGGCGCTGCGGGTGTTCACGGCGCAGGTGATCTCGGTGCCGCCGGATGCGAGGGTGACCCAGCTGGTGTCGGGGCGGCGGGCCAGGGCCTCGGCGATGGTGCCGGCCGCGTCCGGGGTGCAGTGCAGCCGCAGCAGCCAGCGGACCAGGCCGAGACGCACGGGGTTGGCGTGGCCCACGATGCGCAGCCCCAGGCCCCGCAGTCGCTGGTAGCGCCGGGCCAGGGTGCGCTCGGAGACCTCGAACCGTCGGGCGAGAGCGCTGAAGGGGGCCCGGCCGTCGTGCTGCAGGGCTTCGAGCAGCCGGTGGTCGAACTCTGCGAGGGCGCTGGAATCCACCGCGTCGCCTCTCCTGGATGCCGGAATCCGCCACAACGCAGCGTACGGCTTGGGCGGCCGCCGAGGGGGCATCGAAGGTGGCCGGGTCCTTGCTCCTTCCCCTTCCTCCGGGAGTCCTTGTCATGCGTATCTGGGGGCCGCTGGCCGCCATCTGTCTGGGCAGTTTCATGCTGCTCATCGACGTCACCATCGTCCTTGTGGCCCTGCCGTCCATGTCGGAGTCGCTGGGCTCCTCGCTGGCGCAGCTGCAGTGGGTCGCCGACGGCTACGCGCTCGCGGTGGCCGCCGCGCTGCTCGGCGCCGGGATGCTCGCCGACCTGCACGGGTGGCGCCGCGTGTACGCGGTCGGCCTCGTCGTCTTCGCGCTGGCCTCGGTGGCG
This sequence comes from Streptomyces sp. NPDC036815, assembly GCF_055609205.1. Classification (NCBI taxonomy): domain Bacteria; kingdom Bacillati; phylum Actinomycetota; class Actinomycetes; order Kitasatosporales; family Streptomycetaceae; genus Streptomyces; species Streptomyces sp. NPDC036815. The sequence goes on along the minus strand of NZ_JBVJPW010000006.1, from coordinate 65,923 downwards.
TGCGCGCTCGCCCCCGGCATGGGATGGCTGATCGCCGCCCGGCTGGTCCAGGGACTCGGCGCGGCGGCGATGTTCGCCACCACGCTGTCGCTCATCAGCACCCTGTACTCGGGCCGCCGACTGGGCCTCGCCTTCGGGGTGTGGGCGGCGGTGGCCTCCAGCGCCGCCGCGCTCGGCCCGGTCCTCGGCGGTCTGCTCACCGAGGCGCTCGACTGGCGATGGATCTTCTACGTCAACGTGCCCGTCACCGTGCTCGCGCTGGCGATGACCTTCCGCTACATCCCCCGCTCACCCCGCGCGCGGGACGGGGCGCGGCGCCTGGACGTGCCCGGAGTGGTGCTCTTCGCCCTCGCCGCCGGCGGTTTCGTCTACGCGCTGACCGAGTCGCACGCCCACGGCTGGACCTCGGCGGCGACGCTGGTGCCGCTCGCGGGCGCCCTCGTGGCCCTCGCGGTCTTCCTGGCCGTGCAGCGGCGCGGGACGCACCCGCTGCTCGACCTGTCCCTGTTCCGGCGCCCGGCGTTCACCGCGGCGATGCTCACGATCGCGGTGGGGGAGGGCGCGGTGTACGGGATCCTGCCGTACACCTCGATGTGGCTGCAGTCCGTCCAAGGGCTCTCGCCGGTCGGCGCGGGGCTCGTGATCCTTCCGCACGCGGCGGCGGCCGCACTGGTGGCGGTGGTGAGCGGCAGGTGGATGCCCAGGCCTTCGCCGCGCGTGGGCGCCACCCTCGGCCTGACTCTGGCCGGTCTCGGCGTGGCCGCGCAGGGCTTCCTCGACGCCGGCTCCGGCTGGCCCGTCCTGGTCGGCGGCCTGGCCCTGAGCGGCCTGGGCATGGGGCTCGTCTTCCAGGTCGCCGCCTCGCTGGCGCTCGGCTCGGTGCCGCCCGAACGGGCCGGGATGGCCAGCGGCACGTACAGCACGTTCGAGCAACTCGGTTACGCCTTCGGGGTCGCCGCCTTCGGCACCCTGGCCGTCTCCACCATGAGCCGCTCCCTGGCCGACGACGTCGCCGATCCGGACGCGGCCGCCCAGAGCCTCTCCGGCGGCGGGGCCGGGGCGCTGCTGGAAGCCGTCCCCGCGGGGCAGCGGACGTCGTTCGAGCACACGCTGCACGCGGTGTTCGCCACCGGTCACAACACGCTGGCGCTCACCGCGGGGGCCGTGGCGCTGGCGGGTGCCGGGTTCGTCCTCTGGCTGACGCGGTCCTCCGCCGCGCGTCCGGCGGAGGTTCCCGGGCAGCCCGGCCCGGCCGACCCGGAGGGTACGGGGAAGGCCGCCACGTCAGCCGTGTCGCCCGGCTAGCGCGGCGCGCCGGCCGGTCACGGAACCACGGTGACCGGCCACCGGCCCGCCTTGACCAGACGCACGGCGACCGAACCGACGATGCGGTGGCCCGCCTGCTCGGAGGCGCCGACGATCACGGCGTCGGCCTTCAGGTCGTCTGCGGCGGTGACGAGACCGGTGTAGGGGTCACCGCGGAATGTGTGGAACTCCCACCGGACGTCGAATATCCCCTTCACCCGCTCGGTCGCGGCCCGGATCTCCGTGATCAGTCCCTCGGCGATCTCGTCCGTGGTCTCGGCGACCGGCGCGCCGAACGCCGCGCCCGCCGCGAGCACCGGCTGGATGTACACGACGGCGAGCAGGGCCCGCTGTCGCCGCGCCAGGCCTCCGGCGTAGGCCGCCGCCCGCAGGGAGGAATCGGAGCCGTCGACTCCGACGACGATCACCTTGGGCCCGTCGGTGCCGCGTTCGAACTGCTTGGACTGATCTTCACTCACGCCGAGAGGTTAGCGGAGGCACTCATACCGCATGCGCTCCGGGCGGCCGCCGCCCACCGCCCGCGCCGCTCGACGCGCGCCGCGGCCCAGCTCTTCCTACAGTCGTGACCATGACGGTCAGCACGGAGGAGCCCGAGGCCAGAGACCCGATACCCACCAGGAGCGGCTTCCTCGGCCGCGTTCCGGAGGCCTTCGCCGCCTTCTTCGGCACCCTCGGCATCTTCTGCGCGGTCCTCGCGGTGATCGCCCCGCTGCGCCGCCTCCTCATGCCGGTCATCCGCGTCCTCGACCTCGTCACCGTGCCGGTCAGCCCGAACCTCGCGTACGCCGTCTTCCTCTTCCTCCTCGCCGGCGCGACCGCGGCCCGCAAGAAGGTCGCCTGGTGGCTCGTCATCAGCTACCTGGGCCTGCTCCTCGCCTTCGACGTGCTCGGCGCCGCCCTGGGCTTCTGGGCGGAGTCGCTGCCGTCCTTCGTCGTCTGCGGCATCGCCTTCGTCCTGCTGATCCTCGCCCGCAAGGAGTTCTCCGCGGACTCCCGGCGCGCCGCCGTCCGGCGGGCCCTCGCGGTCCTGGTGGCGGGCCTGGCCGCCGCGGTCCTTCTCGGCTGGGGCCTGGTGGAGCTGTTCCCCGGCACGCTGGTGCGCGAGGAACGGCTGCTGTGGGCCGCGAACCGCGTCTGCGGCGGACTGATCCACGGCCACGACTACTTCGACGGCGCACCGCCCCGCGGCCTCCACTTCTGGCTCGGCCTGTTCGGCGCCCTCGCCCTGCTGAACGCGGCCGCCACCCTCTTCCGCTCCCAGCGCATGGAAGCGGCCCTGCACGGCGACGAGGAACCCCGCATCCGCGCACTCCTCGGGGCGTACGGAGCGCAGGACTCGCTCGGCTACTTCGCCACCCGGCGCGACAAGGCCGTCGTCTTCTCACCCAGCGGCAAGGCCGCCGTCACCTACCGCGTCGAGGCCGGGGTCTGTCTGGCCAGCGGTGACCCCGTGGGGGACCGCGAGGCCTGGCCGCACGCGATCGGCGCCTGGCTGGCCGTGGCCCGGCGGTACGCCTGGCAGCCCGCCGTCATGGGCGCCTCCGAGGACGGCGCGACCGCGTACGCCCGCGCCGGGCTCGGCGCGCTGCAACTGGGCGACGAGGCCATCCTGCACGTCGCCGACTTCGACCTGGACGGCCGCGACATGCGCGTCACGCGGCAGGCCGTGAACCGGGTCCGCCGCACCGGCGCCACCGCCCGCGTCCGACGCCACTCCACCCTCACCGACGAGGAGATGGAGGAGATCATCGACCGGGCCGACGCCTGGCGCGACACCGAGACCGAGCGCGGCTTCTCCATGGCGCTCGACCGGCTCGGCGACCCCGAGGACGGCGGCTGCCTCCTGGTCGAGGCCCTGGGCGAGGACGGCAAGCTCCTCGCGCTGCTCTCCCTCGTCCCCTGGGGCAAGGACGGCGTGTCCCTCGACCTGATGCGCCGTGACCGCACGGCGCCCAACGGCGTCATGGAGTTCATGGTCGCCGAGCTCTGCGCCGCGGCGCCCCGCCTCGGGGTGCGCCGCATCTCCCTGAACTTCGCCGTGTTCCGCTCGGTCTTCGAGGAGGGCGGCCGCATCGGCGCGGGACCCGTCCTGCGGCTGTGGCGCAAGCTGCTCCTGTTCTTCTCCAAGTGGTGGCAGCTCGAAGCGCTCTACCGCTCCAACGCCAAGTACCACCCCGAGTGGTACCCGCGCTTCATCTGCTACGGCGACAGTGGCGCCCTCGCCCGCATCAGCCTGGCGTCGGGCATCGCCGAGGGCTTCGTCTCCGTACCGTCGCTGCGCAAGCTCTGGGGCAAGGGCCACAAGCCCCGCGGCGTCAGCCAGCCCACGACCACCGAGGGCCTGCCCTCGATCGCCGCGCTCGGCCTCGCCGGCCGGGACGAAGCCGCCGCCGACCCCACGTCGAAGCTCCCGGAACAGATTCGCGTCCGCCACCACAAACTCGACCGGCTGCGCGCCGAGGGCATCGACCCCTACCCGGTCGGCCTGCCCCCGCGCACCCACGAGCTGGCCCGCGTCACCCGCGACCTGACGGGGCTGCGGGTCACCGTCGCGGGCCGCGTCATGCTCCTGCGCGACTTCGGCGGCATCGTCTTCGCCGCGCTGCGCGACTGGTCGGGCGACCTGCAGATGGCCCTCTCCCGCGACGCCTCGGGCCCCGCCGTCCTGGACCGCTTCACCGCGGGCACCGACATCGGCGACCACATCAGCGCCACCGGCACGGTCGGCACCAGCGACCGCGGCGAACTCACCGTCTTCGTCACCGACTGGCGGCTCACCGGCAAGTGCCTGCGCCCGCTGCCCGACAAGCGCCGCGGCCTGACCGACCCCGAGGCCAAGGTCCGCCGCCGCTACCTCGACCTGGTCGCGAGCCCCGGCGCACGCGATGTGGTGCGGGCCCGCTCCGCCGCCGTGCAGGCCCTGCGCCAGGGGCTGCTCGACCGCGGCTATCTGGAGGTCGAGACGCCGATGCTCCAGCAGATCCACGGCGGCGCCAACGCCCGGCCCTTCACCACCCACATCAACGCCTACGACCTCGACCTGTACCTGCGCATCGCCCCGGAGCTGTACCTCAAGCGGCTCTGCGTGGGCGGCATGGAGAAGGTCTTCGAGATGGGCCGCACCTTCCGCAACGAAGGCGTCTCCTACAAGCACAACCCCGAGTTCACGATGCTGGAGGCCTACCAGGCCTTCGCCGACTACGACGTGATGCTCGACCTCACCCGCGAACTCGTCCAGGGCGCCGCGACCGCCGCCTTCGGCTCCCCCGTCGCCCGCAAGGCCGATGCCAGGGGCCGGCTCGTCGAGCACGACATCTCCGGGCCCTGGCCCGTCAAGACGGTGTACGGCGCGATCTCCGAGGCGCTCGGCGAGGAGATCGACGCCGACACCCCGCCGGCGGCCCTGCACCGGCTCTGCGACCGGGCCGGTGTCCCGTACACCGTGGACGACGGACGCGGCGACGTCGTCCTGGAGATGTACGAGCGGCTCGTCGAGGAGAAGACGACGCTGCCCACCTTCTACAAGGACTTCCCGACCGACGTCTCCCCGCTCACCCGGCAGCACCGCACCGACCCGCGGCTCGCCGAGCGCTGGGACCTCGTCGCCTTCGGCACCGAACTGGGCACCGCCTACAGCGAGTTGACCGACCCCGTGGAACAACGCCGACGGCTCACGGCGCAGTCGCTGCTCGCCGCAGGGGGAGACCCCGAGGCCATGGAGCTCGACGAGGACTTCCTCGACGCCCTGGAGTACGCGATGCCGCCCACCGGCGGCCTCGGCATCGGCGTCGACCGGCTCGTCATGTTCCTCACCGGCCTCACCATCCGGGAGACCCTGCCCTTCCCCCTCGTCCGCCGCGTCTGATCGGGTGCTTTCGGCGGCCGCCCCGGTGTTGATGTTCCGCGCCGGCCTTCGGCCATGCGACGGATTGGTCATGAAAGATGATCAGCTGACGCCAGGGCGCCGGGTCCTGCTCCGTGCCGCCGCGGTTCTCGGCCTGGGCGCGGCCTCGGGATGCGCCGACACGGACCGGCCCGCCGCCCCGCGGGCCACCGCCGGCGCGGGAACGGCCGCAGCGGGCCCGCAGGCCGCGCAGGCCCGCAGGCCCTCCGCGTATCGCCTGCAGCCCATGGCGGGATACGGGCCCCCGCGCGCCGGGCGGGCCCTGCCCCGGGTGCGCAAGGCGCCCATCCTGCGCATGCCGGGGCGCGACCGGTCGATGGTGCTCACCTTCGACGACGGCCCCGATCCGCGCTACACGCCCCGCATCCTGCGCACGCTGCGCAAGCACGACGTCCGCGCGGTGTTCTTCGTCTGCGGCGAGATGGCCGTCGACAACGTGGACCTGCTGCGCGAGATGGCCGACGACGGCCATCTGATCGGCAACCACACCTGGAGCCATCCGCTGCTGACCCGGCTGGGCCGGGCGCCGATGCGCGAGCAGATCGAACGCACCTGTGACGTCATCGAGAGCGCGACCGGCGAGTACCCCGCCTGGTTCCGGGCCCCCTACGGCGCGTGGAACCGCAATGCCTTCCAGCTGGGGGCCGAGTTCGGCATGGAGCCGCTGGCCTGGACCGTCGACACCCTCGACTGGACCGAACCCGGCGCCAGGACCATCGTGCGGCGCGTGCGCGCGGGCGCGGGGCCGGGCGTCGTGGTGCTCTCGCACGACGCGGGCGGCGACCGCTCGGGCAGCGTCGAGGCGCTGCGCGACTACCTGCCGGAACTCCTCGACTCCGGCTACCGGATGACGCTGCCGAGCCACGAGCCGACATGACCGCCCACCCGGCTGGTTCCCGTGTCAGCGCACGGCGACCAGTCGGGCGAACACCACCACGTTCCCGTCGTACCCGGCCTTCTCCGAAAAACCGCCGCCGCAGGTGATGACGCGCAACTCCGGAGTTCCACTGTTCCCGTAGACCCGCTCGCCCGGGAATTTCGCCTTGTCGAAGACTTCGATTCCGTAGATCTTGAAAATGGCCGTCTTCTTGTCCTTGCGCCTGACCTCGACGTGATTGCCCTTCTTCAGCGATCCCAGGCCGTAGAAGACGGCGGGACCCTGCTGGTTGTCCACGTGGCCGACGACCACGGCCGTGCCCTCCTCGCCGGGTGAGACAGCGCCGGTGAACCAGCCCGCGAGGTTCGGGTCGTCGGCGGGCGGCGCGTCCACCCAGCCCTCGGCGTCCAGGCCCACCTGTATGACCGGCGCGTCCACCTGGATGCCCTTGATGCGCACGCGTTCGGCCGGCGAGAACGTCAGGGGGGTCGGGGTGCCGGGCGCCGCGTCGGGCGTGCTGTCCGCGGCCGCGGCGGACGCGGGCTGGGGCGGGCCCACGTCGAATTCCCCGGAACCGTTGCGGATCAGCGCGAGGCCGGTCAGCAGGACGAGTGCCATCACGCCCCACGGCGCGCGCTTCTTCGGTTTCTCGTCCTCCTGGACGTCCTGGAACTCGAAATCGTCGGCCGGATGGGACGAAGGCATTCTCTATCCCCTCTCAACGCGGCGTGCGGGCCGCGTCCGTTGCGCGTAACAGCACGCTAAGCGCGGGGCGCGCGGCGTGCGAAAGGGCGGGAGCGAACGGGTGGCGCGAGCGGCACGGTGCGCCATCCGAGTCGCCCCGGGCAGGAAATTTCTGACGGTCCGTGACCTGCGGCGATGTCGGGTTGCCGTGACCCGCCTCGGCGTGTCGTCTCACCAGGACGGCCGAGCGCCGACATGCGGCCCCGCGCACGGCATCTGAGGGTCAGTCTGGGAGGCGCTCTCGCCGATGGACCGGGGACGGTATCCCCGGGGCGTCTTCCGCGGAGGATTGCCATGCGTACATCCCGTATGCGGACCACTCGTGCCCTAGCGGTCGCCGTCGCGGCCGTCGGGGTCGTCGGGCTCGCCGCCCCGGCCGCGTCCGCCTGGGCCGACCCGACCAACATCGTGGCGATGCCCAGCGTGATCCCGCGAGGGGGTCACCTGACGGTCACCGTCGACGGATCGTCCTGCCAGTCGTCCGGCAGCAAGATCACGTCGCCCGCCTTCCCGGACACGGAGCTGCGGGGCATTCCGGGCGGCAGCGCGGTGAGCGCCACCGCGATCGTGCACCAGCACGCCCGGCCCGGCGCGTACGACATCACGGCCCACTGCGGGGGCAAGACCCTGACCCGTCCTGCCGCGTTCACCGTCATCCACGGCGGTGTCCGCGGTGGCCTGGGTGGCAGCACGCACTCCGGGGCGACCGGCACGGACATGGCGATCGGTGGTGCCCTGGTGGCCGCCGCGGTGGTCGGTGGCGGGGTCTTCTGGATGCGCCGCCGGTCCGAGAACCGCGTCTAGGGGTTCCGGCCGGGCCGACGCGACCCCCTTCCGCTCCGCGCCCGGCGTACCCGTCTCGCACCGCGGGTGGCAGCGCTTCGTCCCCGGGATCTGGAGACGTCCCGGGGGCGAAGTGCTGCCGGGCGTGGGTCAGGAGTGGTCTCCGCCGGTGCGGCGGCGCACCTTGTAGTACGCGGTGCCGATGGTGCCCAGGATCAGGGCGCCGCCGAGGGCGATCTCGTGCGCGTCGAAGCCGCCGAGGCTGCCGCCGGTACCGGCCTTGACACCCTTGTGGACGCCGTGGTCCGGGCGGTGGGTGTTGTGGTCGGGGTGGTGGCTGTTGTTGTCGGGGCGTCCGGTGGCGATGGTGAGGTCGGTCTTGTCGCTGCCGGGGTTGCTGCCGTTGCAGGTGAACGTCACCTCGTACATCGCGCCGGGCTTGGCGTCCCAGAACACCTGGGCGGTCGCGGACTTCTGCCCCTTGGGGATGGTGGTGTCGTCGAAGACGCCGGAGGTGACCTTCGTTTCGCCGTCGCAGCCGTCGACGTTCAGGGTGATCTGACCGCCCGCGGCGATCGTCGTGGGCGTGATGCTGAAGCCGAACGCGGTCACGTTCTCCTCGTCGAGGACGGCCGCGGCCGCGGCCGGGACCGTCACGGCAAGCGCGGAAGCGGTGAGCAGAGCGGCCGAAGCGACGCGTATCGCGCGCATGATGTTCCTCCGGGTCCTCCGAGGAGCAGCTGCGGACTCTTCTTCCGCTGACGCCTGAAATGCACCTCGATGACCGAAACGCTAGGTACGGACGCGGGGCGCCGCTATCCGTGTCGTGCGAACGGGGCAATCGTGTGGGCCGGTCGGGCGAACGGCGCGGCGTGGCGGGCCGGGTGGCGGCCGGGGATGTGCGACAGCGCGTGCCGGGCGTCGGGGCGCAGGCGGGGATTCGAGTTCGGGCTCCGAGGGGATGTGGCGCAGGCCCTCAGGGCGTCAGGCCGATGTGTGACGCCAGCCACGGGAGCTGCTTCTCCAGGCCCGGGCGCCACACCTGCCAGCTGTGCCCGCCCGGCAGCTGGACGAGCTCGGCCTTCATCCCGGCCTTCTTCGCCGCCGCGTACACCGTGAGCGCCTGCGGGCGGTACGTCGAGTCGTCGGTCCCCGCGACGAACGCCCCGGCCGTGTCAGGGAACCTCTCCCGCGCCATCACGTCCACCGGGTTGACCTTCTCGAACGCCGCCTCGTCCCCGCCGAACGCCGCGTCCACCGTCTTCCGTCGGCTCCCGAGCGTCGGCTCGTCCTGGCCGGAGATGTCCAGGAAGGTGCCGTAGCGCCGCGGCGCGTTGACCGCCAGCTGCAGGGCGCAGGTGCCGCCGTTGGAGAGGCCGGAGACCGCCCAGTGGGCCCGGCCCGTGGCCGTCTGCAGATGCCCGGCCGCCCAGTCCGGGACGTCCTCGGCGAGGTATGTCTGCACCTTGCCGAGCCGGGAGTCCATGCACAGCGGATTGTCGAAGGAGGAGCCCAGCGGGTCGACCACCAGGACGACCGGCGCGAGACCGGCGTGCCGGGCGGCGAAGTCGTCCATCATGTCCGGCAGCTGACCCGAGGTGATCCAGTCCTGCGGGGCGCCGGGCTGACCGGCCATCAGGACGAGCACGGGCAGTGGGGGGCGGGGCGAGGCCCGGTAGGCCGGGGGCAGATAGACGTAGGCGTCGCGGGCCTTGAACCCCGACTTCGCGCCCGGAATCGAGGCGGTCGAGACGGTGCCCTTGGCGGGCAGCCCGGCCGGTGCCTTCCACACCTCGGAGAGCGCCTTGCCCGCGGGCACGTCGAGCGTCGGTTCCCTCTGGCCCGTGGCGTCCTTGAGGCTGACGGTGTCCTGGGGGCCGAGCATGGTCCGCGCCGTCGGGTAGTTGTCGTAGTGGATGTTCACCTCGGAGAGCCCGAGGACGACGACGAGGAGGCCCGGGAGCAGGGCGCCCGTGCGACCGCGCAGGCGCAGGGTCGGCAGCCGGAAGAGGGTGAGGCACACCCCGAGAAGGGTGACGCCGATCCACCCGACCACGTCGCCGGGGAGCTTGTCGGGGAAGGGCTGCCACCAGTCGTCGACGGCGACCTCGACCAGGAGGGTCAGGAGCGCCGCCGTGACCACGGCGAGCGGGAGCAGCCGGGTCCACCAGCGGCGGTCGCGGGAGAGGAGCAGGGCGGCGAGCGCCAGACAGCCGAGGATCCGTACGACGAGCGGGACCGCTCCGTCGACCAGTGACCAGTCCAGCGGCCCGGCGGCCATCGGTACCCGCTCCACGCGCGTCCCCGTTCCGTTCGGTCCCGTGCGGCCCCGAAGAAACCATAACAATGGGGCCGGGTCCGGCAAATCGGGCAACTCTGTTCACGGGGCGGGGTGAGGCGGGGCGGGGCCGGGCCCGTCGCCCGTCCGGGCTGTCCTGTCCTCAGACGTCCGTCCACGCGTGCGCCATGCCGCGCCACTCGACCAGATGCGGGTCGTCGAGCGCGATGTCGGCCTCGCCGATGCCCGCGCGCCGCAGGAGCTCCGTCAGGTCCGCGTCGCTGCGGGCGACGCCGACGTCCTGCCCGCGCACGGTGACCCGCCGTCCGCCGTCGGCGGCGGGCGGATGGACGACGATCGGTGTCTGCCAGGCCATGACACAAGGGTGCGCCGTACGGGAGCGCGGCGCAGCGCGGTTCACGGCCAAGGCGGAACCGGGACGGCCGCAGGGCCGGGATCGGTGGCCATACTGTGGAGCCGACCGCACCGCGCACCGCACGGGAGCGCGTCGACGGCGAGTCGAAGCTCAGCCTGCGGGTGCTCAGCCTGCGGGTGCGGGCGGAGTCGGCGATCACCCTGTGGCGGCTGCGCCTCGGCCGCCGGGGCGCGGGGAGCTGACGGGCGGGCTCCCCGCGCCCCCGGGCCGGGCCCGGTCAGCCTCCCAGTCCCGGGAACAGCGCCCGGAAGGGTTCCGCCGTCGCCGCGATGCCGCGGCTGTAGGGCGCGTCGAAGTCCCAGATGAGGAAGAGCAGGAAGGCGAACAGGGCGGAGAAGATGCCCGCGAGGACCAGTTCGCGCACGGTGCGGCGGATCTGCAGGGCGAAGATCATGCCGATGGTGATGAGCCCTCCGATGATGAGGCCGAACCAGACCACGCCGGGCATGGTCGCCCCCGTACTGTCCGCGCGGGCGCTGCGCGCGTCGTCCGCGGCCGCCACCGCGTCGACCAGGGGCTGGTAGGCCTGGGCCTCGAAGTCCGACTTCGGCTCGTAGTCCGTCACGTCGTGCCGGACGCGAGCCAGCAACTCGGCGCCCCGGTCGGTGAGTTCGCCCTTGTCCCTCATCGCGTCCCACTCGGTGGTGACGACATGGCTGGCATAGGCGTGGACATCGGCGCGGATCCGGTCGCGGACGTCGTCGGGGTAGACCCGCGCCCGCTCCGAGACCTCGTGCAGCGCCTGGGCCTCCAGCCGCACGTGTTCCTGCGCGCTGCCCCGTGCCTCCCACACACCCGCGATGGCCAGGCCGAGGACGATGGCGTAGACGACGCCGATCATCATCGTCATGTACTCGATGACGTCCGGAGTCTCGGACGCGTCGTAGTCCGCGCCGGTCCTGCGGTGCCGCAGCAGCGTCACGACGAGGACGACAGCGCAGGCCGCCGCCATCGCGAGGGTGAGAACAAGCCATTCCGACATGGAAACCTCCGGCGGTCAGCGCGGGCGGAGCGCGGCGACGGCGAGCACCGCGGGCGCCGTGATGAGCAGGGTGAGGGAGACGAGGGACGGGCCGCCGCGCGGCTGCTGCCTGCGCGACTGGGCGTGATACGCCGGATAGGTCACGGACGGGGGTGACGGAGTGGGCCGAGGGGTCACGGAAGGCTTCGGCTTCTTCGGCTTGGGCTCGGGGGCCGGTGCGGGGGGCGGCGCCGGTGGCGGCGGTGGCGGCGCCACGGGCCTGACGGGCGGCGCGGGAGCGGGGGGCGGTTCCGGGGCCGGTGGCGGGGGAGGCGGCGGTGGTGGTGGCGGAGCCGGAGGTGGCGGCGGGGGCTTCGGTTTCGGTGGCTTCGGGTGGTGCGTGGGTCCGGCGTGGCAGTCGCCGTCGCCCGCGACGGCCACCGCCCCACCGCCCGAACTCCCGCCGTCCTGACTGATCGAGGCGTACCCGCAGTCGTCGGCGGAGGCCGCGCCGACGGCCGACGAGGCGCCGAGCAGCAGGGCCAGCGCGATGAACGCCAACACGCGTATGGCCATGGGTGACAAGGCCCGTGATGTTCCGTGCACGACGGGGAGCATGAGCCGTACATCCGCCTGCCACGCCGGAGAGGCCCAGGAATGACCCGAAGGAAGGATCTCCCCGGTCGGGGGTTCGACGGCGCGATCTGCCCGCTCGGGGGTTCGACGGCGGGCGGTTCTCTCCCCGCGGCCGCGTCCGCCCCGGCAAAGAATCTTGCGGCGCGGCTGAACGCGACGGGCGCTCCCGCCCGTACCTAGGGCCATGTGTGACGCAATCGGGCGCCACAACACCTCTGTGGACAGTGGGAGTCAAGGATGCTGCATCCAAGTGGGGTTTCCCCCCGGGCCCGGCGGAGCGCCTCGCTCGTAGCGACGGCCGCGGCCCTGCTGGCGCTCACGACGGCGTGCGGCCAGGAGAAGGGCGACCAGTCACCGAACGGGCAGAACGTGGGCAACCAGGCGCCCGCGAAGGACGGCGGCTACGGAGCGGACGACGGCTACGGGTCGGACTCCGGCGCCGCGGACAAGGGCGCGGACGCCAAAGTGAAGCCCGCGGGGCAGCTCGCGGTGTGGGACAGCAAGAAGCTCGGCAAGGTCGTCACCGACAGCAAGGGCTTCACTCTCTACCGTTTCGACAAGGACACCGCCCAGCCGCCCAGGTCCAACTGCGACGCGGCCTGTCTGAAGACCTGGCCCGCCGTGGGTGCCGACGGGGCCAAGGCCGCGCCGGGCGTCGACGAGTCCCTCCTCGGCGAGGTCACCGCCGCCGACGGCACCAAGCAGCTGACCGTCGACGGCTGGCCGATGTACCGGTACGCGCAGGACGCCGAGCCCGGCGACGCCAAGGGCCAGGGCGTGGGCGGGACTTGGTACGCCGCGGCCCCCGACGGCAAGAAGGCGGCGCCCGCGGCGGCCGGCGCGGCCCCCGTCGACCGGGCAGGCCTGTCCACCCGCAAGGACCCGAAGCTGGGCGAGATCGTCGTCGACAGGAACGGCATGACCGTCTACCGCTTCACCAAGGACTCCGCCTGGCCGATGAAGTCGGCGTGCACCGGCGCCTGCCTCGACAAGTGGCCCGTCGTGGCCCCGGTGGCCAAGAACGACACTCGAGGAATCCTCGAGAAGGGCTTTATCGTCTTCAACCGGCCCGACGGCGCGAAGCAGCAGACGATCAACTGCTGGCCGCTGTACACCTTCGCCGGCGACAAGAAGCCCGGTGACACCAACGGCCAAGGCGTGGGCGGCACTTGGTATGCCGCGAGCCCGCAGGGGAAGCCGGTGGGTGCCGCGAAGTAGCCCGTACGGCGTACGGACAGACCGGCCCGTCTCCTCCCATATCACAGGGAGGGGGCGGGCCGGCCCGTGATGGGGGACAAGGCACTTGCCAAAGGCAGTGACCGAGAACGGACGACCAATTTCCGTTTTGACTCGCTCCCTTGGCGGACGATCAGTAGCCTCACCCTCGAACACCGGATCGCCTGCGTCACCCCCTACGCCTTGGAGTCTTGATGGAGCGTCCCGCCTGGGCCCCGCTCGGCATCGACATCTCGATGCCCAGCGTGTCCCGCATCTACGACTACTACCTGGGCGGCTCGCACAACTTCGAGGTGGACCGGGAGGCGGCCCGCCGGGCGATGGAATCCATGCCGGGGCTCCCGAAGGTCATGCAGGCGAACCGGGCCTTCATGCGGCGCGCGGTGCGCCACGCCGTCGAGCAGGGCGTCACGCAGTTCCTCGACATCGGCTCCGGCATCCCGACGTTCGGCAACGTCCACGAGGTGGCGCGACAGGCGAGCCCCGAAGCCCGCGTCGTCTACGTGGACCACGACCCGGTCGCCGTGGCGCACAGCCAGGCCGTGCTCGAAGGCATCGAGGGAACCGCGGCCGTCGCCGGGGACCTGCGCAAGCCCCGGGACATTCTGGGCAGTTCGGAGGTCGCATCGGTTCTCGACCTGGACCGCCCGGTTGCCCTCCTCCTTGTCGCCGTACTGCACTTCGTGGAGGACGCGTACGATCCTTACGCGGCGGTCGCCGAGCTGCGGGACGCAACCGCGCCCGGCAGCCTCGTGATCGTCAGCCACGCCTCGTACGAGGGGATCCCGGTTCCCCCCGAACAGGCCGGCCGGACGGTCGGTGTATACAAGGACATCCGCAATCCACTGATCATGCGCTCGCGCGACGAGGTCGCGCGGTTCTTCGAGGGATACGACATGGTGGAACCCGGTCTGGTGCCGATGCCGCACTGGCGGCCCGACACCGCGCCCGAGGAGGAGGATCCCTACTCCTTCTCGGGATTCGCCGGCGTGGGACGGAAGCGTTGAGCGGCGAGCAGGACGGACCCGAGGGAAGAATCCGCCGGTTCGCCACCATCTGGAGCCGCGCGATCTTTCCCGTGACGGCGACCTCGCTGACCCGCCCCGAGTTCGAGCAGCAACTGGTGCCGCTCGCCCGGCGGTTGAGCGACGCGCTGCAGGCACGCGTCTTCGAGGCGGCCGAGAGCCAGTCCGTCGGCGCCGCACTCATCGACACCCACTGCACGGACCCCGAGGCGCTCAGCCGCACGCTCGACTGCGTCGACGCCTACCTGGTCCTGTACTGCGGCGGCGACGGCCAGCAGGAAGCGCTGCGCGCCCGCTCCGCGCGCATCCAGCACGCGATGGCCGCCGGTTTCGCCCAGGCCCTGCGCGAGCGCACCCTCGCCGAGCAGGAGGCGATCTCCCGCGCCGCGCTGAGCGCGCGCAGCGCCGTCGCCGAGGCGCTGCACGCCAGCGAGGCGCGGTTCCGAGCCGTCTTCCACGGCGCCGCGATCGGCATCGGCATCGCGGCCCTCGACGGCACGGTCCTCGAGGTCAACGACGCGCTGATCCGCATGTTCGGCGGCTTGGAACACCAGCTGCGCGGGCGCAACGTGGGGGAGTGGACGCACCCCGACGACTCGCCGCACGTCTGGAAGCTGTACGAGGAACTCGTACGCGGCGACCGTGAGCACTACCGCGTCGAGAAGGCCTTCTACCGCCCCGACGGCACGGTTCTGTGGACCAACCTGACCGTCTCCCTGCTGCGCGACGCGGACGGCCAGCCGCAGTACCAGCTGGCGCTGATGGAGGACACCACCGAGCGCAGGCTGCTCAACCTCCGCCTGCGGTACGAGGCCACGCACGACGCGCTCACCGGGCTGCCCAACCGCACCCTGTTCTTCGAGCGCCTGGAGAAGGCCCTCGCGGCGGGCACCACCGCCCGGTTCGGCCTCTGCTACCTGGACCTCGACGGCTTCAAGACCGTCAACGACAGCCTCGGCCACGCGGCCGGCGACCGGCTCCTGGTCGAGGTCGCCGACCGGCTGCAGTCCTGCGCGACCGCCCCCGGCGAGATGGTGGCCCGGCTCGGCGGCGACGAGTTCGTGGCGCTCACCACGGGCCCCGACACCGAGACGGAGGTGGACGAGCTCGCGGGCCGCATCATGAACGCGCTCGCCGCCCCGATCCGCGTCGACGGACGCGAACTGACCGTACGCGGCAGCATCGGCATCGTGGAGGGCCCGGCGGGCGAGCGCGGCGCCGCGGAGGTCCTGCGCAGCGCCGACATCACGATGTACCGCGCGAAGTCGGCGGGCGGCAACCGGTACGAGCTCGCCGACCCCGAGGCCGACGCCCGCGCCATCACCCGGCACGGCCTGACCACCGCGCTGCCCGCCGCCCTGGAGCGCGGCGAGTTCTTCATCGAGTACCAGCCGCTGGTGCACCTCGGCGACGGCAGCGTGCGCGGTGCCGAGGCGCTGGTGCGCTGGCTGCACCCGCAGCACGGCGTCATCGGCCCGGACCGGTTCATCCCGCTCGCCGAGCACACCGGCCTGATCGTGCCGCTCGGCCGCTGGGTCCTCGAGGAGTCCGTGCGCCAGGCCCGCCTGTGGGAGGCCCGGCACACCGACGCGGGACCGCTGCGCGTCAACGTCAACCTCTCGCCCATGCAGCTCACCCACCCGGGCCTCGTCTCCGACACGGTCGACATCCTGGAGCGCGAGGGCCTGGAGCCGGGCGCGCTCTGCCTGGAGGTCACCGAGTCCGCCCTGATAGGAGCGGACGACGACCTGCTCAAGCCGCTGCGCAGGCTCGCCGAGATGGGCGTCGACATCGCGCTCGACGACTTCGGCACGGGGTACTCCAACCTCGCCAATCTGCGCCGCCTGCCGGTGAGCGTGCTCAAGCTGGACCGCTCGTTCACCCAGGGCATGCAGCACTTCCCCGCGGACCCCGTCGACCTGAAGATCGTCGAGGGGATCGTCGCGCTCGCCCACAGCCTCGACCTCGCGGTCACCGTCGAGGGCGTCGAGACCGGCGCGCAGGCGGACCAGCTGCGGGAGCTCGGCTGCGACACGGCGCAGGGCTGGTACTACGCGCGGCCAGGCCCGCCGGACCGGCTGCACGAACTGGCACTCGCGGACGCGATCAGCTGACCGGGGCGCTGCCCCGGCCCTGAGGTGCGGGGCGGTGCGGACGGCGGGACTCTGGAAGGGAGGAAGTGAGTCCCATGAGAGTCATGCTGAGAGCACGTCTGGACACCCAGGCCGCGAACGAGGCGATCAAGAGCGGAGCCCTGCCGAAGATGATGGGTTCGCTGACGGAGCGGCTGCAGCCGGAGGCGGCCTACTTCGGCCCGAGCGACGGCGGCCGGTGCTGCACTTTCGTCTTCGACATGCAGGACACGTCGGAGATGCCGTCCATCACCGAGCCGCTCTTCGGCGAGGTCGGCGCGGAGATCGAGATCTACCCGGTCATGAACGCGGAGGACCTGCGCAAGGGCCTGGAGGCGCTGGGCCACTGACGCCCCAACCCGGAGCGCAGGCGGGGGTTCGCGGACAGGCGCTCAGCGCGCCAGCAGCATCCGCTGGAATTCGCGCGCCGCGCGCGGCGGCGCCACGTCGCTGCGGTGGGCGAGCGCGATCGTGCGGTGCAGGCTGGGGCGGGCCAGCGGCGTCATCCGCAGGCCGGCGCCCGAGCGCTCGGCGACCATGCGGGGGACCACTGCCACGCCGATTCCCGCGCGCACGAAGCCGAGCACCGCGTCCATCTCGCCGCCCTCCACCGCGAACTCGGGCTCGAAGCCCTCGGCCCGGCAGGCGCTGACGGTGAGCTCCCGCAGGTCGTAGCCGTGCCGGAACATCACGAGGCGCTCGCCCTGCAGATCCGCGATCCGTACCGAGCGGCCCAGGCCCCGTGCTTCCGGTGCGGACACCACGACCAGGTCCTCACGCAGCAGCTCGACGGTGGTCAGGGCCGGGGAGGGGCTGGGCAGCGGGAGGACGACGAGCGCCAGGTCCAGCGCGCCGCGCGCCAGTTCGCGCACGAGGTCGTGCGAGCCGCCCTCCTCGATGAGGAGCTGGATGCCCGGATGCCGGTCGTGGAAGGCGCGCAGGACATCGGGGAGCAGGCCCGTGCACACGCTCGGCGTCGCGCCCAGGCGGATGCGGCCGCGGCGCAGCTGCGCCAGTTCCTGGACCTCGATCCGGGCGGTGTCCGCGTCGGCGAGGATGCGGCGGGCCAGCGGCAGCAGCGCCTCGCCCGCGTCGGTGAGGGTGATGTTGCCGCGCGCCCGGCTGAAGAGTTCGGCACCCAGCTCCTTCTCCAGGGCCCGGACCTGCTGGGAGAGGGAGGGCTGGGAGACGTGCACCTCCTCCGCGGCGCGGGTGAAGTGCCGGGCCTCGGCGACCGCGACGAAATACTGCAGCTGCTGGAATTGCATGGTCGAACGATACGCGGTCGATAGGCTCAGGCTATGGAGATGAGCTGAACCATCTCTTGGACCGATCGGGACTTTCGGCCGTAGCGTCTCTGACATGGCTCTGGCAACGCGGACGGACAAACGGCCGTCCATGACCCGCACGCTGTGGGACTCCACCATCGGCAAGAAGACGGTCATGGCGGTGAGCGGCCTGATCATGCTGCTCTACCTCATCGCGCACATGATCGGGAATCTGAAGATCTTCTTCGGTCCTGCGGAGATCAACCACTACGCGCACTGGCTCCGCACCGTCGGCGAGCCCTTCATGCACTACGAGTGGACGCTCTGGCTCATCCGCGTGGTGCTCGTCGCCGCGGTCGTCGCGCACGCCACCTCCGCGTACCAGCTGAGCCGTCGCGACATCCGGGCGCGCCCCACGAAGTACGTGCACAAGCGGCGCGAGGCGAGCTTCGCCACCCGCACCATGCGCTGGGGCGGCATCATCATCGCCCTGTTCATCGTCTGGCACATCCTCGACCTGACGACGGGCACCGTGCACCCGGGCGGCTACGAGCACCTCCACCCGTACCAGAACATCATCGACACCTTCTCGACCTGGTACGGCAACGTCGTCTACATCGTCGCCGTGGTCGCCGTCGGTTTCCACGTGCGGCACGGGCTGTGGAGCGCGGCCCAGACCCTGGGCGTGGGCACCGCCGCCCGCGACCGCGTCCTGGGGCTCCTCGCCAACGGCTTCGCCGTGGTGCTGACCCTCGGCTTCGTCTCCGTACCCGTGGCCGTCATGACCGGACTGGTGAGCTGACCCATGAACTACTCCAGTGAGTACTCCGCGTACGCGACGGGTGAGCCGCTCGTCGACGACAAGGCCCCCGCCGGGCCCATCGCCGAGCGCTGGGACACCCGCCGCTTCCAGGCGAAGCTGGTCAATCCCGCCAACCGGCGCAAGCACACCGTGATCGTCGTCGGCACCGGCCTTGCGGGCGGCTCCGCCGGGGCCACCCTCGCCGAACAGGGCTACCACGTCGTGCAGTTCTGCTACCAGGACTCTCCGCGCCGCGCCCACTCGATCGCCGCGCAGGGCGGCATCAACGCGGCGAAGAACTACCGCAACGACGGCGACTCGATCCACCGCCTCTTCTACGACACCGTCAAGGGCGGCGACTTCCGCGCCCGCGAGTCCAACGTGCACCGCCTCGCGCAGATCTCCGTCGAGATCATCGACCAGTGCGTCGCCCAGGGCGTGCCCTTCGCCCGCGAGTACGGCGGCCTCCTCGACACCCGCTCCTTCGGCGGCGTGCAGGTCTCCAGGACGTTCTACGCGCGCGGCCAGACGGGGCAGCAGCTCCTGCTCGGCGCCTACCAGGCACTCAGCCGCCAGATCGCCGCGGGCAACGTGGAGATGCATCCCCGTACCGAGATGCTCGACGTGATCGTCGTCGACGGGCGGGCCCGCGGCATCGTCGCCCGCGACCTGGTCACCGGCAGGATCGACACCTACTTCGCCGACGCGGTGGTCCTCGCGTCCGGCGGCTACGGCAACGTCTTCTACCTGTCGACCAACGCCATGAACTCCAACGCCACGGCCGTCTGGCGGGCCCACCGGCGCGGCGCGTACTTCGCCAACCCCTGTTTCACGCAGATCCACCCCACCTGCATCCCGCGCACCGGTGAGCACCAGTCCAAGCTGACGCTGATGAGCGAGTCGCTGCGCAACGACGGCCGGATCTGGGTGCCCAAGGCCAAGGGCGACGACCGCCCGGCGAACCGGATCCCCGAGGACGAGCGCGACTACTACCTGGAGCGCATCTACCCCTCCTTCGGCAACCTCGTGCCCCGCGACATCGCCTCGCGCGCCGCCAAGAACGTGTGCGACGAGGGCAGGGGAGTGGGCCCCGGCGGCCAGGGCGTCTACCTCGACTTCGCCGACGCCATCCGGCGCATGGGCAGGAAGAGCGTCGAGGAGAAGTACGGCAATCTCTTCGACATGTACGAGCGGATCACCGCGGAGAACCCGTACGAGGTGCCGATGCGGATCTATCCCGCCGTGCACTACACGATGGGCGGCCTCTGGGTCGACTACGACCTGCAGACCACCGTCCCCGGGCTCTTCGCGGTCGGCGAGGCCAACTTCTCCGACCACGGCGCCAACCGGCTCGGCGCGAGCGCCCTCATGCAGGGCCTCGCCGACGGCTACTTCGTCCTGCCGTCCACCATCAACGACTACCTCGCGCGCCACCCGCACAAGGACGAGGTGGGCGACGACCACCCCGCCGTGCAGGAGGTGCTCGCCGAGACCGAGGACCGCCTCAACCTGCTCCTGTCCGTCGACGGCGACCGCACCCCCGACTCCTTCCACCGTGAACTCGGCGAGGTCATGTGGGAGTTCTGCGGCATGGCCCGCACGGAGACCGGGCTGCGCAAGGCCCTGGAGCGCATCCCGCAGATCCGCGAGGAGTTCTGGCGCCGCATCAAGGTGCCGGGCACCGGTGAGGAGTTCAACCAGTCCCTGGAGAAGGCCAACCGCATCGTCGACTACCTGGAACTCGCCGAGCTGATGTGCCTCGACGCCCTGCATCGCGCCGAGTCCTGCGGCGGCCACTTCCGCGAGGAGTCCCAGACGCCCGACGGCGAGGCCGCCCGCGTCGACGAGGAGTTCTCCTACACGGCCGCCTGGGAGTTCACCGACACCGGCGCCGCTCCCGTCCTGCACAAGGAAGACCTCGTCTTCGAATACGTCCACCCCACTCAGCGGAGCTACGCATGAAGCTCACCCTGCGCGTCTGGCGCCAGAAGAACGCCGACGCCGACGGCGCGATGTCCACGTACGAGGTGGACGGCATCTCCTCCGACATGTCCTTCCTGGAGATGCTCGACACCCTCAACGAAGAGCTCATCGTCAAGGGCGACGACCCGGTCGCCTTCGACCACGACTGCCGCGAGGGCATCTGCGGAGCCTGCTCGCTCGTCATCAACGGCGACGCGCACGGCCCCGAGCGCACCACCACCTGCCAGCTCCACATGCGGTCCTTCGAGGACGGCGACACCATCGACATCGAGCCGTGGCGCGCCGCGGCCTTCCCGGTCGTCAAGGACCTGGTGGTCGACCGCTCCGCCTTCGACCGGATCATCCAGTCCGGCGGCTACATCAGCGCACCGACCGGGGCGGCGCCCGAGGCGCACGCCACGCCCGTGCCCAAGCCGGCGGCCGATTCGGCGTTCGAGCACGCCGAGTGCATCGGCTGCGGGGCGTGCGTCGCGGCCTGCCCCAACGGGTCGGCCATGCTCTTCACCTCGGCCAAGGTCAACCACCTGAACGTGCTTCCGCAGGGTGCGCCCGAGCGGGAGACGCGCGTTCTCGACATGGTGACGCAGATGGACGCGGAGGGATTCGGCGGCTGCACGCTCACCGGCGAGTGCGCCACCGCCTGTCCGAAGGGCATTCCGTTGCCGTCCATCGCCGCGATGAACAAGGAGTGGTTGAGGGCCACGCGCAAGGTCGGCCGGTAGCCGCTGCCCGGTTGGGTGCGGGACGGCTGTGGCTGGTCGCGCGGTTCCCCGTGCCCCTGCGGGGCGCGTACCGTCTGCCCATGTATCCGGGAGCGTACGACCCCGCCAGAACGGCCGTCGTCACCGCTGACGGCACACGGAACCTCACCTACGGACAGCTCGAAGAACGCTCCCTGCGGCTCGCGGATCATCTGCGGGCCGCCGGGCTGCGCCGGGGCGACCACCTCGCCCTGCTCTGCGACAACGACCCGCGCGCCCTGGAGATCTACTGGGCCGCCATGCGCTCCGGCCTCTATCTCACCGCCGT
Source organism: Streptomyces sp. NPDC036815 (assembly GCF_055609205.1). Classification (NCBI taxonomy): domain Bacteria; kingdom Bacillati; phylum Actinomycetota; class Actinomycetes; order Kitasatosporales; family Streptomycetaceae; genus Streptomyces; species Streptomyces sp. NPDC036815. The sequence goes on along the minus strand of NZ_JBVJPW010000006.1, from coordinate 44,503 downwards.
CAACCACCACTTGAGCGACGACGAGGCCGCCTACATCGTGCGAGACTGCGGCGCGGGCGTACTGATCGTGTCGGGTGCGCTCACCGAACAGGGCGACAGGGTGCGGGAGTTGGCGAGCGGGCCCGCGCTGCTTCTCGGGCTCGACGACGGCACCTACGAGAAGGCGCTTGCCGGCGCCTGCGCCGTACCGCCGGACCGGCAGCCGCTCGGGGCCGACATGCTCTACTCCTCCGGCACCACGGGACGCCCCAAGGGGGTGCGGCCCGCGCTTCCCGAGGGGGACGTGCGTGACCGGCCCACGACGTACACCGCCGTCTTCCAGACGATGTACGGCTTCGGCGAGGACACCGTCTACCTCTCGCCCGCGCCGATCTACCACGCCGCGCCGCTGAGGTTCTGCGGTGTGGTGACCGCGCTCGGCGGCACCGTCGTCCTGATGGACACCTTCGACGCCGAGAGGGCCCTCGCGGCCGTCGAACGCCAGCGGGTGACGCACAGTCAGTGGGTGCCGACCATGTTCGTGCGCATGCTGAAGCTGCCCGCCCGGGTCCGCGAACGCCACGACCTCTCGTCGATGAGGATCGCCATCCACGCCGCCGCGCCCTGTCCCGTCGAGGTCAAGCGTCGGATGATGGAGTGGTGGGGGCCGATCCTGTACGAGTACTACTCGTCGACGGAGGGCAACGGCATCACGTTCATCTCCCCGCAGGAATGGCTGCGCAAGCCCGGTTCGGTCGGCCGCGACGGATTCCTCGGCACCCTGCGGATCTGTGACGAGGAGGGGCGCGTGCTGCCGCCCGGCGAGACCGGAACCGTCTACTTCGAGCGCGACGAACCGCCCTTCCGCTACCACGGCGACGAGGCCCGCACCCGCGAGGCCCAGCACCCCGCGCATCCGAACTGGACGACCACCGGCGACATCGGCCACGTCGACGAGGACGGCTACCTCTTCCTCACCGACCGCAGGGCCTTCATGATCATCTCGGGTGGCGTGAACGTCTACCCGCAGGAGGCCGAGGACGTGCTCGTGCTGCACCCCGCCGTCGCCGACGCGGCCGTCGTCGGCGTGCCCGACGCCGAGATGGGGGAGGCGGTCAAGGCGGTCGTCCAGGTCGAGGAGGGAGTCGCCCCCGGCCCCGGCCTCGAGCGGGAACTCATCGACTTCGTACGGGAGCGGCTCGCGCACTACAAGGCGCCGCGCACCGTCGACTTCACCGACCGTCTGCCGCGCACTCCCACCGGCAAGCTGGCGAAGGCCCGGCTGCGGGAGGCGTACCGGCGGGGGTGACCGGCGGGGGCGCGGGACCCCAGGGGTCAGCCCCGCCCGCCCGGGGCTCCCAGCGCGCGGGCCAGATACGGCGCGGTCCGGCTGCCCTCGGCACCCGCCACCCGCGCCGGGGTGCCGGCCGCCACGATGAGGCCGCCCCGGTCACCGCCGCCGGGGCCGAGGTCGACGACCCAGTCCGCGCCCGCCACGACCGCCATGTCGTGCTCGACGACGACCACGGAGTTGCCCCCGTCGACCAGTTCGTGCAGGCGATGGGTGAGGACCTCGACGTCGGCCGGGTGCAGGCCGGTCGTCGGCTCGTCGAGGAGGTAGAGCGTGTGGCCCCGCCCGACCCGCTGCAACTCGCTGGCCAGTTTGATGCGTTGGGCCTCCCCGCCCGACAGCTCCGTGGCGGGCTGGCCGAGCCGCAGATAGCCGAGGCCGACGTCGAGGAGCGTGCGCAGGCTGCGCAGGACGGCCGGTGTGTCGGCGAAGAAGCCCGCGGCTGCCTCGACGGTCAGGTCGAGCACCTCCGCGATGTTCCGTCCCCGGTACGTCACTTCGAGCGTGGCGGGGTTGTAGCGGGCGCCCGCGCAGTCCGGGCAGGGTGCGTAGGTGCTCGGCAGGAAGAGCAGCTCGACGCTGACGAAGCCTTCGCCCTGACAGGTCTCGCAGCGCCCGCCCGCGACGTTGAAGGAGAACCGCCCCACGCCGTAACCGCGCTCCTTCGCCGTGTCCGTGGCCGCGAAGACCTTGCGCACGACGTCGAAGAGGCCGGTGTAGGTGGCCAGGTTGGAGCGCGGTGTACGTCCGATCGGCTTCTGGTCGACGCAGACCAGGCGGCCGACCCCCGCGAGGTCCTCGGTGATCTCGCCGACGAGCGTGGACTTCCCCGAACCCGACACGCCCGTGACGGCGGTGAAGGCGCCGAGCGGGATCTCCGCCGTCACGTCCCGGAGGTTGTGCCGGGTGACCGGGCCGATTTTCAACCAGCCCTGCGCGGCGCGCACTTCACGCGCCGGAGGGGCTTCCCGGCCGAACAGGAAGCGGGCCGTGGCCGACTCGTGGACCCCTTCGAGCTCCGCCACCGGACCGCTGTGCAGCACCCGCCCGCCGTGCTCGCCCGCCCGCGGGCCGACGTCGACGAGCCAGTCCGCGTGGCGCATCACGTCGAGGTGGTGCTCCACGACGAAGACGGAGTTGCCCGCCGCCTTCAGCCGGTCGAGGACCGTCAACAGGGCCTCGGTGTCCGCCGGGTGGAGCCCCGCCGACGGTTCGTCCAGGACGTACACCACGCCGAAGAGCCCCGAGCGCAGCTGGGTCGCCAGGCGCAGGCGCTGCAGTTCGCCCGCCGACAGGGTGGGCGTGGCGCGGTCCGGACTGAGGTAGCCGAGGCCGAGCTCGGTGACGGTCGCGATGCGGGCGAGCAGGTCCCCGGTCAGGACGCGGGCCGTCTCCGAGGTGTCCGCGGCGCCCGCGAGGGCGTCGGCGAGGTCGGACAGGGGCAGCGCGGCGAGCTCGGCGATCGTGCGGCCCGCGAAGGTGACCGCCATCGCCTCCGGCCGCAGCCTGCTGCCGCCGCACGCCGGGCACGGCGCGCTCGCCAGGAACCGCTCGGCCTTGGCGCGCAGCGTCTGGCTCTTGGAGTCCGAGAAGGTCTTCATCACATAGCGGCGGGCGCTCATGTAGGTGCCCTGGTAGGGGCGGTGGATCCGGCCGGCCTCCCGCACCGGGTGCACGGTCACCACCGGCTGCTCGTCCGTGAACAGGATCCAGTCGCGGTCCCGCTGCGGCAGCTCGCGCCAGGGCCGGTCGACGTCGTGGCCCAGGGCGTCGAGCACGTCCCGCAGGTTCTTGCCCTGCCAGGCGCCGGGCCAGGCGGCGATTGCGCCCTCGCGGATGGACAGCGACGGGTCGGGCACGAGCAGCTCTTCCGTCGTGCGGTGGACGCGGCCCAGGCCGTGGCACTCGGGGCACGCGCCGGCCGCCGTGTTCGGCGAGAAGGCGTCCGAGTCGAGCCGCTCGGCGCCCGGCGGATAGCTGCCCGCGCGGGAGAAGAGCATCCGCAGGGAGTTGGAGAGCGTGGTGACCGTGCCGACGGAGGAGCGGGAGGTCGGCGCCGAGCGGCGCTGCTGGAGCGAGACCGCGGGCGGCAGCCCGGTGATCTCCCCGACCTTGGGGGCGCCGACCTGGTGGATCAGCCGCCGGGCGTACGGCGCGACGGACTCGAAGTAGCGCCGCTGGGCCTCGGCGTAGACGGTCCCGAACGCGAGCGAGGACTTCCCCGAGCCGGAGACGCCGGTGAAGACCGCGAGGACGTCGCGCGGGATGTCCACGTCGACGCCCTGGAGGTTGTGCTCCCGGGCGCCGCGGACGCGTACGAACGGGTCATGGGGGCTGTGCATGGGGACTCCGTACGCGGCTCGGGGACAAACCCCACCATTCTAGGCCTCGGGCCGACGCGCGAGCCGGGAGCCCCTACGGGCGGGGCCGCAGTCGCCTCAAAGCTGCGGGGCCGGAGCCAGCCGCGCCACGCGGGCCAGCCGCCGGAAGGAGTCCAGGAGCCCGGCCCGGTCGTACGTACTGGTCGTCACGAGGACTTCCTGCGCCCCGCTCTCCTTGATCACCCGCTCCAGCTCGTCGGCCACCTGCTCCTCCGTGCCGTGCACGTGACCGCGCAGCCCCGCCTCGTAGAAGCCGCGCTCCTTCTCCGTCATGGCCAGGGCCTCCACCCGCTCGGCCGACAGCAGCGGCGGAAACGTGCCGTGCGTGCGCGAGTACGCCATCGACCAGGCCTCCGGGACGAGGAGCCGACGGGCCGCCTCCTCGCTCTCCGCCACCGCGACGGTGCCCGCGATCATGACGTACGGCTCGGCGAGCCAGGGCGAGGGACGGAAGCCGCCGCGGTACCGCTCGATGCCGCGCAGCATCTTCTCGCGGCCCCGGATGTCCCCGATGACCAGCGGCAGCCCCGCCTCGGCGGCGATCGTCGCGCCCTCGCCCACGGCCAGCACGTACGGCGGCACGGTCAGCCCCTCGGCGGGGCGGGCCCGCACCCCCGTGCCGGACGTCCCGCGGAACCAGTCGAGCAGTTCGCCGAGCTGCCCCGCGAAGTCCTCGGCAGCGTGTTTGTCGCGCCCCAGCGCCTTGCGCACCCCGTCGGTGAAGCCGACCGAACGGCCGAGCCCCATGTCGATCCGGCCGGGAAAGAGCGATTCCAGCACCCCGAACTGCTCGGCCACGACCAGCGACTGATGGTTCGGCAGCATCACTCCGCCCGTACCGACGCGGATGGTGCGGGTGGCCGCCGCCACGGCCGACGCGAGGACCGTGGGCGCGGAACCCGCCACGCCGGGCACGCCGTGGTGCTCGGAGACCCAGAAACGGTGATAGCCGAGCGCCTCGAGGTCCTGGGCGAGGCGCACGGTGTCGCGCAGCGCCGCGGGACCGTCGTAGCCCTCACGGGTGCGGGAACGGTCGAGTACGGAGAACCGGGTTGCTGCGATCACTGAGCTCACACAGGGTTCAACACCTGGCCGCCGTCATGATTCCCTGTCGGAGTGACCGACACCAGCAGACCCCTCGCCGTGTTCGACCTGGACAACACCCTCGCGGACACCGCGCACCGCCAGCGGTACCTGGTGGGCGGGGCACGCGACTGGGACGCCTTCTTCGCCGCGGCGCCCCAGGACCCGCCCTTGGCCCGCGGCATCGAGCTGGCCCGGGCCAGTGCCGAGGAGTGCGAGGTCGTCTACCTGACGGGCCGCCCCGAGCGGTGCCGGGCGGACACGGAGGACTGGCTGGCGCGCCAGGGCCTGCCGGCGGGCCGCGTCTGGATGCGGCGCGACGGCGACCGCCGCCCGGCCCGCCGCACCAAACTGGAGATCCTGCGCTCCCTCGCCCGGGACCGCGAGATCCGCGTGCTGGTGGACGACGACGAGCTCGTCTGCGACGAGGCGGAACGCGCGGGCTTCACCGTCCTGCGCGCCACCTGGGCCGCCGAGTCCGAACCTCTGAAGACGGCCCAGGAGGAAGACGGCCGAACCTGACCGCCTCCCGCCTACGCGCTGTCCCCGTCCTCCAGCCGGAATCCCACCTTCAGCCCCACCTGGTAGTGCTGGATCCGCCCGTCCTCGATGTGCCCGCGCACCTGTGTGACCTCGAACCAGTCCAGCGAGCGGAGCGTCCGCGAGGCCCGCTCGACGCCGTTGCGGATCGCCTGGTCGATGCCTTCGTGGGAGGTGCCGACAATCTCGGTGACGCGATAGGTGTGGTCGGTCATGAGCGTGTTCCTCCGGGCCGTCGGGTGGCGTCGCGCGGCGCCGATGAGCGCCGTCACTCCACCGTGCACCAGTGCGCCCGCTCGCGCGAGATGGCGTCACCCCTTGACCAGGCCTTTGGTACATACCAAAATCCAGGCCAGTAACCCGTTCGAGCCACGAGCTCATCCCCCCGCGTCGGGCCGACCTTCCCTGTCCGCAGGCAGAAAGTGACCCACGTGAACCCGCACCACCGCGCCGCCGTGTCTCTGGCCCTGGCGCTCTCCTCCTCCGTTCTCCTCGCCGGATGCGGGATGCTGCCCGGCGGGGACGACTCCCGGACCGTCACGGTCTGGCTGATGCGGGGCAGCGCGTCGCCCGAGTTCGTCGAGCGCTTCACGGCGGACTTCGAGAAGGAGCACGACGGGCTCGAACTGGACGTCCGCGTCCAGGAGTGGACCGGCATCGGTACCAAGGTGAAGAAGGCGCTCAAGGAGGAGGACGGGGACGGCCCCGACGTCATCGAGGTCGGCAACACCCAGGTCGCGCAGTACGTGGACGAGGGCGGCCTGTACGACCTCACCCTGGAGTCCGCGCGCGACCTCGGCATGAACGACTGGCTGCCGGGTCTCGCCGAGCCGGGGCGCTACCGCGGCGCCCAGTACGGCATCCCCTGGTACGCCGCCAACCGCGTCGTCATCTACAACAAGGACCTGTTCGCGCAGGCGGGCATCAAGAGCCCCCCGCGGACCCGCGAGGAGTGGGTCACGGCCACGGAGAAGCTCAACTCCGGCGGCAATCAAGGCATATACCTGGCGGGCCAGGACTGGTACACCCTCGCAGGCTTCGTCTGGGACGAGGGCGGCGACCTCGCCAAGGAGACCAAGGAGTCCTCCGGCGACTGGCGCGGCAGCCTGCACACGGCGGCGGCCCGGCGCGGCATGGAGTTCTACCAGCGGCTGCAGGCGCTCGGCGACGGCCCGCGCGACTCCGACGAGGAACACCCCTCACAGGCAGGCGTGTTCGCGGGCGGCGACGTCGCGCAGATCATCACGGTGCCCGGCGCGGCCCGCGCCATCGAGGAGAAGAACCCCGAACTGAAGGGCAAGCTTGGCTACTTCCCCATCCCCGGCAAGAAGGCGGGCAAGCCCGGCGCGGTCTTCACGGGTGGCTCCGACCTCGTGGTGCCCGAGCACAGCGACGACCACAAGGGCGCGGTCGAGGTGATCGAGGCGCTCGCGGGCAAGAAGTGGCAGACCGACCTGGCCCGGACGATGAACTACGTCCCGAACAAGGCGAAGCTGGCCCCCGCCGTCGCGGGCGAGGAGGGTGTCGCGGCGATGGCCGCAGGCGCCGCGAACGGCCGGGCGACGCCCAACTCGCCCCGCTGGGCGGGCGTCGAGGCGGACAACCCCATCAAGGAGTACATGACGCAGGTCCTCATGGGCGGCGACCCGGAGGCCGAGGCCCGCAAGGCCTCGGACCAGATCACCGAGGCGCTGAACGTCGGAGGGCTGTGACGGACGGCCCGGTCCCGCGCCGCACGGGCGGGACCGGGCACGCCGGGTGAGCTCTCGGGGCCGGTCGGGGACATGGCCCGGACTCTTACGCCACCGTGCTCAGCGACAGCGCGAAGCGGCTCCTCTCGTCGGTCCACCAGTGCGTCAGTTCCAGTCCGGCGGCGGCCAGTTCGGACCGTACGCCGTCCTCCCGGAACTTGGCCGAGATCTCCGTACGGAGCTCCTCGCCCGCGACGAAGTCGACCGCCAGGTCGAGCGCGTGGATCTTCACCGTCTGATCGGCGGTGGAGCGGAGCCGCATCTCGATCCACTCGCGTTCGGCGTCCCAGGCGGCGACGTGCTCGAAGGCGTCCGGGTCGAAGTCGCCCGCCAGCTCGCGGTTGATCACCGACAGGACGTTCTTGTTGAACGCCGCCGTCACGCCCGTCCGGTCGTCGTACGCGGAGACGAGCACCGACTCCTCCTTGACCAGGTCCGTGCCCAGGAGCAGCGCGTCGCCGGGCTGCAGGAGGGCGTGCACGGAGGAGAGGAACGCGGCGCGCTCGGCGGGCAGCAGATTGCCGACCGTGCCGCCGAGGAACGCGACCAGGCGCGGGCCCGGCGTGCCGGGCAGTGCGAGGCCGCGGGTGAAGTCGGCGATCAGGGCGTGCACGTCGAGCGCGGGCCGCTCGGCGACCAGGGTGTTCGCGGCGCCGGTCAGCGCGCTCTCGCTGACGTCCACGGGGACGTAGGTGTGCAGGTCAGGCAGGGCGTCGATCAGGTGGCGGGTCTTCTCCGAAGAGCCCGAACCCAGCTCGATCAGCGTGCGGGCGCCCGTGACCTCGGCGATCCGCGCGGCACGGGCCACCAGGATCTCGCGCTCGGCGCGGGTGGGGTAGTACTCGGGCAGGGTGGTGATCTCGTCGAAGAGGGCGCTGCCGCGCGCGTCGTAGAACCACTTGGGCGGCAGCGACTTCGGGGTTCGGGTGAGGCCGTGCAGGACGTCCGCGCGCAGCGCGGCGTCCGTGGCGTCCTCGGGCAGGGTGCGGGTCAGCAGGAACGGGCTCACGCAGGGGGCTCCTTGAGCGGGGTCAGCAGTACGTCGGTGCGGTCGGCGGCGAGCAGCGTGCGGTCGGGCACCTCGCGCCAGTGGGGGGTGTCGTCGTAGGGCTCGGAGGCCACGACGGTGCGGCGGCCGGGCTCCGCGAGGTACCAGAGGGTGTCGCCCCAGGCCGTCGCGGTGATCGTGTCGCCGTCGGTGAGCAGCAGGTTGAGGCGCGATCCGGGGGCGGCCTCGGCGACCTCGAGGACGGTGTCCGCGAGGGCCTGGCCCGCCTCGTCGCCGCGCAGCAGCCGGTGCCGGACGAGCGCCCACACCAGCGCGGAGTCGCAGCGCGCCTCCATGGAGAGCAGCTCGGCGGGCGGCAGGCCGTGGGCGAGCGGGGCGAGGGAGCCGGGCCAGCCGGTGACCGCGCCGTTGTGACTGAACAGCCACGGCCCGGTGGCGAACGGGGCCGCCGCGGCCTCCCCGTCCGCGCCCGCCACGGTCGCGTCGCGCACGGCGGCGAGGAGCGCCCCGGAGCGCACGACCCTGGCGAGATCGGCGAACGACTGATCGCCCCAGATCGGCCCGGTGCGACGGTAGCGCGCGGGTTCCGGGTCGCCGTCGGCGTACCAGCCCACTCCGAAACCGTCGGCGTTGACCGTGCCGTGCCGCTGCATCCGGGGCGCCCACGACTGACGGAACAGGCTGTGCGCGGGCGTCACGAGGAGGGCGCCGAGCGCCTCCGGCGGCCCGACGCAAGCGAGGTGTCGGCACATCAGGCGGTCTCCGGGTCCGCGGTCTCCGTGGGCCCGGCGTCCCGCGCCGTGCGGAACCCGGAGAAGATCTGCCGCCGCACCGGATGGTCCCAGTTGCGGAACGTGCCGCGGCAGGCCACCGCGTCGACGGAGAAGGCGCCGCCGCGCAGCACCTTGTAGTCGCCGCCGAAGAAGACGTCCGAATACTCGCGGTAGGGGAAGGCGGAGAAGCCCGGGTAGGGCAGGAACTCGCCGGCGGTCCACTCCCAGACGTCGCCGATCAACTGCCGTACGCCGAGCGGCGATTCACCCGCCGCGTAGCTTCCGGCGGACGCGGGACGCAGGTGCCGCTGGCCGAGGTTGGCCCGCTCCGGAGTGGGGTCCGCGTCGCCCCACGGATAGCGCATTGACCGGTCGGTGACCGGGTCGTGCCGGGCGGCCTTCTCCCACTCCACCTCGCTGGGCAGGCGCCGTCCCGCCCAGCGCGCGTACGCGTCGGCCTCGTACCAGCTGACGTGCAGCACCGGCTCGTCGGCGGGCACCGGTTCCACCGTTCCGAAGCGCCGCCGCAGCCACTGGCCGCCCTCGCGGCGCCAGAACAGCGGCGCCCGCAGCCCGTTCTCCCGGACCATCGCCCAGCCGGCCGGGTCCCACCAGCGCATCTGGTCGTAGCCGCCGTCGTCGATGAAACGCTGGTACGCGGCGTTCGTCACCGGAGTCGTGTCGATGAAGAACGGCGGGACCAGGCGGCGGTGCGCCGGACGTTCGTTGTCGAGGGCCCACGGTTCGGTGGACGTCCCCATCGTGAACGGGCCGCCGGGGACCAGGACTTCGGCGGGACCGTCGAAGGGCTCGCCGGACGGCGGGTCGGGGGCGGTGAGGGCGGTGGGGCCCGTCCGCAGCTGATGGGTGATCAGCATGGTCTCGTCGTGCTGCTGTTCGTGCTGCGCGATCATTCCGAACGCGAAGCCCGCGTCGGTGAGCGGCGTACCGCGCAGCGGCGTCTTCTCCAGGACGTCGAGCGCGCGGCCCCGCACCTCGGCCGCGTAGCCCCGGGCCTCGGCGGGCGCCAGCAGCGGGAGCCTGGGCCGCTCGGCGCGGGGATGCTCGAACGCGTCGTACAGCGAATCGATCTCCGGGCGCATCGCGTCGCGGCCCGCGACCGCGCGCAGCAGCCACTGCTCCTCCTGGTTCCCTATGTGCGCGAGGTCCCAGACCAGCGGTGACATCAACGGCGAGTGCTGTGCGACCAGTTCGGACTCCTCCACGCAGGTGGTGAGGAGGGTGGTGCGGTCCCGGGCGGTCAGGAGCGCGGCCAGCGCGCGCTCCCGGAGGGCTTCGGGGTCGGCGGTGGAGCCTGTCATCGGCGGGAGTCCTTCCCAGGCGTGTCGTGGGGGTGGCGGGCGTCGCGCAGGCCGTCGAGCAGGTCGTCGGCGGGGCAGCGGCCCCGTGCGACGTACCGGTCGGCGAAGGCCGCGACGGCGTTCCGCACGGACGTGGCCGCGCCGAGGCGGGGCAGCGCGTCCATGGCGGCGGCGAAGCAGGCGACGGCTGCCTCGCGCAGTTCGGGGTCGGCCGGGCCGTGCCGCGCCGCGTCGAGCCAGAGCGGGTTGTGCGGTGCGGCGGGGGAGTCCGGCGGTCCGTACCGCTCGGCCAGCGGTTTGACGGCGCGGTAGGCGGTCTCGGCCGCCTCCGGATCGTCGAACAGCGCGCTCGTCACGGCCAGCGGCACGATCCAGCCGTCGTCCCCCGGCTGCGCGTCGACCATCCGCAGCTCCAGGTGACCGCGCGGGCGCACCGGCGGGAACAGCGTGGTCAGGTGGTAGGCGAGGTCCTCGCGGTTGGGTCTGCGCGGTGCGCCGGCCCGGGCCCACTCCCGGAAGCTCAGCCCTTCCGGGACGCTCCAGGGGCCGTCGCCCGGCTCTCTCTTGACGCACATGACGGGCGCGTCGAGGGCGTGCCGGGTCCAGACCTCGCGAGGCTCCCCGTCGAGCGGCGGGGCTCCGGATCTGCCGGGCTCGATGCCCGCCCACACGGCCTGCCGGGTCGAGCGCCAGCCGGTCGGACGGCCGTCCTGCAACGGCGAGTTGGCGAACACGGCGACCAGGACGGGGCCGAGCAGGTGCGCGAGCCGCCAGCGCCGCGCGTAGCCGAGCGGGCCCGGCTCCTCGTAACCGGCGTCGAGGCAGATCTGCACGGAGGCCGTCGAGCACATCATGCGGCGCCCGGCCGGTCCGCCGCGGTCGAGGCAGGCCTCCAGGGCGTCGTAGCGGGGTTCGCGCAGGATCCGTGCCGGTGGCCGCCACGGGTCGGCGCCGTATCCGCTGAGGGTGAGGTGGTGGGAACGTAACGCGTCGCGTACGACGCCGAGGTCGGCCTCCATGGCCGATATGCACTCCGTCAGCGAGGTGGCGGGAAGCGAGCTGAGCTCCAGCTGGCCGCCGGGTTCGACGGTGACGGACGACTGCAGGGGCAGGGCCCGCAGTGCGGTGTAGGCCGCTTCGAGGCGGGCGGTGGGTACGGGCAGGTGGGGTCGGCCTGGCTCGTGGACGAGCCATTCCAGTTCGACACCGATGACACGGGGCGGTCCGGTCTTGAAGCAGATGCCGCGGACCAGCGCCTCCACCTCGGCCTCCGACACCGTGTCCCGCACCCTTGTGGGGCGCGTGGTGCGGTGTTTCCTACAGTCTCCCTCAGGCATGCGGGGATCCTTCCATCCGGTATTGCTCGTCACACCCAAAACCCTTGAGGGCCTCCGCACAAGAGTGCCCCTCAGGCCGTTCTCGTACCGGGAATTTCGGTTGCGCCGTCCGGCGCCCATGGAGGCACCGGCCAGGCGGGTCCGCGACCACCGCTCAACGCCAGCCGTAACGCTCCCTCAGACGGAGCACGACCAGGTTGAACCGCATCCGGTCGAGCGCGCACGCCTCGCGCCGCATCCCGCGCTCGTGCACCCGCAGCACCCGGTCGATGTCCACCCAGGAGTCGCGTCCCCCGCGGTCCCAGGGCCCGCTCCCGATGGGCACCCACTCGCGGTCGTGGTCGTGCCGCTTGCTGGACAGCTGCACGGCGAGCAGCGTGCCGGACGCCTCCCGGGCGACCACGAGCACCGGCCGGTCCTTGCCCCGCCCGTCGTTCTCCTCGTAGGGCACCCAGGTCCAGACGATCTCACCGGGGTCGGGATCGCCGTCGCGGTTCGGCGCGTACTGCGTGTGCACCCGGCCCACCTCGCGCGGCTCGGCCTCGGTGGTCGCGGTGGCGCCGGAGCGGCCCGGCGACGCGGACATGTGCGGGTCTTCGATGGAAGCAGTCACATGGATCACCGTAGAACGTGTCCGTGCCGGTCCGCGGAGCGGCACGGGCGGACGTCCGCGGACCCGGCCGCGCGCTACGGCGTCGCGGCCGCGTCGGGCACCGGCGCCGGCCACTGCTCGTACCACCGCTGGTCCGCCTCCAACTGCGCGGCCAGGGAGATCAGGAGCGGCTCGCTGCCCGCGGGGCCGAGCAGCTGGGCGCCGACGGGCAGACCGCCCGGGGCGCGGCCCGCGGGCACGTTGACGCCCGGCCAGCCGAGTACGTTCCACGGCCAGGCGTAGGGACACGCCGCGATCATCGCCCGGTCGGTCCGCCAGCCGCTCAGCGTGGCGAGCGCGCCGACGCGCGGCGGGGGAGCGGCGGTCGTCGGCGCGATCACCACGTCGTACGTCGTGAAGACGGCGCCCACCCGGCTGTGCAGCGTCGCCTCCGCACGGCGTGCGAGCCGCAGCGGGGTGCGCCCCAACAGCCGCCCCATGCGGGCCGCTTCCCGCGTACGCCGGTCCAGGAGCGAGGAGTCCGGCACCCGGTCGCTCCACTCGGCGATGCCCGCCGTGGCACGCGGTACGAACGCGAGCCCGATCCGGCCGTAGCGGGGGTCGGCCTCGGCTACGTCGTGCCCGAGCGCGGTGAGCCGGTCCGCGAGCGCCACCACCCGGTCCCTGACCACCGGGTGGAGCTGCTTGGGCGTCGCCGTGAACGGCATCCGCAGCGACAGGGCGATCCGCAGCCGCCCCGGATCGCGGGTCGCGGCCTCGGCGGCCCGGATGGGCGAGGGCCGGTGCAGGTCGCCCTCGTGGCTGCCGCTCGCCGCGTCCAGGAGCAGCGCGGCGTCCGCGACCGTCCGGGCGAGCGGCCCGTTGACGGTGATGCCCTGGAAGGCCTCGGGCCACGGCCACGTCGATATCCGGCCGCGCTGCGGCTTGATGCCGACCAGATGGGTCCAGGCCGCCGGTATCCGCACCGAGCCCGCGCCGTCCGAGCCGAGGGCCGCGGGCACCAGACCCGCGGCGACCGCGGCCGCCGAGCCGCCCGACGAACCGCCGGGCGTGTGGCCGGTGTTCCACGGATTGCGGGTGTCGCCGAAGCCGGGCCCCTCGGTGAACGGCCACTGCCCCAGCTCACACGTGTTGGTCTTGCCGACGATCACCGCCCCGGCGGCCCGCAGCCTGCGCACCGCCTCGGAGTCCGCCGTCCTCGGCGGGAAGTCGCCCCGGCAGCCGAACGCGGTCGGCTCACCCGCCACGTCCATGTCGTCCTTCACGGCCAGCGGCACCCCGAGCAGCGGCCGTCCCGAGGACGCGCCGCCCGCCGCCAGCTCCCGGTCGGCCGCGTCCGCCTCGGCGAGCGCGGCCCGCGCCCGCACCAGCTTGAACGCGTTGAGCACCGGCTGCGACGCCTCGATCCTGGCCAGCGTCCGCTCGGTCAGTGCCCGCGCGGACACCTCTCCATCGGCCAGCGCCCGGGCGGTGCGCGCCAGGCCTTCGGCACGGTCGGCAGTCATGGGGGGACACCTTCGCTCGACGACGGGTGCCCGAACGTTAACCGGCGAGTAGGGCAACGCGGAACGCGGGAAGGGAAGTTCACGCACCCGCGACCGGCCCACGGGCCGAGCGCGCTCCACCGCCCGGCCGGTGCGGCAGCGGCGGCATCTGCGAGGATGACGGGGCCATGGCGCAGATACCGAAGCAGCAGTCCACACAGCGCTCCGTGCCGACGAGCGCCGACGTCGCGCGTCTGGCGGGGGTCTCCCGCGCGACCGTCTCGTACGTCCTCAACAACACCAGCGCCGTCCGCATCAGCGAACCCACGCGCCGCCGCGTCCACGAAGCGGCGAGGGAGCTCGGCTACGTCCCCCACGCCGCCGCCCGCAGCCTGCGCGCCGGACACAGCCGCATGGTCCTGATGCCCACCGCGGAAATCCCGGTCGGCCCGCTCTTCAGCCAGTTCTTCAACGAATTGCAGTGGGCGCTCGGCCGTCTCGACTACACCGTCGTGCAGTACGCCAGCCTCGGCCTGACCGGCGAGGACGCCGCCCGCGCCTGGGCCGAACTGCGCCCCGTGGCCGTGCTGGCCCCCGACGCCTCCGCGGTCGGCCCGCGCGGCGTCACCGTCCTGAAGCGGTCCGGCGCCAAGGCCGTCTTCACCCTGGGACCGCACCGGGTGGAGGGCGCGCACGCCCTCCTGATGGACGGACGCAGGGTCGGCGAGGCCGCCGCCCTGCACTTCCTGGCCCGCGGGCGGCGCAGGATCGGCGTCGTCGTCCCCGAGGAACCGGGCCTGGAACACTTCTCGCGCCCCCGGCTCGAAGGGGTCCGCCAGGCCGTCGAGAGCACCCGCACCACCGGCGCGTCGGTCACCGAACTGCCCCTCGCGTACGACGAGGAGTCAGCGGCCCGGCTCGTGGCCCGCTGGCCCGACCTGGGCCTCGACGCCGTCTTCGCGTACAACGACGAATACGCCATGCTCCTGATGCGCGCCCTGCAGGACGAAGGGATCGCCGTCCCGGAGGGGACCGCCCTCATCGGCTCGGACGACCTGATGCTGGGCCGGCTCCTCAGGCCCCGGCTCAGCACCGTCCGCATCCAACTGCCCTCGGGCCGCGGACTGGCCGAACTCGTCGACCGTGTGGTGCGCGACCCGGGCGCCGAACCCGAGGTGCACGACGTGCTCGGAGCGGACGTCGTGCACCGCGAGTCCAGCTGACCGCTACGGCCCGGAGTACCGCTTACTCGCCCTGCTGCTGGGCCTGCTCCTCGGCGACCTGGCGGCGGACCTCGTCCATGTCCAGGTTCCTGGCCTGGCCGATGACATCGGTGAGCGCGGCCTCGGGCAGCGCGCCCGGCTGGGCGAACACCGCGACCTGGTCACGGACGATCATCAGGGTCGGGATCGACTGGATGTTGAAGGCCTGCGCGAGCTCGGGCTGCGCCTCCGTGTCGACCTTGGCGAAAACCAGGTCGGGATTGGCCTCGGCGGCCTTCTCGTACACCGGGGCGAACTGCTTGCACGGCCCGCACCACTCGGCCCAGAAGTCGATCAGGACGAATCCGTTGTCCGTGACCGTCTGGTCGAAGTTGTCCTTGGTGAGCTCCAGGGTGGCGCTGCTCATGGTGTGTCCTACTTCCTGCTGTCGGGCGTAGCCGCTGTGCACAACGGCCGATGGTGCGGACGTATTCCGCCTGTCGTACGCGCGGAAGGTGCCGCATGTGCACCGGCGCATTACGCGCGCGTACCCGTGTGGCCACGGCGCACACCTGCCGACAGACTGTCCTCATGACGGATGCCATCACATACGACGTAGTAGTCATCGGAGCAGGTCCAGTGGGGGAGAACGTGGCCGACCGGGCCCGGGCGGCCGGGCTCAGCGCCGCGATCGTGGAGAGCGAGCTCGTCGGGGGCGAGTGCTCCTACTGGGCCTGCATGCCCAGCAAGGCCCTGCTGCGCCCCGTCATCGCCCGCGCGGACGCCCGCCGCGTCCCCGGCCTGCGCCAGTCCGTGCAGGGACCGCTCGACGCCCCCGCCGTCCTCGCGCACCGCGACGACTACACGTCGCACTGGAAGGACGACGGCCAGGTCGGCTGGCTGGAGGGCGTCGGCGTCGACCTGTACCGGGGCCACGGCCGCCTCGCGGGCCCCCGCGAGGTCACGGTCACCGGCACGGACGGCACCGCGCACACGCTGCGGGCCCGCCACGCCGTGGCCGTCTGCACCGGCACCCGCGCCGCCCTGCCCGACCTGCCGGGCCTCGCCGACGTCAAGCCGTGGACCAGCCGCGAGGCCACCGGCGCCGACCACGTGCCCGGCCGCCTCCTGGTCGTCGGCGGCGGCGTCGTCGCCGTGGAGATGGCCACCGCCTGGCAGGCCCTCGGCTCAGCCGTCACGGTGCTGGTCCGGGGCGGGGGCCTGCTGCCCCGCATGGAGCCGTTCGCGGGCGAGCTGGTCCAGGAGGCCCTCACCGAGGCGGGCGCCGAGGTCCGCTCCGGCGTCTCCGTCACCGCGGTGCGCCGCGAGAACGGCACCGTCACGGCGACCCTGGACGACGGATCGACCCTCCAGGCCGACGAGATCCTCTTCGCCACGGGCCGCGCCCCGCGCACGGACGACATCGGTCTGGAGACCGTCGGCCTGGAACCCGGCTCCTGGCTGTCGGTCGACGAGAGCCTGCGCGTCGAGGGCAGCGACTGGCTGTACGCGGTCGGCGACGCGAACCACCGCGCGCTCCTCACCCACCAGGGCAAGTACCAGGCCCGTATCGCCGGTGCCGCCATCGCCGCCCGCGCGCAGAAGATCCCGCTCCTGGAGAGCGACCGGTGGGGGGCGCACGCCGCCACGGCCGACCACGACGCCGTCCCGCAGGTCGTCTTCACCGACCCCGAAGCGGCCTCCGCGGGCCTGACCCTCGCCGAGGCGGAGGCCGCGGGCCACCGCGTCCGCGCCGTCGACTACGACATGTCGGGCGTCGCGGGCGCGGGCCTCTACGCCGACGGCTACCGCGGCCGCGCCCGCATGGTCGTCGACCTGGACCGCGAGATCCTCCTCGGCGTCACCTTCGTCGGTCCCGGCGTCGGCGAACTCATCCACTCGGCGACGATGGCGGTCGCGGGCGAGATCCCCATCGACCGCCTGTGGCACGCCGTCCCGGCCTACCCGACGATCAGCGAGGTGTGGCTGCGGCTCCTGGAGACGTACCGGGGCTGAGCCGTCCTGCGGTGGCCGTCGTCGGGTGTTCCTTCCGACGACGGCCGCTCACACGTCAGCCGCCCCGATAGACGTCCTCGACATAACGGCCCGCGGTGACCAGCTCCCGCCACCACACCTCGGCCGCCGCGCTCCCGCCGCCCGCGCACTTCGCGCGCAGCCGCTGGAACGCCTCCCGGACGCCCGGGGCCATCCGCGCGCCGTCGCCGCAGACGTAGACCCGCGCCCCCGCCTCCAGCAGGCCCCAGACCTCCTCGGCCTCCGCCTCGATCCGGTGCTGCACGAAGCGGAGCCCGCCCTCGGGCGCGCCGGAGTACGTCGGGCGCATCGACACCGCGCCCGCGCGCTCCGCGTCCGTCAGCTCCGCGCGGTGCAGGTAGTCGACGTCGGGGTGGTCGCAGCCGAAGTAGCAGAGCGCCGGAGCGAGCCGGCCGCCGTCGCGCAGCACCCGCAGGCGGTCGGCGATCGCCCCGCGGAACGGCGCGAGACCCGTGCCCGCGCCGACCATGATGAGCGGGGTCTGCGACGCGGCATCGATACGGAAGTCGTCCCGGCAGGGTTGCACGCGCGCGTGGAGGGTGTCGCCGGGCCGCAGACGGTGCAGGTACGACGATCCGGCGCCGCGGAAGGTACCGCGGCCCGAGCGGTCGGGGGCCGAGAGGAGCGAGACCATCAGGTCGGCGTGGTCCGGCGAGACCGCGGGCGACGAGGAGATCGAGTAGTGGCGCGGGCGGACCGGCGCGAACAGTTCGAGCAGTACGGGCCAGGCGAGCCTGCCGCACAGCGCCGGATGGTCCTCGATCAGGTCGAGGAGGCTGCCCTTTCGCTCCGTCAGCGCCGCCCGGTCGCCCGCCAGTCGCTCCAGCGCGGCCCGTTCCGGCGGGCACGGGTTGTGCTCGGCGAGCAGGGCGGTCTGCGCGGCGGTCGGGGAGCCACCCAACTCGACGTACCGGCCGAGGAGTTCACGGACGGCGACGGGGCGGTCCAGCGGCAGGGTGGACCGGCCGGGCCGACGGGCCCGGATGCTGAGGACCGTGTCCAGGGCGACACCGAGGACCGCCGCCGCGCGCTCGACCGACGCGGGGTCGTTGACCGGCAGGACGGAGAGGTGGTCGGCGGTGCGGTACGACACGCCGTCCGGCAGCGCCACGCGCAGGAACCGCTTCGGGCGGCCGAGCGGATGGGCGAGGTCGGCGAGATCGGCGGTCTCCGTGACGGTCATCGGCACCGTGCCGTGCCGGGCGTCCAGCGCGTCCAGCGGCCCGCCGCAGACCTCCACGACGTCGTAGCCGCCGGCCTCGGGCGCACCGCCGGTCTCCCCGACGCTCTCCGGGTCGCCGTACTGCCGCAGCAGGGTCCGGCGCAGAGCCGAGGTGAAGCGGTCCACCGCGCCGGTGAGGTCCCCGGAGGCGTCGGCCTCGGCGCGCTCCAGGAGGCGGGTGGCGCCCGCTCCGGCGAGTCCTTCGTCGACGAGGGTGGGCACCCGCTGGTAGGTCGCCGGCCAGTTGCGGTCCCCGACGCCGAGGACCGCGTACCGCACGCCGTCGGCCGAGCCCGGCGCGGCCCGGTCCAGCCAGGAGACGAAGGCGCCCGCGTCGTCGGTGGGCCGTCCGTTGTAGGACGCGGCGACGATCACGACGGGGGAGTCGGCGGGCAGGGCGCCGGCCGCCTCGTCGAGCGGTGCGACACGCACCTCGAAGCCCAACCCGGCGGCGAGCTCCCCGAGTTGTGCGGCGTACTCGCGGCACGTCCCGAAGTTGGAACCGTGCAGCAGCGTCAGGGCGGTGCCCGCCACCGCCCGCGTGGGCAGCCCGTCCGACGCTCCCGTGGCGGCTCCCCCCGCCGCGCCGTCGGAGCCGGACGCGCCGCCGAGTGCGGACAGTCCGGCGACCGCGGCCCGGCTGCGCGCGCGGTCCGCCGCGGTGCGCGGGGCCAGCGTCATGGTGAAGCCCTCGGGCTTGAGGGTGAGGGTCTCCTTGACCTTCAGGCGGTAGCCGGCCCGGTCGACGAAACGGTAGCGGTGCACCAGCATGCCGAGCAGCATGGTGGCCTCGTGCAGGGCGAACTGCCGCCCGATACAGGCACGTTCACCGGTTCCGAAGGGCTTGTACGCGTGCGGGGAGCGGGCCGCCTCGGTCTCCGGGGCGAAGCGCTCGGGGTCGAACTCCTCGACGTTGTCGCCCCAGACCGGGTCGCGGTGCAGCATCGGCGTGAGCACCACCACGTTCTGGCCCGCCTTGACCGGGTGGCGCCCACCGAGGGTCGTGTCGGCGCGGGCCCTGCGCTGGAAGGCGGGGGCGGTCGGCCACAGCCGCAGCGCTTCGTTGAGCACCTGGCGTACGTAACGCAGCCTGCCCACGTCCTCGTACGTCGGCTCGGGGTCCGGCTCGTCGCCCCACAGCGCGTCGACCTCGGCCTGCGCGAGGTGCAGGACCGCGGGGTTGCGCACCAGGTGGTGCAGGGCGAAGGAGAGCGTGCCCGAGGTCGTCTCGTGCCCGGCGATGAGGAAGGTGATGACCTGATTGCGGATGTTCGCCTCGTCCAGGGCCTCGCCGCTTTCGGGGTGCGGGGAGTTGAGCATCAGGCCGAGCAGATCGTCGGTGCCGGTTTCGCCCGACGCCTTGCGGGTCTCGATCACCTCGTCGACGACCTCGGCGAGAAAGGCGGCGTCGGTCTCGAAGGCCGCGTCCTGCGCGCCGTACTCCCCGGCGGGGTCCCGGGCCAGCTTCGCCTGGCTGTGCGCCAGGCCCCGGACGAGCGCCCGCACGAAGGGGTGGGGTTCGGCGCGGCCGAAGGACTCGAAGTCGTAGCCGAACCCGGCCAGGCCGATGGTGTCCAGCGTCATCCTGGTCATGTCCTCCGACACGTCCACCGGCGCGGACTCGGCCGCGCCCGGCGTGAACCGGCCGTCCCAGGAGGCGATGAGGCGCCGGGCCACGCGCAGCATGTGCGGGTGGTACGTACGCATCGAGTTCATGGCGAAGGCGGGGAGCAGGATGTCGTGCGCCTTGGCCCAGTTGGGTTCGTCGTCGTACGCCGTGAACAGGCCGTCCCCCGCGATGCCGCGGACGTTCTCCAGGGCGGGACCGATGCCCTTGGAGAACCTGCTTTCGTCGGCGAGCTCCGCGACCAGCTCCAGGGAGCTGACCCAGACGGTCTCGCGACCGTGGTACCTGCGGACGTAGAAGGGGCCGTGCCGCCGCGCGAGCTCCACGGACTGCTGGATCGGAGTGGCGGTCGGTCCGGCCGCCGTCACATCGACGGTGGGCAGGACGAGGTCCGGGTGGTCCCGGAGACCGCAGACCTCGACGGTGTGTTCTTCGCTCATCGGCCAGTGCCTCTTCCCGTGGACGCAGGGGAGTTGAGCGCCCAGGAGTGGGGCGCCGTCCCTACCGTGGCCCGCCCCGGCCCGCGATCCTCGGCGAGAACTACATAATCTTGTAGGGGTCTTTTCGGCCCCGGCGCTTGCGCACGGAACACCGAAGTGCGTGGCGGCGGGGGCGCGGGCCGGACGTGTCGTGACGCGGGTGGGGAGTGATGTAGGTGAGTGATCCGGGCGCACCCGACAGCCGCTCCGGCGACGGGGCGAGCAGCAAGGAGAAGGTCGCCGACGCGGCCGTCTGGCGCGGGCGTTTCCTCAGCCTGCTCGACCGTTCCCCCACGCCGACCGCCATCGCGGGCGCGGACGGCCTCGTCTCCGTCGCCAACCCCGCGTTCGCCGCGGCCCTGGGCTTGCAGCCGGGGCGCGTGGCCAACCGGCTGCTGCTCGAACTGCTCACCCCCACCAACAGCCGCCAGCTCCGCAAGCTGGACGAGGCCATGCGCTCCGGCCGCAGATCCCGCTACCCCGTCGAGGCGACCTGGAGGGCGGGCGGCACGGCACGGCACGGACAGGTGACCGTCGAACCGGTCACCGACCCGCTGGAGGAGACCCCGCCCCTGCTGGTGACGCTCCGCGTGGCCGAGGAACGGAAGGAGCCCGCCGCGGACTCCGCCCCTGCCGACCCGAACGGGGCAGGGGCGGAGCTCGCCCACCCCGCGCTGAGCGCGCAGGAGGCCCGCATCCTGCGCCTGGTGGCCGGCGGCGCGACGACATCGGTCGTGGCGCGCACGGTCGGCATCGGCGCCGACGGCGTCAACTACCACCTGACACGGCTCTGCCGCCGTCTCCAGGCACCGAACCGGACGGCCCTCGTGGCCCGGGCCTACGTCCTCGGACTCCTGGACCCGCTCGCGTGGCCGCCGAAGGTCTCGGCCCCCGCCACGCGCCGCACGGGCCCGCCGTAGACGGCGCCCGACCGGTCACGTTCCTTGATCGGCGCGCCAAGTACCCTTGCGCCGTGATGATGCGAGAGACCGCGGACGTGAGTGTCGACGCGATGATCGAGGACCTCAGGACGCTCGTCGAGGTCGAGTCGCCCTCGCGCGACGTCACCGCCCTGACGGCTTCGGCACAGGCTGTCGCCGCCGTCATCGAGAACCGTCTGGGCGGGCAGGCCCTGCTCATCGGGAGCGAAGCCGGGCCGCACGTCCACTGGTCGGCCGGCGGGGACCCCAGGGTGCTGATCCTCGGCCACCACGACACGGTCTTTCCGCTCGGCACCCTGGAACGCCGCCCGTTCCAGGTCGAGGGCGGGCACGCGACCGGCCCCGGGGTCTTCGACATGCTGGGCGGTCTCGTCCAGGCGATTCACGGACTGGCGGCGCTGGAGGACCGGTCCGGAGTGGAGATCCTGGTGACCGCCGACGAAGAGGTCGGCTCCCACTCCTCCCGCGCGCTCATCGAGGAGCGCGCCCTCGACTGCGGCGCCGTCCTGGTGTTCGAGGGCGCTGCCGACGGCGGCGGGCTGAAGACCGGCCGCAAGGGATGCGGCACGTTCGAGGTCTCCGTCCGGGGCCGCGCCTCGCACGCGGGCCTCGAACCCGAGGCGGGCGTCAACGCCCTGGTCGAAGCGGCACACCAGGTCCTGGACATCGCGGCCCTCGGCCGCCCCGGGATCGGCACGACCGTCACCCCGACCGTCGCCGGCGCGGGCACGCTCGACAACGTCGTTCCCGCCGAGGCGACCGTCGTCGTCGACGTACGGGTCGAGACCGCCGAGGAGAAGGACCGGATCGAGGCCGCTTTCGCGGCCCTGACCCCGCACCTGGCGGAGGCCCGGGTCACGGTCCGGGGCTCGGTCGGCCGTCCCCCGATGCCCGAGTCGGCGGCCGCCGGGCTGTTCGCGGTGGCGCAGCGGCTGATGCCCGGTGTGGCGGGCCGGGCGGTCGGCGGCGGAAGCGACGGCAACTTCACGGCCGCGCTCGGGGTGCCGACCCTGGACGGCCTCGGCGCGGTCGGCGGCGGCGCGCACGCGGATCACGAGTACGTGGTGGTCGATGCCATGGCCGGCCGGGCCGGCCTCGTCGCCGGACTCGTGCGCGCGATCCGCGACGGCGAGCACCTGTCCTGAGGGCCGACGACGTGCGCCCACGGCGGGAGCCGACGACGCGGTGACCGGCGGCGACGGTTAGCGTAGGCCCATGGGAGCTCAACGGCCCGGGGCGGTGGACGAACCCACGGACCCCGACATCGATCTGTCCGTGGCCGCGCAGCGCCGCGAAGCGGCGCGGGACCGCCGGGGCCAGGGGCAGATCCTCGCGGCGGTCTCCGTCGGCGGCGGCCTCGGCGCCGTGGCCCGGTACGCGGCGTCGACGATCTGGCCGGGCGCCACCGGCGGGTTCCCCTGGACGACCCTCGTGGTGAACGCCGTGGGGTGCGCGTCGATCGGCGTCCTCATGGTGCTCGTGAGCGAGGTGCGGACGGCGCACCCGCTGGTGCGGCCGTTCCTCGGCACGGGAGTCCTCGGCGGCTTCACCACCTTCTCGACGTACGCGGTGGACATCGAGCGCCTGGTACGGGACGGCCGCGCCCGCACCGGCCTGGCCTATCTGGGCCTGACCCTGCTCGCGGCCGTCGCGGCGGTGTGGTGCGCGGCGTGGACGACGCGCCGCGTGGTGGCGTGGAGGCGCGCGTGAACTGGTTGCTCGTCGTCGCCGGCGGCATGATCGGCGCCCCGCTGCGCTATCTCACCGACCGTGCCGTGCAGCTCAGGCACCGGACCGTCTTTCCCTGGGGCACCTTCACCGTCAACGTGGTGGGCTGCCTGGTCCTCGGGGTGGTCACCGGCGCGGTCGTGGCGGGCGCGGCGGGCTCGCACACCCAACTGTTCCTCGGCACCGGCCTGTGCGGGGCACTGACGACCTACTCGACGTTCTCGTACGAGACCCTGCGGCTGGCCGAGCGCGGTGCCGGGTTCTACTCGGTGGCCAACGCGCTGGGAAGCGTCGTCGCGGGTCTGGGCGCGGCGTTCGCGGGGGTGGCCGTGGCCGAGGCCCTCTGGCCGTGAGGCGAGCCCCGCGGGGACGCGACGTCCCCGCGGGCCCCGCCCCGGGCCGCCTCACACCGGGGCGACGTCCCCGCTCAGCGCGGCGGCCATGCGCAGGTGCGGCCTCGCGTCGTCGGTGCGGCCCTGGCGCTCCAGGGTGCGCCCCAGCATGAGCCGGGCGTAGCTCTCCACCGGATCGAGTTCGAGAACTTCGCGCAACGCGGCCTCGGCGCGCAGCAGTTGGGCCGAGTGGTAGTAGGCGCGGGCAAGGAGCAGACGCGGGGCGACCTGCTCGGGCACCTCGTCGGCGAGGGCGTCGAGGATCCGCGCCGCCGTCACGTACTCCTTGGCGTCGAAGAACAGCCGCGCACGCTCCCAGCGCTCGGCCGCCGTCCCCTGGTCGTAATAGGTCATGTCCACTGTCTGCCTCCTTCGTGGCGTGTAACGAGGCCATGTAGTTGAAAATTCCACGATGGCCACGCGGCGCGTGTGAGGCCGCGAGATGCGTGGGAATCGTGAAGATCTCCCGCGTGATTCTCCGGATTCGGTCACTTGAGCGGAAAACTCTGAGGGCTCACTCGGCGCTTCGAACACGTCGGGCGCCGACCCACACGATGGGAGACCGATCAACGATGTTCACTCTGGTACGGAGCAGAGCGCGGACGGCAGCGCTCGCGCTCTCAACCGTCGCGGCCCTCGCCTTCGGTACGACCGCCGCGACCGGCGCGGTGGCGGCCCCCGAGCCCGCCCCCGCACCCACGAAACAGGGACCGACCTCGGTGGCGTACGTCGAGGTGAACAACAACAGCATGCGCAACGTCGGCAAGTACACCCTCGCCAACGGCGGCGGCAACGTCTTCGACGTCGCCGTGATCTTCGCGGCGAACATCAACTACGACACGAGCAAGAAGGCGGCGTACCTGCACTTCAACGAGAACGTGCAGCGCGTCCTCGACAACGCCGCCACGGAGATACGGCCGCTCCAGCAGAAGGGCATCAAGGTCGTCCTCTCGGTGCTCGGCAACCACCAGGGCGCGGGCTTCGCCAACTTCCCGTCCAGGCAGGCCGCTTCGGCGTTCGCCAAGCAGATGTCGGACACCGTGGCCAAGTACAACCTCGACGGCATCGACTTCGACGACGAGTACGCCGAGTACGGCAACAACGGCACAGGTCAGCCCAACGCCAGCTCGTTCGTGAACCTGGTGACGGCGCTGCGCGCGAACATGCCGAACAAGATCATCAGCCTCTACAACATCGGCCCGGCCGCGTCGCGCCTCTCCTACGGCGGCGTCAACATCTCGTCCAAGTTCGACTACGCCTGGAACCCGTACTACGGCTCCTGGCAGGTTCCCGGCATCGCCCTGCCGAAGTCGAAGCTGTCGCCCGCGGCCGTCGAGATCGGCGGGACCTCGCAGAGCACGGTCGCCAGTCTCGCCCGGCGCACCGTCAGTGAGGGGTACGGCGTCTATCTGACGTACAACCTCGACGGCGCCGATCGCAGCGCCGACGTCTCCGCGTTCACCAGGGAGCTGTACGGCAGCAACGCCGTCTACACGCCGTAGGGCGGCGGTGCGTGCCGCGTTCTGACAACGATGTCGGGGCGCGGCCGTACGTCGTGGTGACGTGACGGCACAGGGGGAGGGCCGCCTCGGAGGGGGTTTCCGGGGCGGCCCGACTCGTGGGGCCTACCTCAGCCCGCGGTCCAGCGCGTTGAACAGGACGTTGTTCGAGGTGTCTCCGGACATCTCCCAGATCATGCCGCCGAGCAGACCCTTGGACTTGATGTACTGGGTCTTCTTCTCGATGGACCAGACGTCGTCGAAGGACCACCACTGGCCGTTCGCCCCGGTGTAGCCGTACGTGGAGACGGACTGCTCGTCGTGGTGGACGGTCAGGTTCGGGAAGGCGGCGACGAGGTTGTCGTAGCCGCGAGTGCCCGCCTCCTCCTGGAACTGGCCGGGCGCGGCGCCGTTGGCGCTCTGCCACTCGCCGTGCACGCCACCGTCGGCGACCTGCTGCCAGCCGCGCCCGTAGAACGGGAAGCCGATGGTCAGCTTGCGCGGCTTGATGCCCTGATCGGTGTACACCTTCACGGCGTCGTCGATGCTGAAGTCGGTGGGGTAGGGACTCTGCGCGTCCTTGTACAGGTTGGCCTGGTGCCCCGTGCGGTTCGGTTCCCAGGAGTTGTCGCTGCCCGCGCCGTGGAAGTCGTAGCCCTGGACGTTGCCGAAGTCCAGGTATGTGAAGACCTCCTTGAGGTCCCAGCCGTCGTTGATCTTCTTGGCGTCGGCCGGAGTGAAGGCGGTGAGCAGCCGGTGGCTGCCGCCGAGCGCGTCGAGCTGCTTGCGGAACTCGGCGATCAGGGCCGTGTTGTTGGCCTTGTCGGCCGTGCTCCAGTGGTTGCCGGGGTGGCCGTCCGGCGAGCCCGGCCACTCCCAGTCCAGGTCGAAGCCGTCGAAGATGCCGGCGGCGACGCCGTCACCGCCCGCTCCGTTGTACGCGGGCAGATTGCCCTTGATGTACATGTCGACGCAGGACTTCACGAACTTCTTCCGCGCGTCGTCCGTCCTGGCGACGTCGGAGAAGTACTTGGAGTAGGTCCAGCCGCCGAGCGAGACGACCACCTTGAGGTTCGGGTGCTTGGCCTTGAGCTTCTTCAGCTGGTTGAAGTTGCCGCGCAGCTTGCCCCAGCCGTCGTCGGCGACGCCGTCCACGGACTGCCCGGCGGGGAAGGCCCGGCCGTAGTCGGCCTCGGCGTCCCCGGCTCCGTCGCCCTGGTTGGGGTCCTGGGGGTTCTGCGTGGTGCCCTTGGTGACGCCGTTGAGGCAGGTGAGGTTCTTCGGATCGATGTTGGCGAAGGCGTAGTTGACGACGTCGAGCTTGCCCGCGGCGCCGGACGTCTCCAGGTCCCGCACGAAGTACTGGCGGCCGTAGATGCCCCACTGCACGAAGTAGCCGACCTTGGCGTAGCCGCCCTGGCCCACGGGCTCCTTGGTGGTGACCGACAGGGCGTTGCTCGCGGGCGACGCGTTGTCGGCGGCGTCCCTTGCCTTGACGGTGAAGGAGTACTCCGTGTCGGGCGTCAGTCCGGTCACGGTGCTGGTGAGCGTGTCGGCGGGCAGGCTCTCGACGAGGGTCGTGCCGCGGTAGACGTCGTACGCGGCGACGCGCTGGTTGTCGGTGGCCGCGTCCCAGGCGAGCTTCACGGTGCTCGAAGTGACCTCGCCCGCCCGGAGGTTGCGGGGCGCGGTGGGCGGCACGGTGTCGGTCGCCGGGTCCACGGTGGTCGCCGTGACCGGGGCACTGGCCTCGCCGGTGTTGCCGCGCGAGTCCTTGGCCCGGACGCTGAACTGGTAGGCGGTCGCGGGTTCCAGGCCGCGCACGGTGGCCTGGGTGGTGGCACTGGCGGCGACCACGGTGGTGCCGCGCAGCACCTCGTACGAGGCGACGGGGAAGTCGCCCTGCGCGGCCGCCGTCCACTTCAGGCCGACCGTGCGGGCGGTGGCGTCGGCGACGCTCAGGCCGGTGGGGGCCTTCGGGGGCACGGCTGCGGTGCCGTCGCACTTGTCGCCGTTGATGAGGCAGCCGGTGGGAGCCTTGAGCTGGCCGCTGCCGCGGAAGCTGTAGCTGTACGGCTCGGTGTCCCGGCCCGCCGGGACGCGGGCGTTGTAGTACGCGGGCGTCACGACTACGTGCCTGCCCTTGACCTCGGCGGTGCCGTGGGTGTGGTCGCTGATGGTGACGCCGTCGGGCAGGTCGAACTCCAGGGACCAGGTGTCGACGGCGGTGTCGCCGCTGTTCTTCACGACGAACTTGCCGGTCCAGGACGAGCCGCTGCCCTCGCTGACGAAGGTGGCGGTGAGCTTGGCGGCCGCGATGGCGGGGGCCGCGAACGAGGTGAGTCCGGCCAGCGCCAGTGCGAACACGGCGAGGACGGCGATGAGGCGTCGGGGGCGGGCCAGGGCCTGGTGAGCTCTGGCTGGGGATCTGAGTGGGGACACGGCTCTCCTTGGGGGAGGTGAGGCGTCCGTCCGTGCCGGGCCTGCCGAGGCCGGGTGCCGGGGCTTGTCGGGAGGCTCTCCTTCGGTTCGCGTCCGGGTGTCCGCCACTGCCGACGTCGCGTCAGGCGTACGAGGCCAGGGGCGGATGCGGGAACGGGTCCGGTGGGGCGGGGGTCGGACGCTTCCTGCGGTACAGACCTCTCAGAGAACCACTGTCCGTGAGCATGTCAACGCGGGCGGAAGGGCCCGTCGGCCGTACCAATGCGCGGTGCCGAACCCCTCTGCCACGCTCCCGCGCCCGTAAAGGACTGGACCAATGCGGTGAGATTTTGCTTCACCTTGACTCGGTGGCCGATCGAGCGCGCGGCGACAGGTCCGGCAGGTCCGCCTCGGTGCGGGCGAGGACGATCTGGTCGAAGAGCGCGCCGTCGCCGTTGCTGCGCAGGGCGAGCTGGTCGACGACCTTGACCGCTCCGGCGGTGATCTTCCACAGGTCGAAGCGTTCGACCTTCCAGTCGGCGGGGACGGGGCCCTCGATCCGCTTCTCGACCATGGACGTCTGCGGCGGCCAGTGCGAGTCGCCGACGGACACCGAGAAGACCGGGGCCGACGTAGCGGGTCCGAACCGGACGCTGATGCCCGTGGTCGTCGCGCTGAGGGCCTTCCAGGCGAACTGGAGGTAGCGGTACTGGCCCGGGGCGCTCGGGTTCTCCACGATCCTGAAGTCCCAGTCGTGCATGGCGTGTCCGAAGGGGGCCCTGAACGTGGGGTAGCGCTCCACCGCCTTCTTCAGCCGCAGGCAGCTGGTCCCGGCGGCGGCGCCCCCGATCTGGATGTCGGCGGCCGAGCTGTCCTCCACGATGTCGCGCACGTCGTCCTCCCGGTCGTCGAAGAGGACGGCGAGCGCGTTCCCCTCCAGCACGTCCCGGTGGGAGTTGCCCACCACGGTGCCGTGGAGGACGAGTTCGCCGAGCCGGATGTTGCCCACGGGCCAGCTGCCGCCGCCGGTGGTGCGCAGCCGGAAGCGGGAGGAGGACAGGGCATCGAACGCGTGGCTGTGCACGGCGCCCGCGTCGGAGAGGAGCTTCGGGCCGTCCTTCCAGAGCCCGGACCTGGTGTCCCACCACTGCAGTTGGACGTCGCGCAGCCACGACTCGGGGTGGGCCGGGTCCTCGGCGAAGGTCACTCCTGTCAGCCGCACCTGCGTGCGGAAGGTGTCCACGGTGAACAGCAGCTCCTGGCCGGCGACGGCGCCGATGGCGCCGATGACCGACGGGGACACCCACGGGTTGGTGGGCGCATCGGCGCGCCCGTCGCTGAGCAGGGCGACCGCGTTCTGCCTGGTGAGGTCGATGTAGCGGGTCGGATTGACGAGGCGTACGTCAATGAGGGCGCGGGCGGTCGTGATCAGGTTGGGTGTCAGGTCCTTGGGCGCCGTGGTGTTGCCCCAGCCCGCGCGGCGGACCACGGGAACCGGGTCGGGCGCGAGGAGCTTGGGGCGGATGTCGGTCTCGGACGGGGAGAGTTGGGTCCGCCAGCGTTCGTCGAGACCGGCGGTGTAGCGGAGCACCGCGCCCGTCCAGGTCGCGACGAGGAGACCGCCGTCGGGCAGCCAGGCCGGGACCGGCAGCGCCTTGAGGTCCTTGGTGGTCAGGGGGGTGCCGTCGCGCCGCAGCACGGTGAGGGTGCCGAGTTCGCTGCCGACGGCGACGCGGGTGCCGTCGGGCGAGACCCGGGGGCGGCGCAGCAGGTCGTCCCCGGTGTACGTCCACAGCAGTCCGCTCCCGGCGTCGTACGCCTTGAGCTGGTTGCGGAAGGTGACCGCGAGGAACGAGCCGTCGGCGCTGACGGAGACCTCGCCCGCGGCGGTGGGCAGGGTGTTGACCAGCGTGCCGCCGCGGATCACGTACACGCGGCCGCCGTGCGCGTCCGACCAGATCACGGCGGTGCGCCGGTCACCGCTGACGGCACCGCCGCCGAAGCTTCCCTCGCCGGTGGGGATCGTCCACAGGGTGCGGCCGTCCGCGGCGGCGAGCCCGGTGATCGTGCCCGCGGCGAAGGTGATGAGGGTGTCGTCGTCGAGGGCGAGGAGGCGCAGCGGGGTCCGCTCGCCGGTCTTCCACCACTCGTGCGCCCACCTCTCGCGCGCCTCGCCGTCGTCGTCCCACAGCGCGAGGCCCAGGTCGCCGGAGGTGGCGATCCAGGAACCGCCGGGCGCGGCCGCGAAGTTGTTCAGGCCGTAGTCGTGGCCCCACTCGCCCTTCGTCCAGTCGGTGGCCTTCTTGGGCAGGCCGAACAGGGCGAACCGGCGCCGGGGCGAGCCGTCGGCGCCCAGCAGGTACAGGTGGTAGCCCTCGGCGCTGTGCAGGTCGTAGCCCTGTGCGGCGAAGCCGTCGCCGGGGGCGCTCGGGGCGTAGGCGAAGTGGTGGCCGAGGCGGCGACGCCAGCGCGTGGTGCCGGTGGCGAGGTCGAGGCCGTAGAGGTTCTGGTCCCAGTTGAAGGCGTTGAGGGCGGCGGTGCGGCCGTCGGCGGAGACGGCGATGTCGCGCACGTGCGGGCCGAAGGCGTACTCGGCCGGGGGCGGCAGCGGGTCGTGCGTCAGCGGGACGACGGCGTAGAGTCGGGCGGGGACGGTGCGCAGATCCGCGGTGAACTCCCCGCCGAGCAGGCTGACCCGCTCGCCGGTGAGCACGTCGACGACCTGGTGCAGCGCGGGCAGCGCCACCTTCAGCTTCACCGTCACGGGAACGCGGTGGCCGCACCGCAGGCCCACGCGCCAGACCAGGCTCGGATCCCAGTCGAGAAGCGTGTTGTTGACCGCCCAGATGTACGTGGTGTTCCCGGCCTTGCGCTCGCTGAGCCACACCTCGGGGTTGTCGCACTCGGCGACCGGCGCGACGACGTCCTTCAGGGCGGCGGTGACCTTGGCCGCCTGGTCGAGGAAGATCCGGCGCAGCCGATGGTAGGACGCGTCGTCGCTCTGCGGCGTCTCGTCGTTCTCGACGTGGGTGAAGGCGGTGCCGAGGGCGCGGTAGGCGTCCTTGTACCGCTGGACGCAACTGTCGTCGGCGTAGACGGGGACGGCGTCCGGGCCCTGGCTCACCTCGGTGAGCGCTGTGTGCAGACGCGGGTCCAGGTCGGTGCGCTGGCCGATGAGCAGGACGGCGTCGTAGCCGCGCAGGACGTCCGCGCCGACGTCCTCGGTGAAGACGAAGGTGGCCGGGCGGTGGGCGTACAGGCAGGCGGTGTAGGCCTCGTAGAGCCGCATGAAGTACTTGCTGCTGAAGCCCTGCGAGGTCTCCAGGCGCTGCATGCGGGTGGAGACGACGATCGCGACGCGGTCCGCGCCGCGGGCGCCCGCGGTCGTGGGGCCCAGGCGGGCGCACAGGTCGAACGCGGCGCGCAGCATCGAGGTGCGGCCCGCGCCGCCGGAGCGGGGTTCGCCGGGCCTGCCGCCGCTGCCGCCGCCGCGCTCGTCGAGGACGGTGATGTCCTCCAGGTGGTAGGCGCCCTGGTCGCCGGTCATGCCGGTGCCGTTCGCGCCCCGCATCACCTGTTGCAGCAGGGTCGGCAGGATCATGCCGCCGGTGCCGTCGTCGTTGAAGAGCTCCGGGTGGCCCCAGGCCGGTTTGCCCGGGCGCCGGTAGTAGTCGACCATGTGGGCGGTGGCGCCGAGGAGTTGGAGCTGCTCGCCCTGGTAGTGCAGGTCGACCTCGTCCGCGGGGGCGAACACGGTCGGGGGCAGGGTCTGCGGTGCGCGGTAGGGGCCGGTCATCGCGCTGATCCTGCCCGGGAACCGATGGTTCAGGACCTCCCGGAACCGGGCTCCGGCGGCTGTCTTGAGGGCGATCGAGCGGTCGGTGACGGTGTCGAGGATCGGCACCCAGCCACCGGGCTGCTCGACCAGCCGCAGTGCGTCGTTGTACTCCTTGCGCTCGCCCTCGCTCTGCGCGGCGCCGGCGCCGATCGCGCCCACCCACCAGTTCGCGCCCCAGGTCCAGCCGCGGAACGCCGCGTAGGTGTGCAGGCTCTCGGTGACCTTCAGCAGGTCGCGTTCGAGCGCCGCCTGGTCGCGGGGTTCGTGGTTGCCCGGCCAACTGAGCGGCAGGTAGGTGTCGTTGGCGTAGAGGACCGCCTGTTCCTCCATGCCACGTGCGCCGTATCCGGCGATGGTGCGGCGGGCGGGGTCCTCGAAGACGGCCTTGTCCCAGTGGACGGCGGTCCGCGACAGCTTCAGCCGGTCGACGACGTCGGAGTCGGCGGCCGCGTCCTTGAACCTGTCGGGCCAGACGAGGCCGAGGCGGTCGACGAAGAGGTTGAGCCCGAGCTTCTCGGCCCTGGCGGCGTGGGCCTCGACGGTGTCGGGGAGGTCCGCGAAGACCGGCAGGCGCTGCGTCGAGGGGTTCTTGACGAGGTCCCGGGGGTCGGAGGGGATGCTGGCGTGGTTGTTGGCGTAGATGTCGCTGTACCAGGTGATGTGGAAGTCCGGCCGCCGTACGAGGCCGGGCCCCAGGTCGAGGTGGGCCGAGGCGACGGTGAAGCCGGGCGGCTGCCGGGCGTCGATGACGTAGCGTCCGGGTACCAGCGTGCCGGTGTACTGCCCGGTGAGTTCGAGGCGGCCCTCGCCGTCCGTCAGGGTGACGTCCTCGGCGTGCACCTCCGTACCGGCCCGCAGCACCCGCACGTGTGCGCTGCCCGGCAGCGGGGTGCCCTCGGCGACGCGGGCCACGACGCGCACGGTGATGGGCTCGCCGCGGCCGTAGGAGAAGCGGTTCAGTGCGGTCAACGTCTCGACGCCGCCCGTGCCGGTGTCGGCCCGGCAGGTCATCAGGGACAGCGAGCCCTTGGTGCTCTCGGGCGTACGGATCTCGACGACGCCGTCCACGACGTAGTCGCCGAGCCGTCCGGCGACGTCGGGTGACACCCGCAGGTGGTAGAGGCCCCGGGCGTCGGCGGGCGGGGTGACCGTCCCGGCGGTCAGCGGGAGTTCGGTGAACTCCGGTACGCCGAGCGGCCGCAGCCACACCCGGAAGCGCGGGTCGCCCGGCCACCGGCCCCGGTCGTGACGGATCGTCAGCGGCACCTTCCGGCCCGCCGTCCACTCGTCCGCCTCGTACGACACGGTCAGCCGCTCGATGTCGGCGCCGACCCGGCGCACCAGCGCGCCGGTGAAGTCGTACACCTCGAACAGGCACGTGGGGTCGTTCCGCTTCACGTAGTAGCGCTCGCCGCGCACCCTGAGGTACTGCACCACGTACGGGTCCTTGGGAAGGTCCAGGGTGACGGTGCGCTCGAACTGGCCCTGCGGGCCGTAGACGCTCACCTGCCGCCGTTGCGGTTCCCTCGCGAGCCCGGTGGAGACGTGGAGCCGGCCGTTGTCGTCGACGTCGTAGCCGCCGAAGGTGAAGCCCGCGGGCCGCACCGGAACGCTCCGTACCAACGCCCCGTCGAGCGTCGAGACACAGACGAGCCCGGCCCCGGCCGTCGTGGGCCAGGCGGTGTAGAGCAGCCCGCGCTCCTCGGCCACCCGCAGACCCGCCGGGCCCTTCTTGGAAGTGGCGTTCTCGTCGAGTCCGGTGAGGGTGATGCGCTGGTCCACGGTGCCGGGCTTCAGCCGGACCACTTGCCTGCGGTGCTGGTCGATGGCGTAGAACCAGCCGGACCGGGCCGCCTCCACGGCCGAGGGCGCGAAGTAGCCGTCCGTGTTGTTGGCCGTGAAGTCGTCGATGCTGCCGAGCCGGTTGAACTCCTTGTCCCAGAAGTCGATCCGGTGCGGGAAGTGGGTCTCGGCGGTCGCGATCACGCCCTGCGCGTCGGCCGTGATCGCCAGCGCCGCGTACCCGACCCGCCCGAACCGCTGCGCCGAGCCGTCCGGCGCGAGCCGCAGCGCCTGGCCGTCCGTGTGCCCACCGATCACCAGATAGACGTTGTCCTCGCGGCCGAGACCCAGGTGCAGGGCCGGGACGTCGAACGCGGGGTGGTACCTGGACACGACGTGCTCGATGGTCCTCACGGTGCGTCTCCCTCGGGAAGCCGTGCGCCGACCGGGCGCCGATGGCGATGCCACCGATCAGCTTCTCGTCATGCGCACAAGGAGGGAAAGCGCCACGACGAGTGAACGGACGAACTTTTGTGCGGCCGCGCCGACGTCGATCCGGGGGGGCGGGCGAGCACCGCGCCCTCCGGCCGTTCACGCGCTCGCCCGCGGGTATTCACCGCCCAACAGGATCTTTTGTGCGGGGCGTCACAGAGAATCCTCGGATTCCCCGGGCATGCTTCCCGGAAATCGAGCGGAGGGAGCGACGGATGGTGAGGCGCATACGGCTGAGGCGCAGACCCCTACGGGCGCTGTTCGCTGTGGGCGCCCTGTTCTCGTGCCTCGCGCTCGCGGACGGCAACGCGCTGCCCCGCGCCGTCACCGCGACCGTGCGGCCCGGGCCGCCGGACACGGCGCGGGTCGGCGCCCTCTTCGACGGCGGCCTGGACGACGAGCACTTCTGCACCGCGTCCGTGGTGCACAGCAAGGGCCGCAACCTCATCGCCACCGCGGGCCACTGCCTCAGCGACGGCAAGGGCGTCACCTTCGCCCCCGGCTACCACGACGGCAAGGCGCCCTACGGCCTGTGGACGATCGACCGCGTCTACTCCGACGACCACTGGGCCCGCGACGGCGACGAGGACCACGACCTCGCCTTCGCCGTCCTCGAACCCCTGGACGGCCGCCTGGTCGAGGACGTGACCGGGGCCAGCACCCTGGACACCACGGCGGACCCCGGCCACCGCGTCACCGTCACCGGCTACCCCTCCGACGAGGACGCCCCGCGCACCTGCACCAGCACCACGCACCGCTTCCGCGCGGGCCAGCAGCGCATCGCCTGCCCCGGCTTCAGCAGCGGCACCAGCGGCAGCCCGTGGGTCACCGCCGACGGCCACTTGACAGGCGTCCTCGGCGGCTACCACGGTGGCGGCGACACCCCCGACGTGTCGTACAGCGTGATCCTCGGCATCGAGACGGCCACGCTCTACGCCAAGGCGGCGCACGCCTGACGTCGGGCGGCCGACTGTCGGCAGGGCCGATGAGTGGGCTGCCGGGGGAGGTCAGACCAGGTCAGGCCAGGTCAGTGTCCCGCCCCGGTGGCCCGCCCCCGCGACTTGGCGAACAGACCCCAGAAGGACACGACGGCCCACGTCCCCTCCAGGAGCAGAAAGCCCCAGTCGCCCTCCACGACGGCGTCGATCGCCATGAGGAGTGAGCCGACGGCGTTGAGCCAGAGGTAGGACCAGGCGTCGGTGCGCATCCGGTTCGCCTGCACGGCGACGAACGCGGCGAGAACGAGCACGGAGCCGACGATCTGCACGGTGAGCCACATGCCGACGATCATCGGGGAGAGGGGTGCCGTCGGCGCGTACCGGGCGATCGTCGGTGCGGGATGGGGCCCGGATGGGCGATCGGGGCGGGTGCTGGGATTCAGCGGTTCTCAGCGCAGTTCCTCGGCCAGTCCGACGATGATGCCCTCCGGGCCGCGGACGTAGCAGAGCAGATAGCTGTCCTCGAACCGGGCGAGCTCGCCGACGAGTTCGGCGCCGTGCGGGCGCAGGCGGGCGACGGTGCCTTCGAGGTCGTCGACGGCGAACATGACGCGGTGCGTGCCCAGGATGTTGTGCGGCTTGTCGCGCGGGCCGTCGCTGATCGCCGCGGGGCTGCGGTACTTCGACAGTTCGAGCCGGCTGTGACCGTCCGGGGTCCGGAGCATCGCGATGTCGCAGTGGACTCCGTCGAGTCCGGTGCACCGGTCGGCGACGAGGCCCGCGACCTCCGTCCTGCCCTCCAGTTCCATACCGAGTTCCACGAAGAACGCGACGGCGGCGTCCATGTCCTCGACGACGATGCCGACGTTGTCCATGCGCTGAATCGCCATGATGGCTTCTCCCTCTTCCTCTTCCTCGCGCGGCCGTTGGTGCCCGCTGATGCCCCTGGGACGGAGCCGATGACACATTCTCGACATCCGCGGGGCGCCGAACCCGGAGAAATCCAGATCGCGCCGCGACACCGCTGCGGCAGACCCGCGGGCGGGGCGCCGCCACCGAGGGGGAGTACGGCGGTCAGGCCGCCAGGCGGGTGCCCCGGCGCCAGATGGCGCGAGTGTTGAGGGTGTCGCTGATGTCGCTGGTCGGGTCGCCTTCGACCAGCAGGAGGTCGGCGCGGAGCCCCTCGGCGACGCGGCCCCGGTCGCTGAGGCGGAAGCGGCGGGCCGTGGTCGCCGTGGCCGCGCGCAGGGCCCGTGCCGGTGTCAGCCCGGCGGCCACGAGGTACTGCAATTCGTGGTGGAGACTCGCTCCGTGTGCCAGGCCCCCGAAGAAGGTCTCGGCCATGGAGACGTCCGTGCCGGCCAGCACGTCGACGCCGGCGGCGTCCAGGGCGCGCACGGTGTCGTACACGTCGTCGAGCTTGCCCTGCGGGTAGCGGTTGTAGCTGGAGCGCAGGGTCTGATCCCACTGGGAGTCGAGGCGGGCGGCCACCCGGGGGTCGTCGGCGAGCTCGCTGCCGGTGATCCCCATCATCGAGGCGTTGAGGCTGATGCAGGGAATGACGAACACGCCCGCCTCCTTGACGAGGCGGATGATCTCGGCGGTGTGCGGCTGGTCCATGAACACATGGGTGAGGCCGTCGATCCCGGCTTCGACGGCCATTTCGGTGGCCTCCACGGTCAGCGCGTGGGCCACGGTGAGGGCGCCGTACTTCTTGGCCTCGGCGACACCGGCGTTCACGGTGGCCCGGTCGAGCGACGGCAGTCCCGGGTGCCCCTCCACGCTGCCGTCGTCGATCATGAACTTGATGAAGTCGGATCCGCGGGCGAGGAGTTGGGGCACGAAAGCGGCCGCTTCCTCGGGAGTGGTGGAGAACGGCATCAGCGGCATCACCGGGGGGAGGTCCCACTTGGGCCGGAAGCCTTCGGGCATCAGCTCGCTCGGGTGGCCGCCGGGCGGTGTGATGGCGAAGCCGGCGGAGCGTACGTCGGCTTGGGTGTCGTCGTCGGTGATGGACCCCCGGTTCTCGCGGGTGTTCATCCCCTGCATCTCCAGTTCGGTCGTCACCCCGAACCGCAGGGCGAGCGCCAGGGATCCGGGCGCGGAGTGGACGTGGGCGTCGATGAGTCCCGGCAGCAGTGTGGCGCCGCTGCCGTCGACGATCTCGCTGCCCGCGGGAGCGTCACCACCGATGCGGGCGATCGTCCCGCCATCGATGACCACGGTCCGTACGCCTACCGTCTTCTCTCCGTCGAAGACCTGCGCGCCGGTGATCGCGGTGAGTGCCATGGCAGCCCGCCTCATTTCTCCACTCGTCCAAGATTTACATACCCGATGCTATGTACTTGCCTGCGGGTATGCAAATGTGTGGAAGGGCCTAGACTCGGTCATATGAGCAGCGCGTCCTTCTCCGAGCAGCCCTCCGACGACGTGGCGCTGGACCAGATCGGCCCGGCATTGTCACGTCTGCGGCGCCGCGCACCGGCCTCCGGCAAGGACCTCTCCCGCAACCTCGTGCTCAATGTGATCGCCGACGCGCCGGGCGAGACGACCGTCGGTGGCCTTGCCGCGGAGATGGGCGTCGCCCAGCCGGTGGCCAGTCGGACCGTCGCCGCCTGCATAGATGACGGCTTGCTGCGCCGGGCTGCGTCCCAGACCGACGGGCGCCGCACCGTGCTCGAACTCACCGAGCACGGCGAGGCCGAACGCGACCGCTTCGCCGCCGAACAGAGAGAAGCATTCCTGGAGATCACCGCCGCCTGGTCGCGGGAGGAGCGGAGCCAGTTCGCCCGCCTCCTGGTCCGATACGGCGCCGACGCCACCGCGTGGTCCAAGCGGCAGGCCGCGACCCGCGCCTGAACGAGCTACTGAGGGGCCACATCCCGAAAGTGCGGCGCACCCGGCTCCGGGGCGATCCTGCTCGCGCGGGCGGTGAAGCTGATGGCGTGATACCAACCGCACAGCATGAGCAGGTCGAGGACTTGTTCCTCCGTGAACCGAGAGCGCAACCGGCTCCACAGGTCGTCATCGATGTCGCAACCGGTGTGGAGCGCGTCCACCGCGTCGATGAGCATGCGGTCGCGTTCAGCAGTCCAGCAGGGATCCGCACTGGTGCCGTGCGTCAGCGAAGACACCTGGTCGGCGGTGAGTTCGACGCGGTCGGCGAACCGCGCCACGTGCACACCCCACTCGTATTCGCAGCCGCAGAGAGCGCAGGTGCGGTCGATGACGATCTCGCGGTCGCGCAGGCCGAGGCTGAGCCGTCTGCTGAGCTGGTAGGCGCCCCACCCGTGCAGCGCTTCGGTGAGCTGCCGGTTGCGCGCGAACACGCGGAACAGGGCTATCGGCTCCTCGCCGCGCGGCATCATCCGGCTCAGCAGGGCGTCAGTGTCCGGCGGGAAGGGTCGTGTCAGTGGGGAGATCCGTTCGCTCATGCGCTCCTCCGGTTATCGGGTCGTCAGCGGTGGCGAATGCTG
Organism: Streptomyces sp. NPDC036815; assembly: GCF_055609205.1. Lineage (NCBI taxonomy): Bacteria > Bacillati > Actinomycetota > Actinomycetes > Kitasatosporales > Streptomycetaceae > Streptomyces > Streptomyces sp. NPDC036815. Next base: position 6,788 of record NZ_JBVJPW010000006.1, on the reverse strand, counting down.
GGCGCGGTGCGGTGGACTGTCTTCGGACGGTCCCGGGCCGACACGACCATCCGGGAGCGGCCGGCCGGCCCCGCAAGCCGGTCGGCTCACTGCTCCTTGCTCTTGGGGCCGTGGGTGTCGAGATCAACGGCCCAGCGCTCCGCCCACGCGCGCAGGCCGACCAGGCCCTCGCCCGCCTCCTGTCCGAGCGCCGTCAGGCCGTAGCTCTCATCGGCATCGCGGTGTACGAGCCGCGCTTCGAGCAACTCGAGCAGCCGCTGTCGCAGCACGCTGGACGACATTCCGTCGCACCGCTGCTGAAGGGCCCGGAAACCCAGGGGTCCATCGCGCAGTTCCCACAGGATCCGCAGAACCCAGCGGCGGCCGAACAGATCGAGTGCGGCCATGAGCGGGCGCCCTGTGGTGGAACCCCGCACCGGATGCCCCGGCCTGGGCAGCCTCGGAGTCGCAGACATGGGTCGATGTCCTCTCGCCGCGAAGCGCGGTGCTTCGATTTCCGAAACGCTACGCTCGGCCGAGTGCTTTGAAAAGAGAAGCGGCCGGATTCGGCGGCGTGCCTTCTGATTCGGCGCCGGAGCGAGCTGGCATCCTGCGGGCCGGGGACGCGCGCCACCCCCTGATCGCGTACGGGATCTCGGTGAACTCGCTGCTCACATAAGAGACTTCAGCACGTCGGCCTCGCAGCCCGGCGCGGACGGATCGAAGCCGTGCTCGACCAGCCAGCGAACTCCCAGCAGGCTGCGCAACGACCACCACGCGCGGATCACGTCGAGGTCGACGTCGACGTCGGTGCCGTAGCCGACGAGGACGTCGCGGAGGTGCTCCTCGTGTCCGAGCGTCAAGGTGGCGAGGTCGTACAGGGCATCCCCCTGGCCCGCCTCGGACCAGTCGATGATGCCCGTGATCTCGTCACCGACTCCGCCACTGTCACCGTCACCGACTCCGTCGACGAAGACGTGCGCGATCTGCAGGTCGCCGTGCGTGAACACCGGGGTCCACGGCCGGAACGCGGCCTCGGCGACCTGGCGGTTGCGGGTGACCAGGTTCGCGGGCAGAACGCCGTTCGTCACGAGCCACTCGCACTCGCCGTCGAGTTCCGCCGCCAACTCGTCGAGGTCCCGGCCGGCCCGTCCGGGCCGTCGCGGCAACGGACCCTCGTGCAGCTTCCGTACGGCGGCACCCGCCGCGGCCCACGCCGCCGGGGAGGCGGTCGACGGCTCGCCGAGGCGGCCGAGCGCCGCTCCCCGGACCGCGGCGATCGCGAGCACGGGCGGCTTGCGCCACAGCACCTTCGGGGTCGGGACCGGCGCCAGAGCCATCACCTCGACCTCCCAGTCGATACGCGCTTGCTCGGCGTCCACCTTCAGGAACACGTCGCCGACCCGCAGCGTCGCGCGCTCGTGATGGGCGACGACGACCTCGACCTCATCCATGGCGATCATTATCCCGGGCCGACCGCCGATGTCACCGGGGTTTATGACCTGCGGGCCTCGGTGACGAGTTTGCGCATATGGGCGGCCCCCGCGACGAGAGCCACGGCGCCGGCCAGATTGGAGACGGCCACGGTCCAGTAGAGGCCGTCGGGGCTGTCGGACGCGGCGACCGCCCAGCGGCCGACCACGATGTTCCCGCCGAAGTAGACGATGTTCAGGGCCACGGCACGGCCGCCGCCTCCGACATGTTCGAGCAGGGTCAGCGCCACCAGGACCGGCCCCTCGACCACATAGGTGAGGCCCACGATGGCCAGGTAACGGGCGGCCGCCGCGGCCGCTTCGTCGTCGCCGGTCATCAGCCGCGCGATCGGTTCCCGGCCGAAGAAGGTCGCGAGGGCGATGACGGAGAAGACGGCGAAGGACAGCAGGATGCCGCTGCGGTAGGTCGGCGCCACGCTCCCGTAGGCACCGGCGCCCCGCTGCTGGTTGATGACGATCGCGGTGGCCGAGCCGAGTACGAGCGCGGGCATGATGATCAGGCTCTGCACCGACGAGGCGGTGGAGAAGCCCGCCACCGTCGCCTCGCCGAAGGGGCCGAGCACCCAGACCAGGGCAAGGCTGTAGAGGGAGATGAGGCCGAGGGTGGCGCCCACGGGCAGGCCGACGGACCTGATGTGGCCGAGCGTCGCGGGGTGCCACGGGGCACGCTGCCCGCGCCGCCACAGTCCCGCACGGCGCAGCAGCCACAGGCCCGCGGTCGTGCCCGCCACGGCGCAGACGGCTGCGGCGATGGGCAGGCTGTTCATCCCGAGCCCCGCGCCGAAACCGAGCCAGGCCACGAGCGCTATCTCGACGACGGAGCTCACCAAGGTGAGGACGAGGCTCTGTCGGGCGAACCCGAAGCCTCGCAGGGCGGACGCGCAGAGAGCGGGCCCGAAGCCCAGCAGGCTGACCACGGACATCCACCGCAGGAACCAGATGAACTCGTGGTGGGCGGAGTCCGATACGTCGAACAGCGCGGCGAAGGCGGGTGCGCCGAAGGAGAGCAGCAGGGTCAGCGAGGTTCCGACCACCACCCAGACCTTCATCATGCTCACAGTGAGCGGGAAGGCGTCCTCGGGGGAGTCCTTGCCCTTGCTCATCGCGCAGGCGACCTGGGTGCTGACGGCGAGGGCCGCGTTGACGGCGCTGAACACCATGCCGAGGGGCAGGAAGAGCGAGCGCACGTACAGGGCGTTGCTGCCCATGCGGCCAACCATCGCCACCAGGATCAGCATGGTCAGGTAACCGACGATCTCCCCTATGACCATGGGGACGGCGAGGCGGCCGATCTGCGGCGTGTGCCGGGCTGATCGTGGCTCCGGGGCGAGGGGCTCGGCGGCGGTCGTGTTCGTGCGCGATTCCATGAAAGAGCCCTCGGTGTTTTCTGTCGGCGGCCCCCGCTCACCACGGCTATTCGCTCGTCCGCCAATGCCACGAGAGACTCACTTGTGAAATGGAATGACGTTTCGTCGCATGAAGAGACCGCCAAGCTAGAGGATCTTTCGGTGCAGGGTCAACCATGGGACACGGCGGGGGAATCGACGGATGGATGCCCTCAACAGGCGCCAGAATCTGTGCTGTTGACTAAATCGCATTAGTTGTTCAGGGCCCTGAGAATCGGAACGCCCCCGTATCCGCGTACCCTCGTGCGGTGCGTCGCTCTTCAGCAGGAGTTTCCGCCCGGTCCCCCGAAGAACAAGTAACTTCCCCAGTCGGACCCCGAGTTGTTGGTGATCTGGAGTGAATAGCAGGGGCCGCTCACCGACCCCGCGTCCGCCAGGGTCGCGTGCACCGCACCGCCGCTCACGGGGTTCACCGCCGCGAGGCGCTGGTACGCCGCCTGTCCGAAGCCCGCCGACGCGTGTCGTCCGGAGCCCATCGGGGGCCACTGGGTGATCAGGGTCCCGACCTCGCCGCCGAACTTGGCACGGGCGGCGTTGGTGGCCATCGGCCCGTTGTTGAACCAAGCCGCCGGGTAGCAGCCGATGGGATGGTCGTCGAAGTAGAGCCACCAGGCGTTGTTGGTGAAGTAGAAGCCCATCTTGTACTCGACCTGTGTGCCGCCGCTCTGCGACACCGCCAAGGGGGCGCCCGGACGCACATACGGGTTGGGGACCGGCTGGAACGCCTGGCCTGCTTCGTTGTAGTAGGAGTGACCGGCTTCGTAGTTCCGCCGGGTGGAGAAGACGAAGAAGTGGGGCGTGGCGTTGCCGTACATCGTGATGTCGACGTGCCAGCCGCATTCCACGGTTTGCAGGACGGGGCCTTCGAGCCCCGCGTAGTACCACTGCTGGCTGAAGGTCGACTGGTTCGACGCCGCGGCGAACGGGTTCCACACGTTGATGCGGCTTGCTCCACCCAGGCAGGGGAGGTTCTGCTCGCCGGTCGCATACCGCTTGCCGAGCGCGGCTGCTGATGCCTCAGCGTCCGCGTCAACGGATGCGGCGAGGTCGAGCGGTCGTTCCTTGGCCGAGGAGGCCGCGAGGTTCGGGAAACGGCACAGCGCCGCGAGAGTGGTGCGGTACAGCGGTGTGGTGCCCGCGGGGGCGGCCCGTGCGGTCAACACATTCCGCGGCGGCGGGCTCATGGCTTCCCGCGACCTCGGGTCCGGTGTCATCGGCTCGTCGGATGCGGTGAGTTGAGGAGGGCCTTGGTCAGGAGCGACGGCGAGGCCGCCCCAGCGGCGCGCCGCGGGGTGCGCGTCCTCGGGGACGCAGTCGACGACCCGGCCATCGGTTTCGACGTAGCTCTCGGCGGCGTCGACGCCCTCGTACAGATCCATGACGTACGCCTGCAGCTCGTCGAAGTCGCGTGCGCTCGCGACGGTGGCGCCGGGCAGTCGGCGTGCTTCCTCGTACGTGGCCGAGGCGACGGACCGCAGAAAAGCGTCCAGGGGCTGGGGGGAGAGTTCAGCAGTCATGGGCGGTGCTCCTTGGTCGGATATCCGCATACGCACGGCCGGAGACAGCCGCGGACGTCGAGCCGACGGACCGGGCCACTCCGATTACACCTTCGGCCATGTGTGGATGTGGGGGTACGGGCCTTCTTCATCCTTGTGGGGGAGGAGGGGCCGCGAAGGGCCCGGCAACGAGAAGCTCAAGTACGCCGTCGTGGAGCGCGGCCACATCCACCTCGTACGGCCCACGCCCGTGCAGTTGCTGCGCCTGCTCGTGCTCCGCGCGGATGTCGCCGGGCGCCTCGGCGACGAAGAGGCCGCGGCGTCCGCGCTCGCCGAGGCCGCCGCGCTCCACCTCACCGCGCAGGAAAGGGAGTCGGTGCGCGACGACCTCGACCGCCTCGAGGAGCTGCAGGGCTAAGGTCTGCTGCGAAGGTGCGGAGCACACGCACGTATCGTGCTTGGTGAAGATGGCATGCGGCACTGCGTGCGACACAACTCGGAGGGGGCGCCATGACCGGTGTCGAGGAGCTGGAGGCCGCGGCGGCCACGATCGCCGGGCACGTGGTGCGTACTCCCACGCTGTCCAGTCCGGGGCTGAGCGCGCTGCTCGGTGTTCCGGTCACGGTCAAGCTCGAACTGCTGCAGCGCAGTGGGTCGTTCAAGGCGCGAGGTGCCGTACTGAAGCTGCTCACGCTGACCGACGCACAGCGTGCGGCAGGCGTGGTGGCGGTGTCCGGCGGCAATCACGGTGTTGCCGTGGCGGAGATGTCGGCCGCGCTGGGCGTGCGGGCCACGGTGGTCATGCCGCAGGCCGCACCGGCCCGCTCCGTTGCGTACGCCCGCGCTGCCGGCGCCGACGTCCGGTTGACCCCCACCATGGCCGAGGCGTTCGCCCTCATGGAGCGGCTGGAGGCCGAGGGCCTCACGCTCCTGCATCCGTTCGCCGACCCGGTGGTGATCGCGGGGCAGGGCACCGTGGGACTCGAACTTGACGAGGACGCGGGCGAGCTGACGGATGTCCTGGTCTCCATCGGCGGGGGCGGGCTGGTCGCCGGTGTGGCGGCGGCGCTGCGGGCGCGGCGGCCGGATGTGCGGGTGTGGGGCGTGGAGACCACCGGCGCCGACGCGATGTCACAGGCGCTGACCCACGGCGGTCCGGTACAGGTGGCCGTGGACTCGCGGATCACCACCCTCGGCGCGCCCACGGTGTCACCGCTGACGTACACCATGGTGCGCGACCTGGTCGACGAGGTGCTGGTCGTGCCCGAGGCGGAGGCCTTCGCCGGTGTCCGGGAGCTGGCCGAACACGCCAAGGTGTGGGCCGAGCCAGCCGCCGGCTGTCTCCTCCCGGCCGCCCGCCGCGTCCTCGCCAAGACCGGTGACGAGACGCGGCTCGGCCTGGTGATCTGCGGGGGCAACGCTTCGGTGGACGACGTGGTGGCGTACCCGAACTAGGGCTTCCCCCTGGAAGGGCTCATGGTTCATCTCGGACCAGGGCGGACGGGCAGGCGGGGCTGCTACTTGGCGGCCTCGAGCGCGGCCTGCCAGACGGGGCTGTCGACGTAGTGGTTGTCGTACAGCTCCGAGGAGTTCTTGATCTCCTCGAAGCCCGCCTCGCCGCGCATCACGCGGCCCAGCAGGCGCAGGTAGTCGAAGCGCGGCATGCCCGCGCTGAAGACGAACAGGACATCTGCCTCCCGGTCCGGCGCGGCGGCGAAGGCGTGCGGGGTGTGCGGCGGCACCAGCAGGAAGTCGCCCTTCTCCAGGACCTTCACCTCATCACCGACCAGGACCTGCAGGGCGCCGTCTATGACGAAGAAGAGCTCGGAGGCCCTGGTGTGGAAGTGCGCGGGAGCACCGACCGCACCCTTCGCGAACGTGGAGCGGTAGCTGGTCAGTTCGCTGCCGTCCGTGCCGTGGTCCGCCAGCAGGGTCATCACGCTGCTGGGGTCCGCGGTGGTCTCGGCGGTGGCGGCGCGGGCGAGGACGGCCTGGGGTGCGTGCGGCGCGTTCATATTGCTTGTTCCTGCCTGTGAGCTGCGGCTCCGGGCTCTCCCAGCGCCTTGTGAACACAACTCTAGGAGGCGGATAGACCCTCCACAGGGTGCACTTGGAGGCCGGTTGGGTGGGTCAATTCACTCGGCCCCCAGGCTTTGCTGAAGGCTTCGAGAAGCCTCATCCCGGCGGCGCACGCCGTGACGGTCTGTTAGCAGGTGGCGAGCGCGTCCGCCGCGCGGGCGAGGAGTTCGTTGCTGAGGGGGCTCGCGGTGGCAACGCCGTCGAAGATTCCCTTGTCTGGAGCATGACGCCCCCTAGGCCCTAGGGCTTGTCTGATAATTGATCTTGTGGTGGGTCGTGGTGAGCTGACGGATGTGGCGTGGGAACGGATAGCGCCCCTGCTGCCGGGTGTTGAC
>NZ_JBVJPW010000005.1:0-400858 GCF_055609205.1 Streptomyces sp. NPDC036815 | reverse complement strand
CAACGTGCGGTGGAGGGACGGGAGTCAAGGGTGGAGCGCAGCGGAATCGGCGCAGCCGACGCGACGTAGGAGCGCCCTTTACTGCCGGCCCGGAGCCGCCACACTCCGCAAAAAACCGGGCGGCCCCGGCAACCATCAACGACACCGGCCCACCGAAGACGACCCCCTCTCCGGCAGCCTCAGCCCGAACTCACCCGCCCCCTGCGGCAGCGGTAGCCTCCGCCGTCAAGGTCGGGGCGTCCAGGCACGCGTTATCCTGGGGGCACCGACGACATACCTCCGTAACCAGCGACTTTTCAGGATGAAACGGTCGCGTCGTACCTGCAGAAGGCTCACGCTGTGGACTACCAGGCCGTTCTCGAAGAAGTCGCCGCCTTCGCGCGGCCGCTCGTGGGCCGCGGTCAGGTCGCCGGGTACATTCCGGCGCTCGCGGATGTCGACGCCGAGCGGTTCGGTATCGCCGTCGCCGACGTCGACGGGGAGGTGTACGGGGTCGGGGACTGGCAGGTGCCGTTCTCCGTGCAGTCCATTTCCAAGGCCTTCAGTCTCGCGCTCGTCCTCGCCGAGGGGGGCGAGCGGATCTGGGACCGGGTCGGGACGGAGCCGTCCGGTAACCCCTTCAACTCGCTGGTCCAGCTGGAGTACGAGAACGGCATTCCGCGCAATCCGTTCATCAACGCGGGCGCGCTCGTCGTCACCGACCGGCTGCAGAGCCTCACCGGGGACGCCGGTACGACGATGCTGGAGTTCCTGCGCGCGGAGAGCGGCAACCCTGATGTCGCCTTCGACCCCGTCGTGGCCGCCTCCGAGGCCGAGAACGGCGACCGCAACGCGGCCCTCGCCCACTTCATGGCGAGCTACGGCAACCTCGACAACCCCGTGGCCACCGTCCTGGAGCACTACTTCCGGCAGTGCGCGATCAGCATGAGCTGCCGGGACCTCGCCCTCTCGGGAGCCTTCCTGGCCCGGCACGGACTGCGCAACGACGGTACGCGGCTGCTGCCGCTGCGGGCCGCGAAGCAGGTCAACGCGATCATGCTCACCTGCGGTACGTACGACGCGGCGGGCAGCTTCGCCTACCGCGTGGGCCTGCCGGGCAAGAGCGGCGTCGGCGGCGGCATCGTCGCGGTGATCCCGGGGCGTTGCACCCTGTGCGTCTGGAGCCCGGGCCTGGACACGTACGGCAACTCCGTGGCGGGCGTCGCGGCGCTCGACCACTTCACCAGCGTGACCGGCTGGTCGGTGTTCTAGGGTCCGCCCATGACCGACCACGGCAGTGCACCGACCTGGCGGCCCGGCACCCCCGGCGTACTGCGGCTGCCCTCCGGGCGGCTCGTCAGGGGGCGGGGGCTGCGGCGGCCGCTGCCCGAGGGGGACGTACCCGATCTCGGGGTGTATCTGCTGGGGAAGCAGCCGGCCGAAGTCCCCTGGGAAGCACGGTGGTTGCGCTGGCCCGACTTCCGGCTGCCCCGTGATCGGGAGGCGGCGCGCACGCTGCTGCGCGAGGTGTGGGAGCGGGCCGCGGACGAGCGCGTCGAGGTCGCCTGCGAGGGCGGGCGCGGCCGGACCGGGACCGCGCTGGCCTGCGTCGCCGTGCTGGACGGCGTACCCGCCGTGGACGCCGTCGCCTTCGTACGCGAGCACTACGACCGGCGCGCCGTGGAGACCCCGTGGCAGCGGCGTTACGTGGCCCGGTTCACCCCGTAATCCCGCCGTGGCCGCCCTTCGTTACGCCGGGGCCGCATGCCGTACCGACGTCAGGCGGTGCACGTCCCGTGCCGTGCCCGTCACGCCCGACAGGAACCCCTGCGCGCGCGGGGACGCCGTCTCCGTGAGCCAGGCGGGGTCGATGTCGCAGACCGCCACCTTCACGTCCGTGCCCGCCAGGGCGAGCGGCAGGGTGTGGACGACGGTGGAGGGGAAGCTGAGAATCGTGCGGCCGATGGGGCCGCGGCGGGCGATGAGTTCCAGGGGAAGGTCCGGGCGGACCACCTGGAGGCCCGTCTCGACCGCCAGCCGGTGGAGCTTCTCGGAGCTCTCGCGGCGGTGGGCGAAGTAGCGGGTGGCGCCGTGGGTGAGGGAGAGGGCGCGGACCGCTTCGACGTAGCGGTCGGGGTCGACCACGCCCGTCTCCACCAGGGACGTGCCGACCAGGTCGGAGCCGCGGGTGATCCGGGGCGGGCCGAAGCGCTCCCGGGTCCAGGCGAACGTGTTGGGCGTCACCCGTACACCGTCCGGGGCGCTGTCGATCGGCATGGAGGAGAAGACCTCCACGGTGCGGGTCCCGCCGGGCGTGAGGCGGCGGCGCGCCGACGCCGAGACGGGGGCGAAGAGCAGGTCGCGGGGGCCCGGCCTGCCGCCCTTGCGGTGCCAGCGCTGCAGGCGTTCGCCGCGGGCCAGCTGGGAGATGAACTCCATGGTGGCCGTACCGTCGTCGACGACGACCAGGGAGCGGGCCCTGGTGATGGTGAGCAGGAGCTGCACGTAGCGGGAGAACGGGTCGCCTATGACGACCCGGTCGGCCCTGCGCAGGGCGCCGCTCAGGCCTCCGACGGTGTGGAACGGAGCCGTCGCGCCGCCGCGCGCCTCCTCCCAGCGGACCTCGACGCCCTCGTCGCGGGCCAGCTGCGCCATGCGGCGCAGCTGGCCCCGCGTCATGGGGTCGTTCGGGGAGAGGACGACGACGGTGAGGCCCCCGGCCTGGCCGGTCGCGGCCGCGGCGTGCGCCCACTCCAGGACGTTGAGCAGCTGAACCGGGCTCTCCACGAAGGCGAGCGTGGAGTCCGCACCGGCCGGCGCGGCTGTGGTGTCGGCGCCTCGGCCGACTCGGGGGCTCATCGTTGGGTGTCCGTCTCCCGTCAGCGCGGTCCGCGCGGTCAGACCGCGACCGGCTCGGCCTCGGCGGACTCCGCCTCGGCGACGACACCGGCCACGCGGCGCAGCTTCTTCATGGGGCCGAGCTCCGACTCGTAGACCTTCTTGACGCCGTCGCCGAGGGACGCCTCGATGGTGCGGATGTCACGGACGAGGCGGGTGAGGCCCTGCGGCTCGACCGAGGCGGCCTGGTCGGAGCCCCACATGGCGCGGTCGAGGGTGATGTGGCGCTCGACGAAGGTGGCGCCGAGGGCGACGGCGGCGAGCGTGGTCTGCAGGCCGGTCTCGTGGCCGGAGTAGCCGATCGGGACGTTCGGGTACTCGGCCTGCAGGGTGTTGATCACACGGAGGTTGAGCTCCTCCGCCTGCGCCGGGTACGTCGACGTGGCGTGGCACATCAGGATGTTGTCGCTGCCGAGGACCTCGACCGCGTGGCGGATCTGCTTCGGCGTCGACATGCCGGTGGAGAGGATGACCGTGCGGCCGGTGGCGCGCAGGGCGCGGAGCAGCTCGTCGTCCGTGAGGGACGCGGAGGCGACCTTGTGGGCGGGCAGGTCGAACTTCTCCAGGAACGCGACGGCCTCGGTGTCCCACGGGGAGGCGAACCAGTCGATGCCGCGCTTGGCGCAGTGCTCGCTGATGGCCTGGTACTCGGACTCGCCGAACTCCACGCGGTGGCGGTAGTCGATGTACGTCATGCGGCCCCAGGGGGTGTCGCGCTCGATGTCCCACTGGTCGCGCGGGGTGCAGATCTCCGGGGTGCGCTTCTGGAACTTGACCGCGTCGCAGCCCGCGTCGGCGGCCACGTCGATGAGCGCGAACGCGTTCTCCAGGTCGCCGTTGTGGTTGATGCCGATCTCGCCGGTGATGTACACGGGCTGACCGGGGCCGGCGGTCTTCGAACCGAACCGGCGCAGGCGGGAGTTGGCGTCGATGGGGGAGACGGTGCTCATGGCAGGAACTTTCCTTAACTGTGGAGGGAGTCGAGAGAGGGGCCGAGGATCCAGGTGGCGATCTCTCGGATCGCGCCCTCACCACCGGGGACGGTGGTGACCGCGCGTGCGGCGCCGCGTACGACGTCGTGGGCGCTCGCGACCGCCACGGGCCAGCCCACGAGGGCGAAGCACGGGAGGTCATTGACGTCGTTGCCGACGTAGAGCACGCGCTCGGGAGCGATGCCCTGCTCCTCGCACCACTGCTTCAGTGCGAGGTCTTTCCGGTCGATGCCGTGCAGGACGGGAAGCTTGAGCTTGCCCGCGCGCGCGGCGACGACCGGGTTCTGTTCCGTGGACAGGATCAGCATCTTCAGGCCGCTCCTGCGGAGGGCCGCGATGCCGAGTCCGTCGCCGCGGTGCACGGAGACGAACTCCCGTCCCTCGGAGTCGACCAGCACCCTGTCGTCGGTCTGGGTGCCGTCGAAGTCGAGGACGACCGCGTCGATGTCGGCTGCGGTCGGGAGGGCGTCCGCGCGGTCCGCGTCGAAGAGCGGAGCGAGCGCGCGGGCGCGGGCGAGATCGTGCGGGTCGTCGATCTCCAGGACGCGGGCGGGGTCGGTGCGGACCGGTTCGGTGCGGCCGAAGAAGCGGTGCTTCTCGGTGCGGAAGCCGATCGCGTCCATCGCGTAGGCGGCGCCGGTCTCCAGGAGGTCCTGGGGCCGGTCCTGGCGGCGCGGGCGGAACGACTTGTCGTGGTTGACGCCGTAACCGCCGCGCGTCCTGGTGGAGTTGGCGAGCGTCACCGTGCCGCCCGCCGCGTCGGTGCGCTGCGCGGGGACCTCGGCGGGTCCGTCCGCGTCGTCCGCCGCGTCGCGCCAGACGAAGCCGTGGAAGGGCGCCACCGTGACGGCCGTGTCGGCGCCGTGCTCGGCGACCGCCGAGGCCACCTTGTCGATGTCCTCGCGGGTGAGGAAGGGGCTGGTGCACTGCACGAGCAGGACCACGTCGACGGCCGCGCCGTGCAGCGTCTCGTGGGCGTCCATGGCGTGCAGGACGGCCGCCTCGCTGGTCGCGGTGTCGCCTGCGATCGCGGCGGGGCGCAGGACCACCTCGGCGCCGGCGGCGCGGGCGGCCTCGGCGATCACGTGGTCGTCGGTGGAGACGACGACGTCCGTGACGAGCCGCGCGGCCAGGCACTCGCGGATGGCGCGCGCCACCAGGGGCACGCCGCCGACCGGGGCGAGGTTCTTGGCGGGCACGCCCTTGGAGCCGCCGCGGGCGGGGATGACGGCGAGCACGCGGCGGGCCGGTGTGCTCGCGGGGGCGGGGTGGGGCATGGGGGCTCCTTGGGAGGGACGGGGGCTCACAGCTCGCCCATCCGCCGGATGACGGGGGCCACGCGCTGCACACCGTGGCGGTAGGCGCCGCGGGCCGCGCGGCGCACGATCTGCCGTACGGGTCCGGGGTCCTTGTCGGCGGCGGGGGCGCCCGGCAGCGGCGCGCCGTCGGGGCCGAGGTGGTGGCGGGCGAGGATGCCGGGCAGATAGCCGCGGGCGGTGCCGAGGCCGTAGTAGGGCGCGAGGGGCGCGAGGCCGCCCGCTGCCGCCTCGGCGAGCAGGTCCTCGACGCGCCGGCGGGCCGCGTCGAAGGCCTTCTCGTACGCTCCGTCGGCGGCGACGCCCTGCCGTGCCAGCCACCGCTCGTCGGGCTCGGGCAGGTGGCCCGCGTCCAGCTGGTCCCAGGAGGCGAGGCATCCGGAGCCGGTGAAGTGGTGGTTGCCGAGCGCCTCGCGCACCCCGAGGTCGGTGAGGACCGCGGTGGGGATGCGGCGGTGCAGGGATTCGAGCGCGGCCGTGGAGCTGACGGTGACCAGGAGGTCGGTGCGGTCCAGGACCTCGCCCATGTGGCCGTACACGAGGCGGCAGTTGGCGGGCAGGCCGCCGTCGATGCGCTGGGCCAGCTTCTGGTAGGGCAGTTCCTCGATGTGCGTGGTGTGTTCGCCGGGCTTGCTGCGCAGCTTGAGCAGGACCTCGCGGTCGGGGTGCAGCCTGGCGTGCTCGGCGAGCCGGCGCAGCAGGTAGGTGCGGTGCGCGGCGGTCTCCGGCACGGAGGGCTGGGCGGCGAAGACGACGGTGTAGGGGTGCCGCTCCTCGTCCGCGTCGTCGCGCTTGTCGTACGGTGCGCCGCCCAGGAACGGCAGCGCCGCCTCGGTCACCGCCGAGGCGTCGGCGCCCACCCCCTCGTACACTGCGCGGAAGCGCTCGGCGTCCTGGCGGGAGTTGGCGAGGACGACGTCCGCGCCGTGCCGCAGGAGGAGGCCGTCGGCGAGCTTCTCGTAGACGACGCCGACGTAGCCGGTGACGACGACGGGGCGGCGCGGCCGGGCGCCGGTGAGGCGGGCGTCCTGGGTGATGCGGGCGAGTCCGTGCAGCACCGCCTGGACCGCCCCGCCCACCAGGGCGAGGACGATCACGTCGGGCGCGTCCCGCTCCACCTCGCGCAGGAACTCGACGGCGGTGACCTCGCGCAGGGAGTCCGCGCGCACGCCCACCTCGTCGAGCTGCCGGGGCGTGGGGGTGGCCCGGCCGCGGAGCAGGTACCCACTGAGCCGGTGGCCTTCGGGGGCACTGCCGTGGGGCCGAGCGCCCGATACGATGCGGTTCGCGGTGAGAGCGCCCCATTTCCATCGCGTATCGGAGTCGGCGAGCACGGCGACCCGCAGCGGGTTCTGGTTGCTTGCTGGCACGTCCCAGACGCTAGGAATCCATTTCGATTCGCGGCCCAACTCAGGTGCAACAAACGGTTAACAGCATGCCGACGAATGGCGAATCAGCTCGGGAACGGCTTTTTCGGCGGCCCGGTTAACCATTCCGCCACGCGTCGTTCACCTGCCATCCCACCGCGGGTCGACCCGAATGACGGGCTGACACCTAACGTCACCCACGTGGTTAAGCTCTCCGTCATCGTGCCGTTCTACAACGTGCAGCAATACGCTCCCGACACCTTGCGGAGTCTGCGTGCGAACGCACGTGACGACTTCGAATTCATCCTCGTCGACGACTGCTCGCGCGACGAGACTCCGGACATCCTGGAGCGTGCGGCGCGCGAGCTTCCCGGCGCCGTCCACCTCCGACACGAGACCAACGGCGGCCTCGCGACCGCCCGCAACACGGGCCTCGACGCGGCGCGCGGCGAGTACCTCACCTTCCTGGACGGTGACGACTGGCTCGCGCCCGGCTACTTCGCGCAACTCCTCTCCTCCATCGAGGAGTTGGGCTGCGATTTCGTGCGCACCGACCACGTCCAGTGCACCGCGCGGGCCCGCACCGTGCACCGCGTACCGCACGGCAGGCGGGGCGTGGTGATGAATCCGCGCGACGTGATCCTCCCCGCCGACCGCTCGACGTCCGTCGACTACGCGTACGCCTGGGCGGGCATCTACCACCGCAGGCTCGCCGACCGGGGCCTGCTGCACTTCACCGACGGCCTGCGCACCGCGGAGGACCGGCCCTGGATCTGGCGGCTGCACCGCGAGGCGGAATCCTTCGCCGCGGTGAGCCTTCTCGGGGTGTTCTACCGGCGCGGCGTCGCCTCGTCATTGACGCAGATCGGCGACGTACGCCAGCTCGATTTCATCAAAGCGTTCGACCAGGTGGTACGGGAAACCGCGGCGGACCGCGACGCGGACGAACTCCTGCCGAAGGCCGTGCGCACGTATTGCGCGATCATCTCCCACCATTTGGGATCCATCGAAAGGTTCGAGCCATCCGTGGCGCGGAAATTGAAGTCAATGAGTGCGGCCGCGCTGAAGCGGATGCCGCAGGGCGTGCTCGACGACGCGCTCGACTCCATGGACGTCCAGCGGGCGACCCGGCTGCGCAGGCTGCGCCGGCGCCCGGTGCCGTCGGAGGTGGCCGCGTGATGGCGCCCTCCCCGGCCTCGTCCCGTACGGCGCCGACATCCCGTACGACGCCGACGTCCCGTACGGCGCCGACGTCCCGTACGACGCAGATCTTCCTGGCGTCCACGCTGTACGGCGTCGCGACGCTCGCCGCCGCCCTGGACGCGGGCCGGTTCGGCCCCGCCGACCGCCGCATCCTCCTGGTCAGCAACAACGCGGCGACGCCCGAGACGACGCCACCCCTGGACGAGATGCCGGGGTTCGCGCGGCTGCGCGGGCGGTTCGACGAGGTGCGGTCCTGGAACGAGACCATCGCCCCCTTCCACCCCGGCGGCTGGGCCCCGCGCGGCGACGACGTCGTGCTGTGGGAGCGCTACGTCCGGCTGCTCTGGGACCTCGGTGACGACGACGTCGAACTGGCCGTCGAGTCCATCCAGGTCAACCCCGCCCTCGCCCTCGCGCAGATCTTCACCGGCGTCCCCGTGGACGTCTACGCCGACGGCCTGATGAGCTACGGCCCCACCCGCAACAAGCTCGACCCGCTGGTCGGCACCCGCGTGCGGCGCCTGCTCCACCTGGATCTGGTGCCGGGCCTCACCCCGCTGCTCCTGACCGAGTTCGGGGTCGCCCCGGAGGTCGTGCCGACCGACGCGTTCGTGCGGGTCCTGGCCGAACTCGCGGACGACGAGGCCGAGTCGGCGGGCCTGCTCCCCGAGCTCGAAAGCCCCGCGCTCGTCCTCGGCCAGTACCTCTCCGCGCTCTCCATCCTCACCCCCGAGGAAGAGGAGGAGCTGCACATCCGGATGGTGCGCGGCGCGGCCGAACTGGGCCACACCCAGGTGGTGTTCAAGCCCCACCCCACGGCCCCGGCCCGCTGGTCGCGCGCCCTGGAGAAGGAGGCCCGGAAGATCGGCGTCGAGCTCACGGTGCTCGAAACCCCCGTACTCGCCGAGGTCCTCTACCAGCGGATGCGGCCCGCGCTCGTCGTCGGCTGCTTCTCCACCGCGCTGCTCACGGCGACCGCACTGTACGGCCTGCCCGCCGCCCGCACCGGCACGGACCTCCTCCTGGAGCGCCTCGCGCCCTACCAGAACAGCAACCGCGTCCCGGTCACCATCGTCGACGCGCTGCTGCCCGAACTCACCGACCGCGCGGCGGTCCAGGCAAGGGAACCGGGCCTGGGCACCGGCGAGTTGACCCACCTCCTCAAGGCCGTCGGCTTCGCGATGCAGCCGCAGATATACCCCCGGCTGCGCCCCGAGGCCGAGCGCTACCTCGCGCGGAACCTCACCCCCGCGACCTGGCGCTACTTCAAGCGGCGCCGCCTCACCGCGCTCGCGCTGCCCGGCGCCGTCCCCTCGCAGCTCGCCTTCATCCCGCGCAACGCGGCCGTCCGCCGCGTCGCCCGCCGCGCGCGTTCGGTGCAGCGTTCGCTCAAGCGGACCGCGCTCGGATGACGCCGCCCGCCACCACGGACACCGCCGGGCCCGCCGCGATACCCACCGCGGTGTCCGCTCCCGCCGCCGGCCACACCGCCCGGCCCACCCGCGGGAGGCCCCGGCTGCGCGCCCTCGACGGGCTGCGCCTGGTCGCCGCGCTCATGGTCGCCGCCTACCACTACGGCGGCCGTGACGGCGAGATCGCCCGGGCCTGGGGCAGCTCGCCGAGGGAGCAGTTCCCGACGGCCAGTGAATGGTTCGCGTACGGCTGTCTCGGCGTGCAGATCTTCTTCGTGATCAGCGGCTTCGTGATCTGCATGAGCGGCTGGGGCAAGCCGCTGCGCTCGTTCTTCGCGTCCCGGGCGTCCCGGCTGCTGCCCGCCTACTGGGTGGCGATCGTCCTGGTCACGGCGGTCTTCGCACTGCCCGCCGTCGCGTACGAGGCGGTCGCGCCCAGCGACGCGCTGGTCAACCTCACCATGCTGCAGCAGCCGCTCGGTGCGGACCGGGTGCTCGGCGTGTGCTGGACGCTCTGGGCGGAGCTGCGCTTCTACGCCCTGTTCGCGCTCTGCGTGGTTCTGCCGGGCGCGACCCGCGCCCGGGTCATGCTGTTCTGCGCGGTGTGGACGCTGGCCGCGGCCGTCGCCGAGGCCGCCGACGAGCCGCTGCTCGAACTGGTCCTGATGCCGCAGTACGCGCCGTTCTTCGTCGGCGGCATCGGGATCTACCTGATCCACCGCGACCGCCGCGACCTGACCGCGTGGGGCATCACGGGCGTGAGCTGGCTGATCGGCCAGCACTACGCGGTCGAGCAGCTGTGGCACGCCCCGAACCCGGACTTCTTCTCCTACCGCTCCGCGTCCGTGATCGTCGCCGTGGTGACGGCCGGCTTCGCGGCGGTCCTCGTGATCGCCCTCGGCCATCTGGACCGGGTGAACTGGCGCTGGCTGACCGTGGCCGGGGCGCTGACGTACCCCTTCTACCTGGTGCACGAGCATCTGGGCTGGGTGACGGTGGAGGCGCTGCACCGCCGTCTGGGCCTGCCGTCGTACGCGACGTTCGGCCTGACGATCGCCGCGATGCTGGTCCTCGCGTGGCTCCTCAACCGGTTCGTGGAGAAGCGGCTCACCCCGCTGATCCGCTCGGGCCTCACCCGGGACCCCACGCCCCCGGAGCTCACCGCCCGGCGGTGACGAGCGTCGCCCCGATCCCCGCCACGACCGCGGCGAGCCCCTCCTCGAAGCCGCGGTCGTGCGCGCCGAACATCTCCTCGCCCGCCGCCGCGATCAGCGGGTACGCGGCGAGGCGCTCGGCGCGCTCGGCGAGGTCGTAGCCGCCCTCGCCGCGGACCGGGTCGGGGGCCGTGAACTGCTCCTCGATGACGTAGCCGATCGTGTAGCTGTACACGGTGAACCAGGCGCGCGCGGCCGGGCCCGGCGCGAAGCCCGCCTCGACGAGCACCCGCAGCATGGCCTCCATCGGCGCCGCGTACGACAGGTCCGTGTAGCGCGTGCCGCTGAACACCTTGGCGCCGTCGCGGTAGCGCAGCAGATGCGCGCGCAGGCCCCGCATCGCGCCGGTGAGCGTGGACTGCCAGTCGGGGCCGGGGGTGCTCAGGAACTCCTCGCCCATCCGCCGCATCATCTCGGTGGCCATCTCGTCGAGCAGCGCCTGTTTGTCCTTGAAGTGCCAGTACAGGGCGGGTGCCTTGACGTCGAGGCGCTGTGCGATGGCGCGCAGGGTGAGCCCTTCGAGTCCGGTCTCGTTCAGCAGGTCGAGTGCGGTGCGCGCGACGCGGGCGCGGTCCAGTTTCGTTGTGGCCACCTTGACAATTTAACACCGTTAAGCGCAGGCTTCCGCCATGGAACTTAACGACGTTAAGGAAACCGGTGTGCTCGTCGTGGGCGCCGGTCCGACCGGCCTCACCCTCGCCTGCGACCTCGCGCGGCGCGGCGTGCGCACCCTCGTGGCCGAGCAGGCCCCGGCCCTCTTCCCCGGCTCGCGCGGCAAGGGTCTGCAACCCCGCACCATGGAGGTCTTCGACGACCTGGGCGTGGTCGGCGCGGTCATGGCGGCGGGCGGGCCGCTCCCGGTCGGCATGGTGTGGCGGGACGGCGTGCGGCAGGGCGAGCACCGGATGTATGACCCGCCGGAGTCGACGGAGACCGCCCCGTACATCGAGCCGTGCCTGCTCCCCCAGTGGCGCACCCAGGAGATCCTGCTCGCCCGGCTGCGGGAGCTCGGCGGCGACGTCGTGTTCGGCGCGGCGGTGACGGAGCTCGCGCAGGCTCCCGACGGGGTCACCGCGCGGCTCTCGACGGGCGCGGCGGTGCGCGCGGCGTACGCGGTGGCGGCGGACGGCGGCCGCTCCACCCTGCGCCGGGCCCTCGGTATCACGATGACCGGCGAGACCGTCGACCCGAACCCGATCCTGGTGGCCGACGTCCGCGTCCGCGCGCTCGACCGGGACAACTGGCACATGTTCCCGGCCACCGACGACAGCGGCCTGTACACGGCGATCTGCCCGCTGCCCGGGACCGCGGACTTCCAGCTGACCGCCCAGTTCCCCGCGGGGGCCACTCCCGACCTCTCCCTCCGGGGCGTACGGGAGCTCGTCGCCGCCCGCACGCACCTGGACGCCGACGACGTGACCGAGCTGCGCTGGGCGTCCGACTTCCGGCCGCGCGCGGCCCTTGCGGACCGCTTCCGCGAGGGCCGCGTCTTCCTGGCGGGCGACGCGGCGCACGTCCACTCGCCCGCCGGCGGCCAGGGCCTGAACACCAGCGTCCAGGACGCCTACAACCTGGGCTGGAAGCTGGGCGCGGTGCTGCGGCACGGCGCGCCCGCCGCCCTGCTCGACACGTACGAGGAGGAGCGGCTGCCCAACGCCGCGCAGATGCTGGGCCTCTCCACCCGGATCCACCGGGGCGAGGCGCGGCGCGGTGCGGCTACCCGGCAGCTCGGCATCGGCTACCGCGCGTCGTCACTGGCGGTGGAGACCCGGGCGGGCGTGGGCGATGAGGAGCTGCGGGCGGGCGACCGGGCGCCGGACGGGCCGTGCGGCACCGGCACGCTGTTCGACGCGTTCCGCGGCCCGCACTGCACCCTCCTCGCGGTCGGAACGGACGGCGAACTACCGCCGCTGGACCAGGAGTTGGTGCACGTCCACCGCGTCCCCGCGTACGAGCCGTACGGAAAGGGCCTGTTCCTGGTGCGCCCGGACGGCTACGTGGGCTGGGCGGGCGCCGACGCGCGGGACGGGCTCACGGAGTACCTGGCGCGGTGCGGGTGTTGACCTCAAGTGCGCTTGAAGTTCTAGATTCCGGTGCATGACCAGTTTCACGTATTCGCACAGCGACGCGGACCTCGCGGGCCAGCCCGTCGGCTACTGGAGTTCGGCGGCGGGCGCGGCCGTCGTCCACCACATCCGCACCACCCTCGCCGGGATGGGGCTCACCCAGCCCCAGTGGTGGACCCTCAACCAGCTCCCGCAGGCCCCGGACGGCCGCCACCGCGACGAGGTCGTGGCCGCCCTGAAGGGCTACCTCGAAGTCGGCGAGGGCGCCCTGCACCACGACATCGGGGCCCTGCGCGACCGCGGCCTGATCACCGAGGACGACACGGGCCGCATCGCCCTCACCGACGAGGGCCGCACGCTCCGGGACCGCGTCGCCGAACGCCAGAAGGAGCTGCGCGCGCAGATCCACGAGGGCATCACGGACGAGGACTACGTCCGCACCCTGAAGGTCCTCCAGCGCATGATCCACAACGTGGGCGGCTCGGCCTGGCACCAGTGAGTGCGGTGCGCATCAGACGCTGCTGAGCGACAGCTTCACCGCGAACCCGAGGAACAGCGCACCCGCCGCCGACGAGGCGCCCGCCGCAAGGCGCCTGCGGCGGCGGAAGGCGTCCGCGAGCCGGGTCCCGCTGAAGATCAGGGCCGTCAGGTAGAGGACGCTCGCGAGCTGCGCGAAGGCGCCGAGGACGACGAAGGAGAGCGCCGGGTAGGCGTAGTCGGCGTCGACGAACTGCACGAAGAAGGCGATGAAGAACAGGATCGCCTTCGGATTGAGCAGACTGATCACCAGAGCCCTGCGGAACGGCCGCTCGGCGGGGCTCCCGGTGCCGCCGCCCCCGCCCGCCACGTCCGCGGCCTTCTCGTGCCGCGCGCGCCACAGGGCGAGGGCGCCCCGCAGCATCCCGACCGCGAGCCACGCCAGGTACCCGGCGCCCGCGTACTTCACGATCCCGAAGAGCACCGCGTTGGCCTGCAGCAGCGAGGCCACTCCGGCGGCGGACAGCGTCATCAGGACGGTATCGCCGCACCAGACGCCCGCGGCCGCGGTGTAACCGGTCCGCACGCCCCGTCGGGCGGCCACGGAGAGCACGTACAGGGAGTTCGGACCCGGCAGCAGAATGATCAGTGCGAGGCCCGCGAGATAGGTCGGAAGATCGGTGACACCCAACATGGCGGGAGTCTCGCACGCCCCCGCGGAGCGGCTCGAACGGCGTCCGGACTGCGGACACCCGTCAGAACGCGTCGGTCGGCACGTACGCCCCCCACACCTCCCGCAGCGCGTCGCAGACCTCGCCCACCGTGGCGCGGGCGCGCAGGGCCTCCTTCATCGGGTGGAGGACGTTGGCGGAACCCTTCGCCGCCTCGCGCAGGGCCGTGAGGGACGCGTCGACCGCCCGCTGGTCCCGTTCCGCGCGGAGGCGGGTGAGGCGGGCCGCCTGCTGGGCCTCGATGGCCGGGTCGACGCGCAGGGGCTCGTACGGCTCCTCCTCGTCGAGCCGGAAGCGGTTGACGCCGACCACCACGCGCTCGCCGCTGTCCGTCTCCTGCGCGATGCGGTAGGCGTTGCGCTCGATCTCGCCTTTCTGGAAGCCCTGTTCGATGGCGTGCACCGCGCCGCCCAGGTCCTCGACCCGGCGCATCAGGTCGAGGGCCGCGCCCTCCACGTCGTCCGTCATGCGCTCCACGACGTAGGACCCGGCGAAGGGGTCCACGGTCGCCGTCACGTCCGTCTCGTACGCGAGGACCTGCTGGGTGCGCAGGGCCAGGCGGGCCGACGTGGCGGTGGGCAGCGCGATGGCCTCGTCGAAGGAGTTGGTGTGCAGCGACTGCGTGCCGCCGAGCACCGCGCCGAGGCCCTGCACGGCCACCCGGACGAGGTTCACCTCGGGCTGCTGCGCGGTGAGCTGGACGCCCGCCGTCTGCGTGTGGAAGCGCAGCATCAGGGACTTGGGGTCGCGCGCGCCGAACTCCTCGCGCATCACCCGGGCCCAGATCCGCCTGGCCGCACGGAACTTGGCGACCTCTTCCAGGATGGTCGTGCGCGCCACGAAGAAGAAGGAAAGGCGCGGCGCGAAGTCGTCCACGTCCATGCCCGCCGCGACCGCCGTACGGACGTACTCGATGCCGTCGGCCAGCGTGAAGGCGATCTCCTGCGCGGGCGAGGCACCCGCCTCCGCCATGTGGTAGCCGGAGATCGAGATGGTGTTCCAGCGGGGGATCTCGGCCCGGCAGTACTGGAAGGTGTCCGCGACCAGGCGCAGGGACGGCTGGGGCGGGAAGATGTACGTGCCGCGTGCGATGTACTCCTTGAGCACGTCGTTCTGGATCGTGCCGGTCAGCTGCCCGGCGGCGACGCCCTGCTCCTCGGCGACCAGTTGGTAGAGGAGCAGCAGCAGCGCGGCGGGCGCGTTGATCGTCATCGACGTGGAGACCTTGTCCAGCGGGATGCCGTCGAACAGGACCCGCATGTCGTCGATCGAGTCGACGGCGACGCCCACCTTGCCGACCTCGCCACTCGCGATCGGTGCGTCGGAGTCGTGGCCCATCTGGGTGGGCAGGTCGAAGGCGACGGACAGGCCGGTGGTGCCGTGCTCGATGAGCTGGCGGTAGCGGGCGTTGGACTCGGTGGCGGTGCCGAACCCGGCGTACTGCCGCATCGTCCAGGGGCGGCCGGTGTACATCGTCGGGTAGACGCCGCGCGTGAAGGGGTACGCGCCGGGGGCGCCGAGCTTCTCCGCCGGGTCCCAGCCCGCCAGCGCGTCGGGGCCGTACACGGGTTCGATGGGCAGTCCTGATTCCGACTCGTGTGTCATGCGTCCAGCTTGCGCCCGCACCCGGGACGCGTCACTCGCGGCAAACCGGGAAACACTAGGGGAAGTGTTGTGGGAAGTGTTGTCCGTGAGCACCGATCCATGAGTACCGGGGGCGTGATGGGCAGGGGCGCGATATCGGCAGGGGCCGTGGCGGTGCTGGTCCTGGCCGCGGGGTGCAAGGCGGTCGCGGTCGACACGGACGCGGGGCCGTCCGGCGGGGACGGCAAACGGGGCACGGCGGCCACCCGGCCACCGACGCGGGCTCCGGCCGCACCCCCTGCCAGGACCCCCGCCTCGCCCGCCACCCCCTCGCCCGCCGCTCCCCCATCCGCCGCGACGGCCTCCCCGCCACCGCCCCGCGCCATGACGCTCATGCGGCAGGGCGACCACGGCGGCCAGGTGCGGGAGCTGCAGGCCAGGCTGCGGCAGGTCGCCTGGTTCCTCGGCGCCCCCACGGGGACGTACGGCGAGGCCACCGCCAGGGCCGTGGCGGGCTTCCAGGCCAAGCGCGGCCTGCCCCGCACCGGCGAGACGGACACCGTCACGCTGCGCAGACTGGTCGACATGACGCGCGAGCCGACGCGGTACGAGCTGTACGCGGGCGGGGGCATGCCCGCCGCCGCGCCGGACGAGCGCTGCCTGACCGGGCGGGTCCTGTGCATCGCCAAGAGCACCCGCACGCTGACCTGGATGATCGACGGCAAGGCCGTTTCGACGATGGACGTGCGGTTCGGCTCGCAGTACACCCCGACCCGCGAAGGCGCCTTCACCGTCTACTGGAAGTCCCGGCACCACGTCTCGACGCTCTACGACACCGCCATGCCGTACGCCATGTTCTTCAGCGGCGGCCAGGCCGTGCACTACTCGTCGGACTTCGCGGCGCGCGGCTACTCCGGCGCGTCGCACGGCTGCGTGAACGTGCGGGACGAGAAGAAGATCGCGAGCCTGTTCGCCCAGGTGCGGAGCGGCGACCGCGTGGTCATCTACAAGTGACCGGGTGCGACCTGATGCCGGGCTCCGGTGAAAAGCGGCGTGGGCGGGATCGGGGGAACGTATCCCGCCCACGCCGAGGGCACGGAGCCGAAGGTACGGGGGGAACCCCCGGCTCGTGCGTGGGCCGATGACCAGTCGGCTCACTTCTTACTGCGTCACCGCCGCTGAAAACGTCACACCCCGGTTCGGGCGCCCGTCACGGCAGGTGCGGGAGGGGGCTGTACGAACCCGTGGGGGCCGTGGGGGTCGTCCGCGGTACGGACGGGGAGGACATGGGGGGCCCGGGGGCGCCACCGCCGTCACCGCCCGAGCCGCCGTCCTCCTCGCCGCCCTCGCCGTCGCCGTGGTCGCCACCGCCACCGTGACCGCCGCCGCCCTGGTGACCGCCGCCCGGACGGTCGCCGAGGAGCCGGCCGCAGAACTCCTCCACGCGGGCCGGACCCTTGGCCGCCTCCTCCAGGCGGCGCCGCTTGTCGCCGTCCAGCTCACCGCTGCGGTAGGCGCGGCAGGCGGCCACCGCCTTGCGGTACCAGCCCTTGGCCTCGTCGCGGTGCGGCGGGGCGGCGCTGTCCGGCTGCCGCGGGGTGTCGGTGGGATCGTCGTCCGCCTCGGCCTCCGGCGGCGGGCTGTCCCGCGGCTCTCGCGTCGGCTCGTCGTCGGGCGCCGTGCTCTCGTCAGGGGCGAGGTCCTCGGACGGCTCGCGCTCGTCGTCCGACGGGGCCGCCGAGGGCTCCTCCGGGGTGGCGGCGGACGTGGCGGAGACGGCGGGGCCGGGGTCGGGGTCGGCGTGCGTGCCGAACGGCGAGGGCAGCACGCCCGTCCCCGCGGCCACAGCGACCCCGCCGATCATGCAGGCGGAGAGGGCGGCGGCGATGCCGAAGCGGACCGGTCGGCCCCAGCGGCTGGGCCCTGGACGGTTTCCGGCCCGGCCGAGGCGTACGGTCTCGCCCGCCGCCTCGCGATGGGCGTCGCTCGCGTAGGGCGCGGTCATCGAACGGCTTCCCGCGCCCTGCGGGAGCTCCGCCCGGGCGGCCCGGAACGCGGCCAACGCGGCGGCCTCGCCCGGGAGTTCACCGGGGATCGGGAGCGGGGCGGGTCTGCGGCCGGTGGCTGCGGGGGTGCACTCGGCCGCGGCGGCGTCCTCGGACACGGCGTCGGCGTCGGCTTCGGCGGGCAGGCCGCCGTCCTGCGCGGCCAGCGCGGCCAGGGCCCGGGCGAGCCGGTCGGCCTGCGCGCGTGCGGCGGAGTCGATGCCTTCGAGGGGCTCGCCGCGCAGCAAACGTTCCGCCGCGTCGCGGTCCAGCCACTTGTGCTGCTCGTCGGCCATCACATGTCCTTCTGCGTCCGCGTACGCGAATGCGTCACACCGCCGGACGTCACCGCGCACCCGCGCGGTTCTCTCTGAGGGGGTACGGCGTCGAGCGCGTCCCTGGGGTCCGCGCCCTCCGAGCCGAGCAGCTCGGCGAGCCGCTTCAGGCCGCGGTGGGCCGCCGTACGGACGGCTCCGGGGCGCTTGCCGAGGGTCTGGGCGGCGCTCTTCGCGTCGAGCCCGACGACGACGCGGAGCACGACGGCCTCCGCCTGGTCCTGCGGGAGCCTGGCTATCAGGGCGAGGGCCTCGCCGGTGGCGAGGGACTCCATCGCCTCCGTGGCGGTGTCCGCGTCGCCCGGCTTCCCGGTCAGCTCCGACTCGTCGCCGCCCACGGCGGGGCGCCGGCCGCGCATGCGCAGGTGGTCGAGGGCGCGGTTGCGCGCGACGCGCGCCGCCCAGCCCCTGAACCGGTCCGCGTCACCGCTGAACCGCTCCAGATCGCGCGCTATCTGCAGCCACGCCTCGGAGGCCACGTCCTCGGCATCCGGATCGCCGACGAGCGTGCGTACGTATCCCAGCAGCCGTGGGTGCACGGAGCGGTACACAGTCCGGAAGGCAGCTTCGTCCCCGTCCTGCGCCGCAAGCACCGCGGCGGTCAGCTCCGCGTCGTCCCCCAGCACTCTCTCAATCCTGACACTCGGAGATCTGCGCCCGGCCCCGGCGCGAAGCAGCACGCTACGGGCTGGAACGGGCCTACGTCCATGTTTGTACAACGTGCAACTAGCGGGTGACAGAACGCGGTGTGACACAAAACGCACGCGCGGCGCTGAAGGAAGTACGGACCGCACGCGGTTCGTACCGTGTGCCGGCCGGGGCCTCTCCTGTGGGGGGTGGCGGCCCCGGCCGGTTCCTCGGTACACGCTGATCACCACGAACCGTCGCGCCCCATCCGCTCCCCCAGCCTCCGCAGCCCGCGGTGAGCGGCCGTCCGTACCGCGCCCGGGCGTTTTGCTTCGTCCGGGCAAGGGCCTTGAAGGTCTCGTCCGCCTTCGGCTCGGCGGGCATCGACCTGGTCGGAGCCGCCAGGTCGCAGCCCCTCACGGGGTCGGCGGCGCCGGAGGCGGCCGGGAGCCTCAGATACTTGCCGCGCGCGAGCTCCGTGCCGTCGCGGTCCATCTGCAGGACACCGGTCGTCTCCCCGGCGGTGGTGCGCCACCCGTATCCCCACTCGCGTCCCCGACGCCCACGACAACCGCACAACTGTCACATGACCCAGCGCACCGGCCCGCCCGGGCGTCACGCCGGACGGGTGCGGGATACATCACGCGACAAATCGCCCGCCCCGCTACAACCCTTTGCCACGTCGATCAGTCGTACGAACTCGCTGAGTTCACCTGTGATTCGCTGAGGAGTGGGGCAATTGACGCCGCGCAAACCGCGTGAAAAGGCGCGTACCACGCATGCGTACAGGCCGCTGAGTCTGCGGCGCAGGGCGTGGCTGACGATCGGGGCCGTCGTGCTGGGCGGCGCCGGAGCGGTGACGTACGCCATGGCCGAGCCCGCCGACGGGGAGGGCCCCGGCGCCGACCCGCGCGCGAAGCGGCCCGCGAGCGTGCACGATCTGGCGCTCCGGGGCGACGGCGCGACGAAGCGGGGCCTCTCCCGCACGTCGACCGGGCAGTTCTCGCTCCTCGGCGTCTCGTGGAGCGGCGCCACCACGGAGCTCGACGGCACCGCCCAGGTCCGCACGCGCGCCCTCGGCTCCGGCAGCTGGACCGGCTGGCGCTCCCTGGGCCTTCGGGCGGACCCCGCGAAGAAGGCGGAGGCGGGCACGCGGGCCGCGTCCGATCCGCTCTGGGTCGGCCCTTCGGACGGCGTGGAGGTCCGCGTCACCGCGGCGGACGGCACGTCGACCACCGCTCTACCCAAGGGACTTGAGGTCAACCTCGTGGACCCGGGCGTGACGGCCCAGGAGGCGCGCGACCCCTCGCTCGGCCGCCGCGCGGGCACGGACGTGTCCCCCGCGGCGTTCACCCTCGACGAGGCCCCCGCGGCCCCGGGCACCGCCCCGGCCAGACCGACGCCCCCGTCGTCCACCGTCACCCGGCCGCCCGTGATCGACCGTGCCACCTGGGGCGCCGACGAGTCCCTCGTCGAGGACCCGCCGGAGTACCTCGACAAGGTCAAGGCGGTCTTCGTCCACCACACGACCGGCACGAACGACTACAGCTGCGCCCAGTCGGCGGCGCTGGTCCGCGGCCTCCTGACGTACGACGTGCGGACCGAGGGCCGGAACGACCTCGGCTACAACTTCCTCGTGGACAAGTGCGGCCGGATATTCGAGGGCCGCGGCGGCGGCAGCGACCTGCCCGTGCGCGGCGAGCACACCCACGGCTTCGACGGCGACTCCACGGGCATCGCCGTCCTCGGCGACTTCGAGGGCGACCCGGCGGCGGACAGGCCCGCGGGCAGGCCGACCCGCGCCGCCCTGGAGTCGGTGGCGCGCGTGGCGGCCTGGAAGCTCGGCCAGTACGGCGGGGACCCGGCCGGCAAGGTCACGCTGACCGCCGACGACGACACCGGCGTGTGGAAGAAGGGCGAGCAGGCCTCGCTGCGGACCGTCTCCGGCCACCGCGACGGCTCCACCACCCGCTGCCCGGGCAAGAACCTCCACGCCGAGCTCGGCGAGATCCGCCGCTACGCGGGCACCGCCGGCCGGAACTCCGCGATCCCCACGGCCGACTACAACGGCGACGGCATCACGGACCTGATCGCGGCCACCCCGAAGGCGTCGTCGAGCCGTGGCCGCGTCACCGTCGTGCCCGGCGGCCTCGACGGGCCTGTGGGCGCCTCCCGCGTCTCCCTCACCCAGGCGAGCCCCGGCGTCCCCGGCACGTCGGAGACGGGCGACAGCTGGGGCGCGGCCACGGCGTGGGGCGACCTGAACGCCGACGGCCACGCGGACCTCGTCATCGGCGCGCCCGGCGAGGACGACACCTCGGGCCACGCCGACCGCGGCGCGGTCACGATGCTGTACGGCCCGAAGTTCACGTCCGGCACGGACATGCAGCTCTCGCCCGACTTCCACTACCCCGGCGCCAGGTTCGGCTCCGCGGTCGCCTCCGGTGACTTCAACGCCGACGGCAAGGCGGACGTCTTCGCCGTGGCGACGGGCACGGGCGGCTCGTGGGCCGCGCGGCTCGACCCGGAGCACGAGTCGGGCGGCAGCCTCACCTCGGGCGACACCGCCATCGCGTATCCCGACGCCGCCTCCGGCGACTTCAACCGCGACGGCTACGCGGACGTGGCGCTCACCTACCGCGACCAGGCGGGCAAGGGCAAGGTCGCCTGGTTCCGCGGCGGCCGCTCCGGGCTGAGCCGGGTCGGCGTCCTGTCCGTCCCCGGCGGCCGGTCCGTCGCCGTGGGCGACGTCAACGGCAACGGCTACGACGACCTGGTCATCGGCCAGCCGTACACCTCCGAGTCGGGCGCCCACGCGGGCGGCCAGGTCACGGTGGTCTCGGGCACCTCGACGGGGTTCACCACGACCGGCATGAAGACGGTCCACCAGGCGACGTCCGGCGTTCCCGGCGCCGCCGAGGCGGGCGACGCGATGGGCTGGTCGGTCGCGGCGGGCGACTACGACCTCGACGGCTACGCGGACGTCCTCGCGGGCGCCCCCGACGAGGACATCACCCGC
Source organism: Streptomyces sp. NPDC036815 (assembly GCF_055609205.1). Classification (NCBI taxonomy): domain Bacteria; kingdom Bacillati; phylum Actinomycetota; class Actinomycetes; order Kitasatosporales; family Streptomycetaceae; genus Streptomyces; species Streptomyces sp. NPDC036815. The sequence continues at coordinate 379,593 of NZ_JBVJPW010000005.1, read as the reverse complement.
GCCGACAAGAACCGCAAGGACGCGGGCACCTCGCTCCTCCTGAAGGGCTCTTCGGCCGGCCTCACCGGCACGGGCGCGAAGGCCTTCTCGCAGGACGAGCCCGACGTCCCCGGCTCCACGGAGTCCGGCGACCGCCTCGGCTCCTCGGTCACCCTGGCGGACCTGTCCGGCTCCGGCCGCGCGGACCTCGCCATCGGCGTCGAGGGCGAGGACGCGGGCGACGGCACGATCCTCCAGCTGGACGCGGGCAGTTCGGGCGTGCCGGGCGCGAGCGGCGTCTACTACGGGCGCACGCTCCTCGGTACCCCGGCGGGCGCCCGTCTGGGCCAGATCCTGACGCCGTGACGGCGGGCGCGCCACTCCCCCCGCGACGGGGAGCGGCGCGCCCGGTTTCAGCCGGTGTCGCTGGGCACCCGGCACTCGTCGGGCTGGTGCCTGCCCTCGGGCCAGCCGATGCCGACGAACTCCAACGCCTCGGTGCGCGGGTCCAGTTCGACGACGGCGACCGGTTTGTCGTAGGCGTTGCCCGCGTTGGTCAGACAGATCCAGCCGCTGGTCCCGCGCACCCGGTTGACCGCCTCGATGCGCTGCCACATGTCGGAGACCCGCTTCAGGGGCGGCACCGTGCCCGAGGTCTGGGCGTTGGCGAGCAGCACGGCCTTGGCTATGGTCCGCGTGCCGTCGTACAGCAGCATCGTGCGGGAGTCGTCCAGGCCCGTCGGCCCGATGTCCCCGGCGCTGCCCTTGCCGATGAGTGAGCGCAGCGTGTCCAGCTCCGCCTTCGGCTCGGTGAAGTAGGCCGGGCCGCCGCCCTTGCCACCGCCCTTGCCGCTCAGCTGCTCGCTCCAGGCGGCGGGGTGGCCGGGCGCCGCGTACTGCACCTTGACAACGGGTTCCGTGCCGCCGCCGCGCAGCCGCGCCCAGTCGTCGCCCTTCATGTAGCGGTCGAGCGTCGCCGCGCCCGAGCCGCTGACGATCGTGTACTTCTTCCCCTTGCACTGCACGTCGGCCAGCTTCAGCGCGAAGAGCCGCAGGTGGACGGGGCGGCCCGCGAAGTAGACGTACCGCGCCGTGGACTGGCAGATGTTCTGGGCGATGAGGGTGAAGTCGTTGCCCGTGTCCCCCGGGTCGGTGATCGAGGGCGAGTCGAACGTCTGGTCCTTGGGTCCCGGCGGGCCGCTCTCGTCACGGCTGAACGCCTGGGCCAGCGAGTTGTTGTAGATGTCGTGCGGCCGCCTGTCCCGCACCAGGACGGTCTCCTCGTCCTTGAGCCTGCCGTGGAAGCTGGCCAGCGCGTCGGCCTGCTGGCGGTTGGTCGGGATGATCCGGGCGAGGCCCGGATAGGGGTCCTTGCCGGAGCTCTTCTCCGGGTTGGCGAGCCCGTCCGCGCTGACCCGACTGGCCAGGACGGGGATGTGCAGTTCGCGGGTGAGCCGCGCGATGGCCTTCTCGGTGGCGTCCAGGCTGAGGTTGAAGCCCGTGACGGCGCGCAGGCTGCCGTGCTCGCGGTCCGTCATGCCCGCCAACTGGTCGACGACGCGCTTCTGTTGGCCGTACGCGTCGCCGGGGTTGGCGAGGACGAGGCGCAGCAGCGGGGTGTTCTCCTCGCGGTTGGCCCGGTACTGGGCGAGGTAGGCGCCCTGCACCTCGCTGCGGAGCTGTTTGCGCTCGGCGGCGATGTCGGGCTGGAGCGGCAGCATCAGGGCGACGGTGACGTGCGGCTTGTCGCCGACGAACTCCTCGTTCTCCTTGGCGATGGCGCGGGCCACCTTGTCGATCTCCGGCGTGCCGAAGGCGTACCCGGTGCCGTTGACGCCGATGCACTCGCCGCCGTGCTTCTCGACGCCGGTGGCGCAGCTCTCCGGTTCGCCGATCGGGGGCAGGAACACGTACAGGAGCACGCCCGCGGCCGCGAGCCCGAGCAGTGTGAGGATCCTGCGCATCCAGTTGGCCAAGAACGTGTTGTACAGCCAGTTCCCGAGCGGTCTCACCGCTGTCCTCCCCTTGGTCCTGCCCCAGTTGGCCGGCCCGGTCAGCCGAACCCGATGTGTTCCGTGCACACGCACCGCTGCAGCGGCTGTTTGTCCTCGGCCCGGTCGCCCCAGTCGCGGGCCATCCGGATGAGCAGCGCGGCCCCGTCCGCGGCCCTGGCCACGTCGGCGCCCTCCGGCCCCTGGTCGCGCACCGCCTCGTCGGCGGTGCGCGCCAGCTCCTCGCTGAGCTCGCGCAGGGGCCCGCGCAGCACCCCGGGCACGGTCTCGTCCAGCGGCTGGGTCCGGTCCTCGGTGAGCCACACGGCGTGCAGCAGCCGGTCGATCCTGCGCCGCAGGGTGTCGCCGCGCACCTGGGTCTCGCCGAGGGCGCGGGCGTACCGGTCGTCGGCCGCGCCGATCAGCGCGGCGTCCGCGACGGCGAGCAGCTCCTCGCACCAGTCGGCGATGGGGCGGGTGCGGAACGTCTCGGCCAGGTAGCGGGTGACGAGGTCGGCGCCGTCGGAGGCGAGGAGGTGGTGGGTGCGGTGCGCCCCCGCGGTGACGAACAGGGCGTCGGGGTGGCGGTCGCCGAGGTCGCGGTAGTGGCCCTGCAGCAGCGCGTGGTCCGCGTGCCAGGCGGCGCCCCCCTCGCGCAGCCGGTACAGCCTGCGCGTCAGCAGGCGGCGCAGGCCGAGGTCGCCGATGAAGTGCCGGGGGCAGCGGGGCCAGCCGGTGTCCTCCAGGAGCTCGGCGATCCGGTAGGCGTTCAGCTGCTCGGTGCGCCCTTCCTGCACCGCGCGCATCAGGGTCTGGGCGCACTCCACGTCGTGCGCGACCGAGAGGTGCGTGAGCAGGTCGAGCCAGTGGCCGCGGTGTTCGGGCGGAAGCTCCTCGGGGCGCTGGCGGACGACGAGTTCGTCGACGAGTACGTCGGCCACCGGGCGGTCGGCGACGGGGCGCCCCAGGTCGTCCTCGCCCGCGGGCACCCGGGCGTCCAGGATCGCCCAGTCATCGCACTCCTCGGGGTTCGGGAACACTGCCGTGGCGGTCGCCTGGCCGAGCCGGGTCACGAACAGCGGACGTCCGCCGCTCAGCCGGTGCACACCGCTGTGGATACGGAGCCGTACGGCGTTGTCGGGCTGCTCGTGGCCGCCGCGCAACCGGCTGAGCTCGTCCTTCTGCCGGTCGCGGGTGAGGGCGGGCATGCGGACGAGGAGGACGCCGCGCCACAGGGGCGCGTGGTCGGGCACGCCGCCCGCCGGACGGCTCCACTCGGGCAGCGTCCCCGTACGCGGACGCCAACTCACGGTCTCGTCCCGGCTGTTGCCCGCCCGGTGCAGGAACCGGCCGCCGTCCTCGCGGCGGGCGGTCGCGAACACGACGAGGCGGTCGTGGTGCCCCCGCTCCCGGTCCTCGAGGGCGGGCTTCAGGAGCCGCCTGCCGAGGGCGTTGTCGGCGTGGTCGAGGAGCAGGGCGGGCCGTCCCACCCGCGTCATGCGCCCGCGTACGGACTGGTAGGCGGCGTCGACGTCCTGCCGCAGCGCCCGGAAGAGGAAGCCCTCGGCGATCCGCCGCGCCTCCCCGCCCTGCTGGAAGTCCTCGCCGAGCGCGCGCAGTCCGGACAGCGGGTGGCCGCCCGCGCCGGGGTACTCGCCGTAGCAGGCGGTGAGGGCGGCCCGGCCCTCGGCCGACGCGCGGGCGAACAGCCCGTCGAGCAGCGCGTTGAGGAAGGGCCCGACCAGCGGACTCGTGACGAGCCCCGTCAGGTACCCCACGTAGTTCCGCGCCGTCCCCTTCAGCACTCCGCGCCAGAAGGAGCCCGGCGGCAGGATGCCTTCGAGGCGGCCCACCTCGTCGACCAGCGGCGCCGCCCGGGCGAGGCGGTCGCTCGCCGCCACGGCCGCGAGCCCGGCGTACAGCCGCGGCACGGCGATCCCGCCGCCGTCGCCGCCCCAGTCGCCGTACTGCAGCGCGACCTTGCGGAGCACCTCGGTCACTTCCGAGCGGCTGCCGGGCCGCTCCTCGGCCTGCTCACGGCAGTCGGTGAGGGCGCAGTCGACGTACGCGACGGGCACGCGCGGCCCGAAGTGCCGCCGCACACACCGCAGCAGGCGCCCCTTGCCGGTGCCGGGCCCGCCGACGAGCAGCACCACGGGGAGGTCGGGCCCGTAGAGCAGGTCCCGTCTGCGCCCGGCCGCGGTCCTCCCGAGCAGCCTGGCTATCAGGCCGCCGTCGTCCAGCAGCTCGTCGAATCCGAGTTCATCTGGCACGGGCCCTCCGTGGACGTGGCGGCAGGGGTCGCCGGATGATGGCTCGTCAGGTTAACGAGGGGGCGCCCGTTTGGCGAGAGTGCGCCGTCCGGCGTCGGGGGAGGGGCAGGCGGGCGGCGGCGCCACTGTCACGTCCAAGTGGTTCAACGAGTAGGACCACCCGCTCCGTCAGGCCCGTCCCCGCGCCCGCCGCGACACCACCGCCCGCAGCACCCGGCGGCCCTCCGTCGAGACGTCCAGGGCCTGCCGCAGGCCGCCCGCCGGGCCTGCGGCCTTGTCGGAGAGCAGCTCCAGGATCCGTACCTGGCGCCGGAGTTCCGCCGCGACCAGCCGCGTCTTGCCGTCCGTGCGGCCCTCGCGGCGCGCCGCCACCGAGTGGCCGCCGCCGGTGGGCGTGGTGTCCAGGAGCCGGTGGACCTGGAGCGCGGCGACCGAGCAGCCGTCCGCCCACTCCCGCACCTCGGCGCCCGCATACGCCCCCGGGGCCGCGTCGAGCATCCGCCGGGCGAGCGCCGCCGCCTCACCGGAAGCCGCGCGGTCCGGCCGGGCGGACTCCCCCGCCGCGGACTCCCCCGCGGCCCTGTCGAGCGACGCGCGCGCCGCGGCCAGCGGCCCGTCCCAGTCCCCGCCCTCCGCGAGCCTCGCCCAGAGCGGGCGAAGCAGGTCGTCGTCGCCGCCGAGCACCGGGACACACCGGTCGAGGCAGGCCAGCCCGCTCGCCGCCAGGCCTCCCTCGTCGGCCTGCGCGATCAGCTCCACCAGGCTCATGCTGTACGTCTCCCCGTTCCGGACCCTGCACTGCCCCTTACTGCGTGCACCGGCCCCGGAACGTCACTGCGGGACCACTCCGAGGCGGTCGAGGAGCCGGAAGAAGAGCTCCTCCGCGGAGGGTTCGGCGTCCGCCTTCAGCACGTCCAGCAGCGGCCCCGACGACACCGTCCGGCCCGACTCGGCCGCCCAGGCCACCGCCCGCTGCGCGGCGTCGCGCGGCTCCAGGAAGTAGTCCTCCACGGTCGGTTCGGCGTCGCCGAGGTACTTGGCCATCGCGCCCCGCGCCAGGCAGGTGGTCCACGCCCCGCTCCTGGGGGACGCCGCCTCGACGACCACGCAGTCGCTGTCCATCACGTAGCCGAAGAGCGCGGGCGCGTCCGTCTCCCGGGCGAGCGCGTTCATGTTCCCCACGTCGTGCGTGCCGTCGCCGCCTGGCACCTCCCACACCTGCCAGCCGTCGGGCCGCCGGTCCAGGAGGCTCAGTTCGTCCCGTACGCCCGCCACCGCCGCGAGCTCGGCGAGCGGCCGCTCGCTCCTGCCGACGACGTAGTACCCCCAGTAGCCCATGCCCCACTCCCCGTCGTGCTCCTGCCGTGCTCCCGGGCCGAATACACCACAGGCGTCGGTGGGTTCGCCACCAAAAGGACGAATTCAGGGGGCGGCGAGCGGCCCCGGCAGCGGCTGGACCTGCGGCGGACCGGACCGGGCCCGGTGGTCCTGCAGGCGCGTGAGGCGGTGCACGACGAGCAGGGCGAGGACGGCCGAGACGATGTCGAGCACGTCGGAGAACATGAGGTTGCCGACGGCCGCCTTGATCTCGTCGGGCTCCTCGGCCCGCCAGTACGACTGGGTGGACCAGCGCCCGGCGAGGAGGTTCCCCACCCACAGCGTCCACCAGGTGTTCAGGAGCCGGTGCGGGGCGCTCGCCGCCGACGCCGGGTCACCGCTCGCGTCCCAGATGTCGAGGGCGACCCGGCGCGGGAACCAGAGGTTCACGACGGGCACGAACCAGCCCCACACGGTCCAGCCGCGCGCCTTGCGGTGCAGGTGCGGCGCGAACACCTCGGCGTTCACCCGCACCCGGTGGAACCAGACGAGGAAGACGACGCAGGTCGCGAGCAGCGCCCCGGTCTGCAGGAACCCGGAGGCGGCGTACAGCGTGTCGGCGCGTTCGGCGTCCCGCTCCACACCGGCCCCGAAGTCCCCCGCGAGCAGGTCCGCCATCACCTCCCTCATGACGGTGCCCGCCCACAGCGAGTAGAGGTCCGCGGCGATGACGACAGCGAGCAGCGCCATGACCGCCCGGCTGAGGCCGATGGGCGAGCGCAGCCGGGCGGGTGGCCCGCCCCGGACGGGGTGGTACGGCGGATGTTCCTGGGACAGCATGGTCGAGCGACCCCCCACGGGCGGTTCACGAGCGTACGGAGCCGCCCGCGTCCCTCCCCAGGGCGCCGTCGGCGGCTACCGGACGGTATCAGCGAGTTTCACGAAGTCGTTCCAGGCCAGGGCGGGCTTTCCGGGGTCCCAGAGCTTCTGGGCGGTGGCCCGCAGCGGCATCCGGATGCCCGCGGCCACCTGCTCCTGGTTCTGCGCCCCGGCGAGGTCGCCCCAGACCGCGAAGGTGCCGCCGAGGATCTGGTCGTCGTACCGCTCGCTCACCGGCTTCGTGCCGCGGACGACCAGCGGGGTCCAGCTCTCGTAGATCCGCCGACCGGTCGGGTAGCGGAAGTCGTTGGGCTGGCCGAGGACGTAGTAGAGGTACTCGTCGTTGTAGTTGGTGAGCTTGCGGCCGGCCTTCAGGTACTCGACGGGGTCGCGGGCGCCGATCTCCTTGCCCGTCCAGTAGGCGACCTCCAGGTCGTCGGCCGCGTCCGCGCTCCCGCCCCGGAAGAACCCGTCGTTCCAGGCCTTCAGCTTCTTGTCGAACGGCCGCACGGTGGAGGCCCGGTCGTTGAGCCAGCCCGTCGCCAGGTCCTGGACGCGGCCGTCGGCGCCGTAGCGCTCGCGGGCGGCGGCGGCCAGCTGCGGGTAGGAGGACTCGGGGTTCTTGACGGTGAGGGCCTGGTACTCGTCGGCGCCGAGGTGCCAGAAGCCGCCCGGGAACAGCTCGGCGTACTCCTTGAGCAGGTCGTCGACGAGCGCGGCCGCCTCGGGCTTCGAGATGTCGACGGCGCCGTGCGTGGCGACGCCGCGGGCGTCGCGGAGCTGGAGCGACGGGTGCTGCTCGATGACCGCGCCGAGGTGGCCGGGCGAGTCGATCTCGGGCACGACGGTGATGTGCCGGCTCTCCGCCAGCTTCACGATGGAGCGGACCTGGTCCTTGGTGAGGTGGTCGGAGGAGACGATCTCGGGGTGCGAGTCCGACGCGATGCGGAAGGCCTGGTCGTCGGAGAAGTGCAAGCCGAGCTGGTTGTACTTGAGGTCGCCCAGGTCGCGTATGCGGTCTTCTATCCACTTCGCGTCGAAGTGCTTGCGGGCGATGTCGAGCATGAATCCGCGCTGCGGCTTGGCCGGGCGGTCCCGCACCTCGCCCTCGGGAGCGGTCCTGCCGCCGCTCACCTCCTGTTTGAGGGTGCGGGTCCCGTAGAAGACGCCCGCCTGGGCGGGTGCGGCTATGCGTACCCGCTCGCCCTTCACGGTCAGGCGGTACGACTCCGCGCCGCCGTCCTTCTCGTCCGTGAGCGCCAGCTCCACATCGCCCTTGCGGGGGCGGGCGTCTCCCCCGTACGTCAGCTTCAGCTCCCCGGCGAGCAGCTTCGCCTCGTCCGCCAGGCCGTCGTCGCGGACGACGACGCGCCCCTTTCCCTCCGCCGGGCGCCAGCCGGGGCCTCGGGCCGCTGTGTGCTCGCGCACGGCGGGGATGGTGGCCGGGGCCTTCGAGAGCGCGTAGCTCTTGGTGGGGCTCGCCGAGGGCGGTGCGGACGGCGCGTCCGAGGGCGTCGCCTTCGCGGCGCCGCCGCCGTCGCCGCCCGGCCAGAGCCCCACGGCGAGGACCGCGGCCCCCGCGACGGCGACGCCGCCCGCGGCGGCCACGGGGCCGCGCTTCACCGCTCGTCCCGTATCGCGGGGCGCGTCGTGGCTGACGTCGAATCCGGAGCGAGAATCAGAGCCATGCCGCCACGCTACGACGGGCAAGCGGAGGCGGCGCGTCCACAGAAGGCGGCCAAACTCTCCCATTCGAGTGAAATTCGCTCAGCCGTCGTCCGGCTTCCAGCGCGTCTCGATAGCGTTGCGCCACCCCCACACGCTGTGCCCCGTCCCAGCCGCCCCCTGTCCAGGAGCGCACGCTGTCCCCGCACCGTTCCCCTCGTCCCGTCGGCCGCGCCACCCCCGTGCCGCACCAGCTGAACGCCGCCACGCCGGAGGCGGCCGAAGCCTCCCTGCTCACCTGCTGCGGCAGCCGACGCTGGGCCCGCCGCGTCGCGGCCCACCGCCCCTACCCCGACCTCGACGCGCTGCTCGCGGCGTCCGACGAGGCGGTGTACGACCTGTCGCCCGGCGATCTGATCGAGGCGCTGGCCTGCGAGCCCCTTGATCCCGTGGTGCCGCGGCAGAGCGCCTCGCACGCCACCCGCACCGCCGCCCGGACGGCCCTGAGCGCCGCCCACGCCGTGTACGAGAGCCGCTTCGGGCACACGTTCGTGATCTGCCTCGACGACGTCGCGCCGGACGAGGCCCTCGACCAGCTGCTCTCCGGCATCCGGTCACGCCTCGGCAACGATCCCGAGGACGAACGCGCCGTCTCGGCCGAGGAACTGCGCCGCCTCGCCCGGGGCCGCCTCGCCCGGCTCACCCTGTGTCAGGCCACCGGAAACAGCGGCGGACGTGCGGCGGGACACGCCGCAGGGGAGAGTCGCCCGCAATCGCGTCCCGATAGCCCGTACGTGCCTGTTTGATTGCCTGTTTGATCACACCTGCGGACCCGGGGCAGGGACACCGACAACTCGTCGATACGATGACGAGCGGCCGGTGGACCGTACCCGGCCGGGCCCGTCCGACCACCCAAGCCGGCTGGCCCCAATCCCCGCTCCCGGAGGGTTCTGCCGTGCCGGCTGGAACGCTGTACCGCGGCCGGGAAGGAATGTGGTCCTGGGTGGCTCACCGAGTCACCGGCGTCCTCATCTTCTTCTTCCTGTTCGTGCATGTGCTGGACACCGCTCTCGTCCGCGTCTCCCCGGAGGCGTACGACGATGTCGTCAGCACCTACAAGACACCCCTCGTCGGACTCCTCGAGTACGGCCTGGTCGCCGCCATCCTCTTCCACGCGCTCAACGGCCTGCGCGTCATCGCCGTCGACTTCTGGTCGAAGGGTCCCCGCTACCAGAAGCAGATGCTCTGGACCGTCGTCGGCATCTGGGTCGTCCTGATGGTCGGGGCGCTCTACCCCGTCCTCGGCCACGCCGTCCGCGAAGTCTTCGGGAGCTGACGCCAGACATGTCTGCTGACACCACGCTTGAGAAGTCCGGTACGCCGGGCGTCGGCCCCGTCGAGGGCGCCTCGCTCTACGACTCCGACAACCCGGCCCCGGTCATCGAGGCGCCGCGCAAGCGCACCTCCAAGACCCCGCGCTCGACCCGCGGCAACTTCGAGATGGCCGCATGGCTGTTCATGCGCCTGTCCGGTGTCGTCCTCGTCGTCCTCGTCCTCGGCCACCTGCTGATCCAGCTGGTGCTCGACGGCGGTGTCTCGAAGATCGGCTTCGCGTTCGTCGCCGGCCGCTGGGCCTCGCCGTTCTGGCAGGTCTGGGACCTGCTGATGCTGTGGCTCGCGATGCTGCACGGCGCCAACGGCCTGCGCACGGTCATCAACGACTACGCGGAGCGCCCCAACACGCGTCTGTGGCTCAAGGGCCTGCTGTACACCGCCACGGTGTTCACCATCCTTCTGGGCACGCTGGTGATCTTCACCTTCGACCCGAACATCCGCTAAAGCCGAGGCGACTTCCGTGAAGATTCACAAGTACGACACCGTCATCGTCGGCGCGGGCGGCGCCGGCATGCGCGCCGCCATCGAGGCGACGAAGCGCAGCCGCACCGCCGTGCTCACCAAGCTCTACCCCACGCGTTCCCACACGGGCGCCGCGCAGGGCGGCATGGCCGCCGCGCTCGCCAACGTGGAGGAGGACAACTGGGAGTGGCACACCTTCGACACGATCAAGGGCGGTGACTACCTGGTCGACCAGGACGCCGCCGAGATCCTCGCGAAGGAGGCCATCGACGCGGTCCTCGACCTGGAGAAGATGGGCCTGCCGTTCAACCGCACGCCGGACGGCACCATCGACCAGCGCCGCTTCGGCGGTCACACCCGCAACCACGGCGAGGCCGCCGTGCGCCGGTCCTGCTACGCCGCGGACCGCACCGGCCACATGATCCTCCAGACCCTCTACCAGAACTGCGTCAAGGAGGGTGTGGAGTTCTTCAACGAGTTCTACGTCCTCGACCAGCTCATCGTCGAGGTGGACGGGGTCAAGCGCAGCGCGGGCGTCGTCGCGTACGAGCTGGCGACCGGCGAGATCCACATCTTCCAGGCGAAGTCCGTGATCTACGCGTCCGGCGGCACCGGCAAGTTCTTCAAGGTGACCTCGAACGCGCACACGCTCACCGGTGACGGCCAGGCGGCCTGCTACCGGCGCGGGCTTCCGCTGGAGGACATGGAGTTCTTCCAGTTCCACCCGACCGGCATCTGGCGCATGGGCATCCTCCTCACAGAGGGCGCCCGCGGTGAGGGCGGCATCCTCCGCAACAAGGACGGCGAGCGCTTCATGGAGAAGTACGCGCCGGTCATGAAGGACCTCGCGTCCCGTGACGTCGTCTCGCGCTCCATCTACACGGAGATCCGTGAGGGCCGCGGCTGCGGTCCCGAGGGCGACCACGTCTACCTCGACCTCACGCACCTCCCGCCGGAGCAGCTGGACGCCAAGCTCCCGGACATCACGGAGTTCGCGCGCACGTACCTCGGCATCGAGCCCTACACGGACCCGATCCCGATCCAGCCGACCGCGCACTACGCCATGGGCGGCATCCCGACGAACGTCGAGGGCGAGGTCCTCGCGGACAACACCACCGTCGTCCCGGGCCTGTACGCGGCCGGCGAGGTCGCCTGCGTGTCGGTGCACGGCGCCAACCGCCTCGGCACCAACTCCCTCCTGGACATCAACGTCTTCGGCAAGCGCGCGGGCATCGCCGCCGCCGAGTACGCGGCGAAGAACGACTTCGTCGAGCTCCCGGAGAACCCGGAGGAGCTGGTCGTCGCCCAGGTCGAGCGGCTGCGCGACGCCACGGGCACCGAGCGGGTCGCCGAGCTCCGCAAGGAGCTGCAGGAGACCATGGACGCCAACGTCATGGTGTTCCGCACCGAGCAGACGATCAAGACGGCGGTGGAGAAGATCGCGGAGCTCCGCGAGCGCTACCTCAACGTCTCGATCCAGGACAAGGGCAAGCGGTTCAACACCGACCTCCTCGAGGCCATCGAGCTGGGCAACCTGCTCGACCTGGCCGAGGTCATGGCGCAGTCCGCGCTCGCCCGCAAGGAGTCGCGCGGCGGTCACTACCGCGAGGACTTCCCCAACCGCGACGACGTCAACTTCATGCGCCACACCATGGCGTACCGCGAGGTCGGCGACGACGGCACGGAGACGATCCGTCTCGACTACAAGCCGGTCGTCCAGACCCGCTACCAGCCGATGGAGCGTAAGTACTGATGGCTACCCCGACCCTCGACAAGGAAGACGCCAAGCCCGAGGCGGGCTTCGCCGACTCCCCGTACATCACGATCACCCTGCGGGTCCGCCGCTTCAACCCCGAGGTCTCCGCGGACGCCACGTGGGAGGACTTCCAGCTGGAGATCGACCCGAAGGAGCGTGTCCTCGACGCCCTCCACAAGGTCAAGTGGGACCTCGACGGCACCCTGACGTTCCGTCGTTCCTGCGCGCACGGCATCTGCGGCTCGGACGCCATGCGGATCAACGGCAAGAACCGCCTTGCCTGCAAGACCCTGATCAAGGACATCAACCCGGGCAAGCCGATCACGGTCGAGCCCATCAAGGGTCTGACGGTCCTGAAGGACCTGGTCGTCGACATGGACCCGTTCTTCCAGGCGTACCGCGACGTCATGCCGTTCCTGGTCACGACGGGCAACGAGCCGACGCGCGAGCGTCTGCAGTCCGCCGAGGACCGCGAGCGCTTCGACGACACCACGAAGTGCATCCTGTGCGCCGCGTGCACGTCGTCGTGCCCAGTGTTCTGGAACGACGGCCAGTACTTCGGCCCGGCCGCGATCGTGAACGCGCACCGCTTCATCTTCGACAGCCGTGACGAGGCGGGCGAGCAGCGCCTGGAGATCCTCAACGACAAGGACGGCGTGTGGCGTTGCCGCACGACGTTCAACTGCACGGACGCGTGCCCGCGTGGCATCGAGGTCACCAAGGCGATCCAGGAGGTCAAGCGCGCGCTGATCACGCGTCGCTTCTGATCCCGCCGTACGTACGAGTCCGCGGGCCCCGCTCCTTCCGAGGAGCGGGGCCCGCGGTCGTCGGCGCGCCTGCGCCCGCCTCGCGGCCGCCGACCTACCCTGACGGAATGTCAGACAACCAGTCGGTCGGCCTGTCCGCTGACCAGTCCACCGCACTGCTCGACGACCCGTCCGCGGCGCTGCTCGGCTTCGACAACGTGCTGTTCCCCGTCGGTGACCTCGGCGAGGCCGTCGGGTTCTACGAACGGGCGGGGTTCCCGGTCGCGTTCCGACTCGACGAGATCGGGCTCGCCATCCTGAAGGTGGGCGAGGAGACGCCGGGCCTGCTGCTGCGCGTGGAGGACGGCATCGTGCCGCGTACGCCGCCGTGGCCCTCCCCGCGCATCTGGCTGGAGGTCCGCGACGCCCGCGCGAAGGGGCGGGCCCTGGCGGCCGCCGGGATTCCGCTCCTTGCCGAGCCGTTCTCCGTGGCCACCGGGTGGACCGTGGAGATCGCCGACGCGTGGGGGAACGTCGTCGGGTTCACGGACTACCTGAAGCGGCCGGAGCTGGCGCGCACGTCCTGAGAGGAGCCGGTGCCGTCCCGGTACGGCCGGGCGCTCACCCCCGTACCAGCGCCCACACCGTCTTGCCGTAGCGGCCGCGGCGCCGGACGCCCCACGCCTGCGCGACCGTGTCGAGGAGCCGCAGGCCGCGGCCGCTCTCGTCGTCCCAGGTGTCGGACGTGCGGGGCGCGGGCTCCGCCGGGCTGTCGTCGGACACCTCGATGAAGCAGGAGCCGTCGGCGAGCACCGTCACCGCGACCTCGAACTCCCGCTCGACGACGACCCCGTGCAGGATCGCGTTGGTCGCCAGCTCCGACACCAGGAGCACGGTGTCGTCGAGCGTGCCGCGGTCCGTCGTGTGACCCCAGGCGGCCAGGTGCTCCCGCACCCGCGTGCGGGCCAGGGGTACCGAAGCGGGGTGCGGCGGCAGCCTGAAGGCATCGCGTCTCGACAACCCTGCTCCCCCTTCGGCGCGGCGCACGACGCACGGCACGCGTCGGCGCGACGCGCGTCACGAACCGCACAAACAGTCGACGCTCCATGCTGCACAGGGGAATGACACGGTGTCACTGCGGCACCTCGGAGCCCGCCACATCTGGCTGGTTCCCTCTCGCCCGATGGCGCACGCGGACAGGCTCTCAGCGGCGGATGAGGCCGAGTCCGGTGGCGGTCGCCACGGCGGCGGTGCGGGAGTCGACGTCGAGCTTGGCGTAGATGCGGGCCAGGTGGGACTTGACGGTCCCCTCGGTGAGGTGGAGCCGGCGGCCGATGGCCTGGTTGGAGAGGCCCTCGGCGACCAGCGCGAGGACTTCGGTCTCGCGCCGGGTCAGGGCGGTGGCAGGAGTGCGGAGCCGGTTCATGAGGCGGTCCGCGACGGTGGGCGCCAGGGTGGTGCGGCCCGACGCGGCGGTGCGCACGGCGGCGGCCAGGTCCTCGGGCGGGGCGTCCTTGAGGAGGTAGCCGGTGGCGCCGGCCTCGATGGCGGGCAGGGTGTCGGCGTCGGAGTCGTACGTGGTGACGATCAGGACGCGGGGCGCGCCCGCCCCGGCCGTGATCAGGGCGGTGGCCTCGGCGCCGCCCATTCCCCCGCCGAACCGCAGGTCCATCAGGACGACGTCGATGTCCCCGGCGGCGGCGCGGGCGACCGCCTCCTCGGCGGTGGCGGCCTCGGCCACCACCGTGAGGCCGGGCTCGGTCTCGAGGACCGCCCGCAGCCCGGCCCGCACCACCGGATGGTCGTCGGCCAGGAGCAGGCGGACGGGGTTCTCGGTCACCGGAGGGCCTCGGATTCGCCGACGGCGGGCGGGGTCAGGGGGAGCCGGGCGGCCAGGGCGGTGCCCTTGCCGGGGGCGGACTCGACGGTGAGGGTGCCGCCCAGCGCGTGGGTGCGGGCGCGCATCGCGGCCAGGCCGAAGCCGCCGCTGCCGGGTTCGGGGGCGGGCAGCCGGTCGGGGTCGAAGCCGGTGCCGTCGTCGACGACGTCGAGGACGACGTGGCCGTCCAGGTGGCTGAGGGTGATCTCGACGGTCCCGGCGTCGGCGTGCCGGACGGTGTTGGCGACCGCGGACTGGGCGACGCGCAGCAGGGCGACCTCGTACGCGGTGGGCAGCGGTGCCGGATCGCCGGTGGCGTGGAAGCGGGCGGCGAGCCGGTGGCGGGCCGACGTGGTGGCGCACAGCCGCTCCATGGCTCCGGCCAGGGTGGCGCCCTCCAGGCCGGGCGGGGTGAGGGCGGCGACGAAGCGGCGGGCCTCGGCCAGGTTGTCGACGGCTGCCTGACGGGCCTGGCCGACGTAGTGGACGGCGTTCTCCGGCGTGCCGGGCAGGGCCCGCTCGGCGGCGCGCAGCAGCAACTGGATGCTGGAGAGCCCCTGCGCGAGGGTGTCGTGGATCTCGTGGGCCAGCCGCTCGCGTTCGGCGAGCACCCCGGCGGTGTGCTCGGCGCGGGCCAGGTCGGCGCGGGTGGCGGTGAGTTCGTCGATCAGCCGGCGGCGCTGTTCGCTCTCCCGGTACAGGGCCTGGTAGCCCCAGACCCCCGCGACGGCCACCGCGGCGCCCAGCGCGGGCCCGATGGCCATGGCGACGCTGAAGGACCCGGTGTGCGCGGCGAACCCGGTGATCGCCGCGAGGGTGGTCGCCGCCACGGCGGCGAGGCCCGCGCGGCGCGGCAGCAGGTGGAGCTGGAGGAAGAACAGCGGGAAGGCGACCCAGACCCCGTCGGCGGTCAGCAGCAGGAGCCCCAGCCAGCAGACGCCGAGGACGGCGGGCCACCAGACGGCGGCCGACCGGGAGCGGCGGACGCGCGGCAGGAGCGGCCCGGCCGCGTACGCGAGCGCGCACACCGTCGCCGCGGCGACGGTCGCCGCGGCGTGCGGCCGTCCGTCGAGCACGGCCCGGCCGGCGGCCAGGGCGAGCAGGGCCAGGGTCAGCACGTGCAGGCACCAGGCCAGGGGCCGGGTGGTCGGGGTCGGCGCGGGAGCGGGGGAGTTCACAGTTCTCCCAGCCTAAGGACCGGATCCCCGGGCGGCCTCCATCGAAAGTTACAACCGGCGCGCCGCCTTTCGGCCCGTGAAGTGCCGTCCCCGGCCAGATGCCCGGGCAGGGGGGTGGCGGCGACGGTGGAGACGTACCGCTTCCCCCCTACCGGAAAGGGCCGGCCGCAGCCGTGTTCGTCGCCTGGAGAGATCTGAAGTTCGCCAAGGGCCGCTTCGCCCTGATGGGCGGCGTCATCGTGCTGATCACCCTGCTGGTCGGCCTCCTGTCCGGTCTGACCGCGGGCCTGGGCCGGCAGAACGTCTCCGCCGTCACCGGCCTGCCCGCCGACAGGATCGCCTTCCAGTCCCCCGGCGGCGGACAGGACCTGTCGTACGCCGACTCCACCGTCACCTGGCGGCAGTGGCAGCGGTGGGCCAAGACCCCCGGCGTCACCGGCGCCGAACCTCTGGGGATCACGACCACCGAGGCCATCGCCGACGGCAGGAGCGCCGGGGTCTCCGCCTTCGGTGTGACGCCCGGCTCCCGGCTGGCGCCGGAGAGCGCGAGGATCGACGACCGGTCGGCGGTGCTGTCCACACCGGCCGCCGACGCCCTCGGCCTCGCCCCCGGCGACCGCTTCGTCCTGGCGGGGCGGCAGTTGACGGTGGCCGCCGTCCGGGGCGACGCCTCGTTCAGCCACACCCCGGTGATCTGGACCTCACTCGTCACCTGGCGGAAGGCCGCGCCTCCGCCGGCCGTCCCCGGCGACGGCCCGACCGCGACGGTGATCGCCCTCAGCACCACACCGGACGCCGACGTGGCGGCCGCCGACCGGGCCGCGGGCACCAGGACCGTCACCAAGGGCGACTCGCTGTCCGCGATCGGCTCCTACACCTCCGAGAACGGCTCCCTGCAGCTGATGCGCGGTTTCCTGTTCGCCATCTCCGCCCTGGTCATCGGCGCCTTCTTCACCGTGTGGACCATCCAGCGCAGCGCGGACGTCGCCGTCCTCAAGGCGCTCGGCGCCTCCACCGCGGGCCTCCTCAAGGACGCCCTCGGCCAGGCCGTCGTCCTGCTCGTCGGCGGCACGCTGACCGGCACCGGCATCGCCGCCGCCGTCGGCGCCCTCGTCACCGGCTCGGACGTCCCCTTCCTGCTCACCCCCGCGACCGTCCTGACCCCCGCCGCCGTGCTGGTCCTGCTCGGCGCGCTCGGGGCCGCCCTGTCCATCCGCCGCATCACTTCCGTCGAGCCGCTGACCGCCCTGGGGGGCGCCCGATGAGCCTCAACCTGACCGACGTCACCCTCACCTACCCCGACGGCGACACCCGCCTGACCGCGCTCGACCGGGTCACCCTGGACGTTCCCCGGGGCACCGTCACCGCCGTGGTCGGGCCCTCCGGCTCCGGCAAGTCCAGCCTCCTGGCGGTCGCCGCCACCCTCATCGCCCCCGACACCGGCACGGTCACCGTCGACGGCACCGACACCACCGGCATGAGCCGCGGCGACCGCACAGCGCTGCGCCGTCACAAGATCGGCATCGTCTTCCAGCAGCCCAACCTGCTGCCCTCCCTCACCGCCGCCGAGCAGCTCCAGGTCATGGCCCACATCGACGGCCGCAGCCCCGCGAGGGCCCGCGCCCGCGCCCTCGAACTCCTCGACGCGGTCGGCCTGGCCGAGCAGGCCCGCCGCCGCCCCCACCAGCTCTCCGGCGGTCAGCGCCAGCGCGTCAACATCGCCCGCGCCCTGATGAACGACCCCACCGTCCTGCTGGTCGACGAGCCCACCAGCGCCCTGGACCACGAGCGCGGCGCCGCCGTCATCGACCTGATCACCGGCCTCACCCGCCGGCGGGCCACCGCCACCGTCCTGGTCACGCACGACCGCGCCCACCTCACCGCCGTGGACCGGACGGCCGAGGTCCACGACGGCCGTCTGCGTCCCGGGCCGCCCGGGTCTCAGGCCTGTCGCGACGCCAGCTCCACGACCGTGATGTCCGACGGCGCCCCGACCCGGACCGGCGGCCCCCAGGCGCCCGCGCCCCGGGTCACGTAGAGCTGCGTGTCGCCGTACCGTTCGAGGCCCGCGAGGGTCGGGTTGGCGAGGTCCGCGACGATGTTGCCGGGCCAGAGCTGGCCGCCGTGCGTGTGGCCGGACAGCTGCAGGTCCACGCCGTGCTCGACGGCGTCGTGGATGACGACCGGCTGGTGCGCGAGGAGTACGGAGGCCCGCGAGCGGTCCCGGTCGCCCAGCGCCCTGGCGAAGTCGGGGCCCTTGCCCTCGCTCTCGCCCGCCACGTCGTCGACGCCCGCGAGGTCGAAGGCGGGGAGCTCGGTGCGCGCGTTGCGCAGCGGGTGCAGACCGAGTTCGCGCACGTGGCCGACCCACTGCTCGGCCCCGGAGAAGTACTCGTGGTTGCCGGTGACGAAGTACGCGCCGTGCCGCGCCCGCAGTCCGGCGAGCGGTGCGGCGGCGGGGCCGAGGTGCTCGACGGTGCCGTCCACCAAGTCTCCCACCACGGCGATCAGATCGGGCTGCGTGGAGTTGACGGTGTCGACCACGCGCCGGGTGAAACCGCGTCCGAGGATCGGCCCGAGGTGGATGTCGCTGACCACCGCGATCCGGAACCCGTGTGCCGCGCGCGGCAGTTTGGCCAGCGGCACGGTGACCCGCTTCACCTCGGGGCCGCGCAGCACGCCGTACGTCCCGTATCCGACCGTTCCGGCGGCGACGGCCGCGGCGGTCCCGCCGACGACGCGGGAGACGAAGAGGCGACGCGAAGGGGCGGGCGGAGCGGCGGGAGAAGGAGCAGACGAAGGGGCAGTCGTGGGGGCGGGGGCGGCGGCCTCGGGGGCAGACTCCGCGGTCCCTCCGGACCCGCCGACGGACGTCTGCGCGGCTGCGCCCGCCTCCGCGGCGCAAGCCGGACCCACCTCCACGGAGTCGCCCTCTTGCGGACCGTCCTCCCCGGGGAGGCGCGCCCCGGGTGCTTCCGCCCCGGGCCGTCCGGAGGCGGCCCCGCGGTCGGCCCACCGCCGCACCAGCGGCCGTACCAGCTCCCCCGCGAGCAGCGCGAGCAGCAGGTAGAGCGAGACCGCCATCCACATGAACCCTGGCCAGGCAAGGGTCCGCTGCAGCAGGAAGGGTGCCCCGGTGCGTTCGGCGGCGAGGGCCGCGAACATCAGCAGGGGGCCCGCGACGAAGACCACCGTCCCGGCGCGCCGGGCGGGGCCGGGCCCGGCCGTGGTGTCGCGGACCAGCCTGCGCCAGGCGTACCAGTGGAGGCCGGCGAAGGCCGCGAGGACGGCGAGGCCCACCAGGACCACGAGGACGATCACGGGGACGGCGTTCTGCGCAGGGCACGGACTCCACGGAACCCGATGGCCCCTACCACCGTCCCCAAGACAAAGGAGACAACGGCAAGCGTCAGGTGCACCCAGAAGTACCCGGTCGGGTTGTCCGCGTCGTCGAAGGCCAGCCCACTGCCGTCCTTCCACAGGTTCTTGACGAAAGTGATCCAGATGAACCAGCTCCACACCCCGAAGGCGAGCAGGAACCAGGAGACAGGGCGGCTGAGCTTCATACGTTCAGTATCGCGAGTTCCCCTGCCGAGCCGCCGCCGGGGTGGGGACGGCGGGACACAGCCCACCTCGGCGACCACGCGCACAGGCCCGCCCTGTACGTTCTCGTCCGTGCCTGCCGTAAAAAAGACCGCCATGTTGGTCGCTTCCGCCGCATTGCTGACCATGTCGACCGCAGCGCCCGCACTGGCGGACGGGAAGCCGGGAGACGACAACGACCAGCCGAAACCGCCCGCCAGGATGTCCACCGTCGGTGGCGCCCAGCTCGGTGAGGCAGGAACACAGGTGAAGCTCAAGGCGGGCGCCCCGGTGCTGCCGAAGGAGCTGACGGGGCGTTCCTGGATCGTCTCGGACGCCGAGTCCGGCGAGGTCCTGGCCTCGCACAACGCGCACTGGCGGCTGCCCCCGGCGAGCACCCTGAAGATGCTCTTCGCGGACACGGTCCTGCCGAAGTTCCCCAAGACGCAGCAGCACAAGGTCGCGCTCACCGACCTGGCGGGCATCGGCGCGGGCAGCAGCATGGTCGGCATCAAGGAGAACGAGTCGTACAGCGTCCACGACCTGTGGCTCGGCGTCTTCCTGAAGTCGGGCAACGACGCGGTGCACGTCCTGTCCGCGATGAACGACGGCATTCCGAAGACCGTCGAGGACATGCAGAAGCACGCCGAGGACCTGCAGGCCCTCGACACGCACGTGGTCTCCCCGGACGGTTACGACGCCAAGGGGCAGGTCTCCTCCGCGTACGACCTGTCGCTGTTCGCCCGCTCCGGGCTGCAGAAGAAGGACTTCCGCGAGTACTGCTCGACGGCGACGGCCAAGTTCCCCGGTGAGACCGAGGAGATCAAGAAGGGCAAGGACAAGGGCAAGACGAAGCGCGGGTCCTTCGAGATCCAGAACACCAACAAGCTGCTCACCGGCGCCGAGGGCGTCACGCCCTACAAGGGCATCGCGGGCGTCAAGAACGGCTACACCTCGAACGCGGGAAACACGTTCACCGGTGTCGCCGAGCGCGACGGCAAGGTGCTCCTCGTCACCGTCATGAACCCCTCCTCCACCGAGGCCCACGCGGTCTACAAGGAGACCGCGCGCCTCTTCGACTGGGGCTTCGCGGCCGCGGGCAAGGTCGACCCGGTGGGTGAGCTGGTCGCCCCGAAGGGCGCTGCCACGGGCGGCGCGGGCAAGGGCGCGCCGGGCAGCGGCGGCGAGGGCACGGACGCGGCCGAGAACGCGGCGCACTCCTCCGGCGGCGGGGGCAACGGCATGGGCATCGCCCTCGGCATCACGGGCGGCGTGCTCGCGCTGCTCGCCGCGGGTGCCTTCGTGATCAGGCGCAAGCTGCCGCTGCCGGGCCAGGCGGGGCGGCGGGACCGCCAGGGCTGACGCGGACGTCAGCGCACGCGCCGGGCGCCCGCTTCGGAAGAGGTGTGGGGGGAGGCGGTCTCTTCGGAGGCTGCCTCTTCGCCGTCCGGGGCCTGCGCGTCCGGGGCCTCCGCCTCCGAGGCCTTGCGCGTCGCGGTCCACGCGGCGCAGAACAGCATCAGCTTCGCCGTGAAGCTGATCCACAGGAGCAGCGCGACGGGCACTCCGAAGGCGCCGTACATGCTCTTCGACGCGACG
Organism: Streptomyces sp. NPDC036815; assembly: GCF_055609205.1. Classification (NCBI taxonomy): domain Bacteria; kingdom Bacillati; phylum Actinomycetota; class Actinomycetes; order Kitasatosporales; family Streptomycetaceae; genus Streptomyces; species Streptomyces sp. NPDC036815. The sequence continues at coordinate 358,892 of NZ_JBVJPW010000005.1, read as the reverse complement.
CCCTTCATATAGCCGCCGAGCAGCAGCTTGAGCAGCTCGAACCCGGCCGCGCCGATCAGCCCGGCGGTGATGAGGTCGCGTCGGCGCGGCTGGACCCCGGGCAGCAGCGTCAGGACGTAGAGCAGCAGCAGGAAGTCCGCGGCGACGGCGACGGCGAAGGCGATGATCTGGAGCAGGACGGTGCCCCAGCCCTTCTCGTCGATGCCGATGAGGTCGGCGGCCCAGCCGACGGCGGTCGAGGCGAGCGCGGACGCGGCGAACGACGCGAGGCCCACGCCGCCGAGCCCGATGAGCACCCCCGCGTCCTTGACCTTGCGCAGGACGGGGTTCTCCTCCTCGTCCGCCAGCTCCCAGACGGCCCGCAGGCATTCCCTTGTCGAGCCCACCCAGCCGATGCCGGTGAAGAGCAGCAGGGCGCCCGCGACGAGGCCGACGGTGCCCGCGTTGGCGACCAGGGCGTCCAGGTTCAGCTGGTCGGAGATGCCGGGCACCTGCTCGGAGATCTTGTCCTCGAGCCTGCTCTGCTGTTTCTTCGAGAGCGTCGCGGCAGCGATCGCCGCGGCGACGGTGAGCAGCGGGAAGAGCGCCAGGAAACTGATGAAGGTCATGGCGGCCGCGAGGCGCGCCCAGTGGACCTGGTCGAGCCGTTCATAGGCCTGCCACGCGTGCGTGCGCATGCCCTTCTCGACGAGCGGCCCGATGCCGGGCAATTTCTTCAGCCAGTCCATGACGCCTCCGTGCCTGCTGTCCTGCCCGATGTCCTGCCCGCTGTGCGGAAGACCAACGTCCGGGTACCCCAGAACCGCAGGACAGTGGCGAGTGCCATACCGATTCCGGCGCCGGAGACGGTGTCCGCGCGCTGCGAGGTGTGGCCGAGCCCGTAGTGCGACACGGCGATGCACAGCAGTTGGACGAGGGCGCCCGCGATGTTGACGGCGAAGAACACCGCGTACTGGCGCAGCCGCGAGACCCCCGCGGTCCTGTTCCGGTAGGTGCCGAGCGCGTTGCCCGCGTACGCGACCGAGCAGCCCGCCACGAACGAGAGGGCCTTGGCGGTCAGCGGGTCGAGGCCCACGGGTCCGCGCAGCCAGATGAAGAGGCCGAGGTCGGCGGCGTACGCGCAGACTCCGGCGAGGGCGAAGCCGAGCAGTTCGGGACCGAGCGGCCGCAGCCGTTCGCGCAGCGAAGGTGCGTTCACCGGCAGCCCCTCCTCCAGGAGTTCCGTTGGGAAAGCCAACTCACCAGTCCGCAACGGCGAGCCCGTACATCGCGAGCCACACCAGGCCGATCACGGCGAGCGCCCGGTCCCGCAGGACGACGTCCTCGGGCTCGCCCGCGGTGCCGCGGTCGGCGAAGACGGCGTAGCGCAGGATGGCGAGGATGAAGGCCGTCATGGACAGCTGGCGCCAGGGCAGCAGGCCGCTGGCCGTGCCGCCCTCCTCCATGGCCCACAGGCAGTACGCGAGCACGGCGACGCCCGCGGCCAGTTGCCACACGAAGCGCAGGTAGCCGGTGGTGTATTCGGTGAGCAACGCGCGCGTGGCGCCCAGCGTCTCCGCGCTGCCGGACATCTGGACGGCCTCCGAGTAGCGCTTGGCGGAGACCATGAAGAGCGCGCCGAAGCCCGTGGTGATCAGGAACCAGCGGGAGAGCGGGATGTCGAGGGCGAGGCCGCCGATCATGGCCCGCATCAGGAAGCCGGTCGTGACGATGGTGAGGTCGACGACCAGGACGTGCTTGAGGCTGATGCAGTACGCGAGTTGCATGCCGACGTACGCGGCCAGGAGCGCCGCGGTGAGCGGCGTGCACAGGACGGCCGCGCTCACGGGCGCGAGGACGGCCAGGAGCCCTCCCACGGCGTACGCGACGGACACCGGGACCTGTCCGGCGGCGACCGGCCTGCGGCACTTGGTCGGGTGCGCGCGGTCGGCGTCCGCGTCACGGGCGTCGTTGATCAGGTAGACGGCGGACGCGGCGGCCGTGAACAGCGCGAAGACGATCGCGACTTGGCCGAGGGCGTGCCGCGAGAAGAGCTCGCCCGCGGCCGCGGGGGCGGCGACGACAAGGACGTTCTTGACCCACTGGCGGGGGCGTGCGGTCTTCAGCAGGCCGAGCGGCAGGCTGACGGGTCCCGGCCGTCGGCTCTCGGGCGGGCGGGGCCGCTCCAGGACGGTGGCGACGGGTTCAGTCATCGCGATGGCCTCCGTTCATCCAGGCGGCGCCCACGCGCGCGGTGAGCGCTCCGAGCGCCGCGCCCGCGGCGATGTCCGTGGGGTAGTGCACGCCGACGACCATCCGGGAGACGCACATCGCGGCGGCAAGCGGCGGCACGAGGTGGGCGCCCACGGGGCGCAGCGCGCCGTACGCGACGGTGGCCGCCGCCGCCGACGTGGCGTGCGAGCTGGGGAAGGAGTGGCGGCCCACGGTGCGCACGAGGGGCTCGATGCCCTCCGGGTCGCCGGGGCGCGGGCGGCGGACGATCCGCTTGACGCCCATGCTGGCCAGGTGCGCGGCGGCGGTGAGCGCCGTCCCGCGCAGCCAGGCGCTCCGGCGCTCGCGGTCGACGGCGGCGCCCGCGAGGCCCGCGGCGATCCACAGCAGGCCGTGCTCACCGGTTCGGGAGAGGGCGCGGGCGGCGGTCGCCACGCGCGGATCGGTGCCGCAGTCGCGCAGGGCCGACAGCAACCTGTGGTCCATGTCGTGCATGTCGCCTCTTTTTCGAAGACATTCGAGGACGTCCGAAGACATCCGAGGGCTGGGCATCTCGACTCTTCTAGGCAACCTCGTAATAATTACGTCAATCTAGGGTGACACTCGCTTAATCACCCATTTCGGTGAGAGCAAGGACGTTTTATAGCGAACCGCCCACTAGCGGGCGATACCGTCGCCTTCATGCCTGCCGACTCCCCCGCCGACGCCCTCGCCCCCACCCCGGTCCCGGCCCCGGCCCCGGTCCCGACGGCGCACTCCGTCTCCGTGTCCGGCTGGGGCCGCACCGCACCGACCACCGCCCGGCTGGTGAGACCCCGTACGCCGGAGGAGGCCGCGGCCGCGGTGCGCGACTGCGGGGAGCGCGGCGGCATCGCCCGCGGTCTGGGCCGGGCCTACGGAGACGCCGCGCAGAACGCGGGCGGCGACGTCTTCGACATGACGGGCCTCGACCGGATCCGCGTCATCGACACCACCCGCACGTCGGCCGCCGGGGAGCCCGCGGCCACCGTCGTCTGCGACGCGGGCGTCTCCCTGCACCACCTGATGGAAGTCCTGCTGCCCCTCGGCTGGTTCGTGCCGGTGACGCCCGGGACGCGGTACGTGACGGTGGGCGGGGCGATCGGCGCCGACATCCACGGCAAGAACCACCACGTCTCCGGCTCCTTCGCCCGCCACGTCCTGTCGATGGAGCTGCTCACCGCCGACGGCACGGTCCGCACCGTCGAGCCCGGCAGCGCCCTCTTCGACGCGACGGCGGGCGGTATGGGCCTGACCGGCGTGATCCTGTCGGCGACCGTCCAGCTCCTGCCGGTGCAGACGTCCTTGATGGCCGTCGACACCGAACGGGCCACGGACCTGGACGACCTGATGGCCCGCCTCGCCGCCACCGACCACCGCTACCGCTACTCGGTCGCCTGGATCGACCTGCTCGCCCGCGGCGCCACCATGGGCCGCTCGGTCCTGACCCGCGGCGACCACGCCCCCCTGGACGCCCTTCCGGAGCGGGCACGCGCGCGTAGAGCCCCTCTCGCGTTCCGTCCGGGGCAGTTCCCCGCGGCCCCCTCCTTCGTCCCGGAGGGCCTGCTGGGCAAGGCCTCGGTGGGTCTCTTCAACGAGCTCTGGTACCGCAAGGCGCCCCGCTCCCGCACCGGTGAGCTCCAGAAGATCTCCACCTTCTTCCACCCCCTGGACGGCGTCCCGCACTGGAACCGCATCTACGGACGCGGCGGTTTCGTGCAGTACCAATTCGTCGTCGGATACGGCAAGGAGGAGGCCCTGCGCCGCATCGTGCAGCGCATCTCGGAGCGCGGCTGCCCCTCCTTCCTCGCCGTGCTGAAGCGCTTCGGGGAGGGCGATCCAGGCTGGCTCTCCTTCCCGATGCCCGGCTGGACGCTCGCCCTCGACATCCCCGCGAACCTTCCCGGGCTCGGCTCCTTCCTCGACGACCTCGACGAGGAGGTGGCCGCCGCCGACGGGCGCGTCTACCTCGCCAAGGACTCCCGCCTGCGGCCCGAGATGCTCGCCGCGATGTACCCCCGGCTCGACGACTTCCGCGCCCTGCGGGCCGACCTGGACCCGCGCGGCGTGTTCCGCTCGGACCTCTCCCGCCGCCTCGCCCTCTAGGAGACCGGTACTCATGAAAGACGCCTTCGGCACCCCTCAGTCCCTGCTCGTCCTCGGCGGCACCTCGGAGATCGGCCTCGCCACCGCGCGGCGCCTGGTCGCCCGCCGCACCCGCACGGTGTGGCTGGCCGGGCGCCCGTCGCCGGACCTGGAGAAGGCCGCGGCCGGCCTGCGCGACATGGGCGCGGAGGTGCACACCGTCGCCTTCGATGCCCTCGACTCCGAGTCCCACGAGGAGTCCCTCGGCAAGATCTTCACCGAGGGCGACATCGACATGGTGCTGCTCGCCTTCGGCATCCTCGGCGACCAGGCACGCGACGAGGACGAGCCGCTCGCCGCGGTGCGCGTCGCCCAGACCAACTACACGGGCGCGGTCTCCGCGGGCCTCGTCTGCGCACGGGCGCTGCAGTCCCAGGGGCACGGCTCCCTGGTGGTGCTCTCCTCGGTCGCGGGCGAGCGCGCGCGCCGCTCGAACTTCATCTACGGCTCCAGCAAGGCGGGCCTCGACGCCTTCGCGCAGGGCCTCGGGGACGCGCTGCACGGCACCGGGGTGCACGTGATGGTCGTGCGCCCCGGCTTCGTGCGCTCGAAGATGACGGCGGGCCTGGAGGAGGCCCCCATGGCGACGACTCCGGAGGCGGTGGCGGAGGCCATCGAGACGGGCCTGCGGCGGCGGTCGGAGACGGTGTGGGTGCCGGGGGCGCTGCGCCTGGTCATGTCGGCGCTGCGGCACGTGCCGAGGCCGGTCTTCCGGCGGCTGCCTGTGTAAGGCCCGTCCGGGGCGGCCCGAGGCCGGTCAGCGAGCGGGCAGCGTGCCCCGGGCCGACGAGGACGAGGCCTGCGGGGGCACTACGGAGCCGCCGAAAGTGAAGTCCCGCAGCTTGCGCCAGACGCCGTCGGCGCCCTGCTCGTAGAGGGCGAAGCCGGTGCAGGGCCACTCGGCCCCGTACTCCGAGAGCTCCTCGTACGCCCGGTCCATGGCCTCTTCGGAGATGCCGTGCGCCACCGTCACGTGCGGGTGGTAGGGGAACTGCAGTTCCCGCGCCATCGGCCCCGACGCGTCCCGCACCCGCTCCTGCAGCCAGGAGCAGGCCGACCCGCCCTCCACCACCTGCACGTACACCACGGGAGACAGCGGACGGAAGGTGCCCGTTCCGGAGAGGCGCATCGGGAAGGGGCGCCCCGCCGCCGCGACCGAGACGAGATGCGCCTCGACCGCGGGCAGCGCCGACGCGTCCACCTCGGTGGGCGGCAGCAGGGTCACGTGCGTGGGGATGCCGTGCGCCGCGGGGTCCCCGAAGCCCGCGCGCCGCTCCTGGAGCAGGCTGCCGTGTGGCTCCGGGACCGCGATCGAGACGCCGATCGTTACGGTCCCCACGTCGTACTCCTGTCGTCGCGTCAATGGGCAGGGGACGCCGCCCGTGGGCAGCGCGGTGCTGTTGTGTCCGGTGCTGTTGTGTCCGGTACGGAGGCTCAGTGCTTGGCGGGCAGGAAGCCCACCTTGTCGTACGCCTGCGCGAGGGTCTCGGCGGCAACGGCGCGGGCCTTCTCCGCACCCTTGGCCAGGATCGAGTCGAGCGTCTCCGGGTCGTCCAGGTACTGCTGGGTGCGGTCCCGGAAGGGAGTCACGAACTCGACCATGACCTCGGCGAGGTCGGTCTTCAGCGCACCGTAGCCCTTGCCGGTGTACTTCTGCTCCAGTTCGGCGATACCGGTGCCGGTGAGCGTGGAGTAGATGCTGAGGAGGTTGCTGACGCCCGGCTTCTCCGCCACGTCGTAGCGGATCACGGTGTCGGTGTCGGTGACGGCGCTCTTGACCTTCTTGGCGGTCGCCTTGGGCTCGTCGAGAAGGTTGATCAGGCCCTTCGGCGTCGAAGCCGACTTGCTCATCTTGATCGACGGGTCCTGAAGGTCGTAGATCTTCGCCGTCTCCTTGAGGATGTACGCCGACGGCACGGTGAACGTCTCCCCGAAGCGGCCGTTGAAACGCTCGGCGAGGTCGCGGGTGAGCTCGATGTGCTGACGCTGGTCCTCGCCGACCGGGACCTCGTGGGCCTGGTACAGCAGGATGTCGGCGACCTGCAGGACCGGGTACGTGAAGAGGCCGACGGACGCGCGGTCGGCGCCCTGCTTGGCGGACTTGTCCTTGAACTGCGTCATGCGGGACGCCTCGCCGAATCCGGTGAGGCAGTTCATCACCCAGGCGAGCTGGGCGTGCTCGGGGACGTGGCTCTGGACGAAGAGCGTGCAGCGCTCCGGGTCGAGCCCTGCGGCGAGCAGCTGGGCGGCGGCGAGCCGGGTGTTGGCGCGCAGCTCGGCGGGGTCCTGCGGCACCGTGATCGCGTGCAGGTCCACCACCATGTAGAAGGCGTCGTGGGACTCCTGCAGCGCCACCCACTGGCGGACCGCGCCGAGGTAATTGCCGAGGTGGAACGAGCCGGCGGTGGGCTGGATCCCGGAGAGCACACGAGGTCGTTCAGAGGCCATGGTGCCCATTCTCTCAGGTGACTCTCATAGCTCGGAAACAGGTGTGTGACGGGCGGGAACCGATCGCCCACGGCCGGTGTGTCCGTCAGTCGGCCGGCAGGCCCGGAGCCGGGTGGGCGGCCATCAGGTCGGCGACCTCGGACCTGATCCTGGCCAGGGCGTCCTCGTCCCCGGCCCGCGCGGCGACGACACCGCGGTCGATCCACTCGGCGACGGTCGCCATGTGCTCCGTGCCGAGCCCGCGGGAGGTCAGGGAAGGGGTCCCGATGCGGACGCCCGAGGGATCGAACGGCTTCCTCGGGTCGAACGGGACGGTGTTGTGGTTGACGACGATCCCGGCCCGGTCGAGGGCCTTCGCCGCGATCTTGCCCGGGACGTCCTTGGGGGTGAGGTCCATGAGGATCAAGTGGTTGTCGGTGCCGCCGGAGACCAGGTCGAAGCCGCGGGCGAGCAGGGCGTCGGCGAGGGCCTGGGCATTGGCGACGACCGCGTGGGCGTAGTCGCGGAAGGAGGGCCCGGACGCCTCGTGGAGGGCGACCGCGATGGCCGCGGTGGTCTGGTTGTGGGGGCCGCCCTGCAGACCGGGGAAGACCGCCTTGTCGATGGCCTTGGCGTGCTCCTCGCGGGACATGAGCATCGCGCCGCGCGGGCCGCGCAGGGTCTTGTGGGTGGTCGTGGAGATCACGTCGGCGTGCGGCACCGGTGAGGGGTGGGCGCCGCCCGCGATCAGCCCGGCGATGTGCGCGATGTCGGCGACGAGGACGGCCCCCGCTTCGTGCGCGATCTCGGCGAAGGCCGCGAAGTCGATGGTGCGGGGCAGCGCGGTACCGCCGCAGAAGATCAGCTTGGGCCGTTCCTTGAGGGCGAGGTCGCGCACCTCGTCGAGGTCGACGCGGCCGGTGTCGTGACGGACGCCGTACTGCACACCGCGGAACCACTTGCCGGTGGCGGAGACGCCCCAGCCGTGGGTGAGGTGGCCGCCCATCGGCAGCGCCATGCCCATCACGGTGTCGCCGGGCTCGGCGAAGGCGAGGTAGACGGCGAGGTTGGCCGGGGAACCGGAGTAGGGCTGGACGTTGGCGTGCTCGACGCCGAAGACGGCCTTGGCGCGGGCGATGGCCAGGCGCTCGACGGGGTCGATGTTCTGCTGGCCCTCGTAGTAGCGGCGGCCGGGGTAGCCCTCGCTGTACTTGTTCTGGAGGACGGTTCCGGAGGCTTCGAGGACTGCGGCGGAGACGTAGTTCTCGCTGGGGATCAGCCGCAAGGTTTCGGCCTGGAGCCGCTCCTCGGCGCCGACGAGGGCGGCGAGTTCGGGGTCTTCGGCGGCGAGAGCGGGGTGGTTCGGCGAGGAAGAGGGAGAAGTGGGGAGAGTCATGGCGTCCTCCGGGGCGAGCGGTATGTGTCCGGTCGTGGTCCCGGGGTGCCCAGGCGAACGGCACCCGAAGGTCATGCCTCGCACGGCTTCATCGGGGTCACTTCCCCGTGCGCCAGTCACCGTGCTGTCGGAGCCAGCCTAGCCCGCACACCGGTTCGGCAGGTTTCTTCGTCCGCGATGCGAGCGACGATAGAAATGGGCGCCACACCCGCCCCACGCCGCAGGACGAACGGAGACCCCGTGTCGAGTACGTCATCTCCCTCCACCGGAACGACGAGCGAGCAGTTCATCGCGTCGGCCGAGGCGCACAGCGCGCACAACTACCATCCGCTGCCCATCGTGGTCGCCACGGCCGAGGGCGCCTGGATGACGGATGTCGAGGGGCGCCGCTATCTCGACATGCTCGCCGGGTACTCCGCGCTCAACTTCGGGCACGGCAACCGCCGGCTGATCGACGCCGCGAAGGCCCAGCTGGACCGGGTGACGCTGACCTCGCGGGCCTTCCACCACGACCGGTTCGCCGAGTTCTGTACGCGCCTGGCCGCGCTCTGCGGCAAGGAGATGGTGCTGCCGATGAACACCGGCGCGGAGGCCGTCGAGACGGCGGTGAAGACCGCGCGGAAGTGGGGCTACCGGGTCAAGGGGGTGCCGGACGGGCGGGCGAAGATCGTCGTCGCGGCGGACAACTTCCACGGCCGGACCACGACCATCGTCAGCTTCTCCACGGACGAGGAGGCGCGGGCGGACTTCGGGCCGTACACGCCGGGCTTCGAGATCGTGCCGTACGGCGACCTGGAGGCGCTGCGGGCGGCGGTCACCGACGACACCGTGGCCGTGCTCCTCGAACCGATCCAGGGTGAGGCCGGGGTCCTGGTCCCGCCGCCCGGATATCTGCCGGGGGTCAGGGAGCTGACGCGGGAGCGCCGGGTCCTCTTCATCGCCGACGAGATCCAGTCGGGGCTCGGCAGGACGGGCCGCACGTTCGCGTGCGAGCACGAGGGCGTGGTCCCCGATGTGTATCTGCTGGGCAAGGCGCTCGGCGGAGGTGTCGTGCCGGTGTCGGCGGTGGTCGCCGACGCCGATGTGCTCGGGGTGTTCAAACCGGGTGAGCACGGGTCGACGTTCGGCGGCAACCCGCTCGCCTGCGCGGTGGGCATCGAGGTGGTCGACATGCTGTCGACGGGCGAGTTCCAGCAGCGGGCCACGGAGCTGGGCGAGCACCTGCACGCGGAGCTGGGGCTGTTGAGCGGTACGGGCAAGGTGACGCAGGTGCGGGGGCGCGGGCTGTGGGCGGGCGTCGACATCGCGCCTTCGTACGGCACGGGGCGGGAGATCTCCGAGAAGTTGATGGAGAGGGGAGTTCTTGTCAAGGACACGCACGGGGCGACGATCCGCATCGCTCCCCCACTGGTGATCAGCAAGGAGGATCTGGACTGGGGGCTCGGACAGTTGAGGGCGGTGCTGAGCTGAGCCAGGGGCGGGCCTGGTGGAGTTCCGCCAGGCCGAGGGCGGTGCGGCGCGGATGACGTACGGCGACACGTACCGCCCGAGCCCTGCCCGAACGCGGTCCGGCCTCCGGTCACCGCCGCCGCCCGTCCAGCTCCGCCCACACCGTCTTCAGCGGTTCCGGCCCCCGCTCCACGCCCCACCGGTCCGCCAGCGCCGCGACGATCACGAGCCCCCGGCCCGACTCGTCCTCGCCGTCCGGGTCCCGTACGACGGGAAGCCGGTCACCGCGCGTGTCCGCGACCTCGATCCGCAGGGTGCCGTCCGCCCGCTCGGCGAGCGCGAGCCGGAAGTCCCTCGCGGGCACGCGGCCGTGGGCGGCGGCATTGGCGGCCAGCTCGGCGATGATCTGTGCCGCGTCCGTCGTGTCGTCGGACGCGCGCTCCCAGGTGCGGAGTTGTTCCACGGCGAGCAGCCTCGCCCGGTGGGCGCCCCGCAAGGAGGCGGGCAGTTGGGCCTGGAAGCGCCGCTCACTCTGAACGGAACGCACGGTTCGGGTGATTTCTGAGTTCACGTGACTCAGCGTGGTCGCTGGCGCTTAGCCTGAACAGTGATGAGGCCTGCACGTACGGTGACTGTACTGGGCTGTCCCGCCGCGTACCGGCCGTACCCGTGACCTGGGGAGGTCCGCTGTGAGCGAGGACGACATCGGCTGGGAGGTGGACTCGGACGACGAGTCCAGCGCGATCGCCGAACTCATCGGACGGCAGATCAAGTTCTGGCGCGAGGCGGCGGGGCTGCGGGCCGTGGAGTTCGGGGAACGGATGGGGTACGGGGAGAATCTGGTCCACAAGGTGGAGCGGGGGGCGCGGATTCCTCGGCCGGAGTTCTTGGACCGGGCGGATGAGGTGCTGGGGGCGAAGGGGCACTTGCGGGCGCTGAAGCCCGACGTCGAGAAGCTCCGGTACCCGAAGAAGGTCCGGGACCTGGCGAGGGTGGAGCAGCAGGCGGTCGAGCTGTGCACGTACAACAACTCGGTGATCCACGGGCTGTTGCAGACCGAGGAGTACGCGACGGCCGAGGTCCGGAACCGGCAACCCCCCTTCCCCGAGGCGGAAGTGGAGCGGCGCGTTGCCGGTCGCATGGCGCGGCAAGGCATCGTCAACGACATGTCTGGACTGCCGGTTTTCGGCTTCGTGCAGTGCGAGTCGACGTTGCGGAGGTCCAACGGGGGCAGAATGGTGATGCGCAGGCAACTCGAACACCTGTTGGAAGTAAGGCAGTTGCGGAACGTGTCGATCCAGGTGCTGCCGCTGGACTGCGAGGAGAACGCAGGACTCGGAGGGTCCCTCTCAGTGTTCAAACTGAAGGGCGGCAGCAGCTTGGGACACCTTGAAACCCAACTCATCAGCCGAGTGATCACCGATCCGCGCGAGCTCCAGATCCTCGATATGCGCTATGGGATGATCCGGGCTCAGGCACTCACACCTCGGGCGTCACAGGACTTCATCGAGAAAGTGCGGGGACAGACATGACACTGGTATGGGTCAAGAGCAGCTACAGCACCGCCGACGGACCCGAGTGCGTCGAAGTCGCCTGGCGCAAAAGCAGCCACAGCACCGCCGACGAGCCTGAGTGCGTCGAGATAGCCCCAACCCCCTCCGCCGTCCACATCCGCGACTCGAAGAACCCCGAAGGGCCCCGCCTCACCGTCACGCCCACCGCCTGGGCGGACTTCCTGCGTCGCGCCGTCTCGTAGCCGCGCCGCCCACGTGTGCGTGGGTCAGAGAATGACGTGCGGGATGAAGCGTGCGTACTCGTCCGTGATCAGGCCGGACGACTCGCGGATGCCGAGTCCCGCCGCCTCGTCCTCCACGACCCACGCGCCGAGCACGACCCGGTTGCCGTCGAAGTCCGGGAGCGGGGCCAACTCCTGGTAGCAACAGCCCTCTTCCCGGACCACGGGAGCCGAGCCCGGCTCGTGCACCGTCACTCCGGCGCCCTCGCGGCCGAGCAGCGGCTTGGCGACGTATCCACAGCCGGAAGCGAGCTCGCGCGGGCCGTCCAGGTAGGCGGGGAGCAGGTTCGGGTGGCCCGGGTACAGCTCCCACAACACGGCGAGCAGCGCCTTGTTGGAGAGGAGCATCTTCCACGCGGGCTCGATCCACAGCGTGGACCCCGTGCCGCCGCCGTTGTCCAACGTCTCCAGGACGTGTGGGGCGAAGCGGTCCGTCGTCAGCCACTCCCACGGGTAGAGCTTGAAACAGCTGCGGATGAACCGGAGTCTCTTGTCGACGAAGCGGCGCGAGAGGCGGTCCCAGCCGATGTCCTCCATGGAGATGGACTCCGCGGCGAGGCCCGCCTGTTCCGCCGTCTCGCGCAGGTACGCGACCGTCATCAGGTCCTCGCCGAGCTCGTCGGCGGCGGAGTGCGCGAAGTACAGCGGGCTGCCGGGCGGCAGCAGTGTGGCCTGCTTCTTCCAGGCGTCGACGAGGCGCTCGTGGAGGGAGTTCCACTGGTCGGCGCCGGGGAAGCGTTCCTCCATCCAGAACCACTGGGGGCTCGCGGCCTCGACGAGTGAGGTGGGGGTGTCGGCGTTGTACTCCAGCATCTTGGCCGGGCCGCCCGCACCGTCGTAACGGAGGTCGAAACGGCCGTAGAGGGAGGGGAGTTCGACGCGGCGGAGCCAGGCCTCCGTGACGGCTTCGGCCACCCGTGGATCGGTGATGCCGAGGTCGGCGAGACGGTCGTGCTCGACTATGTGCGCCGCCGCCGCGAGGCACATCGCGTGCAGTTCCTCGACGACCTCCTCCAGTGCCTCGACCTCGGGGAGCGAGAAGACGTAGTAGGCGCTCTCGTCCCAGTAGGGGCGCAGGGTGTCGTCGGGGTAGCGCGTGAGGGGGTAGATGAGCCCCTGGTCCTCGACGGTCTGCTGCCAGCCGGGGCGGGGGTCTATGGTGCGGCGTTCCATGGCGTACGTGTCCTGTGCCGTGCGCTCAGCCGCCGCCGCTGCCGTTGCCCGAGCAGCCGAAGCCGTCCCGGTCGACGGCCTCGCTGCGGCTGAACGTGCCGTTGTCGGCGTAGCGGCCGTCCACGTCGGCGTCGTAGTACCAGGCGGGCTCGGTACGGCCCGTCGTCTTGCCGGTGCCGGTGCCGGAGGGGCTCTTGCGGGACTTCCCCGAGGAACCCGACGCACCTGTCTTGCACTTGCTGTCGCTGACGACGCGGTAGCCGTTGACGTAGTCGTAGCTGTCCCGGTCCACGCAGCGGCGGTCCGGGTCCGAGCCGCAGGAGGCGAGCGCCGCCGCGAGGACGCCCATTCCGCCGAGCGCGACCGTGCTCGACCTCAGTCGGCGTCGTTGCTTCTCCGCCATGTGGCACTCCCCCGTTGTCGTACGTGGTCCCGTTGTCGTACGTGACCGGACCTCAGCGTAGGTAAGGGTCGGCAGCCCGGGCCAGCGTCCCCTTGGATCTTCACCGACTCGCCTTCCTCTACAGTCGCTCCGTGTCTCTTGGGATGATGTGCGCACTCGGCTCAGCGGTCTGCTTCGGCACGGCCTCGGTACTCCAGGCGATCGCCGCGCGCGCGACCGCGCCCGGCACCGGCTCCGGCGTCGACCCGGCGCTGCTGCTGCGCGCCCTGCGCCAGTGGCGCTACCTCGCGGGGCTCGGCCTCGACGGGCTCGGGTTCCTGCTGCAGATCGTGGCATTGCGCTCCATCCCGATCTACGCGGTGGGGGCGGCGCTCGCCGCGAGCCTCGCCGTCACGGCGGTGGTCGCGGCCCGGCTGTTGCGGGTGCGCCTCAGCGGCGTCGAGTGGGGCGCGGTGGGTGTCGTCTGCGCGGGGCTCGCGATGCTGGGCCTGGCCTCCGGGGACGAGGGCGAGGGCACCGGTACGACGACCCTGCGGTACGTGATGCTCGCGGTCGCCGTCGGTGTCCTGCTCGTCGGCGTGGTCGCCGGGCGCCTGCCCGGGCGGGGGCGGGCCCTCGCGCTCGGGTTGGGGGCGGGGTGCGGGTTCGGGGTGGTCGAGGTGACCGTACGCCTCATCGATGACGCGTCGCCGGGTGCGCTGCTCGCCAACCCGGCGACGTACGCCCTGCTCGTGGGCGGTGGCGCGGCCTTCCTGCTGCTCACGTCGGCGCTCCAGCGGGGGTCGGTGACGACGGCCACGGCGGGGCTCGTGATCGGTGAGACGATCGGGCCCGCGCTGGTGGGTGTGGTGTGGCTGGGGGACCGTACGCGCGGTGGTCTTGAGTGGCTGGCGGTTCTTGGGTTCGCGGTGGCGGTGGTGGGGGCGTTGGCTCTTGCGCGGTTTGGCGAGGCGCCGGCCTTGGCGGGGGACGGGGCTCGGTAGCCTTCCCTGTGCCTGGGGGGCGTTCAGGTGCGGGGTGTCTTCGCCGCCGTCTCGGGGCTCTGCCCCGGGCCCCGCTCCTCAATCGCCGGAGGGGCTGCAATTCACGGCCCACCCTCGCTGAACCGCCACGGGGCTCCGCCCCGGACCCTGCTCCTCAAACGCCGGAGGGGCTGAAATTCGCGGCCTGCCTGCGCCGGAGGGCGTTGAACTTCACGGCCTGCCTTCGGTAGCCGCCACGGGGCTCCGCCCCGGACCCCGCTCCTCAAACGCCGGAGGGGCTGAGTTATCACCCCGCAGGAGCTGGTTCCTTACCCCACCACCCGGCACAACGCCTCCAACGCCCCCGCCCACGCGTGCTCCGCCGGAGTCCCGTAGCCCACCACCAGCGCGTCCCGCACGCCTACCGCCGCGTCGGGGTGGCGGAAGCCGGTGAGGCCCTGGACTGCGAGGTGTTCCCAGTTGGCCGCCTGGACGATGGACTGTTCGGTGCCCGGGGGGAGTTCCAGGACCGCGTGCAGGCCCGCCGCGATGCCCGTGGCGCGGACCTCGGGGGCCCTGGCCGCCAGCGCCGCGACCAGCTGGTCGCGGCGGCGGCGGTAGCGGAGGCGGGCGGCGCGTACGTGGCGGTCGTACGCGCCGGACTCGATGAACTCCGCCAGGGTCAGCTCGTCGAGGGCGTTGCCGTACGCTCCCGCGGCGTGCCGTTCGCCGAGGACCTCGTCCTGGAGGCCGGACGGCAGCACCATCCAGCCCAGGCGCAGGCCGGGGGCGAGGGCCTTGCTCGCGGTGCCGAGGTAGACGACGCGCTCGGGGTCCAGGCCCTGGAGCGCGCCGACGGGCTGGCGGTCGTAGCGGAACTCGCCGTCGTAGTCGTCCTCCAGGATCACCCCGCCCTCGCGCCGCGCCCAGTCGACGGCGGTCGCGCGCCGGTCCGGGTGGAGCGGCACGCCCATGGGGAACTGGTGCGCCGGGGTGAGCAGCACCGCCTTCGGCGAGTCGGGGCCGAGCCCCGCGACGTCCGTGCCGAGTGCGTCGAAGCCGAGCGGCGTGGTGCGCAGGCCCGCGCGGTGGAGCAGGTTCCAGTGGATGTTCAGGCCGTACGACTCCACGGCCACCTCCGGCAGTCCGCGCGCCCGCAGCACACGGCCCAGGAGCGCGAGGGCGTGCAGGAACCCGGCGGTGACGACGATGCGGCCGGGGTCCGCGTGCACGCCCCGGGCCCGCGCGAGGTAGCCCGCGAGGACCGTGCGCAGCTCGATGCGGCCGCGCGGGTCCGGGTGGCCGAGGGCGTCGTTCGGGGCCGCGGCCATCGCGCGGCGGGTCGCTTTCAGCCATTCCGCGCGCGGGAACGACGTCAGGTCGGGGGCGCCGGGCCCGAGGTCGTACGTCGGAGCGCCGTCCCGTCTGCGGGGCGTCGCGGGCCGTACGGGTGGCGTGACGACGCGTTCGGCGACGCGCGTGCCCGAGCCCTGGCGTGCGGTGAGCCAGCCCTCGGCGACCAGGTCGGCGTACGCGTCGGCGACCGTGTTCCTTGCGATGCCGAGGTCGACGGCGAGGGAGCGGGAGGACGGCAGGCGGGTGCCCGGGGTGAGGCGACCGCTTCGTACCGCCGCGCGCAGGGCGTCCGTGAGGCCCTTGCGGACGCCGTGGCGGGACGCGTCGCCGCCGGTCTCCAGGTGCAGGTCGACGCCCAGAGAGGTACGCGTGGACGATCCTTGAGTGGCCCACGTTTCTTCCATGGAAATGGACCATACCCGTGGGCTACCGGATCCGTACTGTCGAAGCATGACGACGATCCAGCCCCCCACCGACAGCACCGCCACCACCCCCGAGGGGTACGTCCACGAGCACACCCCCCGCCTCGCCTGGGCCCAGCACGCGCCCGAGGTCTTCAAGGCCATGATCAAACTCGACGCGGCCGCCCGTAAGGGGCTCGACCCGGTGATCGGCGAGCTCGTCAAGATCCGCGCCTCGCAGCTCAACCAGTGCGCGTACTGCCTCGACATGCACACCAAGGACGCCCTCGCCGCGGGCGAGAGCGTCGAGCGGATCATCCAGCTCAGCGCCTGGGAGGAGTCGCAGCACTTCTACACGGCCAAGGAGGTCGCTGCACTCGAACTGACCGAGGCCATCACGGTGCTGACCGACGGGTTCGTGCCGGACGACGTGTACGCCAAGGCGGCCGCCCACTTCGACGAGGCGGAGCTGACCCAGCTCATCGCCGCGATCACCGTCATCAACGCCTGGAACCGCTTCGGTGTCAGCACCCGTCAGGTGCCGGGGCACTACAAGGCGGCGGGCGCCAAGTGAGCGTGCGCACCACGCACTTGGACCAGGGCGTCGCCGCCGCGATGAGCGCGCTGAGTGCCGCCGCCAAGAAGGGGCTCGGCGACCCCGCACTCGCCGAGCTGGTGATGATGCGGGCCTCGCAGATCAACGCGTGCGCCTTCTGCCTCGACATGCATGTGGACGTCGCCCTGAAGGACGGCGAGAGCCCCAAGCGCATCGCCCTCCTCAACGCCTGGCAAGAGGCGGGCGAGCTCTTCGACGCACGAGAACGCGCCGCTCTGGCGCTGACCGAGGCGGTCACCGTTCTCACCGAGGGCTTCGTGCCCGACGATGTGCACGAGAAGGCGGCGGAGCACTTCGACGAGGGGCAACTCGCCCATCTCCTCGGCGTGATCACCGTCATCAACAGCTGGAACCGGCTGATGGTCAGCCGCCGTATCGCACCCGGAGGACCGGCATGGTGAACCCCGTCGAGACCCTGCGCGCCCTGCACCACGGGAGGGCGCCGGGCGAACCGCTGGTCCTGCCCGGCCCGTGGGACGCCGCCAGCGCCCGGGTGTTCGAGGAGGCCGGGTACGAGGCGCTGGCCACGCCCAGCGCCGGTGTCGCGCTGTCCCTCGGGTACGAGGACGGGCAGGTGCCGCCCGAGGAGATGTTCGAGGCGATCGCGCGGATCGTGCGGTCGGTCTCCGTGCCGGTGACCGCGGACATCGAGGCGGGCTACGGCATCGCCCCGAAGGAGCTGGTCGAGCGGCTCCTCCAGACCGGGGCGGTCGGCTGCAACCTGGAGGACTCCGTGGGCGGCCACGGCCCGGACGGTGCCCTCAAGGACCCCGCCGAACAGGCCGCCTTCCTCGCGGAGGTGCGCGAGGCGGCGGGCGACCGGCTCTTCGTCAACGCCCGGGTGGACACGTTCGTCAGGGGCGTCACTGATCCGGCGGCGGCTGTCGAGCGGGCCCGCCTGTACGTGGCCGCGGGCGCCGA
Organism: Streptomyces sp. NPDC036815; assembly: GCF_055609205.1. Classification (NCBI taxonomy): domain Bacteria; kingdom Bacillati; phylum Actinomycetota; class Actinomycetes; order Kitasatosporales; family Streptomycetaceae; genus Streptomyces; species Streptomyces sp. NPDC036815. Next base: position 341,619 of record NZ_JBVJPW010000005.1, on the reverse strand, counting down.
CTGCGTGTACCCGATCCTGGCGCCGCCGGAGGCGATTCCCGTGCTGCGGGCGGGGATCGAGGGGCCGCTCAACGTGGTGGCGCGGCCGGACGGGCCCTCGCTGCGGGAGCTCGGGGAGCTCGGTGCCACGCGGATCACGTTCGGTCCTGGGCTGCTGCACCGGTCCATGGCGGCCCTGCGGGACATCGCCGATCAGCTGAGGTAGGCGCGGAAGTGCCGGGTGCCCGTCCGTACGGGCACCCGGCACCGGGTCGGCACAGCCGCCTACTTGGGCAGCCACCCCTTCCACTTCGACTTGTTGTCGTCGATCCACTTCTTCGCCGCGTCGTCCGGCGACATCTTCTTGTCGGCGATCATCAGGGAGACCTCGTTCTGGTCCTCCTCCGACCACGAGAAGTTCTTCAGGAACTTCGCGGCGTCGCCGCCGTTCTTCGCGAAGTCCGCGTTGAAGTACTTCTGCAGCGGCGTGTGCGGGTAGGCGCACTTGATCTTCGCCGGGTCGGCGTCGCAGCCCTCCTTGTACTCGGGCAGCTTCACCTCCGTCATCGGCACCTTCTCGAACAGCCACTGCGGCTTGTACCAGTAGGTGAGGAACGGCTTCTTCTGCTTGGCGAACTGCTCGATCTGGGTGATCTGCGCCGCCTCGGACCCCGCGAAGACGACCTGGTAGTCCAGGTCCAGGTTCTGCACCAGGGCCTTGTCGTTCGTCACGTACGACGGGGAGCCGTCCATGAGCTGGCCCTTGCTGCCGCTCTCGGACGTCTTGAACTGGTCCGCGTACTTGTTGAGGTTCTTCCAGTCGGTGACGTCCGGGTGCTTCTTGGCGAAGTACGTCGGGACGTACCAGCCGATGTGACCGGTCACGCCGACGTCGCCGCCGGGCACGATGGTCTTCTTGTCCTTGACGTACCGCTGCTCCTGGTCCGGGTGGCCCCAGTCCTCCATGATCGCGTCGACGCGGCCCTGGCTGAGGGCGTCCCAGGCGGGCACCTCGTCGATCTGGACCTTGTCGACGCGGTAACCCAGCTCGTTCTTGAGCAGGTACTCGGCGACGGCGACGTCCGCCTGCGCGCCGACCCAGGACTGGACCGAGAGGGTCACGGTCTTGGCGCCCTCGGCGTTCGCGTACGGAGACGCCTGCTTGCTCATGTCGGCGGCGCCGCAGCCGGAGAGCGCGAGCAGCGCACCGGCGGCCGTGACGGCGCTCATGACACGCGTACGAACGCGCATGTCACGCTCCCTTCTTGACGCGCCGAGCCGTGGGCTGCGTGACGCGGTCGAGCATCAGGCCGAGGCAGACGATCGCGGTACCGGCCACCAGGCCGGTCGCCAGGTCGCCCTGCGCGATGCCGAACACGACGTCGTAGCCGAGCGCGCCACCGCCGACCAGACCGCCGATGACGACGACGGCGAGGACCAGGACGACGCCCTGGTTGAGGGCGAGCATCAGGGCCGGACGGGCCAGCGGCAGCTGGACCTTGCGCAGCTGCTGCCAGCTGGAGGCGCCGAGCGAGCGCGAGGACTCCATCGCGGCGGCGTCGACCTGGCTCAGGCCCTGCGTGGTGATGCGGACGACGGCGGGCAGCGCGTAGACGACGGCGGCGGCGACCGCGGGGGCGCGGCCGATGCCGAAGAGGGCCACGACCGGGATCAGGTACACGAACTGCGGCATCGTCTGGAAGACGTCGAGCACCGGCCTGAGCAGCCGCTCGAACCGGGTGCTGCGGGCGGCCGCGATGCCGATCGCGAAGCCGATGACCAGCGTCACGGCGACACCGGCGAGCACCTGCGCGAGCGTGTCGAGGGACTTGTCCCAGACGCCGAGGACGCCGATGGCGGCCATCGCGGCGACGGCGGTGAGCGCCGTCTGCCAGGTGCCGATCAGCCAGGCGAGAGCGGCGACGACGAGCAGCACCGACCACCAGGGCAGGCCCTGCAGGCCGTCCCTGGCCGGGTTGAGGATCCAGGTGGTGAAGTGCGCCGCCCAGTCGGCGGTGCCGCCGACGACGGGCACGCCGGTGTAGATGTGGTCGACCATCCACTCCTTGGCGGTGTTGACCGTCGGGGCGATGTTCACGACCCAGTCGGTCGGCCAGTCCACGCGGTCCGCGAAGCGGGCGGCGACGGCGGCGACGACCGTCACGGCGGCGGCCACGGACCAGCCGCGCCAGCCGCGCAGCGGCGAGTCGTCCCCGGCGTGCGCGCCGACGCGTTCGCCGGCCGCGCCGGTGACGCGGTCCAGGACCACGGCGAGCAGCACGATCGGGATGCCGCCGGCGAGCGCCTGGCCGACGTCGACGGTGGATAGGGCCTGGTAGACGCGGTCGCCGAGACCGCCGGCGCCGATCACGGAGGCGATGACGGCCATCGAGAGCGCCATCATGATCGTCTGGTTGAGGCCGAGCAGGAGCTGCTTGCTGGCCAGCGGAAGGCGTGCGGAGAACAGGCGCTGGCGCCCGGTCGCGCCGAGCGAGGTCACCGCCTCCATCACGCCGGCGTCGGCCTGGCGCAGGCCGAGCGCGGTGAGCCGGGCCATGGGCGGAGCCGCGTACACGACGGTCGCGATGATGGCGGCCGGGACGCCCATGCCGAAGACGAGGGCGAACGGCAGCAGGTACGCGTACGCGGGCAGCACCTGCATGGTGTCGAGGACCGGCCGCAGGATCCGGAAGATCCGGTCGTTCAGGCCGCCCGCGAGGCCGAGCAGCAGGCCGATCACGACCGAGGCGAGGACCGCCACGATCATCAGGGCCAGCGTCTGCATGGTCGGCACCCACATGCCGAGCAGTCCGCACACGGCGAACGCGCCGGACGCCATGAGCGCGAGCTTGACGCCCGCCGCGCGCCAGGCGATGAGCCCGGCCCCGACGGTCACGCCGGCCCATCCGGCGGCGAGCAGCACGAGGTAGACGCCGCGCACGGAGAGCACGATGGCGTTGCTGACGTGCCCGAGGAAGTAGATGAACAGCGGGTGGCTGTCGCGGTTGTCGATGATCCAGTCGGTCGTCCTGCCGAGCGGCTCGGTCAGGTCGACCGTGAGGGCGTCCGGCCAGGCGCCGGAGGCCCACTTGGCGTTGACGATCGGCACGAGGACGGCCGCGGCGACGGCGAGCAGCAGGAGCTTGCCGACGGCACGGTGGCGCAGGAGCGCTCCGATGCCCGTGTCCCGTACGGGTCCCGAAGCGGTGGCGGTGGCCATCAGGCGACCACCTCGCCCTTGTCGGGGGCGGTGTCCGTCGCGGGGGCCGAGGTCCCCGCGACCACGGCGAGCAGCCCGGCGTGGTCCACCACGCCCAGGCAGCGCTTGCCGTCCATCACGCGCACCGGGGAGCCGGTGCGGGCGACGGCCTCGATGGCCTCGGTGACCTTGGCGTCGGGCGGCAGGGCCGCGCCGCGGGTCTCCTCGTCGCCGTCGGCCGGGCGCATGGCGCTGCGTACGGTCATGACGTCGGCGCGCACCACGTCGCGGACGAAGTCGCGGACGTAGTCGTCGGCCGGGGAGCCGACGATCTCCTCGGGCGTACCGAGCTGGACAACGCGGCCGTCGCGCATCAGCGCGATGCGGTCGCCGAGCTTGAGGGCCTCGCTGAGGTCGTGGGTGATGAAGACCATCGTGCGGCCCTCCTCGCGGTGCAGGCGGACGACTTCTTCCTGCATGTCGCGGCGGATCAGCGGGTCGAGGGCGCTGAACGGCTCGTCGAAGAGGAGGACCTCGGGGTCGACGGTGAGGGCGCGGGCCAGGCCCACGCGCTGCTGCTGGCCGCCGGAGAGCTGGCCGGGCTTGCGCTGTTCGAGCCCTTCGAGGCCGACCTTCTTGACGACTTCGAGGGCCCTGGCGCGGCGCTCGGCCTTGCCGACGCCCTGGATCTCCAGGCCGTACGCGACGTTGTCGAGGACCGAGCGGTGCGGCAGCAGGCCGAAGTGCTGGAAGACCATGGCGGCGCGGTGGCGGCGCAGTTCGCGCAGGCGGGCCTTGTCCATGGCGAGGACGTCCTCGCCGTCGATGGCGAGGGAGCCGGAGGTGGGCTCGATGAGCCGGGTCAGGCAGCGTACGAGGGTGGACTTGCCGGAGCCCGACAGGCCCATGACGACGAAGACCTCACCCTTGTTGACCTCGAAGGAGACGTCGCGCACGGCGGCGGTGCAGCCGGTCTGCTCGCGCAGTTCGGCGGGGCTGAGGCCGTGCACCTCCTCGTTGCCGGGTATGCGCTCGGCGCCGGGTCCGAAGACCTTCCAGAGGTTCTTGACGGCGAAGACGGGGCCGCCCCCGCCGGTCGTCTTGCCGGTGTCCGTGGACTGCGTCACGGTGGCCTCGCTCATCGGCCGTCACCGCCAAGGATCTCGGCACATTTCTCCCCGACCATGAGTACTCCGATCATCGGGTTCACGGCGGGCATCGTCGGGAAGACGGATGCGTCCGCGATACGGATTCCTGCCAGGCCCCGGATCTTCAACTCCGGGTCGACCACAGCGAGTTCATCAGTAGAGGCACCCATTCGGCAGGTGCCTGCCGGGTGGTAGACGGTGTGCGCGGCCTTGCGCACGAGCTCGCTGATCTCGGCGTCCTCGGTGACCTCGGGGCCGGGGAACACCTCGCGCTTGAGCCACTTCTTGAACGGCTCGGCCTGCGCGACCTTGCGGGCGAGCTTGATGCCGTCGACGAGCGTCCGCCCGTCGTAGTCGCCCTCGTCCTCGAAGTACTTGAAGTCGAGCGCCGGCTTGACCTCCGGGTCCGCCGAGGTGAGGTAAAGGCGGCCGCGGGAGCGGGACTTGGGGATGTTCGGGGTCATCGAGACGCCGTGCTCGGGGCGTTCGTAGCCGAGCCGCTCCGGGTTGTCCGTGAACGGGATCTGGTAGAAGTGGAACATCAGATCAGGGCCCTTGTGGTCCGGGTCCCGCTTCACGAACAGACCGGCGTCGGAGTCCATCGCGGAGTTGCCGGGGATGGGCCCGTTGGTCTCCCAGACGATGACCGACTCGGGGTGGTCGATGAGGTTCTCGCCGACGCCCGGCAGGTCGTGCACGACCGGGATGCCGAGGGCTTCGAGGTCCTTCTTCGGGCCGATGCCGGAGTGCATGAGCAGCCGCGGCGTGTCGACGGCGCCGGCGCAGACGAGGACCTCGCGGCGGGCGGTGAACAGCTTCTCGACGCCGTCCTTGGTGCGGATGTGCACGCCGCGGGCGGTCTTGCCGTCGAGCTCCAGCTTGGTGGCCCACGTCTCCAGGAAGAGGTGGAGGTTCGGGCGGTCACCGGCCTCCATGTGGGGGTGCAGGTAGGCGACCGAGGCGGAGGAGCGCTTGTTGTTCTCCGGGTGGTACGAGAGGTCGAAGAAGCCGACGCCCTCGTCGAAGGGCTTGTCGTTGAAGCCGACGACCTCGGGGACGCCGAGCGCGGTCTTCGTCGCCTCGACCCAGTCGCTGGCGATCTGGTTCTGGTCCTTCTTGGCGACGCGCACGATGTTGTTGCGCAGCTTGCCGAAGTAGGGGTCCATCGCCTTGGCGTTCCAGCCCGCGGCCCCGGCCTCCTCCCACTCGTCCCAGTCGGACGGCAGCGGCTTGAAGGAGATCAGGGTGTTGTGCGACGAGCAGCCGCCGAGGACCTTGGCGCGGCTGTGCAGGATGTGCGAGTTGCCGCGCGGCTGCTCGGTGGTCGTGTACTCGTAGTCCAGCTCACCGCCGAGCAGGCCGAGCCACTTGCGCAGCGTGAGGACGTCCTCCCGGTCGATGTCGCTGGGGCCGCCCTCGATGACGGCGACGGTGACGTCCGGGTTCTCGGTGAGGCGGGACGCGATCACCGATCCCGCGGTGCCGCCACCGACGATGACGTAGTCGAACTCGGTCTGGTCAGACATGCGTGGTGCTCCTCTTCCTGCGAGGTCGTGCCAAGGTGCTTGCGCGTAATGAGCGGGGGGCGCTTGAACGTGTTGCGCGCGGGGCGGACCTCCCGCCCCGCGCGTACCTCTGTACGGCCGGTGTCAGCCGGCGAACCAGCGCACCGGCCGCGGTGCCAGGTTCTGGTAGACGTGCTTGGACTCGCGGTACTCGGCGAGGCCCGCGGGACCGAGCTCGCGCCCGACGCCGCTCTTGCCGAAGCCGCCCCACTCCGCCTGCGGAAGATAGGGGTGGAAGTCGTTGATCCAGATGGTGCCGTGGCGCATCCGGCGGGCCATGCGGGCGGCGCGGCCCTGGTCGCTGGTCCACACGGCGCCCGCGAGGCCGTACTCGGTGTCGTTGGCGAGTGCGACGGCCTCGTCCTCGGTGCGGAAGGTCTCCACGGAGAGCACGGGACCGAAGACCTCCTCCCGTACGACCTTCATCCCGCGGTGGCACTGGTCGAGCACGGTCGGCTCGTAGAAGTAGCCCTCGGCGGGCCGCACGTCGCTCGGCTCGGGGCGCTTGCCTCCGGAGCGGAGCACCGCGCCCTCCTCCAGGGCGGAGGCCACGTACATCTCGGTCTTCTCGCGCTGCTGCTGCGAGACGAGGGGGCCGCACTCGACGCCGTCCTCGGTGCCGCGGCCGAGCTTGATCTGCTGGGCCCGGCGGGCGAGTTCGGCCACGAAGCGCTCGCGGACGGACTCCTCGATGATGAGCCGGCCACCGGCGGAGCAGACCTGCCCGCTGTGGATGAAGGCGGCGTTCAGCGCCTGGTCGACGGCGGTGTCGAAGCCCTCTTCCGTGGCGCACGCGTCGGCGAAGACCACGTTGGGGTTCTTGCCACCGAGCTCCAGGGCGACCTTCTTGACGCCGACGGCGGCGGCCTGGGCGACCTTGGTGCCGGAGACGAGGCCGCCGGTGAAGGAGACCAGGTCGACGTCGGGGTGGTCGGCGAGGCGGGCGCCGACGGTGTGGCCGGGGCCGGTCACGATGTTCGCGACACCGGCCGGGAGCCCCGCCTCGACGAGCAGCTCGACGAGCGCGACGGTCGTCAGCGGCGTGATCTCGCTGGGCTTGATGACGAAGGTGTTGCCCGCGGCGAGCGCGGGCGCGACCTTCCAGCTGGCCTGGAGCAGCGGGTAGTTCCAGGGCGTGATCATCGAGCAGACGCCGACGGGCTCGTGCACGACGACGCTGTGGATGTCCTCGGAGCCCGCGTCGACGACGCGGCCCGCGCCCTCCCCGATCACCAGGTCGGCGAAGTAACGGAAGGCGTCGGCGACGCAGTCCACGTCGACGCGGCCCTCTTCGAGGGTCTTGCCCGCGTCGCGGCTCTCCAGCAGACCGATCTCTTCGCGGTCGCGTACGAGGAGGTCGGCGACCCGGCGGAGCAGCGCGGCGCGCTCGGCGACGGGCGTGCTCGGCCAGGGGCCCTCGTCGAAGGCCTTGCGGGCGGCGGCGATGGCGGCGTCCGCATCGTCCGCTCCGCCCTCGGCGATCACGGCGAACGGCTTGGCATCCGCCGGGTCGAGGATCTCGCGGGTGGCGCCGGAGGTGGCGGCACGCCACTCTCCGCCCACATGGATGGTCTGTTGTGCGGACACGTCCCGTTTGCCTTCCGTTCCTGTCATATGCCCCGCCTGTCACTCGCGGTAGCCGGGTGCACCTGCCCTCCGGCGGAGAAAGCATGCGCAACCTATGGCCGAAAGTGCGCTGTGTCACTGCGCGTGGGGGCGCTCGGGGCAAACGTACGCTCGACACAGGGTTTGTCCCTGTAGGCGAGGTAAAGAACGGAATGTCGCAGGGGAGATGTCAGTCGTCGGCAGGGGTCCAGTCGTCGGCGGGCTCGTCGGCCACGGTCAGCCCCGCCGTCCACAGCGGCATCAGCCAGTGCACGACGAAGACGGCGAACAGGACGGGAAAGAGGAAGCCTTCGACGTCGAGGCCCTTCAGGGCGGCGGCGCCCGCCGCGACGGTGAGCGCGAGAAGCAGCCACAGCATCAGCCGCTGCGCCGTGGCCGCGACACGGCTCCGCTCCGCGCGCTGCCGCTCGTCCAGCGCGCGCACCCGCAGATCGAGGAGGCCCCGGGTCGAGCTGTTGATGACGCCGGTCACGAAGCACCACGGCAACAACAGGCCCAGCATGGTGAACGTCGCCCAGCGTTCGTCACCGACGACGGAGAGCAGCCAGACCGTGACGGCCGCCGCGGTCAGCGCGATGTGGACGGCGACCATGGCGCGCCTGCGGGCGGCGGTGGCGTGGAGGGGGGCGGCCTCCCGGCGGTTCATCAACGCGTACATACGCCGGTCGTAGCCGGTCATGGGGCGCTGCTCGTCGGTCCTCATCACTGATTCCTCCCGTAGACCTGATCCGTGAGCGGGCGAAACGGCTCGAGGGAGAACAGGGCCTCGACCGGCAGCTCGAAGAACTTCGCGATCTTCAGTGCGAGGTCGAGGCTCGGGTTGTACTGCCCCCGCTCGATGTAGCCGATGGTCTGGTAGTGGACGCCCACCGCCTCGGCCAGGCTCTGTCGCGACACCTTCCGCTCGGCGCGCACCATCGCCAATCTGTTGTGCACTTGCTCGCTCATGTATAAGAAGTACTACATCAGAGAGCGGTTGGACAACATCGGAAACGGCGACCGCCCCCGGCGGCCGCTGCGAGGAGCGGCCGCCGGGGGCGGTCGGCGAGGGGTACTGCTACGGCTCAGATGAGGCCGAGACCGCGGACGGCCTCGCGCTCCTCGGCGAGCTCCTGCACGGACGCGTCGATGCGCGTGCGCGAGAACTCGTTGATCTCCAGGCCCTGGACGATCTCGTACTTGCCGTCCTTGGTGGTGACGGGGAAGGAGGAGATGAGGCCCTCCGGAACGCCGTACGAACCGTCCGAGGGGATGCCCATGGAGGTCCAGTCGCCCGCGGCGGTGCCGTTGACCCAGGTGTGGACGTGGTCGATGGCGGCGTTGGCGGCGGAGGCGGCCGACGAGGCGCCACGGGCCTCGATGATCGCGGCACCGCGCTTGGCGACGGTCGGGATGAACTCGTCGGCGAGCCAGGACTGGTCGGCCACGACGTCCGCGGCGTTCTTGCCGGCGATCTCCGCGTGGAAGATGTCCGGGTACTGGGTGGCCGAGTGGTTGCCCCAGATGGTCAGACGCTTGATGTCGGAGACCGACGAACCCGTCTTCTTCGCCAGCTGCGACAGCGCGCGGTTGTGGTCCAGGCGCGTCATGGCGGTGAAGCGCTCGGCCGGTACGTCCGGGGCGGCGGCCTGCGCGATGAGCGCGTTGGTGTTGGCCGGGTTGCCCACGACGAGGACCTTGATGTCGTCCGCGGCGTTGTCGTTGATGGCCTTGCCCTGCGGCTTGAAGATGCCGCCGTTGGCCTCCAGGAGGTCGCCGCGCTCCATGCCCTTGGTGCGGGGGCGGGCGCCGACGAGGAGGGCGACGTTGGCGCCGTCGAAGGCGACGTTCGGGTCGTCGCTGATCTCGATCGAGTTCAGCAGCGGGAAGGCGCAGTCGTCGAGCTCCATGGCGGTGCCCTCGGCGGCCTTGAGGGCCGGCGTGATCTCAAGAAGGCGCAGGTTGACCGGCACGTCCGCGCCGAGCAGGTGGCCCGAGGCGATGCGGAAGAGCAGCGCGTAGCCGATCTGGCCGGCCGCGCCGGTGACGGTGACATTCACGGGAGTGCGGGTCATGGCGATCTCCGTAAGACAGCTGGCGGTGGGGTCCCTGGTCTCGTACGTGGATCCCCTTGTTCCTGGATCTCCGCCGACGCCTCGTCGAGTCCTCGATCGCCTCTCGATGATCGATCTCTTGGCATCAAGAGAGATCCGCCGTCAGGCTATCGCGCCCCGCCCACCCCTGGCCGCCGGGTCGGTGTGGCCCGGCCCACAGCTTTCGCGGCGCCCGAAAAAAAGGGGGGCGGCCGCCACGAGGGGGGGAGCGTGGCGGCCGCCGTGGGGGTGTGACCACTCCCGTGGGGGTACGGTCCGCCTGCCCTCGGTCGGCGAGGCCATGCACGCGTCTCCCGACTTTTTTGAACAACCACCAACAGCGCCCCCGACGAGGGCGGCTACGCCGTGCACTCCGGGCCGTGCCCCGCACCCCGAGCTACGCCGTGCACCCCGTCTGCCCGGACTTCAGCGTCGCGCAAGCCTTCGCCGCGGTACCCGAGTTGGCCGCCACCATCGGTGTGTACGCGTCGAAGTCCTCGTTCACCGTGCTGTTCTGCTCGGCCCCGGCACCGCCGCCCGACCCCGTGATCGTGAGCTCGTCCCCCGGCGTCGCCTGGGTGATCCGCGCCCACGCGGCCCCGCACGTCTTGCTGTACCGCACCTCGACCAGCGTCCTGCCTATCGTGGCCCGCGAGCTGGTCGTCGCCAACTCGCCGCCGCAGCCCATGTTCTCGGGGTCCTTGCCCGCGCAGTCCTTGCCGGTGCACTCGACTCCGGCGGGCAGCTTCGTGTCGCTCCTGCTCGGCTCCACGGACGGCTTCGCGTCGTCCTTGCCCTTGTCGTCGTCGCCGAAGCCGGTCAGGAAGACCGCGGCGGCGATGACGACGAGGGCGCCGACGACACCGGCGAGGAACATCGTCAGCTTCCTGCGGCGGCGCTGCCCGTCGGGCGAACTCCCCGGCGCGGGCGCACCCGGACCGCCCTCCCCGAAAGCGGGCGAGGAGACATCACCGGAGGCGCCTGCCGGTCCGTACGAGCCGTACGGGGCCTGCGGATGCTGCGACCCGGCCGGTCCATACGTCGTCCCGGCCGCCCCGTACACCCCACCCGGACCGGCGTCCTCGGCCCGCCGCGGCGGCACCGTGGGAGACACCCCGGCGGGCCCGGCCACGCCCATCGTCCCGGCGCTCAGTCCGGCGGCCCCTTCGGAGCCGTTGCGCGCGGCGCCGCCACCGCGGGCGGGCTCGGGCGCCTTGGCGGGACGGCCGGAGGGCGGGGCCGAAGAAGAGGAGGAAGGGGAGGAGGGGGGCGCGTTCGTGCCGGATGCCGGGCGGTCGGCCCCCAACTCCCCGAGCGCCGCCCGCGCCTGCGAGATCCGGATCGCCTGCATCGTCATGTCGTGCCGCATCTCGGAGCGGCTCCACGCGCGCTCCGCGAGCTCCCACATGGTGATGAGGTGGACGGGCGGCGTGCCCGTCACCTCGGCCAGCGCGACGATCGCACCCTTCGGCGCGAGGAGCCGCCCGTTCAGATAGCGCTCCCACGACGTCTTGCTGTAGCCGGTGCGGTCCGCTACCGCCGCGATGCTCAGCCCACTGCGGTCGACGAGCCTGCGCAGCTGGCCGGCGAACTCCCTGACCTGCGGGTCGAGCTCATCCGGTAGCGCCTTCCAACGAGGCATTACTCCCCCTGTTCCCCCCGTACGTGCCTGTTCTCGCCCCCGCGCCGCCCCGGCGCCACCCCGTTCTGGACTACCCAGGGGGATGCGCCGGGACAGGGTGTCAGTTCCCTGAACAGGGGCGCACGGGAGCATTCGGGCCACGGCGTGCACAGCCGCGCTCCCCACGGTCGTCGGCCCAGTGTCCCACCGCCGCCCCGCAGCGCCATGCGGAACCCCGAGTGCCGTCCCATTTGCGCGGCTGTCGACCTCTGGACCAGGCCCGTTGCACACCGCGCACACCGTTGCGGAATGGTCACCTCCGTGCCACAGGGACCGGGCATCCCTTGAACGTCGTTGGCGCGTCCATGACTCTGGATCACGAGCGGAACGCAGCGCTTATATCGGGAGATTCTCCGAGGAAGCGCCCGTTCCGAACGGCGGTGCCCGTCTTCTCACGGGGGTGAGGACGGGCACCGCCTTCTTTACAGAGCGCGGGACGTCCCCGAAAGGGCGACTTCGGCCATGTCTTGCGGCCCCGCGGCCGAGGCGCTCGGCAGAGTCGGTCCGGCAAGCAACGGTACGTATCCGGACAACGGCACGCACCACGCCCCACGCTCCCCCGAAGGGAACCGGCATGAAGTACGGCAAGCGTCTCGCCGGCGGCATCGTCGCCGCATCCGCCCTCCTCGGCACCGGCCTCGCGACCGCCCCCGCGGTCTCGGCGGCCCCGGCACCGGCGGCCTCCGCGGCGCAGGTCCGCGGCACGGCCCCCTCCTGCGTCAAGCGGGACGTCATCAAGCACAAGAAGTACGTGAAGGTGACCAACCGCTGCGGCCGGGCCATGCACCTGAAGGTCGTCATCGACTGGGGCAACGACTCGCCGTGCCTCACGTACCAGAACAACGAGCAGTGGGAGTGGAACTGGGGCCGCGGCTCCTACGGCAAGGTCGTCACCTGCTGAGCCACTCCTGACGCCCGGCCCGGCACCGGCCCGGCCCGCCCGGCCCCGGCGCCGTCAGCCCCGCGATCCCCCCGCCGCCCCCGGCGTGACGAGGCCCGTCTCGTACGCCACCACCACCGCCTGCGCCCTGCTGTCCAGGCCGAGTTTGCTCATCGTGCGGTTGAGGTGGGTCTTGACGGTGGCCTCGCTGATGTAGAGGCGTTCCGCGATGTCCGCGTTGGTCAGTCCACCCGCGATCAGCTTCAGGACCTCGACCTCGCGCACGGTCAACGCCCGCAGGTCGGCCGGGGGTTCGCACGCCTCGTCGGCGGGGGCCGCCGCGCCCTGCCGGGCGAACGCCTCGACGAGGCGCCGCGTCACACTGGGCGCGAAGAGCGCGTCACCGCTGCCGACCGCCGCCACCGCGGCGAGCAGCCGCTCGGGCCCGGAGTCCTTGAGCAGGAAGCCGGAGGCCCCCGCGCGCAGCGCCCCGTACACGTACTCGTCGAGATCGAACGTCGTCAGCACCAGGACGCGCGGCGCCGGTTCGGCGGCCTGGCGGAGGATCCGCGCGGTGGCGGTGATGCCGTTCGTGCCCGGCATCCGGATGTCCATCAGGACGACGTCGGGGCGGGTCCGCGCGGCGAGCTCCACGGCCTCGTCGCCGTCGCCCGCCTCGCCCACGACCTCGACGCCCGGCGCGGCGCGCAGCAGCCCCACCAACCCCGCCCGGATGAGGAACTGGTCGTCGACGACGAGCACTCTGATGCATGCGGTCATGCGGCTACCCGGTCATTCCGTCGCGTCGTCCCCCCGCGCAGCGGCCCGTGCCGAGGTCGGCAGGGTGAGACGCACGGCGAATCCCCCCTCGCTCAGCGGGCCGATGCTGATCGCCCCGCCGTAGAGCTTGGCCCGCTCCCGCATCCCAATCAAGCCGTGCCCGCTGCCCGTCCGCACTCTGTCCTGAATCACCCCCTCCCCGTCATTGATGACCGAGACCTCGATGTGCCGCCACCGGTAGGCGAGTTCGACGGTCGCCGCCGCGCCGCGGGCGTGCTTGAGCACGTTGGTCAGCGCCTCCTGCACCACGCGGTACGCGCAGAGTTCCACGCCGGGCGCCAGCGGGCGCGGCGTCCCCGTGACGCGCAGGTCGACGGGGACGCCCCCGCCGCGCACCCGCTCGACCATCTCGTCGAGGCGGGCGAGGCCCGGCATCGGCGCCGCCGGAGTGCCGTCGTCGTGCTCGGCGTCCTCGGCGCGCAGCACCCGCAGCATGCGCCGCAGCTCTTCGAGCGCCTCGCCGCTGGTCCCCGAGATGGTGCCGAGCGCCGCGCGGGCCGTCGCCGGGTCGGAGCCGAAGACGAACGTCGCGAGGCCCGCCTGCACGGAGATCACCGACATGTGGTGGGCGACCACGTCGTGGAGTTCGCGCGCGATCCGGCCGCGCTCCTCGGCGACCTCGCGCCGGGCCCGCTCGTCCTGCTCCCGCTTCAGCTCCCTGGCCAGCTCCGCCGAGCGGCGCGCGACGTACCCGAAGCGCCAGAGGACCAAGGAGAAGCCGACGGCCTGCCCGACGACGGACGGCATCGAGGAGCCCTCGGTGATCGCACCCGCGTAGATCCACAGGGCGGCCATCAGGGCGGTGCAGGCGAGCGAGGTGCGCGGGGGACGCAGGGCGGCGACCGTGTAGACGCAGAGCATCGGGCCGAAGGTGCCGACGACGGGCCAGTACCCGGCGGTGACGTACACGAACCACGCCAGATCGACGACGAGCAGCACGGCGAGCGGCGCCTTGCTCCGGGCCGCGACCGGGAGGCTGACCAGGGCCACCAACAGGTAGCCCACGGCGTCGAGTTCGATCCAGCCCTGCTTGACGGACTCCTGACCGAGCAGCACGGCCACCGTGGTCAGGACGCCCGCGATGGTCACATCCACGGCGAGGGGGCGGATCCGCATCGCCGCAGCGTAACCCCCACCTGGGCGGCGGTACGTCAACCAGCCGCAGTACAGCGGAAGTTGCAGGAACCGCCCGCGTACCGCGCGGGGAGCAGCCGGAGTTACACCCAGGGCGTGACGACGGGCCCGCCGCGGCGCCCGTACCTTCGGGTACCAGCACCACGGAACCGGCCGCATGGGGGGACGCCCGGTCCGCATGGCGGTGGCCCGTCCCCTCGGGGGAGGACGGGCCACCGTCGAGCTCGTGCCGCGTGCGTCAGATCGTGTAGTGCAGCGTGTCGTCCAGGAACGGGATCTCGAGGACCGGTTTGGGCTGCGCCATCAGCGCGAGGAGCACGATGGCGACGCCGAGCACGCCGTACGTGACCATGTCCGTGAAGCGCGAGCGGACCGCGAGCATGCCCACGTCGGGCAGCGCCCAGCGCAGCACCGCCCCGCCGATGAGCGCGACGCCGATCACGATCGTGCCGACCCGGAACACGTCGAACGCGGTGAGCAGCAGCCCGAGCCCGACCGTCGAGGTGACGCTCAGCAGCGGCCACTGCCGGGCCGGTGCGGGGGCGTCGCCGGCCGCGGCACGGCCGCCGCCCTCGGGCCGCGCGGTGTCCCGTGTGAACAGCGGGAAGCGGCGTGACACCTTCCGCGGCCGCCCGTCGGGGCCCGGCGCGCTGACCGCGCCCTTGGCCCGCGGGACGTCCTCGGCCGCGGGGGCGTCCCCGGCGCCGGTGGCGCCGTCGGCCCCGGGAGCGTCCTGGGTGCCGCCCGTGTCAGGTACTGCGCTCATGGCCTCGCCTCTTTCCCGTTCAGCGCGCGGCGCGTTCCGCGGCCTCGACGACGTTCACCAGGAGCTGGGCGCGGGTCATCGGGCCGACGCCGCCCGGGTTCGGGGAGATCCAGCCCGCGACCTCGGCGACGCCCGGGTGGACGTCTCCGACGATCTTGCCGTTCTCGTCGCGCGAGACGCCGACGTCCAGGACGGCGACGCCCGGCTTCACGTCCTCGGGCTTGATCAGGTGCGGCACGCCCGCCGCAGCGACGATGATGTCCGCCCGCTTGAGGTGGGCGGCGAGGTCACGGGTGCCGGTGTGGCACTGGGTGACCGTGGCGTTCTCGGACTTGCGGGTGAGGAGGAGCGGCATGGGCCGCCCGATGGTCACGCCGCGGCCGACGACGACGACCTCGGCGCCCTTGATCTCCACGTCGTGCTCGCGGAGCAGCCGGATGATGCCGTACGGGGTGCAGGGCAGCGGCGCGGGCTCGTTCAGGACGAGGCGGCCGAGGTTCATCGGGTGCAGTCCGTCGGCGTCCTTGTCCGGGTCCATGAGTTCCAGGACGCGGTTCTCGTCGATGCCCTTGGGGAGCGGGAGCTGGACGATGTAGCCGGTGCAGGCGGGGTCGTCGTTGAGCTCGCGGACGACTGCCTCGATCTCCTCCTGGGAGGCGGTGGCGGGCAGTTCGCGCTGGATGGAAGCAATCCCCACTTGCGCGCAGTCGCGGTGCTTCCCCGCGACGTACTTCTGGCTGCCCGGGTCGTCGCCGACCAGGACGGTACCGAGTCCGGGCGTGACGCCCTTCTCCTTCAGGGCCGCCACGCGGGCGGTCAGTTCGGACTTGATCGCGGCTGCGGTGGCCTTGCCATCGAGAATCTGGGCGGTCATGGCTCCATCTTCCCGGATGAGACCCGCCCGGTACCAATCAGGGCGCTCCCCCGCAGCAACTGCCGCCCCACTGCTGATCAGCGAGGTTGCACTTGCACAACGCATACGGAATGCGGCTGGACAAATAAGCCACGGCTAAAGAACGATGTGCGGCACAGTGCCGCGGGCAGTGTCGGGGGGACGGACCGCATCTGTAGATCATTCCTCCGTGATGTGCCGCGTCGTCCCCGCACCATCCGACGGAGGAAGACCGCCATGAGTTACGGCGACCCGAACAACCCATACGGGCAGCCGCCCCAGCAGCCCCCGGCCGCTCCCGGGTACGGCTATCCCCAGCAGGGCCCGCCCGGCATGCCGCCCCAGCAGCCCTACGGCTACCCGCAGCAGCCCGCGTATCCCGGGTACCCGGGCGGCAACATGATGCAGCAGTCGATGCCGGGTCTCCTGGTCACCGCGCGCGTCTTCCTGTTCCTCATATCCGCGGTGCAGATCCTCCTCGCGATCATCTACCTCTACGTGGCGGCCGTCGCCAACGACGTCTCCGACAGCGCCGACGACTTCGGCCTCGGCAGCGTGGGCGACGGCGGCGACGCCGTGGCCGGGATCGCCGTGATCGCCGCCCTGGTCGCGGCCGCGCTGGCGACGCTCTCCATCACGCTCGGGGTGAAGTTCGGACGCGGCGGGCAGGGCGTCCGGATCACCACCGTGGTCTACGGCGCGCTCGGCGGTGTCGTGGGCCTGATCGCCCTGTTCGTCGGCCTCGACTCCGGCCTCGCCACCGCGATCATCTTCCCGCTGATCTGGGTCGTCTTCGCCGTGATCATCACCGTGGCGCCCGTCGTCCCCAGCGGCACCGCCTGGTTCAACCGCCCCCGCTACTGAGCGGTTCGAGCCCGCGAAAAGGCCGGTGGCCGTGCTCCTCCCCGCGGGAGGGACACGGCCACCGGCCTTTTCGCACGTCGGCGGGTCCTCAGTGGAAGACCGGGACTCAGTGGAAGAAGTGCCGCGTCCCCGTGAAGTACATCGTCACGCCCGCCTTCTTCGCGGCCTCGACGACCAGCTCGTCACGGACCGAACCGCCCGGCTGCACCACGGCCTTGACGCCCGCGGCGGTCAGGATCTCCAGGCCGTCGGGGAACGGGAAGAACGCGTCGGAGGCGGCGTACGCACCGCGCGCCCGCTCCTCGCCCGCCCGCTCGACCGCGAGCTTCGCGGAGTCGACGCGGTTGACCTGGCCCATGCCGACGCCGACCGAGGCGCCGTCCTTGGCGAGCAGGATCGCGTTGGACTTGACCGCGCGCGACGCCTTCCAGGCGAAGGCGAGTTCGGCGAGCTCGCCGGCGTTCAGGGCGTCGCCCGTGGCGAGCGTCCAGTTGGCGGGGTCGTCGCCCTCGGCCTGCAGGCGGTCGGTGACCTGGAGCAGCGCGCCGCCGTCGATCTGCTTGACCTCGACCTTGCCGGCCGGGGCCTGGTGGGCGCGCAGCACGCGGATGTTCTTCTTCTTGGTGAGGACGTCGAGCGCGCCGTCCTCGTACTCCGGCGCGACGATGACCTCGGTGAAGATGTCGGCGACCTGCTCCGCCATCTCCTTGGAAACCGGGCGGTTCACCGCGATGACGCCGCCGAACGCGGAGAGCGGGTCGCAGGCGTGCGCCTTGCGGTGCGCCTCGGCGACGTTCGCGCCGATCGCGATGCCGCACGGGTTGGCGTGCTTGATGATCGCCACGCAGGGCTCGTCGTGGTCGTACGCGGCACGGCGCGCGGCGTCCGTGTCCGTGTAGTTGTTGTACGACATCTCCTTGCCGTGCAGCTGCTCGGCCTCGGCGAGGCCGCCCGTTCCGTCGACGTAGAGGGCCGCGCCCTGGTGGGGGTTCTCGCCGTAGCGGAGGACGTTCTTGCGCTCGTAGGTGGCGCCGAGGAAACCGGGGTGGCCGGAGTCGTCCGCGGCGGCGTAGTCACCAGCGAACCAGCTCGCCACCGCCACGTCGTACGCGGCGGTGTGCCGGAACGCTTCTGCCGCGAGCCGCTTGCGCGCGGTCAGGTCGAAGCCGCCCGCCTTGGCCGCCGCGAGCACGTCCGCGTACCGCTTCGGGTCGGTGACGACCGCGACCGAGGGGTGGTTCTTGGCGGCGGCGCGGACCATCGAGGGGCCGCCGATGTCGATCTGCTCGACGCACTCGTCGGGCGTGGCCCCCGAGGCGACGGTCTCCTTGAAGGGATACAGGTTCACGACGACGAGCTGGAAGGGCTCGACGCCCAGCTCGTCGAGCTGCCGGCGGTGGTCCTCCAGACGCAGGTCGGCGAGGATGCCCGCGTGGACCTTCGGGTGCAGCGTCTTGACGCGGCCGTCCAGGCACTCGGGGAAGCCGGTGAGCTCCTCGACCTTGGTGACGGGCACCCCGGCGGCGGCGATCCTCGAGGCGGTGGAGCCGGTGGAGACCAGCTCGACGCCCGCTTCGTGCAGCCCGCGCGCGAGCTCTTCCAGGCCGGTCTTGTCGTAGACGCTGACGAGCGCGCGCTTGATGGGGCGCTGCGCCTCGGGGGCGTTCGTAGCTTCGGCGGTCACGGGATAAGAACCTTTCGTCCCTCAATGCGGTAGCCGTGCCGGGCCAGACGCCCCACGACATCGACGAGCAGCGTGCGCTCGACTTCCTTGATGCGCTCGTGCAGAGCGCTCTCGTCGTCCTCGTCCCGGACCTCGATCACGCCCTGGGCGATGATCGGTCCGGTGTCGACGCCGTCGTCGACGAAGTGGACGGTGCAGCCGGTGACCTTCACGCCGTACGCGAGCGCGTCGCGCGCACCGTGGGCCCCCGGAAAGCTGGGCAGCAGCGCGGGGTGCGTGTTCACGAACCGCCCGCCGAAGCGTGCGAGGAACTCCTTCCCCACGATCTTCATGAACCCGGCCGAGACGACCAGGTCGGGCTCGTGCGCGGCGGTCGCCGCGGCCAGGGCCGCGTCCCACTCGTCGCGGGTCGCGTGGTCCTTCACCCGGCAGACGAAGGTGGGGAGCCCGGCGCGCTCGGCACGCTCCAGGCCCACGATGCCGTCGCGGTCGGCGCCCACCGCGACGATCTCGGCCCCGTAGGACTCGGCGCCCTCGGCGTGGATGGTGTCGATCAGGGCCTGCAGATTCGTGCCCGACCCGGAGACCAGCACGACGAGTCGCTTGGGGCGCGCGACCACAGCGCTCTTGGCCACAGCGGGGCCCTTTCTCGGAGGATGCGTCTTCGAACGTGCGTCTTTGTATGGTCGTACGAAGGCTTCGTGCCCCGCGATACGGGGAACTCTACGAAGCGGCCGACCGCCAGCAACGATACCGGCACACGGAACCGCCCCTCACGGGACGGGGGCGCGGGCGGAGGGTAGCGTCTGTGGGAAAGGCGCCTGAATACCGACGAACGCCGCGTTGCCGAGCCGCACACCGGTTCCACCACGGCCCTACCAAGGGGAAGACGCACACCTGATGCCGGACCGTAGCCGCCCTTCGTCTCCACCGCAGGACTCCGACTCCCAGGGGCCGGAGCCCCGGGACACGGACTCCCAGGGAACGGGCAAGGACGACGACAACCCCTTCGCGCCGCCGCCGGAGGGGACACCGGACCGGCCGTGGCAGCCGCGCCGCCCCTCGGGCGACTCCTCGGACGGTTCGTCGGGCAGTTCTCCGGACGGCCGCCCGGACGGGCACTCCTCCTGGGGCAGCCAGTGGAGCGACCGGCAGCCCGGCCGCTCGCAGGGCGGCTTCGGTGAGCGGCCCGGCCAGCAGAACGCCCCCGACCGGGAGACCCCCTCGGGGCCGGGTTCGGGCCCTGGCGGCACGGGCATGCGCTGGGACCCGACGGACCCGTCCCAGCGCCGCGCGCGCTATGCCCTGCTCTCCGGCATGTGGGGCTTCTTCTTCGCCCTGTTCGGCTGGCGCTACCTCGCGCTGCTGCTCGGCGCGCTCGCGCTGATGTGGGCCGTCCAGTCGCTGCGCGCGAAGCCGCGCACGCCGGACCCGACGGCTCCTGCGGCGGCCACGGCCCCCGCGGGCCCGGCGGCCGCGACCGCCCCGGGCGAGCGGCCCCAGGCCGACCCGTCGAGCACCCGCCCGCAGACGACGGCCGCGATCAGCGGACTGGTGACGGGCGGACTGGCGCTGCTCATGGTGGCGGCGACGTTCACGGCGCAGCTCGTGTACCGCGACTACTACACGTGCGTGGACGACGCGCTCACCAACGTGTCGAAGCAGTCCTGCGAGGACCAGCTGCCGAAGCCGCTGCGGCCGCTTCTGGGGGAGCAGGACTAGGGGTTCTGGGGCGGGCAGGACTAGGGGCTGTTCCCCGGCGGGGAGTTCGCGGGGGTTCGCAGGAGTTCGCGGGAGTTCGCGGTCTCCTTGGCCGGGGTGGTGAAGCAGCGAGGAGCGGCGGTTCAGGGCAGGTCCGGGCGATCCGGGCGCTGCTCCCCCGCCTCCTTCAGCGCTTTCCAGCGTGCTTCCCGGGCGGCGTCGTCGTGCCAGGGGGCGGCTTCGCGGGGGCTCGGGTCGGCCGGTGCGGTCTGGGTTGCGGGTGCGGCCTTCGTTGCGGGTGCGGCCGGTGCTGCCGGTTCGGCCTGCGTTGCGGGCGCTGCGGGTTCGGCCGGTGCGGCCGGTTCGGCCTGGCTGTCCGGTGCGGGGAGTACGTCGACCGCTTCCGGCTCGGGGGCCGTGCCCTCCACGGGCAATGCGCCCTCCCCAGGCAACACGTCCTCGGCCGGGACCTCCCCGGACCCCGCATCCACCCCTTCCCCCCCTTCCCCCGCCACGGCATCCCCCGCCGCCCGCCCGGTCCACGGAAGCCGCCCGCGCCCGGACCCCGCCCACGGCATCCGAGGGCGTGGCAGCCGTGGCCGGGGCACCCGTAGCGACGGCAACGCGAACCGCCGCAGCCACGCCCGCCGCTCCCTGCCGGACGGCACCCGCAGCCGCCACGCCCGCAGGCCCAGCGCCACGGGCACCCCGACCGCCGCCGCCCAGGCCAGCGCCGCCGCCCCCGCCTGCCACCACACCGGCCCGAACTCGGCGAGCACCGCCACCCCCATCGGCCCGCCCGCCACCGCCGCGAGCCCGGCCGTCAGCACCGCGCACACC
This sequence comes from Streptomyces sp. NPDC036815, assembly GCF_055609205.1. Taxonomy (NCBI): domain Bacteria; kingdom Bacillati; phylum Actinomycetota; class Actinomycetes; order Kitasatosporales; family Streptomycetaceae; genus Streptomyces; species Streptomyces sp. NPDC036815. Next base: position 320,748 of record NZ_JBVJPW010000005.1, on the reverse strand, counting down.
ACCGCCGCCAGCACCGCCCCCACGGCCGTCCGCCCCGCCGACCACGCCTCGGCCCGCTCCCCGAAGGCGGGCGCCGCCGCCCGGGCCGTGCACCACGCCACCGCGAGCCCCGCCGCCACGGGCACCGCCGCGGCCGACCAGGTCAGCGGTGTGCCGGGACCCGCCGACGGCAGCGCCGCAAGGAGCGGGAAGGGAGGCAGCAGGGACGGCGCGGCCCCGGCGGCGAGGGGGCCCGCGACCGTCCCGGTGCCGAGCGCGAAGCCGGGCCCGAGACCGTAGGAGGCGCCCCAGACCGCGGCGTTCGGCACCAGCGCGAGGGCGAGCAGCAGCACCGCGACCCGCCCCGACCACACGTCCGTGAGCTGCCCGAAGGAGGCCTGCACGGGACCGGCGTGCAGGACGAGCGACACCGCGACGAGCAACGCCCCGCCGCCGACGAGCACCGCGGCACCCGCCGCGCCCGCCCGGGCGACGGCCACCGCCCGGCGACGTACGACGAAGCCGCCCACGAACGCGCCGTGCGCCCCGTCGGCCCGGGCGTTCCGCGGGCGGCCCAGGGACGGCCCCAGTGACGCCGGCAGCGGCCCGTGCGGGCGGCCCCGCGCGGTCCACACCCCGACAGCGGCCGCGCCCGCCGCGAGAAGCGGCACGCGCACGGCCACGCTGACCCAGTCGGGCCGCAGCGCACCGCCGGTCGCGTACAGCGCGGCGGCCGCGGCGACCAGCAGATACCCGGCCACCACCCCGCTCCACGCGGTCCGCACCGCGTGCCCGACCCCCGTGGGCGCGGTCGCGTCCCGCGCGGCCCGGTGCAGCAGCCAGCCGGGCAGGACGACGAGGAGCAGCGGTGCCACACCGATCGGCGCGGCCGCCCCGGTGAGCGTGTCCGTTCTGATCAGCTCCGTGCCGTGGGCGAGGAGCCACAGCCCGGCCGCGACGTGCAGGGCGCCCGAGGGACCGCTGTCCGGGTACGGCGAGGTGATCCACAGCATCATCACCAGGACGGCGGACGAGCCGAGGCCGAGGCCGGCGGCGACGGCTCCGCCCAGCATGCAGGCGGCCAGGCCGGGCGGACGATCGTGGGCCGGTTCGCGCTGCGGCTCCGCGGGGGGCAACGAGGCGTGAGGGTCGGTCGTCTGCATCACGCGGCCATGGTCCCAACGACACGCGCTTTCTTCTCGTAACAGGCGAATACCGGATGTGTCGCCCAATATACGTTTATGTACTTTTTTCGTACAGCGGGTCGGCCGTGCCCGGTCCCCCGCCGTACGTCGGCCCACGGTGCGGAGATTCCGACATGCCCCAGAGCCCTGCCACGCCTCTGCCGTCCCCCAAGGAACGCCGCAGGCTGCGCGAGGCGAAGTCGCTGAGCCAGGCCGACCTCGCCGCGAGGATCGGCGTCACACGCGAAACCGTGCGCTCCTGGGAGACGGGCCGCACGGCCCCTCGGGGCCGCAAGCGTGAGGCGTACGGGAAGTTCCTGACCGCGGCGGCCGAGGAACAGAAGGCCCGGGAGCAGGTCCCGGAGGTCCCGGAGCACGACGCCCGGGAGCAGAGGAAGACCTCGCCCGAACGGGGCCGGGTGCCGGGATGGGCACGGTCCGCCGACGGCGGGAAGTCACGGTCGAGGCCACAGCCCGCCGCCAAGCGCGCGGCGAAGCCGAGGACTCCGACGCCGGTGGCGGCCGCGGCCCCCGCGGTGACCGGCCACGCCCACGCGCGTTCGGCCCCGGTGACGACCGTTCCCGAGCCCGCCGCACCCCACGCCTTCGCTCCCGTCTCCACCCCCGCCGAGGCGTTCGACACCCTCTGTGCGCAGTGCGCCCCCGGCCTCGTACGCCAGGCGTATCTGCTCACCGGGCGGCGGGATCTCGCCCAGGAGTCGGTGGAGCGCGCCTTCCAGCTGGCGTGGCAGCGCTGGCCCGAGGTGGCGGTGGACCGGGACCCCGCGGGCTGGGTGCGCGCGGCGGCGTACGAGTACGCGATGGCTCCCTGGCACCGCTTCCGCCCCGGCCGACGGCACCCGGACGCGCCGCCCTCGTCCGAGGGCGACCGCGCCTTCCTCGACGTCCTCCTGAGCCTGCCGCCCGCGCAGCGCCGCACCCTGATGCTCTACGACGGCGTCGGCCTCGACCTGCCCGAGACCGCGGCCGAGACGGAGGCGAGCACGCCCGCCACCGCGTACCGCCTGCTGAACGCGCGCGAGACGATCTCCGAGCGGCTGCCGGAGCTGGCCGACCCCGAGGAACTGCACCGGCGCCTGGACGAGACCGGCAGGGCCGAGCGGCTGCGGCTCCCCAAGGCGGAGCGCATCCGCACGGGCAGCGAGCACCGCGCCCGGTTCTGGACGCGCGCGGCGATCGCCTTCACGACCCTGATCGTCGGCGCGACGGCCCTGACCCTGCGCCACGCCCCCACGCAGTACGAACCCCCGCAGGCCCCCGGCCGAGCCATCAGCGGAGTCCCCCCGCACATGGGCCCGGGCCCGTTCTCCCAGGAGGACCAGGCCCTCCGCACGAAACTCCGCACGGAACTCACGACGGGCCCCAACAAACTGACCCCCAGCACGGAATAACAGCACAGGGGCCCGGTTCCTAGGGCCCACCCAAGGGGCGCGGGGAACTGCGCAAGAAAACCCCCGCCCCCACCACCCCGCACACAACAGCAAACGCAAAGGCAACAGCAAACGCAAAAGTGGGCCCGCACCTGGCAAAAGGTGCGGGCCCACTTCAAAAGAACTGCTAAGGCAACCTCAGCCCGCGAGGATCGCCCGCGCAAGCTTAGCCGTCTCCGTCGGCGTCTTGCCGACCTTGACGCCCGCAGCCTCGAGCGCTTCCTTCTTGGCCTGCGCCGTACCGGAGGAGCCCGAGACGATGGCACCGGCGTGGCCCATGGTCTTGCCCTCGGGCGCGGTGAAGCCGGCGACGTAGCCGACGACCGGCTTCGTCACGTTGGCCTTGATGTAGTCCGCCGCACGCTCCTCCGCGTCGCCGCCGATCTCGCCGATCATGACGATCAGGTCGGTCTCGGGGTCGGCCTCGAACGCCTCGAGGGCGTCGATGTGCGTCGTACCGATGACGGGGTCGCCACCGATGCCGACGGCCGAGGAGAAGCCGATGTCACGGAGCTCGTACATCATCTGGTACGTCAGCGTGCCGGACTTCGAGACCAGGCCGATGCGGCCCGGCTTCGTGATGTCGCCCGGGATGATGCCGGCGTTCGACTGGCCCGGGGTGATGAGACCGGGGCAGTTCGGGCCGATGATGCGGGTCTTGTTGCCCTTCGACTTCGCGTACGCCCAGAAGGCGGCGGAGTCGTGGACGGCGATGCCCTCGGTGATGACGACGGCGAGGGGGATCTCGGCGTCGATCGCCTCGACGACGGCGGCCTTGGAGAAGGCCGGCGGCACGAAGAGGACGGACACGTTGGCGCCCGTGGCCTCCATGGCCTCCTTGACCGAGCCGAAGACCGGTACCTCGGTGCCGTCGAAGTCGACCTTCGTGCCCGCCTTGCGCGGGTTCACGCCGCCGACGATGTTGGTGCCGTCACCCAGCATGAGCTTGGTGTGCTTCATGCCCGTGGCACCGGTCATGCCCTGGACGATGACCTTGCTGTCCTTGTTGAGGAAGATAGCCATGGCTGTTCTGTCCCTCGTCCCTTACTTCGCGGCCGCGAGCTCGGCGGCCTTGTCGGCCGCGCCGTCCATGGTGTCCACGCGCTGCACGAGCGGGTGGTTGGCGTCGCTCAGGATCTTGCGACCCAGCTCCGCGTTGTTGCCGTCGAGGCGCACGACCAGCGGCTTCTCGACCTTCTCGCCCTTGGAGGCGAGCAGTTCCAGGGCCTGCACGATGCCGTTGGCGACCTCGTCGCACGCGGTGATGCCACCGAAGACGTTGACGAAGACGGACTTGACGTCCGAGTCGCCGAGGATGATTTCCAGGCCGTTCGCCATGACCTCGGCGGAGGCGCCGCCGCCGATGTCGAGGAAGTTGGCGGGCTTCACGCCGCCGTGGTTCTCACCGGCGTACGCGACGACGTCCAGGGTCGACATGACCAGACCGGCGCCGTTGCCGATGATGCCGACCTCGCCGTCCAGCTTGACGTAGTTGAGGTTCTTGGCCTTGGCGGCAGCCTCGAGCGGGTTGGCTGCGGCCTTGTCCTCAAGAGCCTCGTGGTCGGCCTGGCGGAAGTCGGCGTTCTCGTCGAGCGAGACCTTGCCGTCCAGGGCCAGGATGCGGCCGTCCTTGGTCTTCACCAGCGGGTTGACCTCGACGAGGAGCGCGTCCTCGGCGACGAAGGTGTCCCACAGGGTCACCATCGCCTCGGCGACGCCCTCGGCCACCTCGGCCGGGAACTTCGCCTGGGCCACGATCTCGCGGGCCTTCTCGATGTTCACGCCCTCGACGGCGTTGACCGGGACCTTCGCGAGGGCCTCGGGGGTCTTCTCCGCGACCTCCTCGATGTCCATGCCGCCCTGCACCGACGCCATGGCCAGGAAGGTGCGGTTGGTGCGGTCGAGAAGGTACGAGACGTAGTACTCCGCCTCGATCTCCGGAGACAGCTCGGCGATCATCACCTTGTGGACCGTGTGGCCCTTGATGTCCATGCCGAGGATGTCCGTCGCGCGAGCGACGGCCTCGTCCGGGTTCGCCGCCAGCTTCACGCCGCCGGCCTTGCCGCGGCCACCGACCTTCACCTGCGCCTTGACGACCGACTTGCCGCCCAGTCGCTCGGTGGCCTCGCGCGCCGCCTCAGGCGTGTCGATGACTTCACCGGCCAGCACCGGTACACCGTGCTTGGCGAAGAGGTCCCTCGCCTGGTACTCGAACAGGTCCACGCGCGTCCGTCCCTTATCCGTGATCTCGCTGCGATCTCGCTGCTTTGGTGTCAGCTGTCTGCATGGGCGTGCCGCGGAGGGCAACGTGACTGCGCTGTCACAAGGGAGGCGTAGGACGGAGTCCAATACGCGGCATGTCCGTCTCGCAGGTTATCGCCGCAGGACGTGGGTCCCTAAATCACAGATCACATTTGGGCGGTGATGACGGTCACAGATCGCGTGGTCACCGCGGCAGAACCGGCGGCCGCGGTGGTGGCCCGGCGACCCCTGTGACGTCGGAGGCCGCCTGTTCGCTCTGATTGCTCCCGCGACCACGTCACCGCGTTCTCTTCATGACGTTCCCTGCACGGTGTTCCCGGCATCACGTCCCGGTCGCCGGGTCCGGTATAGGGAGCGGCCGCTTCTCGATCGCCGCGGCCATCACCTCCGGGAAGAGGTCCGGGGTGCAGGCGAAGGCCGGCGCGTCCAGGGCGGCGAGCGCGGCGGCGTGCTCGCGGTCGTACGCGGGCGTCCCCTCGTCGGAGAGCGCGAGCAGCGTCACGAACTGCACTCCGGACGCCTTCATCGCCGCGACCCGCTTCAGCATCTCGTCCCGTATGCCTCCTTCGTAGAGGTCGCTGATGAGGACGACGATCGTGTCGGCGGGGCGGCTGATCTGCGACTGGCAGTACGCGAGGGCGCGGTTGATGTCCGTGCCGCCGCCCAGCTGCGTGCCGAAGAGGACGTCGACCGGGTCGTCGAGCTGCTCGGTGAGGTCGACGACGTTCGTGTCGAAGACGACGAGCCGGGTGTCCAGCGAGCGCATCGAGCCGAGGACGGCGCCGAACACCGAGGCGTAGACCACGGACGCCGCCATCGAGCCGGACTGGTCGATGCAGAGGATGACGTCCTTCTTCACCGACCGGGACGCCCGCCCGTACCCGATGAGGCGCTCGGGGACGATCGTCCGGTGCTCCGGCAGGTAGTTCTTGAGGTTGACCGCGATCGTGCGGTTCCAGTCGATGTCGTGGTGGCGCGGTCTGCTGACGCGGGCGCTGCGGTCGAGGGCGCCGGTCAGCGCGGAGCGGGTCCGTGTCGCGAGCCGCTTCTCCAGGTCCTCGACGACCTTGCGCACGACGGCGCGCGCGGTCTCCTTGGTCGTCTCCGGCATGGCCTTGTTCAGCGAGAGCAGCGTCCCCACCAGATGTACGTCCGCCTCGACGGCTTCCAGCATCTCGGGCTCCAGGAGCAGCGCGGAGAGCCCGAGGCGGTCGATCGCGTCGCGCTGCATGACCTGGACGACGGACGAAGGGAAGTACGTACGGATGTCGCCGAGCCAGCGCGCCACGGACGGCGCCGACGCCCCGAGCCCCGCGGAACGGTCCCGCCCCCGGCTGTCCTTCCCGCCTCCTCCGTAGAGCGCGGTCAGCGCCCCGTCCATCGCCGCGTCCCGGCCGGAGAGCGCGTGGCCCGTCCCGTCCGCGCTGTCGCCGCCCAGCACGAGCCGCCACCGCCGCAGGCGCTCATCGGTCGAGCCGGTCATCCCGCCACCCCCACAAGCCCGTTGCCGCCCTGCCTCATGTCACCGGTCTCCATACCGCCGGTCCCGGCACCCGTCTCCCCCCGCGCCCCTGGCCCGGGAGCCGTCGCGAGGCCGAGCAGCAGGCGCACGACCGGCACGACGGCGTCCGCGCGCGGGGCGTCGATCTCCTCGGCGAAGCCGGGCACACCGGCCCCCGCGCCGCCGCCCGCGACGGCCCCGGCCGCGGGCCCGCGCCGCACCAGCTCGCCCAACGTCCGCCGCACTCCCGGTTCGTACGCCGAGAAGGTGCGCCGCAACAACGGCAGTACGTCGGTGAAGGCGCCGTCCGACACCCCGCACAGCCACGCGTCGACCAGGCCGAGCAGCCGCTCGTCGTGCACCAGGAGCATGCCGCCGCCCGTACCGCCCCCGACGAACCCCTCGATCCAGGCGGCCCCTTCGGCGGGCGCGCTCCCCCGGGAGAGCGCGCGGCCCATGAGCCGGGCCACGTCCTCGTCCCCCAGCTCCCCGCCGTCCAGCAACAGCCGCACGCACCGTCCCCGTACGACCCCGGCGACCCCCTCCCGCCGGGCGAGCACCCGCAGCACGGAGACCCACCGGGCCCGCACGCCCCGCGCCGCGGCGGGGCCGGACGACGGCGGTGACTGCTGTGACAGGTGTGGTGGCTGTGACGGCTGTGGTGACTGTGACGACTGTGACGGCGGCGTCAACTCCCCCAGCAGCGCCACCGCCTGGTGCACGGCGTCGACGTGTCCCCGCATCTCCAGGGCCGCCTCCGCGTCCAGCCCCGCGCAGGCGGGCGGCAGCCCCACGAAGATCCGCTCGGCGAGCCCGAGGGCCACGTCGCCGAGGGCCTCCGTACCGGTCCCCCGGACGTCGCCGTACCGCAGGGACCGCACGAGCGCGGGCAGGGCCTGCGCGAGGTGCCCGACGTCCGTGTCCAGCGCCGCCCGGTCCGCGAGCACCCGCATCACCACGCGCGACGCGTCCGGCAGCTCCGCCAGCAGGCACCGCTCGGCGAGCGCGGTGACGGCGGCGAGGGTCCCCGCCCCGACCGCGTCGGACGAGGCCTTGCCGGTGGCCGCGCCGAGGACCGTGGTCCCCCAGACCCCCGCCTCCGCGACCCGCACGGACAGCTCGGGCTCCCACCGCAGCCGCCAGGTCTCGCGGAAGGTCCCGGTGCTCCCCCGGGACACCGCGGGATCGCCCCAGTCGACGCCGAGCAGCCGCAGCCGGTGCAGCAGCCTGCTGCGCGCCGCGTCGGTCTCCTTTCGGAGGTCGAGCTCCAGGTCGCGCTCCAGCGCCTCCGGTTTGAGGCGCAGTCTGCGCTGGAGCCGGGTCAGGTCGCGCTGCAACGGGACCGCGGGCGCCGCCTCGGGCACCTCACCCAGCACGTCCCCGACGACGAGCTTGTCGTGCACGAGGGCGAGCGGCACGTCGGAGCCCTCGCACATCACCGCCCGCACGGCGTCGGTCGTCTCGGTGAGCCCGGCCAGCGGCCGCCCCCGCATCGCGGCGAGCGTGTCGGCGAGCCGCACCGCTTCGATGACGTGCGCGGACGAGACCAGCCGGTCCTCGTCGCGCAGCAGCCCCGCGACCTTCGTCATCCACCGTTCGAGGGGGCGGTCCGGGGCGGCGAACAGGTGGCCGTACCACCCGGGGGAGGCGATGCCGGCGCCGTACCCGCTGGCGCGGGAGAGCCTGCGGTGGGTCCAGGGCACCCACGTCATCTCGGCCTTCACCTTGGGCAGCCCCTTGAGCAGCGCCCGGTCGGCGGCCACGGTCGTCTTCCGGCGCAGCGCCGGAACGTGCCAGGCCCCGCACACGACGGCGACCCGCCCGGGCCCGAACTGCCTTGCCGCGGACCGCGTCTGGAGCCTCATGTACGCCTCGCGCACCAGGTCGCGGCCGTGCCCGCCGTCTCCGTAGGCCTCGCGCAGGGCGGCCATCGCCTCGCCGAGCGCCTCGAACGGCGCGAACGCGTCGCCTGCCGTCCCCCGGTGCTCGACGACGTCCTCCCACCAGCGCTCGGGGTCGTCGTACCCCGCGGTCTCCGCGAGGACGGCGACGGGGTCCACCCGTACGTCACCCCCTGCGTCGGGGTTCTGCCCGTCGTCGTCCTCGGCGCGCAGGGCGAGCGAGTGTGCCGCCGGGAGGTCGATGAAGCGCACCGGCACCCGCCGTCCGAGGGCCCACCGGATGGCGACCCACTCCGGGGAGAACTCCGCGAGCGGCCAGAACGCCGAGCGGCCCGGCTCGTCCGCCACGTGCGCGAGCAGCGCGACGGGCGGCCGCATCGCCTCGTCGGCGGCGAGGTCCACCAGCGCGTCCGCCTCCGGAGGGCCCTCGACGAGGACGACGTCGGGCCGCGCCTCGTCGAGCGCGGCCCGCACGGCACGCGCGGAGCCGGGCCCGTGGTGCCGCACACCGAGGAGCAGCGGTTCCTGCGCACCCGCACCCGCACCCGGACCCGGACCGGCATGCACCCGCGTGCTCGTGTCCGCGTCCTTGTCCGCGTCCCCGCTCGTCATGCGCTCACCTCGCGGCACGCGCGGTAGAAGTCCTTCCAGCCGTCCCGCTCCCGCACGACCGCCTCCAGGTACTCCTGCCAGATCACGCGGTCCGCCGCCGGGTCGCGCACGACCGCGCCGAGGATGCCGGCCGCCACGTCGCCGGGGCGCAGCACGCCGTCCCCGAAGTGGGCCGCCAGCGCCAGGCCGTTGGTGACGACGGAGATCGCCTCGGCCGTGGACAGGGTGCCGCTGGGCGACTTCACCTTCGTACGGCCGTCCGCCGTGACGCCGTCGCGCAGTTCACGGAAGACGGTGACCACGCGGCGTATCTCGTCGATGCCCTCCGGGCCCGTCGGCAGGTCGAGGGAGCGGCCGATCTGGTCGACGCGGCGCGAGACGATGTCGACCTCGGCCTCGGCGCTCTCGGGCAGCGGCAGGACGACGGTGTTGAAGCGGCGGCGCAGGGCGCTCGACAGGTCGTTGACCCCGCGGTCCCGGTCGTTGGCGGTCGCGATGAGGTTGAAGCCGCCGACGGCCTGCACCTCCTGACCCAACTCCGGGATCGGCAGCGTCTTTTCCGACAGGATCGTGATCAGCGTGTCCTGCACGTCGGCCGGGATGCGGGTCAGCTCCTCGACGCGCGCCGTCATGCCCTCGGCCATCGCCCGCATGACGGGGCTGGGCACGAGCGCGTCGCGGCTGGGGCCGTGCGCGAGCAGCTGGGCGTAGTTCCAGCCGTACCGGATGGCTTCCTCCGGTGTGCCCGCCGTGCCCTGCACCAGGAGGGTCGAGTCGCCGCTGACCGCGGCGGCGAGGTGCTCCGACACCCAGGTCTTGGCGGTGCCGGGCACGCCGAGCAGCAGCAGGGCGCGGTCGGTGGCGAGCGTGGTGACGGCGACCTCGACGATGCGGCGCGGTCCCACGTACTTGGGGGTGATCACCGTGCCGTCGGGCAGGGTGCCACCGAGCAGATACGTCGCGACGGCCCACGGCGAGAGCTTCCAGCGCCGCGGCCTCGGCCGGTCGTCCTGCGCGGCGAGCGCCGTCAGTTCGGCGGCGAAGGCGTCCTCGGCGTGCGGCCGCAGGACCTGCGCGCCGTCGGTGGAGCCGGGCGCGGAACCGGATGCGGGCGCGGGCCGACGCGCGGTCGCGGACGTCGTCGAGTCGACGGAAACGGTCATGGAGCGATCCCCCTCCAGCTCGTCCGGACGCATCTGGCCCGGAGATGTCTCCACCGTGCACCACGCCACTGACAATCGACCGTCGCACGGCTCCGACCTGGCCGGATATGCAGCGCGGAGCTGATTGTCAGTGGCGGCGCCTACCTTCGAGACATGACTCAGCAGGGGGTGCGCTGGACGGCGGATCAGGTGCTCGCACTGGCTCCTGACGCCCCGTCACGCAAGGCGGGAAGCAAACTCGGCGTCGCCGGCCCATGGTCGGAGGCGGGCAGCTCTGGCGAGGGGACGGTGTGGGGGCTGTGCAAGGGCAGTGGCAGCAAGCCGTATCAGACGGTCGTCGACATCGCGGACACGGCGGGTCCGGCGTACAAGTGCAGTTGTCCGAGCCGCAAGTTCCCGTGCAAGCACGCGCTGGGGCTGCTGCTGGTCTGGGCGGGAGCGGACGGCACGGTTCCGGAGAACGGCGAGCCACCGGCATGGGCCGAGGAGTGGCTGGCCGCGCGCCGCACGAGAGCGGAGACCAGACGGAGCCCGGCCACCGAGCCCACCGCCCCGGCCGACCCCGAGGCCGCGCGCAGAAGGGCGGAGAAGCGGGCCGAGCGGATCACCGCGGGGGCGACGGAGCTGGAGCAGCGCCTGTCCGACCTGCTCCGTAGCGGTATCGCGACGGCCGAACAGGCGGGGTACGGCCTGTGGGAGGAGACGGCGGCCCGCATGGTCGACGCCCAGGCACCAGGCCTCGCCGCGCGGGTGCGGGAGTTGGGGGCGATACCCGCGTCCGGCCCCGGCTGGCCGACGCGTCTCCTGGAGGAGTGCGCGCTGCTCCACCTCCTCGACCAGGGCTGGCTCCACCGCGACCGGCTGCCGGACGAACTGGCCGCGACGGTCCGCTCCCGCATGGGCCTGCCCGCCCAGCCGCAGGGCCCGCCGGTACGGGACCGCTGGCTGGTCCTCGCGCAGTACGACACGGCGGACAGCAGACTCACCACCCGCCGCATCTGGCTGTACGGCATGGAGACGGGCCGTCCCGCGCTGCTCCTCTCGTACGGAGCGGCAGGCCGCGCACCCGCGCTCGCCCTGCCCGTGGGCCTCGCCCTCGATGCCGAGGTGACCACCTATCCGGGCGCGGGACAGCCGCGCGCGGACCTGGGCGAACAGTTCACGGCTCCGGTGCCCACCACGCACCGTCCGCCGGGCGTACGGACGGACGAGGCCGCCGCCCGCTACGGCGAGGCGTTGCGCGGCGACCCGTGGCTGGAGTCGTGGCCGGTGACCCTCGCCGACGTCGTACCGACCCGGGCCGACGACTCCTGGCAACTGGCCGACGCCGACGGCGACTCCGCGCTGCCCCTGGCGCCGTTCGCCCTGTCGAGGCCAGGCCTGTGGCGCATGGTCGCCGTCTCCGGAGGCGCCCCGCTGACCGTGTTCGGCGAGTGCGGGCACGAAGGCTTCACCCCGCTGGCGGCCTGGCCGCAGGACTCAGGAGAGACGGTGTCGCTGTGCTGACCGACGCATACGGGGAGAACGGACAGCGGGAGGACACACACGAGGAGGATGCACGGCAGAGGGGCGCAGGGCGGGAGGACGCACAGCAGGCAACCGCACGGCGGGAGGACGCACAGCAGGCAACCGCACAGCAGGAGGAGGCCCAGACGGCGACCGTACGGCAGGAGACAGCCATGCCCACCGCACCCGCACCCCCTGCCCCCGCCATCCACCCCTCGTGGGACGACCTGGTCACCACGGCGCTGCTCGGCACCGACCGGCGCACGCTCCCGCCCGCGCTGCGGGCGCCCGGCAAGGAGGCACCGGCCGCCCTCCTGGACGCGGCGGCGGTGCAGACGGTGCGCCGCAGGGCAGGACTGCGCCCCGCCCCGGCCGCCGCCCTGCCCGAACCCGCGGCGGACGATCCCCGGCCGCCGCTGCCGCCCGCGGCCGCGCGCAGGCTAGCGACACTCCTCACCGACCAGCCCGGCACCGGAAACGGCGGCCGCCGAGGTGCGGCGCCGGACCTGATGGAGCTCCTGCCCCAGTGGCTGGCCCTCGCCAACGCCCGGGGGTACGGAGCGCCCCCCGAGCTGCTGCCCGCCCTCCTGAACGCGGCGCGCGGCCGCACGGACCTGCGTCCCCAGGCCCTCGCCTTCGCCGGTCCGAGGGCCCTGTGGCTGGCCCGTCTGAACCCCGACTGGAAGTTCGCGCTCCGCTCCACCCCGGGCGGCGGCGTCGCGCTCCCCGCCACCGACGACGCCCCCGAGGTCCGACAGCTCTGGGAGGAAGGCCTCTTCGCCGAGCGCGTAGCCCTCCTCACCGCGCTGCGCGCACAGGATGCCCGCAGCGCCCGTGACCTGCTCATATCCACCTGGACCACGGAGCGTGCGGAGGACCGCCTGATGTTCCTCGACTCGCTGCGGACCGGCCTGACCGCCGAGGACGAGCCGTTCCTGGAGCGGGCCCTCACCGACCGCAGCCGCAACGTCCGCTCCACGGCGGCCGAGCTGCTGTCCGCCCTCCCCGCATCCGCCCTGGCGGGCCGGATGTCGGCGCGCGCGGCCTCCTGCGTGGCCGTCGACCACACCTCGCGCACACCGACGCTCACCGTCGAGGCCCCCCACGAGTGCGACGCGGGCATGGAACGGGACGGCGTCGTCCCGAAGCCTCCCGCCGGCCGCGGCGAACGCTCCTGGTGGCTCGGCCAGTTGGTGGAGGCGGCCCCGCTCGCCACCTGGCAGCCCCGCCTCGGCAACCGCACTCCGGCCGAGATCGTGGCGCTCCCCGTGGCCGACGACTGGCGGAGCGAGCTGCACGCGGCGTGGTGCCGTGCGGCGGTACGGCAGCGGGACACCGACTGGTCCAGAGCGCTGCTCGGCACCCCCGCGTCACCCGACGCGGCCGGCCCCGGGGCCGTCTCCCTGGCGGAGCGCGCCAAACTGCTCGCCGCGCTGCCCGCCGCCGAACGGGCGGACTGGGTGGCCGGTTTCATCGCGGCGCACGGCCTGTCCGAGTCGTTCCAGCTGCTCGGCGTCTGCGCGGTGCCGTGGGCGGAGCCGCTGGGCCGGGCAGTGGTCGACTCCCTGAACATCGCGCGGGACGCGGGCAGTTACCCCTGGAGCTTCAGCGGAGTGATGGGCCTCGCGGAACGCTGCCTGGACCCGGCGGAGGCGGTCCGGCTGGAGGCGCTCACCGCGATACCCGACGAACCGGAGGACGCCTCACCGGGCGCGGGCAGCTACTGGGCCGAAGCGTTCCAGCGCCTGGTGACCACGCTCCGCCTGCGCGCGGCGATCCGCGACGAGCTCTGCCCGCCGAGGTGAGCGCCGCCGCCGGACCGGCCTGTCGCGGCGCAGGGCCCGCGCCGGGCGTCGGGGCGCGGACGGGGGTGCGAAGGGCTCTCAGCGTGCGCGCAGCCGGTCCATCGCCGCCCGGCTACCGTCGTCCGCGGGGCGGCAGATCATCAGCCGCTGGTCCGGGTCCTGAAGGGGGGTGAGCACTTCGAAGTGCACGGCGATGACACCGGCATCAGGGTGCCGCAGCACCTTGTGGCCGCGGCCGTTGACCCTGACGTCCCGCTCGGCCCACAGGCGCGCGAAGTCCTCGTCGCGGGCGATGAACTCGGTGATGAGTTCGCTCAGCGTCCGGTCCTCCGGGTGGGCCGCCCACGCCGCGCGCAGGTGGGCGACCCCTTCCCGTACGACACGTGCACGGTCGACGTACAACTCCCGTATCTCCGGATGGATCAGGCACAGCCACATCGCGTTGCGCTGCCGCGGCGGCAGGGTGTCGAAGTCGAGGAGCAGCCGTGTCATCGCGTCGTTCCAGGCCAGGATGTCGTAGCGGTGGTTCGTCAGCATCGCGGGCAGCGGCGAGAGATCGGCGACCAGCCCGGCCAGCGGGGGCGCCGCCGCGGTGGCGGGCTCGTCGGTGCCGTGGGGGCGCTGCCGGGTCAGACCGAAGAGGTAGGCGCGTTCGTCGGGAGCCAGCCGCAGCGCCCCGGCCAGCGCCTCCACCACGTCCGCCGAAGGGCGCAGCCCGCGGGCCTGTTCCAGCCGCACGACGTAGTCGACGCTGATCCCGGCCAGTTCGGCGACCTCTTCACGGCGCAGTCCAGGGGTCCGCCGGGACTGCCGGCGCGGGGGCAGGCCGAGTGCGTGCGGGTCCAGGCTTTCGCGCCGGGTCCGCAGGAACGCGGCCAACTCCTGGGTCACGTCCAGAGTGTCGGCTGTCGCGTCCGAGGCGTGCGTCGTCGCGTCCAAGGCGTGCGTCGTCATGCCGGGCCCAACAGCCGGGGTAGGAGCGGTGTTCCCAGGATCCGCTCTCCCTTACCGTCGGCCCCCGTCGGTCAGAGGCTTGTCCTCGTCGACGCCCCATGGCGCTCGACGACGGATGACAAGCACAGGAGGACACGATGTCGCTCACCCTCGACAGCTACCGGCTCCTCGGCCGTTCCGGACTGCGGGTCTCACCGCTGGCCCTGGGCGCGGCGACCTTCGGCACCGAGTGGGGCTGGGGCGCCGAACAGGAGGAGGCACGCAAGCTGTTCGACCTCTACGTGGAGCGCGGCGGCAACTTCATCGACACCGCCAACACCTACACCGACGGCAGCTCCGAGCGCCTTCTCGGCGCGTTCGCCCGCGACCACCGCGAGAGCCTGGTGCTGGCGACGAAGTACTCGACGCTGCGCCGCCCCGGCGACCCGAACTCCGGGGGCACTCACCGCAAGAGCCTGTTCGCGTCGGTGGAAGCCAGTCTGCGCCGGCTGGACACGGACTACATCGATCTCCTCTACCTGCACGTGTGGGACTTCACGACCTCGGTCGAGGAGATCCTGCGCGGCCTGGACGACCTGGTCCGCCAGGGCAAGGTCCTGTACGTGGCGATCTCCAACGCCCCGGCCTGGCAGGTGTCGCGCATGCAGGCGATCGCCGACCTGCGCGGCTGGTCGCCGTTGGTCGCGCTGCAGATCGAGTACAACCTGATCGAGCGCGCCGGGGAACGCGATCTGATCCCCATGGCACGCGAGCTGGGGCTGGGCGTGGTGCCGTATTCACCGCTGGCCGGCGGGGTGCTCACCGGCAAGTACCGCCGCGAGGACCTGACCGGGACGGGCGCCGTACCCGGCGAAAGCACCCGCAAGAGCTACAACCTCGCCCTCGGTGCGGTCACCGAGCGCAACCTCGCCGTCGCCGATGTCGTGAAGGAGGTCGCCGCGGAACTGGGCCGCACACCCGCCCGGATCGGGCTGGCCTGGACCCTGTCGAACCCGGCCGTGACGGCCCCGGTCATCGGCGCCCGTACCCCCGCGCAACTGGAGGACAACCTGGGCGCCCTGGAGGTCGACTTCACCGCCTCCCAACTGGCCCGCCTCGACGAGGCGGGCGCGATCGGGCTCGGCTATCCGCACGACCTGCTCGCCGGGGACCACATCCGCAAGGTGACGGCGGGTGACCTCAAGATCGAGAGCCGCCACTGAGCCACCGTCCGCTGGCTGCCACACACTGCCCGCTGACGCCGATGCGCGCCCCGGGGACAGCGCAACCGCCGCCCCCGGGGCGCGCATCGGCACACCTCGGCCGTGACGTCGCCGGCGCTGCGGGCGCTGCTGGCCTCTCGGCCTCCGGCCGGGAGGCGTATCCCGTTCAAGTCGCCGGTCAGGAGCAGACCGGCGACGGCTCACGCCCCCGCGCTCCCCGCACCCTCCCGTACGTTCCCCCGTACCCACTCCACGATCGACGCGGTCGTCGCGCCCGGGGTGAAGATCGCCGCGACACCCTTCTCCTTGAGGGGCGCGATGTCCGCCTCGGGGATGATGCCGCCGCCGAAGACCTTGATGTCCTCCGCGTCCCGCTCCTTCAACAGCTCCAACACCCGCGCGAACAGGGTGTTGTGCGCACCGGACAGGATGGAGAGGCCGATCGCGTCGGCGTCCTCCTGGATCGCGGTGTCGACCACCTGCTCGGGCGTCTGGTGCAGGCCGGTGTAGATGACCTCCATACCGGCGTCACGCAGCGCCCGCGCGATCACCTTGGCCCCGCGATCGTGCCCGTCGAGCCCCGGCTTGGCGACCACCACGCGGATCGGCCCGGCTGCCACACCCATCACTGCCTCCATGTACCGATATCCGTTCCGGCGACCGACAACAGTCGGTCCCGGCACGGATACCCCGCACCGCACCGGCCGGGGAAGTGAACGAACGTTATCCCCAGCATCGCGCAAGCGGCAGTTTCACGGTGCAGAGCGAGGGGGAAATCACACGGTGGGACACGTTCGCTGCGCGCCATCCGTTACCCAGGGGTTCACGCTCCGCATCGGGACCAGGCGCGAGGGGAGCCACATCGAGATCGCCGGACCACCGCGCCGGCAGCCGCACGGCGTGGTGACGCCGCACATCGGCGGGGCAACGGGGGCACGGAGCCACCCCTCCACGGGGGCCCATATCGCCATCGCGCAGCCGACTCCTCGACCATGACTCCCCCTAGGGCACACGGGGGACAGAGCCGTCCTTCCGTGCGCCGTCGGGAGGTCGACGATGCCGGTCACAGGGGCCCGCCCCTTTCGTCCGTTCAGCGCTCTGCTGCCGAGAATCCTCGGCAGCAGGCCACTCCCGACGCTCCCCCTCCAGCTCCCGAGACTCTCCGTGGCCCTCCTGAAAGCGACGGCCCTGGAGCTGACGATCCTCACGGGCCACCTCCTCCTCTACCCCTCCGGCATCACCCAGGAACGCCGCGCGGCCCCGCTGCAACCGCCCCCGGACGCCCCGCGCCTGCCACCGGACAGCAGGCCACCGGTACTTCTCCTGCACGGCTTCATCGACAACCGTTCCGTCTTCGTCCTGCTCCGCCGCGCGCTGTCGCAGCACGGCGGCCGCTGCGTGGAATCCCTCAACTACTCCCCGCTCACCTGCGACATCCGCGTCGCCGCCGAGCTGCTCGGCCGCCACGTCGAAGAAGTCTGCGAACGCACGGGACACGACAGGATCGACGTCGTCGGGCACAGCCTCGGCGGTCTGATCGCCCGCTACTACGCGCAGCGGCTCGGCGGCGACGCCCGCGTCCGCACCCTGGTCACGCTCGGCACCCCGCACTCCGGCACCCGCGCCGTGCCGCTCGCGGACGCACACCCGATCGTCCGGCAGATGCGTCCGGGCTCCGACGTGATCGAGGAGCTGAACGAACCGGCACCGGGCTGCCGCACGCAGTTCGTGAGTTTCTGGAGCGACCTCGACCAGATCATGGATCCGCTGGAAACGGCCTGCGTCGACCACCCCGACCTGACCGCGCAGAACGTCCGGGTGACCGGCATCGGTCACCTCGCGCTGCCGGTGCATCCCGCGGTCGCGACCGGCATCCGCCAGGCCCTGGATCTGGCGCACCCGGGGGCCGACGCACGGAGCGCACCGGGCGGCCTGACGGTCGCCTGACCCGCAGTTTCATCGAACGGCCGTCGAACGCCAGGCCAAAGCTGTGCCCACAGTCCGCCGAAAGACGGCCGAATGCCCGTTTCCTGAAACCGCGAAACCTGCCGAAGATTGTCGCGCCCGTATACCGCCGGGTACAGTCACCGCACTGCTCTGCCCCTGCTGCCGAGGCGAAAGAGAAGTTGGTGAACGACCGTCACCCGTCGGGGAGCT
Source organism: Streptomyces sp. NPDC036815 (assembly GCF_055609205.1). Taxonomy (NCBI): domain Bacteria; kingdom Bacillati; phylum Actinomycetota; class Actinomycetes; order Kitasatosporales; family Streptomycetaceae; genus Streptomyces; species Streptomyces sp. NPDC036815. The sequence goes on along the minus strand of NZ_JBVJPW010000005.1, from coordinate 303,071 downwards.
CGACTCCCCCGTCCTCGGCTCCCGGCGCCGACCACGCGCACTACGCGCCGTACGACCCACAGAGCGCCCAGCACGGCGGCTACGGCTACGACCCCTACTCCACCGGCGCGTACGACACCGGTACCTTCGCCGTCGACCCCCTCTTCGGCGACATGCCGGGCGGCGGTCACGACACGGGACAGTGGGCGACCACCACGGGGCCGCAGCAGACGCTCACCCAGGACGCGTACGCCGCGCAGTACTACGCCGCCACGTACGACGCCGAGAGCTACGACAGCTCGATGTGGTCGACCGGCGGTCATCAGCAGCTCATCGACATCCCCGCGCAGCCGGGCCCCGACTCCACGGGCCAGTGGGCCCCCGCCGCCTGGAACCAGGCACCGCAGACCGGCCAGTGGGACACGCAGACCCTCGACACCGGCGCGTACGACGCCACGGCGTGGAACTCCGCGGGCGAGACGCACGACGCGCCCCCCGCGTACGAGATCTCCCCGGACGGCGCGTACGAGACCGACGCCCCGTACGAGAGCGACGCCCCGTACGAGAGCGACACCCCGTACGAGAACGGCACCGCATCCGGCACCGACACCGCGAGCGCCTCTCCCGACCCGGCCACGGAGACCCCGGCCGCCTCCCGCCGCGCCTCCCGCGGCAAGGGCGGCAGTGGCTCCGGCGGCAGCGGGAACGGTGCGCGGACCCGCCGCCGCACCCCCGCCAAACGCTCCGCGTTCCTCACGGTCGCGGTGCCCTCGGCCTGCGTGATGGGCGTGGCCGGCGTCGCCGCCGCCTCCGTGGGCGACTTCGGCGGGGACGACACCAAGGAGACGACGGCTTCCGCCCCGGACTCCACGTCCGTGCAGCCCTCCGCCGCCAACAACAAGCTGGACACCCAGCTCGCGAACCTCTCCGCGGACGCGGGCGACTTCGCCGACCGCGCGAGCCGCACCCAGGAGCGCATCGACCTCAAGGCGCAGAAGGTGGCGGCCGAGAAGAAGGCGGCCGCCGAGGCCGCGCGCAAGGAACGGCTGCGTCCCAAGTTCGCGCTGCCGGTGAAGCAGCACGGCCTGAGCGCGTACTACGGACAGGCGGGCGTCAACTGGATGTCCGCGCACTCCGGCATCGACTTCCCGGTGTCGTACGGCACGGAGGTCCTGGCCGCGACCGACGGCACCGTGTCGACGAAGTGGAACAGCGCCTACGGCAACATGGCGATCGTGACCGCCAAGGACGGCACGGAGACGTGGTACTGCCACCTCTCCACGCACAAGATCTCCAGCGGCCCCGTGAAGGCGGGCGAGCCCATCGCCTTCTCCGGGAACTCCGGCAACTCGACCGGCCCGCACCTGCACTTCGAGGTGCGCCCCGGCGGCGGCTCGGCGATCGACCCGCTGCCGTGGCTGCGCAGCCACGACCTCGACCCGACGTAACTCCGACCGCCGCCCCGGGCGTTACAGCTTCTCGACCGGCGCGTACCGCAGCAGCAGGCGCTTCGGCTTGGGCTCTCCGAAGTCCACCGTCGCCTCGGCGTTCGCCCCCGTGCCCTTCACGCCGACCACGGTGCCGAGGCCGAACTGGTCGTGGGTGACCCGGTCGCCGACGGCCAGCGAGACCACCGGCTTTTCCGAGGCGCGGCGCGTGGCGAAGCCCTGTGCCCCGCCGGCACGCGAGCGCGAGGACGACAGCGACGAGGCGATGCCCCCGGCCGGTCCCGATCCCCCGGAGCCGGACGACGCCAGTGCGCCGACGGAGCCCGTCCGCTTCCAGTCCAGGTGGGCGTCCGGGATCTCCTCGAGGAAGCGCGACGGCGGGTTGTACGACGGCTGACCCCAGGCGCTGCGCATGGAGGACCGCGTCAGGTAGAGCCGTTCACGCGCGCGTGTGATGCCCACGTACGCGAGACGGCGCTCCTCCTCCAGCTCCTTGACCTGGCCGAGGGAGCGCATGTGCGGGAAGACGCCGTCCTCCATGCCGGTCAGGAACACCACCGGGAACTCGAGCCCCTTGGCGGTGTGGAGGGTCATCAAGGTGATGACTCCGGAGCCGTCGTCCTCCTCGTCGGGGATCTGGTCGGAGTCGGCGACCAGAGCGACCCGCTCCAGGAAGTCGGAGAGCGTACCGGCCGGGGCGCCGCCCTCGCCCGCGTCCTCCCCGGGCCGGCCTCCGCCCTCCGCCCGGCCGTTGTCCTGCTCGAACTCCAGGGCCACGGCGGCGAGTTCCTGGAGGTTCTCGATGCGCGTCTCGTCCTGGGGGTCGGTCGAGGCCTGCAGCTCGGCGAGGTACCCGGTGCGTTCGAGCACGGCTTCCAGGACGACGGCCGGGCCCGCTCCGGACTCGACGACGGTCCGCAGCTCCTCCATGAGCGTGTTGAACCGCTTGACGGCGTTGGCCGACCGGGCCGCCATTCCGTACGCCTCGTCGACGCGGCGCAGGGCCTGCGGGAAGGAGATCTTCTCGCGCTGCGAGAGCGCGTCGATCATCGCTTCCGCGCGGTCGCCGATGCCCCTCTTGGGGACGTTGAGGATGCGGCGCAGCGGGACGGCGTCCTCGGGGTTGGCGAGGACGCGCAGGTACGCGAGGACGTCGCGGACCTCCTTGCGCTCGTAGAAGCGGACGCCGCCGACGACCTTGTAGGGCAGGCCGACCCGGATGAAGATCTCTTCGAAGACACGGGACTGGGCGTTCGTCCGGTAGAAGATCGCCACGTCGCCGGCCTTGGCGTCGCCCGCGTCGGTGAGGCGGTCGATCTCGTCGGCGACGAACTGGGCCTCGTCGTGCTCGGTGTCGGCGACGTACCCGGTGATGCGCGCGCCCGCGCCCTGGTTGGTCCAGAGGTTCTTCGGACGGCGGCTTTCGTTGCGCTCGATGACCGCGTTGGCGGCGGTCAGGATCGTCTGTGTAGAGCGGTAGTTCTGTTCGAGGAGGATCGTCGTCGCGTCCGCGTAGTCCTCCTCGAACTGGAGGATGTTACGGATCGTGGCGCCGCGGAAGGCGTAGATCGACTGGTCCGCGTCACCCACCACACACAGCTCGGCGGGGTCGTCGCCCTCGCCGCCGGAGGGGCCGACCAGCTCGCGCACGAGTGCGTACTGGGCGTGGTTGGTGTCCTGGTACTCGTCGACCATGACGTGCCGGAAGCGGCGCCTGTAGTGCTCGGCCACGTCCGGGAAGGCGCGAAGCAGGTGGACCGTCGTCATGATCAGGTCGTCGAAGTCCAGCGCGTTCGCCTCGCGCAGGCGCGACTGGTACATGGCGTAGGCCTGGGCGAGGGTCTTCTCGAAACCGTCGGCGGCCCGACCAGCGAAGTCCTCCTCGTCGATCAGCTCGTTCTTCAGGTTCGAGATCTTGGCACTGAAGGACTTCGGCGGGAACTTCTTCGGGTCGAGGTCCAGGTCGCGGCAGACCAGGGCCATCAGGCGCTTGGAGTCCGCGGCGTCGTAGATCGAGAAGGAGGACGTGAAGCCCAGCTTCTTGTACTCGCGGCGCAGGATGCGGACGCAGGCGCTGTGGAACGTCGACACCCACATCGCGTTCGCCCGCGGGCCCACGAGCTGCTCCACGCGCTCCTTCATCTCGCCCGCGGCCTTGTTCGTGAAGGTGATCGCGAGGATCTGGCCGGGGTGTACACCGCGCTCGGCGAGCAGGTGCGCGATGCGGTGGGTCAGCACGCGGGTCTTGCCGGAGCCGGCTCCGGCGACGATGAGCAGCGGGGATCCGGCGTGCACCACGGCCGCGCGCTGGTTCTCGTTCAGCCCGTCGAGGAGCGTCGCCGGGTCGATGACCGGGCGGGGGGCACCGTCGCGGTAGTGCGAGTCCCGGGTCATGGGCGCGTCGAACTTCCCGTCGAACAGATCGTCCGGAATGGGCTCCGGAGCGCTGTCCTCGGGCGGCGGCGGGGGCGCTTCGTCCGTGGCCCGGGAAGGCTGCAGGTCCGCCAGGAAGCTGTCATCAAAGAGGCTGCTCATCGCCTCCCGAGTCTAGGCGGCCCCACTGACAACCCGCTGCGGGTTCCGGTCACCTCACACCTGCCTACGCGCTGCCCGCGGACGCTCACGCTCCGCATCCGGGCGACATGCTCGCGTCAGGGCCGCGGAAAGTCACGAAAATGTATCGGGCATATCGAACATCAACCTTCACAGGGACCACACGAGTTGGCTAGCGTGCTCGGCGGGCCGCTCGTCCCCCACCGGCGAACCCGCCGGGAACGAGTGGCCTCCGCCGAGTCCGACATGTTCGGAGCCGGGGACCCACCGAAAACTTGGGGTGAATCGGTCCCGTACGAAGTACGGGACCGTAGGGCAACCTTCCGGACCACCCGCCCGAACCCGACAGCTAACCCGGTAGGCGGTCTACGGAAGGAGTCGCCTCCCTTGGCGTCGCACCGCAAGCCGCGGACCCGGACAGCCGGAATTCGCACCGCCCCCGCCTTCGGCATCACGACAGCGGCCCTCACCTCCGTCGCCCTCCTGTCGCAGAGCGCGCAGGCAGCGCCCTCCGCGCCGGTGAAGCCCAGCCTCGAAGAGGTCCAGAAGAAGGTCGACGAGCTCTACCAGCAGGCCGGCGTGGCCACGCAGAAGTACAACGCGGCGAAGGAGCGCACCGACAAGCAGCGCAAGAAGGTCGACCGCCTGCTCGACGACGTGGCCGAGCGCACCGACGAGCTGAACGACGCGCGCAAGGAGCTCGGCTCGTTCGCCGCCGCGCAGTACCGCACCGGCGCCGTCTCCGAGACGGCCACCATGCTGCTGGCCAACGACCCGCAGGGCTACTTCGACCAGAACCACCTGGCTGACCGGTTGACCACGCGCCAGAAGAAGGCGGTCGACGCCTACACGACGCAGCAGGCGTCGGCGACCAGGCAGCGCGCGAAGGCGGCGAAGAGCCTGGAGACCCTGAGCGATTCGCGGGACGACCTCAGGACGAGCAAGCAGACCGTCCAGAAGAAGCTGGGCGCCGCGCGCGAGGTGCTTTCCGAGCTGACGGCGCAGGAGAAGGCGCGGCTCGCGGAGATCGAGCGGAAGAAGAAGCAGGAGGCCCAGCGCAAGGCCGAGAAGCTGGCCCGCGAGCAGGCCGCCGAGGCGGCGCGCAAGCGCAAGGCGGAGGAGGCGGCCCGGCGGGAGAAGGAGCGGGAGCAGGGCTCCGGGTCCGACTCCGGGTCCGGCTCCGGTTCCGGTTCTGATGCGGGTTCCGGCTCGGGCTCGGGCTCGGGCTCCGGGAGCAAGGACGGCGACTACGCCACCAAGGCCGCGAAGGTCATCGCCTTCGCGGAGGCCCAGATCGGCAAGCCGTACGTCTGGGGCGCCACCGGCCCCGACTCGTACGACTGCTCAGGGCTCACCCAGGACGCGTGGAAGGCCGCCGGGATCTCCCTGCCGCGCACCACGTGGGACCAGGTCAAGGTCGGCACGACCGTGAAGACCGCCGACGCCAAGCCGGGTGACCTGGTGTTCTTCTACGACGACATCAGCCACGTGGGGATCTACACCGGCAACGGCAAGATGATCCACGCCCCGAAGCCGGGCGCGAACGTCCGCGTCGAGTCGATCTACTACATGCCGATCCACAGCGTGGTGCGCCCGGCGTAACCGTCGCACCCGCCCCATGCGGCACATCTCATGAAAGTGGCCCTCCACGCGCGCGTGGAGGGCCACTTTCATGCGGGTCGGGACATCAGGTCCACAGGACCGCGATGAAGATGTTCGCGATGGTCAACAGGCCGACCGCGCCGAACAGACCCTTGTCGACCTTCTCCTCGTCGCGCTTCACGTAGACCAGCGCGAGGATCACGATCAACAGGGCCAGCTTGATGCCGATCTTGACGTTGTTGACCGTGTTGTCGTCCGCCTGGTTGAGGCCCACCAGGACCACACCCGTGACGAGCATGGTCAGCGAGCCGTGCAGCATCGCGGGGTTGAAGCGGGCCGTGCCCTGGCCCATCTGCTTCATCTGGGTCAGGAAACCCCCCAGGAGCGAGCCGATGCCGATGATGTGGAGGCCGACGAAGAGATGGATGAGTAGGTCCATGAGGCCGGAGCCTAGCCGGGTCCCCCTCCTCTCCCGGCCACCGCCCCCGTACCACCCCGCCCCGCCAGGCACATCGCAATCGAGCCATCGGTCACGGCCGTACGCGAAGCAGCCGCCACCCCGTGATCGACACGGTCGGAGCCGGTCGTCGGGTCGCCCACTTCCGCCAGTTGCGCACAATCCCTCACCAACCCGTGACGGCCAGGTTTAGCGTCCTCCACCAGGTGTCCGGCTCCCCACCGCCGCCCGATCCGGGGCGGCCGTCGGGCACCACCGCCGAAAGACCCGGCGGCGGCCCGTCCCCCTGTGCGGGCCGCCGCCGGACACCTAAGGAGCCCCTCTTCGTGGCAGCGCACCGCAAGCCCAGACAGCGCTCGCTCAGCGGCGGCACGGCCCGCACGGCCGCCACCCTCGCCCTCGCGGGAGCCGCGTCGGCGACCGCCTTCGACGGCACGGGGCACGCGAACCCCCAGCTCGGCCCCGCCGAGGTGAAATCCAGGGTCGACGCGCTCTACCGCGAGGCGGAGACGGCCACCGAGAAGTACAACGGCGCGAAGGAGAAGGCCGAGAAGGCCGAAAAATCACTCCGCGAGCTGCGCGACGAGGCGGCCCGCAAGACGGAGAAGCTCAACTCCGCCCGCGACAGCCTGGGTTCGTACGCCGCCGCGCAGTACCGCGCGGGCGGCATCGACCCCTCCTTACAGCTCATGCTCTCCTCCGACCCCGGGCGGTTCCTGGAGCGCGCGGAGCGCGCCGACCGGGCGGGCGGCCGTCAGGCCGTGGCCCTGCGCGAGGTACGCGCGCAGCTCCGGGAGATGGACCAGCTGCGGGGCACGGCCGACGACCGCCTGGCCACGCTCCGCGCCCGCCAGTCGGAGCTGCGCAAGCACAAGAAAACGGTCATCACGAAACTCGGCGAGGCCAAGCGACTGCTGTCCCGGCTCACCGCCGAACAGCGCGCGGAACTCGCCGCCCCGGACGACGCCCGCGGTGACAGCGACCGCGACAGCGACCGCGCTGCCCGCTCGGCCACCCGCGGCGCCCCCGCCGCGGGTACCGCCAAGGCGCCCAACTCCCGTGCCGCGTCCGCCGTCTCCTACGCGTACAAGGCGCTCGGCAGCCCGTACGTCTGGGGCGCCACCGGGCCGGACGCCTTCGACTGCTCAGGGCTCACCCAGGCCGCGTACCGCTCAGCGGGCGTCTCCCTGCCGCGCACCACCTACGCCCAGATCGCCGCGGGCACACGGGTCTCCCGCTCCGAACTACGCCCCGGCGACCTGGTCTTCTTCTACTCCGGCATCAGCCACGTCGGCCTCTACGTCGGCAACGGCCAGATGATCCACGCCCCCAACCCGAGCGCCCCGGTACGGCTCGCCCCGATCGACCAGATGCCGTTCGCGGGAGCCACCCGCGTGGCGTGAGCCGGTACGCCTCCCGCCCACGATCCGCTCCGCCGACCCGCCGATTCCGTCCCGGCGTCCCCCAGTAATGTCACGTGCATGCCTAGCCGTACGCTGCCGCCGCCCCCGCCACCCGTATATCTGCGGACCTGGCCGGACCGTCGGACGCTGCTCGCCGACCGCGACACGGCCCTCGTGGAGCTGCGGCGGCGGCACCTCGGGGTGGGCCGCCTCCTGCTGCTGTGGCTCTGCGGTCTCGGCGGCGCCATCGGCTGGGCACTGCTTGTCCAGCCGTTCCGAATGCTCGCGGACGAGGACGTCACGGGCTTCATCCTGGGCCCGGTCCTCGCGATCCTCGGCCTGGCGATGCTGGCCCCCGCGGTGACCGGCGTCGTCCTCGGCATCCGCCACGACCGGCGCATCCGCCAACTCACCGACGCCTGGGTCGCCCTGGACAGCCACCCGGTGTCCGACGCCCGACTGCGCTCCCCCGCCCTCAGTCTCCTCTGGCTGCTGTCGTCCCTCGCCGTGTGCGCCCTCGGCCTGTGGGCGTCCTTCGCGTCCGCCGCGCACGCCGAACCCGGCCGCGAGACGTACACCGACGTCGTCCTCGGCATGGGCGTCGGCATGATCGTGTGGCTGACGGGCCTCCTCGGAGCCGCGAAGGCCGTCGGCCACTACCGGTGGGCGCTGCGGAACCTGGGTGCGGCGCTGCCCCCGGCCGCCGCGGCCCACCGCTGACGCCCCACCCGGCCGGTCAGCGACAGGCGCTCAGACCAGCCGCCGCGCCGTCGCCCACCGCGTCAGCTCATGGCGGTTGGACAGCTGCAGCTTCCGCAGCACCGCCGACACATGCGACTCGACGGTCTTCACCGAGATGAAGAGCTGCTTGGCGATCTCCTTGTACGCATACCCGCGTGCGATGAGCCGCAGGACCTCCCGCTCACGCTGGGTGAGGCGGTCCAGGTCCTCGTCGACCGGGGGCGCGTCGGTGGAGGCGAAGGCGTCCAGGACGAACCCGGCGAGGCGCGGCGAGAACACCGCGTCGCCGTCCTGGACCCGGAAGACGGAGTCCACCAGGTCGGTGCCGGTGATGGTCTTGGTGACATAGCCGCGGGCGCCGCCCCGGATGACACCGATGACGTCCTCGGCGGCGTCGGAGACCGACAGCGCGAGGAACCGCACCGGGCTCTCCGCGTCGGCCATCAACGGCGCGCAGCGGCGCAGCACTTCCACCCCGCCGCCGCCCGGGAGGTGCACGTCCAGGAGGACGACCTCCGGCCGGGTGGCCGTGATGACCGTGACCGCCTGGTCGACGTCGGCGGCCTCGCCGACCACCTCGACGCCGGTGACGTCGGTCCGCCCGATCTCGGCCTGCACCCCGGTGCGGAACATCCGGTGGTCGTCGACCAGGACGACTCGCACACGACGCCCGTCCGCACCGCCGCCCTCGTCCGACCCGGTCGGCTCCGCGGGCCCGCTCGCCCCGGTCGCGTCGTTCATGTCGTCGCCGTCCTCTCCATCTCCAGCTCGACTTCCGTACCGCCGCCCGGCACCGCGCGCAGCCGCGCCGTGCCGCCGTTGCGCTGCATGCGGCCGATGATCGATTCTCGTACGCCCATGCGGTCGTCCGGCACGGAGTCCAGGTCGAAACCGGGACCGCGGTCCCGGACGGACACGAACACCGTCTCCCCCTCGACTTCGGCGAAGACCTGCACCGCGCCGCCCTCGCCACCGTACTTGGCGGCGTTCACCATCGCTTCCCTCGCGGCCTGCATCTGTGCGGTCAGCCGCTCGTCGAGCGGGCAGTCGCCGACCACGACGACCTCGAGGGGAACGCCGTGCTTGTCCTCCACCTCGGCGGCGCTGCGGCGCACCGCCTCGGCGAGGGTGTCGGGTTCCTCGTCCTCGTCCTTGCCGGTGCCCTCCGGTTTGTAGAGCCAGGCGCGCAGGTCGCGCTCCTGGGCCCGGGCGAGGCGCCGCACCTCGCTCGCGCTCTCCGCGTTGCGCTGGATCAGGGTCAGCGTGTGCAGTACGGAGTCGTGCACATGGGCGGCCACCTCGGCCCGCTCCTGGGCGCGGATCCGCATCAGCCGCTCCTCCGAGAGGTCCTGCATCATGCGGACGAGATAGGGGCCGGCGAGCAGCGCGACGCCGACGAGCACGGCCAGCGAGGCCTGCAGCACGGCGCCCAGGTGCGCGGCGGAGCCCTGCAGCACGAAGATGCCGGACACTCCGGCGCCGACCAGGAGCACACCGGCCGCCGACCGGGCGAGCGTCAGGGTGCGCCTGCGGCGGCCGACGGCCATCCAGCGGGCCCTGCGGGCGTTGTCGGCCTGTCGCCAGACGAGGGCGACACCGGCGGCGACGAGCAGGGTCGGGACGACATAGGCCTTGGTCGAACCGTCGAGGTCCACATTGCTGACGAAGACCATGGCGACGACGACCATCGCGAGGAGCGCGACGAGCTGTCCCTTGTCGGGCTTGCGGGCCACGAGTCTTCGGCGGCCGTCCGGCGCCGTCTCGGTCGTGACGGCCGCGGGCGGGCGCTCGGCGTCCACGCCGCCCACGCCGAGCGGGACGAAGAACCAGAACGCCGCGTACAGCAGACCGCCGAGGCCGTCCGCCATGCACAGGCCGACGAAGATCAGCCGGACCCAGACCACGGGCAGTCCGAGGTGTCCGGCCAGACCGCGCGCGACGCCGCCCAGCCAACGGCCGTCACCGCTGCGGTAGAGCTTGCGCAGCGGTCGGACGTCGTCGAGGGGTGATGCAGCGGCTTCCGGCATGTCATCGATATTCACACGCGAGCGCGAGCGGGGGCATCAGGGTCGGCCCCCGAGACATCCCTGATCTCGGCCCCTGTGCCGCCCCTGTCAGGGGTGTCACCCGAGAAGCATCAGGGGTACCGCCCGAGCAGCCTCAGGGGCGATATCAGGGTTCGTCCAGGGTCGTCCCGACTGCCGCGGCGGGCCCGCGGCCGTCACCATGGACACATGACAGATCAGCAGCCCGCCGAGACGGAGACCGAGGCCGCCCTCCGCGATGTCGTGCGCACCGCGTACGGCGAGCCGGGCGGTCCCGCGAGCGGTCACGCGGGCAGCCACGCGGCGGGCTCGGCAGCGGCGTCAGGCGCGGCAGCCCCTCCCGCGGAGGATCGGAAGTTCCGTCGCGACCGGCGGCAGAAGAAGATCGGCGGCGTGTGCGCCGGTCTCGGCCGGCACTGCGACATGGACCCGGTGATCTTCCGCATCGGCATCGCCGTGCTGGCGATAACGAGCGGCGTCGGCCTGGTGCTCTATGGCTTCGCCTGGCTCTTCGTGCCGTACGAGGACGAGGAGGAGAACGAGGCGCGCAGGCTCCTCTCCGGCCGGGTCGACGGGCAGGCGCTGACCGCCGTGCTCTTCGCGCTCGTCGGCTGCGGCGTCTTCCTCACGCTGCTGCACAACGGCGGGGCGCTCACCTTCGCCACCGTCCTAGCCCTGCTCCTCGTGGGGGCGGGGTACTGGTCACGGCAGCGCGACACCCACGACACCGACCCTGTGGCGGCTCAGGCCGCGGCGGACGCCCCGCCAGAGGCGAAGGCGCCGCCCGTCGCGGTGTACCCCTCTTGGTGGCGCGACCCGATCGTCAAGGACGGCACGCACGTCGGGATGTCGGGCTATTTCTGGGGCCCCGAGGGCCTGGACATCGGCTATGAGCCGACGGCGCACCGGGGCGTGCCCCGCGGGGCGGCCGAGGCCGCTCCGACGCCCGCGCCCAAGCCCCGCGGGCCACGCTGGATCGGCGGCATGGTCTTCCTGGCCGCGCTGCTCGCGGGCGGCCTCGGCACCGGTCTGACCTGGGAGGGGCACCCGCTCGGCACGACGTTGCAGGCGGGTCTCGCCTGCGCGCTCGCGGTCTTCGGCCTCGGCATCGCGATCAGCGCCTTCGCCGGGCGCACCGGCGCTGGGTCGATCGTCCTCGCGGTGCTCACCGCCGGCCTGCTCGCCGGCGCGGCGGCCCTGCCGAAGAACATCACGACGCATTACTCCCGCACGGACTGGATACCGGCCACGGCGACGGACGTCCGCCCCCGGTACGAGGTGGGCCTCGGCAGAGGCACCCTCGACCTGAGCAAGGTCGAGCTCGGCAAGGACAGGACGCTGTCCACCCGCGCCGAGCTCGGCGCGGGCGACCTCAGGGTGATCGTGCCCAAGGACGCCACGGTGCGGCTGGACGCGGAAGTGGGCATCGGCGACATCGTGTTGCCGGACGACAGAAGCGAGGACCTGGACATCGCTCCGGGCCGCGAGAAGAAGGTGACGCTGCGGCCGCCCTCGGGCAGCAAGGACGGCGGCACGATCGATCTGCGCCTCGAAGTCGGCGTCGGACAAGCGAAGGTGACCCGTGCTACGTCATGAATTCCACCCCGGCAAGCTGGTGGCAGGGCTCTCCCTGCTCACGGTCGCCGTCGTGTACGCGGGCGACGCGGGCGGCGCCTGGGACACACCGTGGTTCGTCGCCCTGCCGCTCGTGATGGCCGGTCTGTTCCTCGCGGGCGTGGCGGCGGCGGTCCACGGAATACGCCCGAGAGGCACGGCGCGCGCGGGTGACCGGTCGCGGGACACCAACGCGTCGCGGGACTAGTCGCGGGGCCGGACGGCCAGAGGGCTGCGGTGCCAGAGGGCTAGGGGCTGGTCTTCTTCCTGCGGCGGGCGGCGAGGAGCGCGTCGAGGGAGAAGAGCGAGGCCCCGGCGAGCACCAGCGGCAGCCATGCCATCAGGTATGCCAGGTCGTTGCCGTAGTAGTAGGGCTCCTCGTGCCAGCTCATGGTCAGCCAGAGGCTGAGCGAGATGAGCGCACCGCCGAGCGCGGCGACCCGGGCGAACAGGCCGATCAGTGTGCCGATGCCGACGGCCAGCTCACCGAGGGCGATGGCGTAGCCGAAGCCGACGGGGTTCTTGAGGGCCAGGTCGACGAGAGCGGGGATCGCGGAGAGGTCGCGGATGCCCTCCATCGTGGCGCCGATCGAGCCGGAGCCGCTCGCCTGCATGAAGGCGCTGTCGGTGAGCTTGTCCAGACCGGCGTAGATGAAGGTGACGCCCAGGAAGACCCGCAGGGGAAGCAGGGCGTAGCGAGTGGCGGTGTCGCGCCACTCGTCGCGCCTGAGATGGCGGGTGGGGCCGATGTGGCTGTCCGTCCGCATGCCGTGCGCCATGGCACTCCGCCTCTCGCGTGGTCCCGTCTCTGACGATACGTACGAAGCGAGGCCGCTGCTCACCGACGTGCGGCGGATTTTCGAAGATCGGTCCGGAAGCCACAGGGGGAGGCTTTTGTGTCAGCTGAAGCAGGTCGGGAGAGACACGCGGGGGCGGGGCCGCGCGGGTGGCCGCGCCGGGTGCTGCTCGGGGTTCTGCGCAGGTGGGGACGCCGCCGGGGCGGGAGACCGGTGGGTCAGTCCGTGACGTCGATGGTGACGCGGTTGGTCTCGACGCCCGCGGCCGTGACGACCTGGACCTCGACGCTGCCGGGCTCGACGTCGACCGGGACGGGCACGGTCAGTACGGCGTCGCTCGGATTGGCGAAGCCGCCGGGTACGGGTACGAGCGGTACGTGGACGTGCACGGCGCCGATGCGGACGACCGTGCGGGCGAGCCGGTCGGCCTCCCCGGCGCCGGGCGGGACGAAGCCCGCGCCGCGGATCTCGATGTCGTCACCCGTGCGGATGGGGGCGTCGAGGTCACCGGCCTCCCGGGCGCGGACCACGGAGAGGATCACGGGGCGGCCGCCCTCGGCGTACTTCCCCGCCAGATACGTCGCGGCCGAGACCAGCACGAGCACGGCGAGCCCCCACGGCAGATCGGGCAGCTGCTCGGGCCGCCGCGCGAGGCGTACCGCCGCGAAGACCATGGCGACGGCACTGACCAGGACGTACTGCGTGTCGGTGAAGCTGCCTCGGCCCGCGTCGTCGGTGAGCGGGTCGGCGGCCCTCGGCCGGTCCGCGCGCACCTTCTGCAGGCGCTGGCCGAGCACCCGCAGGCCGACGATCCTGCGCACGAGGACGGCGACCGCGCACACCACGGCGAGGACGGTCAGCGTCCCGGCGGCTCGGGCGAGTTCGAGGCCGGAGATCAGCTCGTCGCGCTCCCGGTGCCCCGAGGCCGCGGCCAGTTCGCCCGTGAGGACGAGCACCGCGAAGACGACGAGGAGCACCCAGCAGGCGGCTACGGTGCGCGAGGTGGAGAGCCGGTTGTCCTCGCCGAGCAGCGGCGCGAGGACCCCGCCACGTGCCCGGTGCGCGTACGCCGCGCCGGTCAGCAGCCCGCCCACGACCAGCGCCGCCAGGAGCCCTGCCGTGCGCGCGGACGTCCAGCCGCCGCCGATCGCGGTGAGCGCCTGGACCAGGAGCAGTACGGCGAAGGCGACCCAGACCACGGCGAGCGTGCGCGTCCACAGGCGTCGCAGCCAGGCCTCACCCTCGGCCCTGCCGCGTTCGGCGACATCGCGTGCCGACTGCGTGAGTTCGTCCGACACCCACTGCCGGGAGGCGCCCGCCGAGTGGGCGACGGCAGCGGGGAGCCCCTCTCCGGCCGCGTATTCGTCACGCTTGGCGAGGAATACGGCCACGGCGCGCCGGTGCCCCTCGCGCGCCCCGTGCGGACAGCCGCCGCACGTGCAGCCGCCCCCGTGCGCGTCCTGCCTCGCCTCCTGCACCGCCACCGCGTACGCCGCCTTCCCCACCCTCGAAGCCCCTGGGGGCCCTCGCGAACTTCCTTGCAGAGAAGGGGAATTGTGCCGTACTGGAGGACGAACACATCCCCGGGGTCAGGTCAGCGGGGGTGAAGGGCCCGGCCCGGCGTTGACGTCCAGGTCAGGCCAGCAGGTCCGGCTCGCTGCGGCTGATGTCCTGCCACAGCGACTGGTAGTTGATCCACGCCACCAGGTCGCTGCCGAGCTGCTCGCGCGTCTGCACCGCCTGCTTGTGGCCGATCATCACGGGGCGGCCCGCGGCCCGCGCGCTCAACTGGACCTGGCAGGAGCGTTCCATGGAGATGAACCACCAGGCGGCGGCGTCGACGGAGTCCCCGACCGTGAGCAGGCCGTGGTTGCGCAGGACGACCGCCTTGTGGCCGCCGAGCGCGGACGCGATCCTGCGGCCCTCCTCGGCGTCGACGACGACGCCGGTGTAGCCGTCGTACAGCGCGTGGCTCTCGTAGAAGGCGCAGGCCTCCTGGGTGATCGGGTCCAGGAGTTCGCCGAGCGTGGAGAGCGCGCGACCGTGCAGCGAGTGGCAGTGCGCGACGGCGACCACGTCGGGCCGCGCCAGATGCGCCTGGGCGTGGACGGTGAACGCGGCCTGGTTGACGTGGTGGCGCCCCTCGACCACCTGCCCCTCGGCGTTGGCGAGGACGAGGTCGCTGACGGTGACGTGCTTGAAGGGCATGCCGAAGGGGTTCACCCAGAAGCAGTCGGTGTGCTCCGGGTCGCGCGCGGTGATGTGTCCGGAGACCCCGTCCTCGTACCCGAGCCGACCGAAGACGCGCAGCGCGCCGGCGAGCCGCTCCTTGCGGTGCTGCCGCTCGTCGGCCACGGATTCGTGGACGGGCGGCATCGCGAACTGCAACCGCTCGACGGGTATCGGTGTGGGCGCCTGCATGTGTCCTCCATCTCTGGCTGTACGAGGCGGAAGGTACCGGTGGTGCGTACAGGTGAACAGAGGGGCGCCGACGAGGCCCGTGGCAAAGACGACAGAAGGTGTCGGGTATCCGCGCCAGACTCCCCGTATGCCGTCCACACGCAGGTCTTTCACACCTATGTCGTCCACACCCATGGCGCACAACTGGGAAGCCTTCGCCGCGGCGGAGCCGGATCTCGCCCACACGGTCGAGCGGCGCTTCGCCGCGTTCACCCACCACGTCCTCGCGACGCTCCGCAAGGACGGCTCGCCGCGCACCACCGGGATCGAAGTCCGTTTCCTGAACGGCGAGTTGTGGCTCGGCATGATGCCGAACTCGTTCAAGGCGCTCGACCTGCGCCGCGACCCGCGCTTCGCGCTGCAGGCGAACCCGGGGCCGGGCACCGAGATGGCGGGGGGCGACGTCCGGATCGCGGGCCGCGTGATCGAGGTGCGGGACCGGGAGACCGTCGCGCGGTACACGGAGGCGGTCGAGCCGCCGGACCCGGACGCGTTCCACCTCTTCCGCGTCGAGCTGACGGAGGTGGTCCGCACGTACATCGAGGACGAGAAGTACCTGGCGGTGCAGGTGTGGAAGCCGGGTACGGCGACGCGGGTCACCCGGCGGACCTGACCGGGAAAGCGGAACGGCGCCGCCCACAGGTCTGTGGACGGCGCCGTCTCAGGCGTGCGGGGAGGTCACTCCCACTCGATGGTCCCCGGCGGCTTCGACGTCACGTCGAGCACCACGCGGTTGACGTCGGCGACCTCGTTGGTGATGCGCGTCGAGATCTTCGCGAGGACGTCGTACGGCATGCGGGTCCAGTCGGCCGTCATGGCGTCCTCGGACGAGACGGGGCGCAGGACGATCGGGTGGCCGTAGGTGCGACCGTCGCCCTGGACACCGACGCTGCGGACGTCGGCGAGCAGCACGACCGGGCACTGCCAGATCTCCCGGTCGAGACCGGCCGCCGTCAGCTCCTCGCGGGCGATGGCGTCGGCCTCGCGCAGCAGGTCGAGGCGGTCCTTGGTGACCTCACCGACGATGCGGATGCCGAGGCCGGGGCCGGGGAAGGGCTGACGCTGGACGATCTCGTCCGGCAGGCCGAGTTCGGCGCCGACCATCCGGACCTCGTCCTTGAACAGCTTGCGCAGCGGCTCGATGAGCTGGAACTCGAGGTCCTCGGGGAGGCCGCCCACGTTGTGGTGGGACTTGATGTTCGCCGTGCCGGAGCCGCCGCCGGACTCGACCACGTCGGGGTAGAGGGTGCCCTGGACCAGGAACTCCACCGGCTGGTCGCCGGGGGCGTCGGCGATGATCTCCGCCTGGGCCTGCTCGAAGACGCGGATGAACTCACGCCCGATGATCTTCCGCTTCTCCTCCGGGTCGGAGACCCCGGCGAGCGCGGCGAGGAACCGCTCCTGGGCGTCGACGACCTTCAGCTGCACGCCGGTCGCGGCGACGAAGTCCTTCTCGACCTGCTCGGTCTCGTCCTTGCGCATCAGGCCGTGGTCGACGTACACGCAGGTCAGCTGCGAGCCGATGGCCTTCTGGACGAGGGCGGCGGCGACGGCGGAGTCCACGCCGCCGGACAGACCGCAGATCGCGCGCTTGGTGCCGACCTGCTCGCGGATCGCGGCGACCTGCTCGTCGATGACGTTGCCGGTCGTCCAGTTGGGCGTGAGGCCGGCGCCGCGGTAGAGGAAGTGCTCCAGGACCTGCTGGCCGTGCGTGGAGTGCATGACCTCGGGGTGGTACTGCACGCCGTACAGCTTCTTCTCGTCGTCCTCGAAGGCGGCGACCGGCACGACGTCCGTGGACGCGGTGACCGTGAAGCCCTCGGGCGCCGCGCTGCACGCGTCACCGTGCGACATCCATACGGACTGCTCGGTCGGGGTGCCCTCGAAGAGGGTGGACCCGGCCTTGGAGACGGCCAGCGGCGTGCGGCCGTACTCCCGCGCGCCGGTGTTGTCGACGGTCCCGCCGAGGGTCGTCGCCATCAGCTGGAAGCCGTAGCACATGCCGAAGACGGGGACACCGGCCTCGAAGAGCTGACGGTCGACGGTCGGCGCGTGCTCCGCGTACACCGACGAGGGGCCGCCGGACAGGATGATCGCCGCGGGCCTCTTGGCGAGCATCTCGGAGACGGGCATCGTGCTCGGCACGATCTCGCTGTAGACCCGGGCCTCACGGACGCGACGGGCGATGAGCTGGGCGTACTGCGCTCCGAAATCGACGACCAGAACGGTGTCGGGAGCGGCGGCAGCGGGGGGCGCTGATGGCACGGCGGCGGCCTTCCGGCGTTGAGCTTGAGCGGTGCGTGAGCAGAGGCTCGTGCGTGAGCAGGGGGACTGTATTTGTCGATTCTACCGGGCCCGGCAGGACCGCCCTCGTCGTATCCGACAGGCCCCGCGCCGCGGGCCCCCGCCGCGGGCTCGCCGCCCGGACGGCCGTCTCAGCATCCGAGCCGTACGGGAACCCGGATTGACCGGCCGTGCGCGCGTGGGGGCATACTGACCTCGTGACCAAGCACCTCAGCTTCCTCTTTACCTATGGCAACCGGCCTGCCGGCTGCCATGGTCGAGCTGCTTGATCCTCTGACAAGCGACTTACCGGGCGCCCCGGGCCGACAAGGCCCGGGGCGCTCTGTCGTGCGCGGGCCTTGCCGCTCCGGTGCACCTCGGCCACCACGGACCACAAGGAGCCCCGCATGACCGCCACGACCACCGCCACCGCCTCCGCCGACAAGACCGGTGCCCGCACCCCCGAGGCCGCGGGCGTCATCGAGAACGCACGGGAGCGGATCGACACGCTCGACGACCGGATCATCGGGCTCATCCAGGAACGGATGGCCGTCTCGGCCGTCATCCAGGAAGCGCGCATCACCTCCGGCGGCCGCCGCGTGAACCTCTCCCGCGAGATGGAGATTCTCGGCCACTACAGCGACGCGCTCGGCAAGCCCGGCACCACGCTCGCGATGACGCTCCTCGAGCTGTGCCGGGGACGCGTCTGACCACCGCCGGTGACGCCTCGCGGGGAGGTCTGCGGGCCCGTGGGAAGCTGCGGAACTGAGTTCGGGTCCGTTCTCACCCGTACGGCGCGTGACCGGTTCCGGGCGGGCTTCGTTGGTCCCGGTGTCCGTGTCAGCCAGGGGCGGGCCCGCAAGAACCACGCGTGGCTCCGCTGGGGCGATGAGGCGTAAGGACCGAGTCCGGACGCCGTGGGACCTCGCTCCAGTGATGTGACCGGACGGCAGGGGACAGCAGCCCGGTCACCCAAGAGAACGGTCGGCTCCGGGGACGCCCGGGGCCGGCCGGCCTCCGTCCCGACACCTCACCCCTTCCCTACAGGGGTGGCTGAAACAGTGTGGTCGAAACGGTTGCGCCGCCGACGACACATCCAGCACGATGCCTGGAAGGGCGGGCGCCCAGCCCCCCGTACAGCTTCACTGCCAGTGGTCGATACCACGTGAGCGCCCCCGGTGCGCCGGGTCGGCCACCGGCGCCTCGACCAAGCGGCGCACTCCCCCCGGCGCCGCCCCGAGGCACCGACGCCGCCCTGACGTCGGTGCCGAAAGCCAAGGGCCCCGCGGATCCGTCCCGCGGGGCCCTTCGCTCTGGTCCGGCGCTTCCCGCTACAGGCTCGCCAACTTGTCCACCTGCGCCTCGACGATCTTCTTCGACACTCCGAACTTCTTCTGCTGGAGCAGGTTGATCGAGTAGAAGGCCGCGAGCGTCGAGCCGCTGCGGACGACGGTGAAGCTCATCGGCGTCTTCTGGCCCTCGATGAGCCCCACGACCTTGTACGCGACGCTCTCGTCGCCCGCCTTCGGGGCGGGCAGGGCGGCGACGTCGCGGTACTTGGAGTCCGCGTGCTCGTAGGCGGTGCACTTCTTCGTGGCCGTCCGCAGGCCGTCCATGATCTCCTCGGCGTCGGCCTGCTCGTGCGCGAGCAGGGCGAGCGAGACCACGGTGGGATCCAGTTCTTCCGCGTCGGTCAGGGTCCGCCCGACGCGGGACTTCGCCGCCGACTGGCTGGCGAACATGAACATGTCAGCGAAGGGCTGGCAGGCGGCCGGGTCCGCGGGCACGGTCTGGGACGGCATGTCCGCCGCGGACATCTTCTCGAACTTGTAGCCCTTGAGGTCGCCCTTGGCGAGCACGGCCTTCTCCAGGTCGGCGGCGGACAGCGCGGGCGCCTTCTCGCCGCCCGCCTTCGCCCCGCCCGCCTTCTCGTCCTTCTTCGAATCGGCCGCCCCCTGCGCGGACTTGGCCGAATCCGACGACTTCTTGCCGTCATCGCCCCTGTCACCGCTGTCGCCACTGCCGCCGCCGCACGCTGCGGTCAGGCCCAGCGCGACCGTGACGGACGCGGCCACGACGGCCCGAGACACAGTTGACTTCACGTTTCCTACCTTCAGCTCACACCGCACGGACGACGGTCCGCGCCGAGGCGCAATGAAAACGCCAAACACACCGCTCTCACCAGCGATTTCCGTAACGATCAGAAACCGCCGAAAAGGTTGTACGCGGCGTGTGTGAGTTAGGCCGTGCGTCAGACCGTGCGTTAGGCCGTGAGCTTGGCGAGCTGGGCGTCAATGATCTTTTCGGCCACCTTCGGGTCCTCGTCCGCCGTGGGCGAGCGGAGGCCCTCCGTGCCGTCCTTCGCCGCTTCCCTGTCGTTCTGCACGCTCTCGGGGTCGTACAGGTTCGACGCGTCGAAGACCGCGAGCGTCGAGCCGTTGCGCACGACGGTGATGCTTTCGCGCGTCACGTAATCGCCCTTGCGGTGGGCGGCCTTGAACGAGACGGCCTCGTCGCCCTTGTCCGGTGCGGTCAGTGGTGCGAGGCCGACGTAGCGGTCGTCGCCGACGCGGAACGTGGTGCACTTCTTCGACTTCGACGCCGTACGCAGGCCGGCCATGGCGCGCTCGGCCTCGGCCTCGGTGCGGCGGGACAGGTCGACTCCGGTGGTGGTCGGTTCCTTGTCGTCGGCCGGGGTCAGAACGCGGCCGACGTGGGCCTTCGTCGCCCCCGGGGCGGCCCCTGCGCCGAGCGCGAGGGCCAGCGGGGCGCACCCGGCGGGCGAGGGCTTCCCGGCGGATGGCGCGGCGGGCCCGGCCTCCGCCGGGTCCGATGCGTCCGACGCGTCCGGTGCCTCCACGTCGTAGCCCTTGACGTCCTTTGCCGTGAGGGCCGCCCGCTCCAGCGCCGAGGCACCGGCGGGCCGCTCGGCCGGTTTCCTGTCGCCGTCGCCGTCGCCGTCACCGCTGCTGCAGGCGGCGCTCGCGCCCAGGACGGCCACGAAGGAGACGGCCACCACGGCCCTCGACACAGCTGACTTCACGTTCTGTTCCCCGTTCACCGAAAGCCATGACCGCCGTGACCTGCGACGGCTGCCATGACGTACGACGGAGGAAGATCAATTCTGGTTCCGCGGTGATGCGGGTGATGCGAGGGTCTCGCGGGCCCCTCTCACCAGCCCCACATCCAGAAGCGGAACGGGCTGAGCAGGACGATCGCGAGGGCCATGCAGCCGACGACGATCACCACGCTCCACACCCGGCGGCCGCGTTCGGACCGCCCGCCGCGGCGCGGCCCCGTCGGCGCCGCGCGCCACTCCTCGGGGCTCCAGCGGGCGGACTCGGCCTCGCGCCTCGCGCGCCTGCGGCGCAACCGCCCTGCCTGCTCGACCTGTTGGCGCGCGGCCTCCTCGTCGAGCCGCCGCAGCCTTTCGGCCACCATGCGGGCCCGCGCGGACGGTTCCTTCGGCGCGGTCGAGCGGATCTCCCGCTCGCTGTCGTTCTCGAACCTCTCCCACACCTCGTCGGGTATGGCCACGCTGTCCCCTCCCCTGGGTCTGCTTCCCTGCGTGCTCTCGCCCTGTGAGCGGGGGCAGTTCTACGGCACCGCGTCACGGCGGCACAAGTGATGTGAGTCACGACACATAAGGGTTCTGTGAATGCGGGACAACCATTCACAGAGATCACGGGTCATGCATGCGTAACAACGGCCACACCCGCGTCTCCACCGCGGAGGCCCCACCTCCGTGCTGCCGACCGGGCAGCGCGCCGGACTTCCTGAGGTCTTCATGAAGCTTCGTCGTGCCATGGCTGCCGCGGCCGCTACGGCTGCCATAGCCCCGATCGCGCTGCTGTCGGCTCCGGCCGCCTTCGCCACCGAGGGCACCGCCCCGACTCTGGCCGCCGCGGAGTCCGGGACGCCCTCGCAGACCCCGCCCGCGACGCCTTCGGCGGACAGCACCCCGCCCGGCACGCCGGACCCGGCCGCGACCCCCGCGCCGCCCGCGACTCCGGCGACGCCCGCGGCGAAGCCCGCGCCGACCAAGAAGTCGGGCGAGCTCCCCGAGGTCCCGGACGCGGAGGACCCCGCCGAGCCCGAGCCGGACGAGTGCCCGGTCGACGAGGACGGCGTGGACCCGGAATCGGAGCTCGAGGTCGACCTCGTCGGCCTGCCCAAGAAGCTCGTCCCCGGCAGCGGCTGGCACGAGTTCGAACTGACCGCCGCCAACCCCACCGACGAGCCGTTCGGTGAGGTCCGGTGGACCACGTTCGTGAACAACTTCCCCGACGGCGAGGACAAGAAGGACTGGCTGCGGACCTACACCGAGCTGCAGTTCCGCGACCCCGAGACCGACAAGTGGACGACGATCGACAGCAAGCTGGACGACGGCCTCGCCTACGGGACCACGGAGCTCGACGCCGAGGACGAGGCCACCATCGAGCTGCGGGTCAAGATCGACGCCGGGGCTCCGCTCGGCAAGGCCTACGCGATCGGCATGGGCAAGTACGTCGACTCCGATGACGACTGCATGCACAGCTCGGACGCGTACAAGCCGCTCAAGATCGTCGAAAGGACGGACAGCGGCGACGAGGAGCCGGGCGAGTCCACGCCCACCCCGGACGCGACGCCGTCGCCGTCGGCCGAGGTGACGAAGCCCGCCGCCGGGACGGAGCCGCAGGGCGGCGCCAAGGACGACTCGGACACCGGCAGCCTCGCCGAGACCGGCTCCAGTTCGATGCTGCCGACCATCGGTCTCGTCGGCGGTGTCGCCGTCGTCGCGGGCGCGGGCGTGGTGTTCGCCGTGCGCCGCCGCAAGGCCGACTCCGCCGTCTGACACCGGACGGCACCTGATCACGCGGAAGGACCTGCGCTCGGAGGGGGGTGCAGGTCCTTACGTGTGTCCGGGGCTCCCTCACACGAGTCCGGGGCCCCCGGCCCGTCAGCTCCTGGGCGGCACCGTCGGCATCCCCAGGAACGGCAGCCGCAGCGCGCCGAAGGCGTCCGCCGGAACCGCCGGGGTCTTCGGCTCGACGGCCGCCAGCCGTACGTACTGCCCGCCCTGCGCGGGACGCTGGTCCTCGCCGCCCTTGTTGGGCCAGAACGACATCGCCCGCTCCGCCTGCGCGGTGATCGTCAGGGACGGGTTCACGCCCAGGTTCGCGGAGACCGCGGCGCCGTCGACGACGGAGATGCCGGGGTGGCCGTAGAGCCGGTGGTAGGGGTCGATGACGCCCGTCTCCGGCGAGGCGCCGATCGGGCAGCCGCCGAGGAAGTGCGCGGTCAGCGGGGTGCCCATGAGCTCGCCGATGTTCGAGCCCGGGAAGCCGTTGATCTCCTGGGAGAGGATCGTCGCCGCACGGGTGGCCTCCGGTATCTGGTTCGGGTTGGGCGCGCCGTGGCCCTGCCGGGCGGTGAGCAGCCCCTTCCCCAGCCCCTTCTCCTTGCGGTACGTGGTCAGGGAGTTGTCGAGCGACTGCATGACGAGGCCGATGATGGTCCGCTCGGACCAGCGCCGGTTGGAGAGCGAGCGCACCGCGAGCAGCGGGTGGCGGGCCATGTTGCCGAGCCATCCCGCCACGCGGTCCTTGCCGCCCTTCAGGCTGTACGGGACCTGGAGCAGCGTCATGCCGCCCATCGCGTTGGACTTCCTGCCGTAGCGGACGGGCTCGATGTGCGTGTTGGCGTCCGGGTGGATCGACGAGGTGATCGCGACGCCCCGCGTGAAGTCGACCTTCTCGCCGCCGTGCCGCTTGCGGTAGCGGCGGTCGGTGGTCTGGGCGCCGACCAGGGCCTCGGAGTTGGTGCGGGTGAGCGTGCCGAGCCGCCGGGAGATCCGCGGGAGCAGGCCGGTGTCCCGCATGCGGTGCAGGAGGGTCTGGGTGCCGTACGTACCGGCCGCTATGACGACCTTGCGGGCCGTGAAGGTGCGGCCGCTGCTCTTGCGCTTGTTGTCGGTGGGCAGGGTCGAGACGGCGAAGCCGCCCCGTGAGTCCTCGGTGACGGCGACGACCGACGTCATCGGGTGGACGACGGCGCCGGCCTTCTCCGCGAGGTACAGGTAGTTCTCGTTCAGGGTGTTCTTCGCGCCGTGGCGGCAGCCGGTCATGCATTCGCCGCACTCGGTGCAGGCCTTGCGGGACGGCCCCGCGCCGCCGAAGTAGGGGTCGGGAACTTCCGTGCCGGGTGCGGCCGTTGAACCACCGTCCGCGTCCTTCTCGTCGCCGAAGAAGACACCGACGGGCGCCATGTGGAAGCTGTCGCCGACCCCCAGCTCCCGCGCGGTGGCCTTCAGGTGGACGTCCGAGGGCGTCATCGTCGGGTTGAGCCGCACCCCGAGCATGCGCTTGGCCTGCTCGTAGTAGGGGCGCAGCTCGTCCTGCCAGTCCGTGATGTCCTTCCACTGCGGGTCGTTGAAGAACGGCGCGGGCGGTACGTAGAGGGTGTTGGCGTAGTTCAGCGAGCCGCCGCCGACCCCGGCGCCCGCGAGGACCATCACGTTGCCGAGCAGGTGGATGCGCTGGATGCCGAAGAGACCGAGCGCGGGGGCCCAGAGGTAGTTCTTGAGGTCCCAGGAGTTCTTGGGCAGGGTCGCGCGCGTGAAGCGGCGCCCGGCCTCCAGGACGCCGACGCGGTAGCCCTTCTCCGTCAGGCGCAGCGCGGATACGGCTCCGCCGAAGCCTGAACCGACGACGATGACGTCGTAGTCGTACGACGCGTCGGCCGCGTCGCCGCCCCTGTTCTGGACAGAGTTCTCCTGTGACATTGGCTCTCCTCGTCAGAATTCCCGCAGGCCGTCTGTGGTTGCTCGCGCAGTTCCCCGCGCCCCTTCAGGGCGCGCCCCCGGGGCTCGGGTCAGCGGAGGCGGAACGCCTTCATGACCTTCAGGCTGGTCGTCATGAACGCGGCGTACTTCTCGTCGTCCAGGCCGAAGGACGGCGCGAGCGGCATGATCCGCTGGGTGGCGACGGTCTGCGCCTCGGTGTACTTGAGGATGCCCTCGGAGCCGTGCCTGCGGCCGAGGCCGGAGTCCTTCATGCCGCCCATCGGGGACTGCACGCTGCCGTAGGCGGGCGCGTACCCTTCGTTGACGTTGACGGTGCCGGTGCGCAGGCGGGCGGCGACCTTGCGGCCGCGGCCGCCGTCCTTCGTCCAGACCGAGGAATTCAGGCCGTACGGCGTGGCGTTGGCGAGCTCGACCGCTTCGTTCTCGTCGGTGAAGCGGTAGATGGAGACGACGGGGCCGAAGGTCTCCTCGGTGCAGACCGCCATCGGGGCCTCGACGCCGTCCAGGATGGTCGGTTCGAAGAAGTAGGGGCCGATGTCCGGGCGGGCGACGCCGCCCGCGACGAGCGTGGCGCCCTTGGCGACGGCCTCCTCGACGTGCCGGGTCACGGTCTCCAGCTGCCGCTCGCCGACGAGGGAGCCCATGTCGGCGCCGTACGCCAGGGACGTGCCGAGCCGCATCGCCTTCGCCCGTTCCGCGAAGCGCTCCACGAACCGGTCGGCGATGGACTCGTGCACGTACAGCCGCTCGATGGAGATGCACAGCTGGCCCGCGGACGAGAAGCAGGCGCGCACGGCGCCCGCGGCGGCCTTGTCGATGTCGGCGTCGTGCAGCACCAGCATGGCGTTCTTGCCGCCGAGTTCGAGGGAGACGCCGACCAGGCGGGCCGCCGCGCCCTGGGCGACCTCGCGGCCGGTGCGGGTGGAGCCGGTGAAGGAGACGTAGTCGGCGTGCTTGACGAGTTCGGGGCCGACGACGGGGCCCTCGCCGAGGACGACCTGGAAGACCTCGGACGGCAGGCCCGCCTCGATGATCAGGTCACGGGCCCACAGGGCGGTGAGGCAGGTCTCCGTGTCGGGCTTCATCACGAGCGCGTTGCCCGCGACGAGGGCGGGCAGCGCGTCGCCGATGGACAGCTCGAAGGGGTAGTTCCAGGGGGCTATCTGCCCCACGACGCCGCGCGGTTGGCGGTTCTCGGTGACCTTGGTGAGGACCGGGACGACGCCGGTGTGCCGCTTGGGGCTCAGGTACGCGGGGGCCTTGCGGCCGTAGTGCCGGGCGGCGACCGCGACGGCCTGGATCTCCTCGTGGGCGTGCAGCCGCGCCTTGCCCGTCTCCAGCTGGATCAGGTCGAGGACCTCGGCCTGGCGCTGGAGCACCAGGTCGTGGAAGCGCAGCAGGACGGCGGCGCGCTGCTTCACGGGGGTCCTGGCCCAGGCGGTCTGGGCGGTGCGGGCCCGCTCGAAGGCGGTGGCCACGTCCTCGGGGGTGGACTCGGGCAGGTCGGCCAGCTTCTCGCCGGTGAGCGGCGTGTGGTTGGCCGTCCGTCCCGATCCGACGACGTCACGGGTGAGCTGGGCGATCAGCTCGGGCGTGACCACGTCGGCGGCGGTGCGCGCGCCTT
This sequence comes from Streptomyces sp. NPDC036815, assembly GCF_055609205.1. NCBI lineage: Bacteria > Bacillati > Actinomycetota > Actinomycetes > Kitasatosporales > Streptomycetaceae > Streptomyces > Streptomyces sp. NPDC036815. The sequence goes on along the minus strand of NZ_JBVJPW010000005.1, from coordinate 277,281 downwards.
CGGGGGCCGGGGCGGTCGGGTTCGTTCCGAGGGGCGCTGCGGTGGCCTGCGAGTCCGTCATGCTCGTGAGAGTAGGCCTACGTCAGGGATTTGGGTACCCATCGGTAATGGGCTTCACCGACCACTCACACGACGCCAGTGATTGCTGGCGACAAAGCCGCTGATCAGCGCGTTGTTGCGGGCCGCGCCCCTCGGCGCACGTTTTTGGACACCGTGCGGAACCCGGTCTCAGAGCTTGTCCGGCGCCAGCTCCGCGACCGCCGTCCTCGCGACCTCGCGGCCGCGCGCCGTGAAGTCGCCCTTGGCCGGATAGCTGACGACCATCCGGTACATGTCGCCGCTCTTGGTCCGGTAGTAGAAGGCCTTGAGCTCGCGGGGGCGCGGGTTCTGACTGTCGGTCGTGGAGTACGTGACGGTGTTCTCCGCCGCCTTCTCCCCGCGGAACTTCGTCTCCTGCGGTGCGGTCCTGGGAGCGGGATCGGAGGCCATGCCCAGTTGGTAGGCGCCGGACTCCTTGAAGTCGGCGTCTTCGTCGTACATCTGCGCCGCCGCGGTCCCGGCGATCTCACCGTCGTCCTCCGCCTTCTTGCGGAGGGCGAGGCTGATCGAGATGCTGCCGCTCGGGTCGGTGTAGGCGACCCAGTGCTCCTTGGCCTCCGAGTTGTCGTCCTCGGACTTCTCGTACCCCTGGGGCGCCGAGACGGTCGCCGCCAGCTCCTTCACGTCGTGCTTCTGCCAGCCGTCCGTGCCGTCCGAGCCCCCGAAGGGGTTCAGGGCCACCAGGACGCCCGCCGCCACCGCGGCGACGACCACACCCGCGACGACGGCGAGCGCCTTGCGGCTCAGGAAGATCCCCTTGCCGCGGCCGCCGTCACCGTCGTTCGTGACGGTGACGACCTGGGTCGGCGCAGGCTGCGGCGGCCGCGCCGCCTCCTCCAGCAGCGCCCGCACCTGCGCCGCGTTGGGACGCTGGGCCGGATCCTTGACGAGGAGCCGGTTGATCGCGTCCGCGAGCGGACCCGAGGCCGAAGCGGGCGCGGCGGGCGTCGCGTTCAGGACCGACTGGAGCGTCGCGGGGGTGTTGTTGCGACGGAACGGCGAGACGCCCTCGGTCGCCGCGTACAGGACCACGCCCAGCGACCAGAGGTCGGAGGCGGGCCCCGGCCGCTGCCCGAGCACCCGCTCCGGAGCGATGAATTCCGGCGAGCCGACGAAACCGCCCGTGTCCGTCAGATTGGTCTCGCCCTCGATCTGGGCGATGCCGAAGTCGGTGAGGACGACGCGGTCGTGGCGGCCGAGCATGACGTTGTCCGGCTTCACGTCGCGGTGCAGGATGCCCGCCTGGTGCGCGGCGTCCAGGGCGTTCAGGACGTCGAGGCCGATGCGCGCGGCCTCCCGGGCGCTCAGCGTGCCCTCCTGGAGCGCGGCGCCCAGGGATCGGCCCTGGACGAGCTCCATCACGATCCAGGGCTGGCCGTCCTCCACCGCCACGTCGTGCACGTTGACCACGGCCGGGTGGTCGAGACGGGCCGCGGCACGCGCCTCGCGCCGCATCCGCTCGAAGACGTTGGCCCGCTCCCGCTCGGGGAGGTGGTCGGGGATGCGCGGCTCCTTCACCGCGACCTCGCGGTCCACCGTCTCGTCCTTGGCGCGCCACACCGTGCCCATGCCGCCGTGGCCGAGCTTGGCGAGCAGCCGGTAGCGGCCCGCGATGCGCCGGCCCGCGCCGGGCTCGGACCCGGCCGCCGCCCGGTCCGGCACGACCTGGGTCGGCCCGGGGGCGGACGCCTGCCGGGGCGGCTGCGCCTGGTGGGCGGGCTGTGGCGGCTGCGCGTACGGGTTGTCGGGGAGAGCGCCGGCACGGTGGTCCGACTGCCCCGGAACGCCGGGCTGTTGCGGTGGCTGAAGGCCGAAACTGGTGGGTTCGTACGGCCCGTAGGAGGCTCCCCCGTCATTACTCATGCCCCCATGAGTACCTTGCCGGGCACCCCGGTTTCCAGCCAGGTCGGCTCCTTGTGACCGGGGCGATGCACGCGGCCCGCCCGCGTCCGGCGGACCTCGACGGCGTACGGGCCTCGGAGCCTCGGTCAGCGGCGTACGAACGTGTCGACCGCCGCGTCGAAGTACCGCCTGGCCTGCGCCGTGTCCCCGACCGGCGCCGACACCCAGACGTCGAACGTCCGGCCGCCCTCCGCCCAGCACAGGTCGAACGAGTGCCGGGCGCCCTCCCGCTCGCTGAAGCCGTCCCAGGTGAACTCCCACAGGGCGGCCGGTCTGCCGTTGCGCGTGGTCTCCGTGACGCGGCCGTCGCGGTAGCCCGGGTTGGTCCGCGGCCCCGCGGCGTCGGCGCGGCGCTGCGCGGCGAGCGGGCCGCCGCGCTCACCGGCCGACTCCCTGATGCCGATGCGGTAGGTGCCGCCGGACGAGACGTAGAAGACGCGGGGCCCGTCCACCTCGCGGCGGAAGCCCATGGGGACGGCGAGCGCGAAGCCCTCGGGGTCCTTCGCGATCCGGTAGCCCTTGGGCGCCTGGGGCGAGGACGGCTTCGGCGAGGGGGACGTCACGGTGACCGTCGGCTCCGCCGTGACCCGTGACGCGGAGGAGGACGGGGGTGCCGTGCCGCCGCCGTCACCGTCCCTGCTCAGCAGGAGCGCCGCGGAGACGCCCGCGCCCGCGGTGGCGGCGGCCAGCGCGGCGGCGATCAGGACGACCCGCCCGTGCCTGCCGTACGGCTTCGCGGACCCCGCCGGGGACAGGCCCGCGGGGAGCTCCCACAGGGTCGGCGGATGGCTGCCCCGACCCGGCCGCCCCGGCAGGCCGGGCAGCACGGAACTCGGTCTCTCCCGTACGGGCGTCGGCATCCGCCCCGTCTCGACGTACGTCCGAAGCAGCACCGACGCCCCGGCCGCGTCGAGCCTGCGGTCCGGGTCCCGGTCGAGGAGGCCGAGCACCACGGGCAGCAGCGGCGCGGCGGCGGGCGGGGGGCGTATCTCGTCGTAGACCACCGCGTGCAGGACGCCGCCGATCGAGTCGCGGCGGAACGGCGACTCCCCGGCCAGCGCGGTGACCAGCAGCGCGCCGAGCGACCACAGGTCCGACTCCGGCCCCGTCCGCTCCCCCGCCATCCGCTCGGGCGCGGTGAACTCCGGCGACCCCACGAACGAGCCGACCTCCGTGAGCGTCGTCGCCCCGCTGAGCTGCGCGATCCCGAAGTCGGTGAGCACGACGCGGCCGGTCGCGCGCTCCATCAGCACGTTGGCGGGCTTGAGGTCGCGGTGCAGGATGCCCGCCTCGTGCGCGGTGCCCAGGGCGCCGAGCAGGTCGATGCCCATCTGCGCCACGGTCGCCGCGTCCAGCGGGCCGCTGCGCGCGATCCGCCCGGCCAGCGAACCGCCCTCGATCAACTCCATCACGATGTACGGCTGTTCGTCCTGCACGACGACGTCGTGGACGACGATGACGTGCGGATGCCGCAGCTGCGCCACCGCCCGCGCCTCGCGCAGGGTCCGCTCGCGCTGCTGCTCCGCCTCGGCGTCGGAGAGGGTCTCGTCCCGCGCCAGCTCCTTGACCGCGACCTGCCGCCCGAGGAGCAGATCGGTCGCGCGCCACACGACCCCCATGCCACCCCGGCCGAGCCGCGACTCCAGGCGGTAACGGCCCGCGATCACACGGGGGTTGCCACCACCGGCGCCGGCCCCGCCGGCACCCGCCGCACCGGCGTGGTCTCCCAGGCTCCCCATGCGGCCATCATGCCCCACACGTGCGGGAAGGAAATGGGGCCGAACACGCCGCGGGCCGGTTCCGGCCGCTGCTCCCAGCCTCCTCAGAGGTGGGCGGGGTTCCACGGCAGGCGCTCAGGGCTCACGCCATCCCCGCAGCATCGCGTCGAACTGCTCCCGGGTGGTGTCCCAGCCCTCGGCCGGCGCCGACATGTAGATCGCGTACTCCACGCCGTCACGGCTGAGATAGGCCTGGTCGATGGCGCGGCGCGGCCCCGCGGTCGTGTCGTTCGCGCCCGCCTTCCAGCTGAACTCCCAGAGGGCGCCCTGCTGATCGCGGAAGGTGTTGGAGTTCAGGTGCAGCCGCCGGTACCCCGGCAGCTTGACCCGCAGGTTCTTCTCCAGGGACAGCTGATGCGTGTACGAGCTCTCGAACTGCGGGTTCTTGTCGACGGAGATGCGCAGGAACCGGCGGCCGCCGTCGGGCGTGTAGTCGACCTGGTTGCCGTCCGCCTCGCGCTTCCAGTTCTTGGGCAGCATGAGGCTGAAGCCCTCGGGGTCCTTCACGCGCTGCCAGTCGTCGGGGATGCCGCCCACCGTCCTGGCAGGACCGCCGTCCGCCGCCTGCCCCTGCGTGTCGTCGGCGAAGTGCAGATAGCCGAAGACCCCGCCCCCGCCGAGCAGCGCGGCCGCGACGACGAGGGCGACGACCGCGGGCCAGCGCCTGCGTTCGCGCGGGCGGTCGTGCCCCTGGCTGACGACGGTGAGCAGGTCGGGGCCGGTACCGCTGCCGCTGCCGGGGACCGGGGTGTGGGCCTGGGGGTGCGGGTACGGCGAGGGGGTCTGGGGGTGCGTGTACGGGGCGGCGCCGACGGAGGACGCCTGGCCCTGCGCGGTCGTGTGCGCCTGGCTGTGCGTGTCCGGGTGCGCCTGGCTGTGCGTGTCCGGGTGCGATCCGGTGGACGGGTGCGCCTGCGTCGGGACGTACGCCTGTGCCTGCTGCGGACGGCGCCCCTCCGCGGCCTGGGCCAGCATCAGCTCGGCCTCCTCCGCGGTCGGCCGGGCCTGCGGGTCCTTGCTCAGGAGCGCGCTGATGACCGGCGCGAGGACACCCGCGTGCCCGGGCAGCGCTGGCTCGTCCGTCACCACGGCCTGCATCGTGCCGAGCGGCGACGTGCGCCGGAAGGGCGAGAACCCCTCCACCGCCGTGTACAGCGTCGCGCCGAGCGCCCACAGGTCGGAGGCGGGGCCGGGATTGCCGCCGCTGACCCGCTCGGGCGCCAGATAGTCGACGGAGCCGACGACCTCGCCGGTCCGGGTGATCGTGGAGTCCCCCTCGATCGCGGCGATCCCGAAGTCGGTGAGCAGGATGCGGCGGTCGTCGGAGAGCAGGACGTTGCCCGGCTTGACGTCACGGTGCAGCACACCGGCGGCGTGCGCGGCGCGCAGGGCCTTGAGGGTCCACAGGCCGATGCGGGCGGCCTCCACGGGCTCGATGCGGCCGTCGTCCTTGACGGCGTCGGCCAGCGAGCGCCCCTCGACCAGCTCCATCACGATCCAGGGCCGCTCGTCGTACTCCAGGACGTCGTGGACGGTGACGACGGCGGGATGGTTGATGCGGGCGGCGGCGCGCGCCTCCGTCTGCGTGCGCGCGAACAGGACGGCGCGGTCGGCCTCCTGCACGAACTGGGCAGCCGTCAGCTCCTTGACGGCAACGGCACGGTGCAGCACCTCGTCCTGCGCGCGCCACACCCGTCCCATGCCACCGCGGCCGATGGACTCGGCGAGTCGGTAGCGGCCCGCGAGGAGCAGTCCCTGCATCTGATTCACGTTCCCCCGCAATGGTCTTGGCAGGCCCAGGTTAAGGAGCGGGCCGCGTGCAGGGAACCACAGGGGGGCTTGGAAGACCGCACTGTGCCGCATGCCGTGCATGTCGCGAGTGCCGGAATCGACTCATTCGGCGACATGTCCGGTGGCTCGTTCAGTACCTCGCCCAGTGGCTCATTCGGTGACCTGATAGGTGGCCGAGGCCTGGTCGTACAGGCGCGTCACCTCGTCCCGCTCGGCCTCCGGCCCCCGCACCTGCACCACGTGGTACTTCCCGCCGACGACCATCGCGAGATTGCGGACGAAGACCTCACGCCCCCCGGAGTCCTGCCAGGTGAACTGGCCTTCCGCCATGGCCCGTCCGCCCACGTCGATGCGCCGCATCCCGCTGGACGTCGCCCAGGACGAGTCGCGGAACGGCTGGAGCTCACGCTCGTGCTCGCGCTGGTACTTCATGGGGTCGCTGCCGTACCCGTCCGTGGTGTCGCGCCCGGGGACGAGCAGCAGCTCGAAGCCGCCGTGGGTGTAACGCACCTGGCCACGGCCGTTCTTGGCCTGCCTGTCCCAGCCGCTGGCGACGGCGACGCGGAAGCCCTCGGGGTCCTTGCGCAGGGCGAAGCCCTTCGGGAGGTCCGGGTCGGTGGTCTGCGGTTTCTGCGAACCGGGGTTCTCGCCCGGCTTGTTCTCGCCCGGCTTGTTCTTGTCTGGCTTGTTCTTGTCCCCTTCCTCTTTCCCTTCGCCCTTTTCCTTGTCTCCGTCGCTGCCCTTTTTCCTGCCCGGATCGCCCGTGCCCGGCGCCGAACTGACCTCACCCGCGGCCCCCGCGCCGTCACCCGCCCCCCGGTCGTCCCCCTTGGGCATGAACACCATGGCGTACGCGATGGCCGCGGCGAGCCCGAGAAGGATGGCGATCAACAGCAGCCGCCCCAGCGAACGGGGGCGCCCGGAAGCGCGGGGCTCACGGGGCAGTTCCGCCTCGTGGGACAGCCGGGACTCCCGCACCGGCCGGGGCTCGCTCGTGTCCGCCCGCGCCGCCGGGGCGAGCCGCACGTCCCCGCCCGTGCCCTTCCGCCCCGCGCCGCCGCCCCGCCCTTTGGCCTTGCCCCTGCCGCGCTTGTGCCGCCCGTGCCCGTACCCCGGCCCGCTGCCGGGCCCCCCGGCCGCCGCCGCCCCGCGCCGCCTGCGGACGACCTCGCCCCGCCGCCGTACGACGGGCAGCCGGCCGGCGTCGTACGAGGGCACCGGCACGACGTGCGCCCCGGCCTCCGGCTCGGGTGCCGACCGCACCAGCGAGCGCAGCCAGCCGCTCAGCTCCTCGAAGTCGAGCCGCTCGGTGGGGTCCTGACGCAACAGCGACTCGACGACGGGCCGCAGCGGGCCGCACTCCTCGGCGAAGGCGGGCGGCTCCGCGCAGACGAGCTGCACCAGTTCGGCCGAGCTGTCCTCCGGGTACGGGGCGTGTCCCTGCACGGCGCGGAAGAGCAGCGCGCCCAGGGCCCACAGGTCGGTGGCGGGGCCGATCGGCGCGGCGAGCTGCCAGTTCTCGTGCACCGGGCCTGCCTGCTCGGGCGCCCATCGCTCGGTGACGGCCCCGACGACCACCATGCGCGCGTGCCGGGCCCGCTCGGCGGCGAGGGCGGTGGCGGGCCCGCGCGGAGCGGCCCCTTCGGTGGAGCCCTCGTCCCAGGTCCCGCGCCCGCTCACGGCCAGGTCCTCGTCCGGGCCGGAGGTGTCATCGGCGTCGGGCGCGCTCCGCGCACTCCGTGCCGCGGGGACCCCGGCCCGTGGCACCGCCCCGTGCCAGGGCTTCGTCTCCGCCACGCCGTAGGGGTCCGAGATCCGCCCGGCCGTCCCCGACTCGCGCTCACCGGAGCCCTCGGCCGTCCGCGCGGCGGCCCGCGTCCCCGCGTGATACGCCGCCACCGCGCCCGGGCGCCCGGTCCGCGCGCCCGGCCCTGCGGGCTCCGGCGCGGGTTCGAGCGCGACGTCCCCGTCCTCGTACCGGCCACGGCCCGGCGCACGGGCCGCCCCGGACGCCCCCCCGGCGCCGGACGCGTCCGTCTGCCCGTACTCCGCCACGTTCCCGACCGAGCCCGCCGAGCCCGCCGCCTCACCCGCCTCGACCGGCCGGGGGTCGTAGCCGCAGAGCGCCTCCTCGGCCGCCCCGGCCGCGAGGCCCGTCAGCATCACGCGGCCGTCGTCGCATATCAACACGGTCCGCGCGGTGATGTTCCGGTGCACCCAGCCGTACGCGTGCAGGACCCGCAGCGCCGCGAGGACGTCCGCCGCGACCTCGGCGGCGCGGTACGGGCTCAGCGGCCGGTCCGCGAGGAGCGCCGCGAGCGGCCGCGCCGCGACCAACTCGCTGACTATCCACAGCGAGCCGCCCTCCGCGAACACGTCGAAGACCTGGTCGAGCCGGGGGTGGTCGGGGATCTGCGCGGCGGTCTGCGCCGCCTCGATCGCGCGCCGCACCGCCGGATCCGTGGGCCTGCGCGTCGTCCGCGACGCGGCCCGCCGGACTCCGGTCCCGCCCGGCCTCGCCCGCGGCACGAAGCCCGCGGGCAGGCCGTCCACGTCCAGCTCCGGCTCGGCCGGCTCGGCCGGTTCGCCCTCACCGACCACTTCGGCGTCCACGATCTCGGGTAACGGCACCTGCCTGACGAGGACTTCCTGCCCGCTGTAGGTGTCGAAGGCGCGGGACTCGGCGAGCTCGTACTCGTCCGAGGGGGGCAGCGGCAGGCGGTAGCGGTCGGCGAGTACCCGTCCCGCATAGTCGTCCACGACGCCTCCCCCGTCTGCCCGGTGGTCAAATCCGTTCGTCTTGTGGCTCATTGCGGCTGCGTACGGTCCGCAAGCACTCACGATACGTGCCGGAGGCGAACCACAATGAGGGGATACGAGATCTCGGGCCCCGAACTCGGAACCCTGCGCTCACGACCTCGGAATCCCGCGCTCAGGACGTCGGAATTCCGCACTCAGGCCTTCGGCTCGAACGTCTTCGTGAACGTCTGCCACGCGGTGCGCCGCTTCTCGCTCCCCCAGTCGTCGGCCTTGGCCGTGTACATCATTCCGTAGCCCAGCTTGCCGTTGACGACGAAGCCGCGGTCTATCGACCGGTACTTGGTCCCGCCGTCCACGTAGGTGAACTCCCAGTCGGCCGTGTTCCAGCCGCGGAAGCCGACCTTCTCTATCCGGATCCGGTGGTACTGCGACCGGACCATGTAGTTCTCCTGGTTCTTCCAGTCGCTCACCGGGTTGTCCTTGGGCGTGCCCGTCCAGCCGATCAGCAGCTTCTGCCCGTCGGGCCCGCCGAACCGGGCGCCCGCACGGCCCGTGGACTGGAACTTCCACCCCTTCGGCAGCCCGATCTTGAAGCCCTGGGCGTGCTTGTACGTCGAGTCGGCGGCGTCACCCGGCTTCTTGGCGTCGTCGTCCTTGCCCGGGTCGTGCCCCTCGCCCTCGTCGGGGTCGGAACTCTTGTCCCCGGTGGGGTCCTTGCTCCCGTCGTCCCCCGTGCCGGCGCCGCTGCCCGTGCCCTTGCCGCTGTCCTTGTCCGCGTCCTTGCCCTGGCCCGAGCCGGCGGTCGCCCCGCTGGACGAGGCCTTGTCGCCGCCCTTGTTGTCCTCGGCCTTGCTGCCGTCGTCCCCGAGCGCGAGGGCGAGCACCGTACCGAGCACGGCGAGCACGACCACCACGGAAAGGATCACCAGGGTCCGCCGCGGCACCACATCGGTGAGCGACGCCTTGACGGGCGGCCGCGACGGCGCGCTCCCCGGCCCGGCGGGCGAACCGGTGGGCGAACCGGTGGGCGAGCCCGCACGCGACGACCCGGCGGCGGGCCCCTTGCGCACCGATTGCAGGGCGCTCTTCAAACGGTCGGTGGCCTCCGCCGCCTTACGGCCGGCGGCGGCTCCGACGGCGGCCGTGGCGCCCGCGGGCCTCTCACCGGCACCGGTGGCACCAGCGGCACCGACAGCCCCACCGGCGACACCCGTGGCCTTCTGCGGCTTCGCTGCCTTCGGCGGCTTCTGCGCCTTGGGCGTCCTCGGGATCTTCGGTGCCTTCGGCGGGCTGGGCGGGGCGGGCGGCAACGGCACCACCTTGGTCGCCTCCACCGGCTCCGGCTCCACCTTGGGCTCCGGAGCGTGGATCACGTCGATGAGGAGCGCCCGCGCCCCCGCGTCGTCGAGCCGCTGCTCCGGGTCCTTGGCGAGCAGGCCGTAGATGACCTTCTCCAACGGCCCGGCGTTCACGGGCTGTTCGACGTCCTCGGTCATCACCGCGGTGAGCGTCGCGATGGCCGACCCCTTGTCGTACGGGGGGACGCCCTCCACGGCCGCGTACAGCAGGCCGCCCAGCGACCACAGGTCGGCCGCGGGGCCGGGCTTGTGGCCGCGGGCGCGCTCCGGGGAGATGTACGACGGCGCGCCGACGAGCATGCCGGTGGAGGTGATCGAGGGGTCGCCCTCGACCTGCGCGATGCCGAAGTCCGTCAGCACGACCCGGCCGTCCTCGGCGATCAGCACGTTCGACGGCTTCACGTCGCGGTGCAGGATCCCCTCACGGTGGGCGGAGCGCAGCACGTCGAGCACGGCGAGGCCGACCTCGGCGGCGCGCCTGGGCGAGAGCACGCCGTCCTCACGGATCGCCTCCGCGAGCGACTTGCCCTCGACCAGCTCCATCACGATCCACGGGCGGTCGTCCTCGTCGACCACGTCGTAGACGGTCACGGCGCTGGTGTTGCGGATCCGCGCGATCGCCTTCGCCTCACGCAACGTCCGCGTGATGAGCCGGCGCTTCTCCTCCTCGTCGATGCTCGAGGGGAACCGCAGCTCCTTCACCGCGACCGTACGGCCAAGCGTCTCGTCCTTGGCGCGCCAGACGGTGCCCATGCCGCCGCGGCCGAGCACCTCTCCCAGCCGGTACCGGCCGGCGAGGAGACGTTCGCTCTTGTCCCGACGGGTCTCACCCGTCTGCTCCGCGTCCGACATGCGTCCCCTCTGCTGCTACCGCTGCTACCCGAGCAACCCGCCCTGACAGAGCCTTCATTGTCCCTTACTCAAGGACCGGCCGGCGCCCAGGGTCCACGGGCCCCTCTTCTCGTCCCTCATGATGGACCGCGCACGAGGGGGGACCGCCACTCACGCCAGCCGACGTGCCGTCACCTTCCGGGTCAACACGGACAAGCCAGCCGATCCGGACCGGGAACCGGCCCTTCTCGTCGCGGAGTTCTGCCCCCCGCGCACCCTAGGACCGACAGGCGCCGGAGGAGTAGCGGGGGGTCAGCTCAGCGGCACGATGTCCGGCGCCCCCAGCCGTGCCGCGTCCGCCGTCAGGTCGTCCGGCTGCCGCTGCGACTCCCGCTCGGCCTCCACCCGCTTCTCGTAGTGCTGCACCTCCCGCTCGATCTGGTCCTTGTCCCAGCCGAGGACGGGCGCCATCAGCTCGGCGCACTCCCTGGCGCTGCGCGTGCCCCGGTCGAACGTCTCGATCGAGATGCGCGTGCGCCGGGTCAGCACGTCGTCGAGGTGCCGGGCGCCTTCGTGCGACGCGGCATAGACGACCTCGGCCCGCAGGTAGTCGTCGGCCCCCGGCAACGGCTCGCCCAGCTTCGGGTCGGCGGTGATCAGTTCGAGCACTTCCTCGGCCAGGGAGCCGTACCGGTTCAACAGGTGCTCCACGCGCACCACATGCAGGCCCGTCCGCGCGGCGATCCTCGCGCGGGCGTTCCACAGCGCCTTGTAGCCCTCGGCGCCGACGAGCGGGATGTCCTCCGTGACGCAGTCGGCGACGCGCTGGTCCAGGCCGTGCACCGCCTCGTCGACGGCGTCCTTGGCCATCACGCGGTACGTCGTGTACTTGCCGCCCGCGACGACCACCAGGCCGGGCGCCGGGTGGGCGACCGTGTGCTCGCGCGACAGCTTGCTCGTGGCGTCCGACTCGCCCGCGAGCAGCGGGCGGAGCCCCGCGTACACCCCCTGGACATCGTCCCGGGAGAGCGGCACCGCAAGCACCGAGTTCACATGCTCCAGGAGGTAGTCGATGTCGGCGCTGGAGGCGGCCGGGTGGGCCTTGTCCAGGTCCCAGTCCGTGTCGGTGGTCCCCACGATCCAGTGCCGGCCCCACGGGATGACGAAGAGGACGCTCTTCTCGGTCCGCAGGATCAGCCCGGTCGTCGCGTTGATCCGGTCCTTCGGTACGACCAGATGGATGCCCTTGGACGCCCGGACGTGGATCTGGCCGCGCTCGCCGACCATCGCCTGGGTGTCGTCCGTCCACACGCCGGTCGCGTTCACGATCTGCTTGGCGCGGACCTCGTACTCCCCGCCGCCCTCGACGTCCTGCACCCGGGCGCCGACCACCCGCTCGCCCTCGCGCAGGAAGCCGGTGACCTTGGCGCGGTTGGCGACCTTCGCGCCGTACGCCGAGGCGGTGCGCACCAGGGTGGCCACGTAGCGGGCGTCGTCCATCTGGGCGTCGTAGTACTGCATGGCGCCGACCAGTGCATCCTTCTTCAGGCACGGGGCGACGCGCAGGGCGTGGCGGCGCGTCAGGTGGCGGTGCATGGGCAGGCCCCGGCCGTGGCCGCGGGACATCGACATGGCGTCGTAGAGAGCGACGCCCGATCCCGCGTACAACCTCTCCCAGCCCTTGTGCTGCAAGGGGTAGAGGAACGGGACCGGCTTCACGAGATGCGGGGCGAGCCGCTCCAGGAGCAGGCCGCGCTCCTTCAACGCCTCCCGCACGAGTGCGAAGTCGAGCATCTCCAGATAGCGCAGCCCGCCGTGGATCAGCTTGCTGGACCGGCTCGACGTGCCCGAAGCCCAGTCCCTCGCCTCGACCAGGCCGGTGGACAGGCCGCGGGTCACCGCGTCGAGCGCCGTGCCCGCGCCGACCACTCCCGCGCCCACCACCAGGATGTCCAGCTCCCGGTCGGCCATTCCCGCAAGTGACTCGGCACGCTCCGCCGGCCCCAGTGTCGCTGTCCTCACCGCTGCCTCCCGTTGAGCTCGGGTGTGGTCGGACTCACATCATGCCCAGATTTCTCCGCCGCCCGCTGATCGCGACCCCGGCCTGTGGACAACACTCCGGAACCCCGCGCAACGCAATACCGCAAATCGGTCATATTTACTCCTAGTCTGACATTGCGCTGGTCCGCCTTGTCCACAGGGCTTGCGCACTCGTCCCACTCCGGCTATTGGGAGGACGGCCCACCGCCATGCCCGCAGATCTCGCTGTCATCGGCCTCGGCCACCTCGGCCTGCCCCTCGCCCAGGCCGCCGTCACACGCGGCATCGCCACCATCGGCTACGACCCCGTCCGCGCCGCCGACCTGGCCGGCGGCCGGCTGCCGTGCGACGGCGCCGAAGGCATCCTCACCGCCGCCGACGTCCGCCGGATGCTCTCGGGGGGCTTCCGGCCGACCGTCAATCCGGCCGAACTCGGCCGGGTCCGCACCGCCGTCATCTGCGCCCCCACCCCACCGGCCGCCGACCGCTCGCTCGACCTGAGCCAGGTCGCCGAGGCCGCCCGGGCCCTGGCCGCACGCCTGCGCCCGCACACCACCGTGATCCTGGAGTCTCCCGCGTACCCGGGGACCACAGAGGAATTCCTCCGTCCGATCCTCGAATCGGGCTCGGGCCTGCGCGCCGGGCGCGACTTCCACCTCGCCTACTCCCCCGGCCGCCTCGACCCCGGCAACCGCAGCCACGGCTACGCAGGCACCCCCAAGGTCATCGGCGGCCTCACCCCCGCCTGCACCGAGTCGGCCGCCACCTTCTACGGCCGCCTCACCGACAAGGTCGTCCGTGCCCGCGGCCCGCGCGAGGCCGAGACCGTGCACCTCCTGGAGACCAACTACCGGCACGTGAACATGGCCCTGGTCAACGAGATGGCGGTGCTCTGCCACGACCTCGGCATCGACCTGTGGGACGTCATCCGCTGCGCCGAGACCAAGCCCTTCGGCTTCCAGGCCTTCCGCCCCGGCCCCGGCGTCGGCGGCCACGGCGTGCCCCTGGACGTCCCCGGCCCCTCCCGCGGCGCCCGCCCCCTGCGCATGGTCGAGCTGGCCCAGCAGGTCAACGACCGCATGCCCCAGTACGTCATCCAGCGCTCGGCGACCCTCCTCAACGAGCACGGCAAGTCCGCCCGCGGCGCCCGCGTCCTGCTCCTCGGCGTCACCTACAAGCCCGACCTCGCCGACCAGCAGGGCGCCCCCGCCCAGGAGGTGGCCACCCGCCTCATGGAGCTCGGCGCGGCGGTCAGCTACCACGACCCCTACGTGCCCACCTGGAGCGTGCTCGGCCGCCCCGTCCCGCGCGCGGACTTCCTCTACGAGGCCGCGGCCGACGCCGACCTCACGATCCTGCTCCAGCACCACCGCACGTACGACCTGCAAGGTCTCGCGGTGAAGGCGCAGCTGCTCCTGGACACCAGGGGCGCGACCCCGGCGGGCGCCGCACACCGCCTGTGACGGCGAAGACGTCGAAGACGACGAGAAGGGCCCCGGTACGAAGTACCGGGGCCCTTCTTCGACGTCGTGCGTCCAGCGCGAGCGTCAGCGCTTGTGCTGCGAGTCCGCGACCGTCACCTCGACGCGCTGGAACTCCTTGAGCTCGCTGTAGCCCGTCGTCGCCATCGCGCGGCGCAGCGCGCCGAAGAAGTTCATCGAGCCGTCCGGGATGTGCGAAGGACCGGCGAGGATCTCCTCGGTCGTGCCGACCGTGCCCAGGTCGACCTTCTTGCCGCGCGGCACGTCCTCGTGAACGGCCTCCATGCCCCAGTGGTGGCCCTTGCCGGGCGCGTCCGTGGCGCGGGCCAGCGGGGAGCCCATCATCACGGAGTCCGCGCCGCACGCGATGGCCTTGGGCAGGTCGCCGGACCAGCCCACGCCGCCGTCGGCGATGACGTGCACGTACCGGCCGCCGGACTCGTCCATGTAGTCACGGCGGGCGGCCGCGACGTCGGCGACGGCGGTGGCCATCGGTACCTGGATGCCCAGGACGTTGCGCGTGGTGTGCGCGGCGCCGCCGCCGAAGCCGACCAGGACACCCGCGGCGCCCGTGCGCATCAGGTGCAGCGCCGCGGTGTACGTGGCGCAGCCGCCGACGATGACCGGGACGTCCAGCTCGTAGATGAACTGCTTCAGGTTCAGCGGCTCGGCGGCGCCGGAGACGTGCTCGGCGGAGACGGTGGTGCCGCGGATCACGAAGATGTCGACCCCGGCGTCCACGACGGCCTTGGAGAACTCGGCGGTGCGCTGCGGCGAGAGCGCGGCGGCGGTGACCACACCCGCGTCACGCACCTCCTTGATGCGCTGTCCGATCAGGTCGGCCTTGATCGGGGCCGCGTAGATCTCCTGGAGGCGCCGGGTCGCGGTCTCCGCGTCCAGCTCGGCGATCTCGTCGAGCAGCGGCTGCGGGTCCTCGTACCGCGTCCAGAGGCCCTCGAGGTTCAGGACGCCGAGGCCGCCCAGCTCACCGATGCGGATGGCCGTCTGCGGGGAGACGACGGAGTCCATGGGAGCGGCCAGGAAGGGCAGCTCGAAGCGGTAGGCGTCGATCTGCCACGCGATCGAGACCTCCTTCGGGTCGCGGGTGCGCCGGCTCGGTACGACGGCGATGTCGTCGAAGGCGTACGCGCGGCGGCCGCGCTTGCCGCGCCCGATCTCGATCTCAGTCACGTTGTGGGGCCTTTCCCTCTTGGTCTGCCTGTCCAGTATCCCCGACGCACACGGAAGGGGCGGCCCCGGTGACCGGGCCCGCCCCTCCACGCGTACGCGTGAGCCGGAAGACTACTTACTGCGGCTGTAGTTCGGCGCCTCGACCGTCATCTGGATGTCGTGCGGGTGGCTCTCCTTGAGGCCCGCGGACGTGATGCGGACGAAACGGCCCTTGGTCTCCATCTCGTCGATGCTCGCCGCGCCGACGTAGCCCATCGTCTGGCGCAGGCCGCCGACGAGCTGGTGCAGCACGTTGGCCAGCGGGCCGCGGTAGGCCACCTGGCCCTCGATGCCCTCGGGCACGAGCTTGTCGTCGGAGGCGACCTCGGCCTGGAAGTAGCGGTCCTTGGAGTAGGACTTCCCCTGGCCGCGGGACTGCATGGCACCGAGCGAGCCCATGCCGCGGTACGACTTGAACTGCTTGCCGTTGATGAACATCAGCTCACCCGGCGACTCCTCACAGCCCGCGAGGAGCGAGCCGAGCATCACCGTGTCGGCGCCGGCGGCGAGCGCCTTGCCGATGTCACCGGAGTACTGGAGGCCACCGTCGCCGATGACCGGCACGCCGGCCGCGCGGGCCGCGACCGCGGCTTCGTAGATCGCGGTGACCTGCGGGACGCCGATGCCGGCGACCACGCGGGTGGTGCAGATCGAGCCCGGTCCGACGCCCACCTTGACGCCGTCGACACCGGCGTCGATGAGCGCCTGCGCGCCGTCGCGGGTGGCGACGTTGCCGCCGATCACGTCGACGCCCACGCTCGACTTGATCTTCGACATCCAGCTCAGGGCGTTGCTGTTGTGGCCGTGCGAGGTGTCGACGATCAGGAAGTCGACCCCGGCGCCGGCCAGCGCCTGGGCGCGCTCCAGCGCCTCGGGGCTGGCGCCGACGGCGGCACCGACGAGCAGCCGTCCCTCGGCGTCCTTGGCGGCGTGCGGGTACTGCTCGGCCTTCTTGAAGTCCTTGACGGTGATGAGGCCCTTGAGGAGCCCTGCGTCGTCGACCAGCGGCAGCTTCTCGATCTTGTGGCGGCGCAACAGCTCCATGGCGTCCACGCCCGAGATGCCGACCTTGCCGGTGACCAGCGGCATCGGCGTCATGACCTCGCGGACCTGCCGGCTGCGGTCGTTCTCGAAGGCCATGTCGCGGTTGGTGACGATGCCGAGCAGCTTGCCCGCCGCGTCGGTCACCGGGACGCCGCTGATCCGGAACTTCGCGCAGAGCGCGTCCGCCTCGGCGAGCGTCGCGTCCGGGTGCACCGTGATCGGGTCGGTGACCATGCCGGACTCGGACCGCTTCACGAGGTCGACCTGGTTGACCTGGTCCGCGATGGAGAGGTTGCGGTGCAGGACACCGACGCCGCCCTGACGGGCCATGGCGATCGCCATCCGCGCCTCGGTGACCTTGTCCATCGCCGCGGAAAGCAGCGGGATGTTCACCCGGACGTTCCGCGAGATGCGGGACGAGGTGTCGACCGCGTTCGGGAGCACTTCCGACGCGCCCGGCAGCAGCAGCACGTCGTCGTAGGTCAGCCCGAGCGTCGCGAATTTCTCGGGCACTCCGTCGACGTTTGCAGTCATGACACCTTCCCCAAATGGCCTTGATCGGTGCGGATGTCCATGCTAACGGGCTCCAGGGGTGTCTCATTCCACGACCAAGATCATCGGCAAGCTTTGTACGTTCACACGTACGCCGACGGAACCCCGACCGTCGTACCACCGGTGCGGGGCCCTACTGCTCGGCGAGCGCCCTCAGCCTGCTCAGCGCCCGGTGCTGGGCGACCCGCACCGCACCCGGTGACATCCCCAACATCTGTCCGGTCTCCTCGGCCGTCAGCCCGACGGCGATCCGCAGGAGCAGCAGCTCCCGCTGATTGTCGGGGAGGTTGGCGAGGAGCTTCTTGGCCCACTCGGCGTCGCTGCTGAGCAGCGCGCGCTCCTCGGGCCCGAGCGAGTCGTCGGGCCGCTCCGGCATCTCGTCGGAGGGCACGGCGGTGGAGCCGGGGTGCCGCATGGCGGCCCGCTGGAGATCCGCCACCTTGTGCGCCGCGATCGCGAAGACGAAGGCTTCGAAGGGGCGGCCCGTGTCCTTGTACCGCGGCAGGGCGAGGAGCACGGCGACACAGACTTCCTGCGCCAGGTCCTCCACGAAGTGCCGTGCGTCACCCGGCAGTCGGGACAGCCGGGTGCGGCAGTAGCGCAGCGCCAAGGGGTGCACGTGCGCGAGAAGGTCGTGCGTGGCCTGTTCGTCGCCCTCGACCGCGCGAAGGACGAGGGCACCGATCACCGTCGTCTTGTCATCGCGCATCGGTCCATGGTGCCTTGACGGCGAAGGATCCGTGGCACCGCGTCCGTAGTTGTGCACTGAAGCGTTATGAGCAGGTGCGCCGGAACTCATCTCCTGCGCCCTCCCCTCCCGCTCGATCGACTCGTCCCCGAGGAACTCCACACCTCAAGGATGCGGCATCGGCGACGAAACAAGCAGCGGCGGGCATCCGTCGCCCCGCCCGCCGGGTGGCGGACGGGGGTCGCGGGCCCCCCGCGGCAGCACACTCAGCGCACCAGACCCCAGCGGAAACCGAGCGCCACGGCGTGTGCCCGGTCCGAGGCGCCGAGCTTCTTGAAGAGCCGCCTGGCGTGCGTCTTCACCGTGTCCTCGGAGAGGAAGAGCTCACGTCCGATCTCCGCGTTCGAACGGCCGTGGCTCATGCCCTCCAGGACCTGGATCTCACGCGCGGTGAGCGTGGGCGCGGCGCCCATCTCGGCCGAGCGCAGTCTGCGCGGAGCCAGCCGCCACGTCGGGTCGGCGAGCGCCTGGGTGACGGTCGCCCGCAGCTCCGCGCGGGAGGCGTCCTTGTGCAGATAGCCGCGGGCACCGGCGGCGACCGCGAGCGCGACCCCGTCCAGGTCCTCGGCGACGGTGAGCATGATGATGCGCGCACCGGGGTCGGCGGACAGCAGCCGCCGGACGGTCTCGACGCCGCCCAGTCCGGGCATGCGTACGTCCATCAGAATCAGGTCCGAGCGGTCGGCGCCCCAGCGGCGGAGGACTTCCTCGCCGTTGGCCGCTGTCGTCACGCGCTCGACACCGGGCACGGTCGCGACCGCGCGGCGGAGCGCCTCTCGGGCAAGCGGGGAGTCGTCGCACACGAGGACAGAAGTCATGACTGTCCTCCGCGGCTCTCACAGCTGCTGCGCGTCACCTTGAGCCTCCAGGCTGGTACATATTCGTCACCTGTGCGGTTGACGCTCTCGGACACCTGCCCGAGCGCTTGTTCTTTCAACCGCCTCGCACTCTCAACGACGGTCACCCGAAAGAGTTACGGGGCAGTCAGCCACCTTCGGCACTCTACGTGAGGGCGCGGACACAGCGCAGAGCGCGCGGGAGACCCTCAACCTTTCATCACAAGCTATGCCCCATTTAGCGGCTTTTCTTCCCTTTTCCTGGTGTCTATGGCTAGATTCGCAATGAGTCATATTTTCATCTCCTTAGACAGTAGATGTACGGTCATGGGCACCGTATCCGCGAAGAACGGCTTCAAGGGGACCAGCAATGGCAGATTTCTCCCGCCTTCCCGGACCGAACGCAGATCTGTGGGACTGGCAGCTCCTCGCGGCCTGCCGCGGGGTCGACAGCTCGCTCTTCTTCCATCCGGAGGGCGAGCGGGGAGCGGCGCGCAGCGCACGCGAGAACTCCGCCAAGGAGGTCTGCATGCGGTGCCCGGTGCGCGCGGAGTGCGCCGCGCACGCGCTGGCGGTGCGCGAGCCGTACGGCGTGTGGGGCGGACTGACCGAGGACGAGCGCGAAGAGCTCATGGGGCGTGCGCGCAACCGCCTGGTCACGGCGTCCGCCTCGGCGGGCAGCACCGTGTCGCACAGTTGAAGGAACGTTTCTTCGAACAGGCTCTCCGGAGGGCTCCGGAACGGCCTCGGGGCGGCTCCCGCCCCCTTCCTCAGCGGGCAGCGGCCCGCGCGAGATGGTCCAGCGTGGCGGCGACGGCCGGCACCTGCGCCAGATCCGGCAGCGTGAGCGCGACGATCTCCCGCTGCACGGCAGGCTCCACCGTCACGGTGCGGGCGCCCTTGGGGCGCACCGACTCGATCGCGAGCTCGGGCAGCACCGCCACTCCCAGTCCGGCGCCGACCAGGCCGATCACCGCCGGGTAGTCGTCGGTCGCGAAATCGATCCGGGGCACGAAGCCCGCGCTCTCGCAGACCTCCACCAGTTGCCTGCGGCAGCGGGGGCAGCCCGCGATCCACGACTCGTCGGCGAACTCACCGATGGTGACCGAGTCCGCGCCGGCCAGCCGGTGCCCCTCGGGCACGAGACCGACCAGCCGGTCCGCGAGCAGCGGACGCACGATGAGGTCGCCCCACTCCTCGGCGGCCGTCGCCCCTTCGTACCGGAACGCCAGGGCGACGTCGCAGTCCCCCTCGCGCAGCATCTCCACCGAGCGCGGCGGCTCCGCCTCCACGAGGGAGACGCGGGTGCCGGGGTGGGCGGCGCGCAGGGCGGCGAGGGCGCCGGGGACGAGGGTGGAACTGCCGCTGGGAAAGGAGACGAGCCGCACCCGGCCCGCGCGCAGGCCCGCGATGGCGGCGACCTCCTCCTCCGCGGCGGTGAGTCCGGCGAGAATGCCCGAGGCGTGCCTGACCAGCGCCTCGCCGGCCTGGGTCAGGCGCATCTCACGGCCGGTGCGGATCAGCAGCGGCGTGCCGGTGGAGGATTCGAGGGCCTTCATCTGCTGGCTGACGGCGGGCTGGGTGCAGCCGAGCTCGCGGGCCGCGGCCGAGAACGAGCCGGTGGCGGCGACGGCGCGCAGGACGCGGAGGTGACGGGCCTCGATCATGGGATCGAGCATAAGCGGCGCTTGGGCATATCGCGAAATAATGCTTCGCGGCTTTGAGGGGACTGCCTTAGCCTGCTGCGCATGGAGCTTCTTTCGGTGAATGTTGGCCGTCGCACGGTCGTCGAGTACGCCGGTTCCCCCTCCGGCAGCACCGGCATCGACAAGCGGCCGGTGCGCGGGCCGGTCCTCGTGACGGCGCCGGGCGCGAAGGGCGTCGGCGGCAGCGGGCTCGCCGGGGACCAGATAAGCGACCTGCGGCACCACGGCGGGAACGACCAGGCCGTGTACGCGTACGCGCGCGAGGACCTCGACGCGTGGCAGGAAACCCTCGGGCGGCCGCTGCCCGACGGCTCGTTCGGCGAGAACCTGACGACGTCCGGGGTCGACGTGACCGGCGCGCGGATCGGCGAGCGCTGGCGGATCGGCTCCGATCTGGTGCTCGAGGTGACCAGCGGGCGCATTCCCTGCCGTACGTTCCAGGGCCACCTCGACGAGTCGGGGTGGGTGAAGCGGTTCACCGGAGAGGGTGCTCCCGGCGCGTATCTGCGGGTGATCGAGGCGGGCGAGATCCGGGCCGGGGACGCGATCCGGATCGTGCACCGGCCCGCGCACGAGGTCACCGTCGGCCTCCAGTTCCGGGCCGTCACGACGGAGAAGTCGCTGCTGCCGCGGCTGCTCGCGGCGGGCGACGCCCTGCACCCCGAGACGACCGAACGGGCCCGCAAGTACCTGGCGCGGCACGGCGCCGAGGACCTGGTGACGTAGGGCCGGGCCGCGGGCGCGCCACGGGGGCCGCCCGCTCTCACTAGCCTTGGGCCATGACTACGGCTCTGATTACGGGATCAACCGCCGGCATCGGCGCCGCCTTCGCGCGGCGCCTCGCCGGTGACGGGCACAACCTCGTCCTGGTGGCTCGCGACACCAAGCGGCTGCGCGAGCAGGCGACCGAGCTGCACGACCGGCACGGCATCGAGGCCGAGGTGCTGACCGCGGACCTCGCCACGGACACGGGCATCGAGACCGTCGAGAAGCGGCTCTCGAACCGCAGGGACCCGGTCGACCTGCTGATCAACAACGCCGGGTTCGGCAACAAGGGCCGCTACCTGGAGGTCTCGCTCGCCGACGAGCTGACCATGCTCAAGGTGCATTGCGAGGCGGTGCTGCGGCTGACGTCGGCCGCGACGGAGTCGATGCGGGAGCGCGGGCGCGGCGGTGTCGTGAACGTCGCGTCGGTGGCGGCGTTCGTGCCGCGCGGGACGTACGGGGCCTCGAAGGCGTGGGTCGTGCAGTTCACCCAGGGCGCGGCGAAGGACCTGGCGGGCACGGGGGTGCGGCTGATGGCGCTCTGCCCCGGCTTCGTCCGCACGGAGTTCCACGAGCGGGCCGGGATGGGGACGTCCAACATCCCCAACTGGATGTGGCTCGACGCGGACAAGCTGGTCGCGACGGCGCTCGTCGATCTCTCCCGCGGCCGCACGCTGTCCGTCCCCGACCCGCGGTACAAGGCGCTGATGGGGGTGGTGAAGGTGACGCCGCGGTCGCTGCTGGGCGGGGTGACGTCCCGTACGGGCCGCAAGTACGGGCCGCAGTAGGCCTGCGGGGGCCTTTGCGGGGGCCTTTGCGGGGGCCTTTGCGGGGGCGGGGCGGGGTGCGTCTGCTGGGGTGCGGGTCCTTGCCGGGTGCGGGTCGTGGTCCGTCCTCGCGCAGTTCCCCGCGCCCCTGAGGCGACTTCGGCGAGCGCCCCTTAAGGGGCGCGGGGAACTGCGCGACCAGCCGAAGGCAACCGCACCCGGCGACGGGCAGCGACCCGGCAGACGCACCCCCGAAAAGGCCTGAGGCCCGGCTCCCTGTGCGGGGAGCCGGGCCTCGGGCAACTCAGGTCAGTGCGAGTGACCGTGGCCGTGGCCGTGACCGGCCTCCGCCTCTTCCTCGGCCGGCTTCTCGACGACCAGGGTCTCGGTCGTGAGGAGCAGCGACGCGATGGACGCGGCGTTCTCCAGGGCGGAGCGGGTGACCTTGACCGGGTCGATGACGCCGGCCTTGACCAGGTCGCCGTACTCACCGGTCGCGGCGTTGAAGCCGAAGCCCTTGTCGAGCTCGGCGACCTTCGAGGTGATGACGTAGCCCTCGAGGCCCGCGTTCTCGGCGATCCAGCGCAGCGGCTCGACGGCGGCGCGGCGGACGACGGCGACACCGGTGGCCTCGTCGCCCTCCTTGCCGAGGTTGCCCTCGAGGACCTTGACGGCGTGCACCAGGGCGGAGCCACCACCGGAGACGATGCCCTCCTCGACCGCGGCGCGGGTCGCGGAGATGGCGTCCTCCAGACGGTGCTTCTTCTCCTTCAGCTCCACCTCGGTGGCGGCGCCGACCTTGATGACGCACACGCCGCCGGCCAGCTTCGCGAGGCGCTCCTGGAGCTTCTCGCGGTCCCAGTCGGAGTCCGTGGCGTCGATCTCGGCCTTGATCTGGGCGACGCGGCCCTCGACCTCGGCCTTGTTGCCGCCACCGTCGACGATCGTGGTGTCGTCCTTGGTGATGGTGACGCGGCGGGCGGTGCCGAGCACGTCGAGACCGACCTGGTCGATCTTGAGGCCGACCTCTTCGGCGATGACGGTGCCGCCGGTGAGGGTGGCGATGTCACCGAGCATGGCCTTGCGGCGGTCGCCGAAGCCGGGGGCCTTCACCGCGACGGCGTTGAAGGTGCCGCGGATCTTGTTCACGACCAGGGTCGACAGGGCCTCGCCCTCGACGTCCTCGGCGATGATCAGGAGCGGCTTCGAGGCGTTGGCCTGGATGACCTTCTCGAGCAGCGGCAGGAGGTCCTGGATGGAGGAGATCTTGCCCTGGTGGATCAGGATGTACGGGTCGTCGAGGACGGCCTCCATACGCTCCTGGTCGGACACCATGTACGGCGACAGGTAGCCCTTGTCGAAGGCCATGCCCTCGGTGAAGTCGAGCTCCAGGCCGAAGGTGTTGGACTCCTCGACGGTGATGACACCGTCCTTGCCGACCTTGTCCATCGCCTCGGCGATGAGCTCGCCGACCTGCGGGTCCTGGGCGGACAGACCGGCGACGGCCGCGATGTCGGCCTTGTCGTCGATCGGACGGGCGGTGGCGAGGAGCTCCTGCGAGACGGCCGCGACGGCGGCGTCGATGCCCTTCTTCAGGGCGGCCGGGGAGGCGCCGGCGGCGACGTTGCGCAGGCCTTCCTTGACCAGGGCCTGGGCGAGCACGGTGGCGGTGGTGGTGCCGTCACCAGCGATGTCGTTGGTCTTGGTCGCCACCTCCTTCACCAGCTGGGCGCCGAGGTTCTCGTACGGGTCGTCGACCTCGACCTCACGGGCGATGGTGACGCCGTCGTTGGTGATGGTCGGCGCGCCGAACTTCTTGTCGATGACGACGTTGCGGCCGCGGGGGCCGATCGTCACCTTGACCGTGTCGGCAAGCTTGTTGACGCCGCGCTCAAGGGCGCGACGGGCGTCCTCGTCGAACTTCAGGATCTTCGCCATGGGAGCGATTCAGCCCTCTCGAAAACTCGGGTGAACGAACTGCGCCCCTCGCCGCCCGGCAATCAGCGGGGTGACCAGGGGCGCAGCTCAAAAGCAAATCTGCTGGTGAAGCAGGTGAAGCGGTGAATTACTTCTCGACGATCGCGAGCACGTCGCGAGCCGAGAGGACGAGGTACTCGTCGCCGTTGTACTTCACCTCGGTGCCGCCGTACTTGCTGTACAGCACGACGTCGCCGACCTTCACGTCGAGCGGAAGGCGCTCGCCGTTCTCGAAACGCCCCGGGCCCACGGCGAGGACAGCGCCCTCCTGGGGCTTCTCCTTCGCGGTGTCCGGAATGACCAGGCCGGAGGCCGTGGTCTGCTCGGCGTCGAGCGGCTGGACCACAATGCGGTCCTCGAGCGGCTTGATGGCAACCTTGGAGCTGGCGGTCGTCACGATCCGGTCTCCCCCTTCGGAGATCTCACGGGGTTAAGAGTCTGAGTGTGGCGACCAGGTGGATCCGTCGTCGCGGGTGCCGGACCTGCCCGTCGCTGTTGGCACTCTCCAGTGGGGAGTGCCAGAAGTGAGACTAGGACGGGGATTAGCACTCGGTCAAGCGGAGTGCCAATCGACTGCGTCGGGCTTTAGCGGATGGCGGTGCCTCTGGGCGGGGCGGGCGGCGCGTTTTCCCTGTCGGGGCAACGGCTCTCGGGCTCTTCGGGTTCCCCAGCGGCGATTCGTGGCGGCCCCGATTCTTGTGGCCCTGCACCGGGGGCTGTGCCCACCCGTTCCTCCCCCAGCGCCTCAAGGGCCTGGGGGAACCCCCAGCGGAACGCCTGCCCACAGCGGGAAGCGGGGGCGCCTGACCCCGAGCCCGGCTTCGGGGTCGGGTGTGAAGACGTACTCGGTTTGCGTGGGGGGATTTTGTGGGTTGCCTTGCGGCCCAGGCGTTCGATCGGGTCCACCGATTCCGCGCAGCCCGAGAGGAGTGCGGGCGCGAGCAGGCCGCACAGGAGGGCTCCGGTCAGGAGACGGCGGCGGCGCGCTCGCGCCCGGGGGGTCACAGGTAGTCCTCCAGCCTGGCCACCGCGTAACCCCTGTCCGTGACCGTCTTCATGACCCGGCGGACCATGTCGGGCATGGTGCCCTTCCAGTCCTCACGGCCCCGGAAGTGCGTGAGGATGATGTCGCCGGGGTGCAGGTCCTTGTCCCACTCGCGCCACTCCATGTGGTCGGCGAAGGCCTCCGACGCCCACAGCGGGACCGCCTTGACGCCGCAGGACTTGGCGGCGCGCAGGGTGTCCCGGTTGTAGTTGCCGTACGGCGGGCGGAAGAGCTCGGGGCGCTTGCCGTAGTGCTTCGCGATGACGTCCTGCATGCCGCAGATCTCGCGGCGCTGGCCCTCGTACGACAGGCCGGGCAGGTAGCGGTGGTGCAGGGTGTGGTTGTTCAGGGTGACGCCGCGGTCCTGCATCTTCTTGAAGTAGCCGTAGTCCTCCTTGACCAGGTAGTCGCTGAGGAACGCGGTGTACGGCAGGTGCAGTTCGCCCATCATCCTGAGCAGCGCCGGGTCCTTCTCGGCGCCGTCGTCGATGGTCAGGAAGACGACCTTGTCCTTGGTGGGGACCGTCGTGAAGACCGGCGGCAGGCTCGACTGGCCCTTGACGTCGAAGCCCTTGCGGGTGGTGATCCGCGGCTTCGTCCTGGGCGGTGGGGGCGCGGCGAGCGGGGTCTTCGCCAGACCCCAACGCCTGGCCGCCGCGACCCTGGCCGCCTGGATCGCGCCGAGCTTCTGGGCGTAGGAGTCCAGGGCACGGGCGGGCGGGGCGTTGAGCGGCTGCTGGCCGTGGGCGGGGGGCGCGCCGGAGCCGCCCGCGGAGGCGCAGCCCGACGCGATGGCGGAGGCGGCCAGGACGGCCACCGCGGCGCGCACCCGATTGTTCCGTCTTCTGGCGTATTTTACGTTTTGTCGTACTAGTTGCATGGAGCCGGATCCTCGCAGCTCAAGGTCGTTTTGCGGCCCCGACACCGCCACCGGCCGCGCACCGTCCACCGACTGGCCCACAATGGGGCAGGTGAACGACCCGAACACGCCGAGCGGCCACGCGACCGACCTCGGGGATCCCCTCGCCGCCTTCGCCGCCCTCCGCACCGCCGAGGGCCGGGCCCTGCTCGACGAGGTGCGGGACGTCGAGCCCGCACAGGAGCTCGCCGCCGCCACCCGGCTGCGCCGCACGCACCCGGCGCTCCTGGTCACGGCCGCCCTCGCGCAGGCGCGGCTGCGGCAACGGGCCGCGGCGAAGTTCGGCGCCGAGGACGCGGCCCGGATGTTCTTCACGCCCGACGGCGTCGAGCAGGCCACCCGCTCCTCCGTCGCCGCCCACCGCGCCGAGCGCTTCAAGGCCCTCGGGGTCCGCTCGCTCGCCGACCTGTGCTGCGGCATCGGCGGCGACGCGATCGCCCTCGCGCGGGCCGGGATCTCCGTACTCGCCGTCGACCGTTCCCCGCTGACCTGCGCGGTCGCCCGCGCCAACGCGGAGGCCCTCGGGCTCGCCGAGCTGATCGAGGTCCGCGAGGCCGATGTCACCGAGGTCGACACCTCCGCGTACGACGCGGTGTTCGTGGACCCGGCGCGCCGCTCCGCCAGGCGCGGCCGCATCTTCGACCCGGAGTCCTACTCCCCGCCCCTGTCGTGGGCGGTGGAGACGGCGCTGAAGGCGCCGCGCGCCGCGCTGAAGATCGCTCCCGGCATCCCGCACGAGGCGATCCCCGCCGAGGCGGGGGCCGAGTGGATCTCGGACGGCGGCGACGTGAAGGAGGCCGTGCTCTGGTTCGGCACCGACGTGCCGTCCTCGCACCGCGCGACGCTGCTGCCCGGCGCCGCCTCCCTGTGGTCCTCGCTCGACGCGATGCTGCCGGATCCCGGGGTGCGTCCCGTCGGGCGGTATCTGTACGAACCGGACGGCGCCGTCATCCGCGCGCACCTGGTCGCCGAGGTGGCCGCCCGGGTCGATGGCGGGCTGATCGACGAGACCATCGCGTACGTCACCTCCGACGCCCTGCACGACACCCCGTACGCCACGGCCTATGAGATCACCGATCAACTCCCCTTCAACGTAAAGAAGTTGAAGGCGTTGCTGCGGGAGCGCGGAGTCGGCGTGCTCACCGTGAAGAAGCGCGGGTCCGCCGTCGAGCCGGAGGAGCTGCGGCGCAAGGTGAAGCCTCAGGGGAAGCGGTCCGCGACGGTCTTCCTGACCCGGGTGGCGGGCGCGCCGACGATGCTGATCGGGCATCCGGCACCGGCCGCGACGGACTGACCCGGGCCCGGCCGGTCAGAGCTGGCAGGAGGCCGCCCGCGCGAGGAGCAGCTCCCGTTCCCTCTCGTTGCGCGCCAGCGACGCCGCCCGCTCGAACTCCGCGCACGCCTCGGCCGTCCTGCCGAGCCGCTCCAGCAGGTCGCCCCGCACGCTGGGCAGCAAGTGGTAGTCCTTCAGGGCCGGTTCGGCGGTGAGCGCGTCGACCAGGGACAGGCCGGGCTCCGGGCCCTGTGCCATCGAGACCGCGACCGCGCGGTTCAGCTCGACCACCGGGGACGGGGTGCGGGCCGCGAGCAGGCCGTAGAGGACGGCGATCTGCTGCCAGTCCGTCTCCTCGTACGTGTGCGCTCGGGCGTGGCAGGCGGCGATCGCGGCCTGCAGCGCGTACGGGCCGAGGGCCCTGGACGAGGCGGCCGCGGCTCTGGCCCGCGCCAGGGCGGCGTAACCGCGCCGGATGAGGAGCCGGTTCCAGCGGGCCCGGCTCTGCTCCTTGAGCAGCACCGGCTCGCCGAACGGCCCCGTGCGCGCCGCCGCGCGCGACGCCTGGAGTTCGAGGAGCGCGGCCAGGCCGTGCACCTCGGCCTCCTCGGGCATGAGGCCCGCGAGGACCCGCGCGAGGCGCAGGGCGTCCTCGCACAGCGCCGGGCGCAGCCAGTCGTCGCCCGCCGTGGCGGCGTACCCCTCGTTGAAGATGAGGTAGATGACTTCGAGGACCGAGCCGAGGCGGGCCTCGCGGTCCGGGCCGCGGGGGACCTCGAAGGCGACGTCCTTGGTGGCGAGGATGCGCTTGGCCCGCACGATGCGCTGCGCCACGGTCGGCTCGGCGGCGAGCACGGCGCGGGCGATCTCCGCGGTGGTCAGGCCGCCGAGCAGGCGCAGGGTGAGCGCCACCCGGGCCTCGGCGGAGAGCAGCGGGTGGCAGGCGGTGAAGACGAGGCGGAGCAGGTCGTCGTCGATGCCGTCGGGGTCGTCGGGATCGGCGGGCTCGTCCGCGCCGGGCCCCATGGTCTCCAGGTCACGGCCGACCTCGGCCAGCTTGGCGGCGTAGCGCTCGCGGCGGCGCACCAGGTCGATGGCGCGGTGCTTGGCGGTGGCCATGAGCCAGGCGCCCGGGTTGTCGGGGACGCCCTGCTCGGGCCACCGTTCGAGGGCTGCCACCAGGGCGTCCTGCGCCAGCTCCTCGGCGATGCCGACGTCTCGTACGATCCGCGTGACACCGGCGATGATGCGCGGGGACTCGATGCGGAAGACGGTCTCGACGGCGTGGCGGGACCGCCGCTCCGGCGGTGTGCGACGGGGGTGCTCCGGCGGAAGGCTCACGGCCACCCATCAGAACACCCCGCCGCACCCCCCGCAAAGGCTGGCACCGCTACCGGCAGGCCCTAGCCCTCGATCTCCCGGACCTCCGCGGTGATCGTCCAGTAGTCCTCGTGGGTGCGCAGGAAGCGCTTGGTCCACTCGACCGCCTCCGCCATGTCCTTGGCCTGGCAGATCGAGTAGCCGCCGATGACCTCCTTGGTCTCGGTGAAGGGGCCGTCGGTCACGGACATCTCGCCCTTGTCCCAGGTCACGCGGGTGCCCTCCTCGGTCGGCCGGAGACCCGCGGTGTCGAGCATCACCCCGGCCCTGGTGATCTCCTCGAGGAGCGCGCCCATGCGCTCCTGCAGCTCGGGGCTCGGGCCGCCCTCGGGCACGTTGTTCTCGTCGATGCGGATCATCGTCAGATAGCGCGGCATCGCTGTCTCCCATCGGGTGGTGGCGGGGCTCTCCTCGCCTCTCACCCCTGCGTCGAACGGGAGACGCCCGTTTCGACATCGTCGCCGAGATTTTTCGAGTTTTCTTTCCCGGCGGGTGTTTTCGCAGGTCGCAGGGGTGTGGCCGGTGGTGTGGCCAGGGGTGTGGCAGCTGGAGCGGCGAGATGTCTGTCCGGGGTGGTCGTCCGACGGCCGTGCAGTACCGCCGTCGCCAGCGCGGCCGCCACCAGGAGCCCCGCGGACGCCGCGAAGGCCGCCGCGTGACCCTCGGCGAGGGCGCCGCGGCCCCGCCCCTGCCCCGTGGCGCCCGCCGCGACCGTGACCAGGACCGCGAGACCGAGCGAGCCGCCGAGCTGACGGGAGCTGTTGAGCAGCCCGGCGGCCATGCCGGTCTCCTCGGGGGCGACGCCGCTGGTCGCCGCCGTGCCGAGCGGTACGAAGCACAGGCCGATGCCGACGCTCGCGACCAGCGAGGGCCCGAGGACGGAGCCCAGGAACGTGCCGCCCGCCTCGGCCGTCAGGGCGAACCACCCGAACCCGGCGGCACCGAGCAGCCCGCCCGCCACGAGGAGCGTCCGCTCGCCGAGCCGCCCTGCCGTCCGGGTCGCGACCGCCGACCCGGCCACGATGCCCGCGCAGAACGGCAGGAACGCGGCGCCGGCCGCCGTCGGCCCGTACCCCATCACCTGCTGGAGGTGGAGCGAGGTGAAGTAGAAGGCGGCGAACTGTCCCGAGGACATCAGGAGGGCGAAGACGTTCGCGGAGAGCACGGGCCGGTGCGCCGTGCCGAGCAGGCCGAGGCGCAGCAGCGGTTCCCGCTCGCGGGACTCGACGGCGGCGAAGGCGGCGAGCAGCAGGGCGGCGGCGCCGAGCGTGCCCAGCGTGGTGCCCGAGTCCCAGCCGTACGTCTGCGTGCGCACGAGGCCGAGGACGAGCAGCGTCGCCCCGGCCGTGACGAGCAGGGCGCCGGTGACGTCGAGGCGGGGTGCGGGCCCCGTGCGGCGGTCGGCGGGCACCCCGTGCCGTGCGGCGAGGAGGGCGGCGAGCACCACGGGGACGTTGATCAGCATGACGGAGCGCCAGCCGGCCCAGTCGGTGAGCAGCCCGCCCGCCATGATGCCGACGGCCCCGCCGAGCGCCCCCGAGATGCCCCACAGGCCGAGCGCCCGGGACCGCGCGGGCCCCGCCGCGTAGTTCACGGTGATCAGGGCGAGCGCGACGGGGGCGAGCGCCGCCGCGCCCGCCCCCTGCACGGCCCGTGCCGCGATGAGCTGCCCCGGCGCGAGGGCGAGCCCACCCGCGAGGCTCGCCGCGCCGAAGGCCGCGAAGCCCCCCATGAGGGTGCGCCGCCGGCCGACGAGGTCGGCGAGGCGTCCGCCGAGCATGAGCAGGCCGCCGAAGGCGAGCGCGTAGGCGTTGACGACCCAGAGCAGCGCGTCGGGGGCGAAGCCGAGGTCGTCGCCCATGTCGGGCAGGGCGATGTTGACGACGGACATGTCGAGGGAGACGAGGAACTGCACGGTGAGCAGCACCGGCAGCAGCCATGGTCCTCGTGGAGCGTTCGAGTTCACCGTAGTGACCGTGTTCACCATGCGCGGCACATTACTATACGCGTATAGAAAAGAGGCGGGGGCGGCCGCCCCGCTCCCCCCGACAGGCGCGACAATGAGCAGGTGGCAGCAGATGACAACGAGCAGACGGCGGACGGGACCGGGACGGGAGCCGAGGCCCCCGGCGCGGGGAGGAAGCGCGGACGCCCCCGCCGCATCGAGACGGCGACGATCGTCGCGACGGCCCGCCGGATCCTGGAGACGGAGGGCGTCGCGGCGCTGAGCATGCGCCGGGTCGCCAAGGAGGTCGGCGCGACGCCGATGGCGCTCTACCACCACGTGCGCGACAAGGACGAGCTCCTGATGCTCACGCTCGCCGGCACGGCCGCGACGGTCCCGCGCCCCGAACTGCCCGCCGACCCGCGCGAACGCCTCCTCGCCGTCTCGGCGCACATGCACGGCATCCTGGCGGGGATGCCCTGGGTGGTCGAAGTGCTCAGCCTCGGCGACCTCACCGACGAGGGCGCCCTGTGGATGGTCGAGGAGATCATCGCCTGCTGCGTCGCGTGCGGGCTCACGCAGGAGGAGGCCGTAGGCGCCTACCGGACCATCTGGCACTGCGTCTACGGGGACCTGGCCTTCCGCCGCGCGATGGAGCGCCGCGCCGAGGACCCGGACCGCAAGCGCCACTTCCCCGGCCTGCTCACCGACGCGGACGCGGCCGAGCTCCCCCACCTCGCGGCACTCGCGGACCGCTGGGCGGAGCTCACCGAGGACTACGACGTGACCCGCCAACTGGGCGCGGTCATCGACGGGTTGCTGGGCCGGGTGGAGCGCTCCCGGTAATCCTGCGGAACCCGCCGCACGGGGGCGAGCTCGGGCACGCCAACTCATCAGCTCATTGTTACAGTAGTACCGTAACAATGGTTCTTGATGTTGGAGAGCTCATGACCTCCCAGGCCAGAAGGACGCGTCCCGGAATCTCCGAGCGCGGTCGGATCGTCTTAGGTGCCGCCCCGTGGGTCGCCGCCGCCGTGGCACAGCTGGCCGTCTACGCGGCTGTCCGCGATCGACTGCCGGACAAGGTGGTCTCTCACATGGGCTTCTCCGGGCCCGACGGCTTCATGTCGCCGCTCGAGCTGGTCGCCATCACCGTCGCCGTGTACCTGGCCGAGGCAGCCCTGTTCGGATACTTGCTGACAAGCCGCCGCCAGACGGCCGGGCAGTATCGACTCGTTGCCGCCTGCGGCTGGGGCGCCGCTCTGGGCGAGGGCTATCTCCTCACCGCCTCCTTCGCCGCCAACGCCGGGCTGTCCGACCCGCGCGACCTCGACTTCTCCATGGCGGTGCACGGGGGGATCGCCCTCGCCGGCTGCCTGGCGGGCGGCGCTCTCGGGGCGGCGCTGGCATGGAAGGCGGACCGACGATGACGCTGCCCCCTCGCAGGGCGGCCTGGAGCCGGAACGCGGGGCCTGCCTGGTGCGCACCGGCCGGAGTGCTCCTGGTCGCCGCAAGCGGCGGTCTCGCCTACGTCACATCGGTGAGCTGGTGGCTGCTCTTCGCGGCGTTCATGGGCCTGCTTCTCGTACTGTTCGGCAGGACGAGGGTTACCGTCGACGCGCGCGGTGTCACCGTCTCCGCTGCTCGGCTGCCGATCCGGCGCTTCCGCTCGGACCAGATCGTGGCCGCGTCCTCCGGCTACGCCCGCCTCGCCGACCTGGGGGGCTTCGGCTATCGCGTGATGCCCGGTCGGCACGCCGTGTCCTTGCGGCCGGGCGATGCCCTGTGGCTGGTGCTGAGCAGTGGGCGAGAGTTTGTCGTGACCGTAGACGATGCCGGGACTGCCGCACGTCTGATCACGGACCTTTCTGAAGGGCGTTGACGCCATGCTGGTGGAGATCGACACAAGCTCCACGCAATCGCTGTCGGAACAGGTCGCCGCGGCCGTGCGGCGCGCCATGCTCGCCGGTTCGCTGCGCGTCGGTGACCGGTTGCCGGCTGCCAGGGAGCTGGCCGGGGCATTGGGGATCGGCCTGCACACCGTGCTACGGGGCTACCAGGCGCTCCAGGCCGAGGGGCTCATCGAGTTGCGGCGCGGCCGAGGGGCGGTCGTGGTCGCCTGCGCTCCGCAGGACCGCGCCGCAGTCGTCGAACAAGCACGGCAGTTGGTGGCTGCCGCCCGGCGGATCGGCATGTCGGATGCCGAAACGCTCGCGCTGGTCTCGACGTGTATGGGCCGGGAGTAGACGCGGCAGCTCCGGAGGGAGTCCACCCTCTGCGCGTCAGCTGACAGTGCGCACCGGAGGTCGCGGCGTCATGGGTACGACAGGTTCGGCTGCTTCGACCGGTTCGGCTGGTTCGACCGGTTCGGCAGGGGTCTCGGAAGTCGGCTGCGCCCGGCGCCGGGGTCAGGGTCCCCCCCCTCCCGGCTCCGGGCCGGAACCAACGAAGCACTACTGAGCCCGCTCCACCGACTCGAACCGCCACCGGTGCACCGCCCGCGTCACCAACTCCGCAGCCGGTTCCGGCAGTTCGGGCAGTTCCGCGTCGGGCTCCGCGTCCCACCAGGTGATGACGAGGACCCGGTCCTGCGGTGCGCGGAAGGTCTCCCGGCGGACCGGGGTGCCGGCGAGCTCCTGTGCCCGCGCCCAGGCGAGCAGTTCTTCGCCGCGCCCCTCGACGGCGCGCGCCTCCCACATCAGCGCGAGCGTCACGAGTACAGGTTCTCCTTGCTGATCTCGTGCACGTGGTCGTGGTCGTGCGTGTGCCCCGGCACGTGCGGCTCCGTCACCGGCAGCGAGGAGTCCGCCGACAGGTCCCAGGACGAGGCCGACCGGTTGCGGGCCACCATCTCGGCGCCGAGGGCCGCGACCATCGCGCCGTTGTCCGTGCAGAGCTTGGGGCGCGGCACGCGCAGCCGGATGCCCGCCTTCTCGCACCGCTCCTGCGCGAGCGCGCGAAGGCGCGAGTTGGCGGCCACGCCGCCGCCGATCATGAGGTGGTCGACGCCCTCGTCCTTGCAGGCCCGCACGGCCTTGCGGGTCAGCACGTCGACGACCGCCTCCTGGAAGGACGCCGACACGTCCCGCACCGGCACCTCCTCGCCCGCGGCCCGCTTCGCCTCGATCCAGCGGGCGACGGACGTCTTCAGACCGGAGAAGGAGAAGTCGTACGGGGCGTCGCGCGGCCCGGTGAGCCCGCGCGGGAAGGCGATGGCCGCCGGGTCGCCCTCGCGTGCGTACCGGTCGATGACGGGGCCGCCGGGGAAGCCGAGGTTCAGCACCCGCGCGATCTTGTCGAAGGCCTCGCCCGCCGCGTCGTCGATCGTCGCGCCGAGCGGCCGCACGTCCGAGGTGATGTCGGAGGAGAGCAGCAGCGACGAGTGGCCGCCGGAGACCAGGAGCGCCATGGTCGGTTCGGGCAGCGGCCCGTGCTCCAGCTGGTCCACGCAGATGTGCGAGGCGAGGTGGTTCACGCCGTAGAGCGGCTTGCCGAGGGCGTACGCGTACGCCTTGGCGGCCGAGACCCCGACGAGCAGCGCGCCCGCGAGCCCGGGGCCCGCGGTCACCGCGATGCCGTCCAGGTCCCTCGCGCTCACGCCCGCTTCCTTCAGGGCGCGGTCGATGGTCGGCACCATCGCCTCCAGGTGCGCGCGCGAGGCGACCTCGGGGACGACGCCGCCGAAGCGGGCGTGCTCGTCGACGCTGGAGGCGACGGCGTCCGCGAGCAGGGTGGTGCCCCGGACGATGCCGACACCGGTCTCGTCGCAGGAGGTCTCGATGCCGAGGACGAGGGGTTCGTCGCGCGAGTCAGCCATGAATCTCGGTTCCTTGTACGCCGGATACGGAGGTGGAGGGATCGGTGCGGCGCATGACCAGGGCGTCCACGTTGCCGGGCTGGTAGTAGCCGCGCCGGAAGCCGATGGGCTCGAAGCCGAAGCGCTCGTAGAGCTTCTGCGCCCGCGTGTTGTCGACCCGCACTTCCAGCATCACCTCGGCGCACTCGAAGGCGGTCGCGGCCTGCAGCAGGTCGGTGAGGAGCCGGGCACCGAGGCCGGAGCCCCAGTGGTCGCGCGCCACGGCGATGGTCTGGACGTCGGCGAGGTCACCGGAGGAGGCGAGCCCCGCGTACCCGACGAGGCGGTCGCCGTCCACGGCGACCACGTAGCGGCGGGTGGCCAGGGGGCCGCGCGCGTGGGCGAGCTCCGACCAGAACATGCCGCGCGACCAGGCGTCGTCGGGGAAGAGCTCCTTCTCCAGGGCGAACACCGCGTCGATGTCCCACCAGCGCATCTCGCGCAGCACGGCGGCCTCGGTCGCCTGGGTCACCTGGGTGGTCACTTGGGGGTGACCACCTTGTAGTTCTTGGGCACCTGCGCGTCGGGCCTGCGCAGGTACAGCGGCCGGGGCTCCAGGAGCTCCTCGCCCGCCGTCAGCCTCTCGGCGGCCAGCGCGGCGAGCGCCGCGGCCGAGACGTGCTCGGGTGCGCGGGCGTCGGGGAAGGTGTCGGGGTAGAGCAGCGCGCCGGCGCCGACCGCGGGCACCCCCGCGACCTCGTCGGCGATGTCCGCGGGGCGGTCGACGGCGGGTTCGCCCACGCGGGTGCGGACGTCGTCGTACCGCGCCCAGTAGACCTCCTTGCGCCGGGCGTCGGTGGCCACCACGAAGGGGCCACTCCCGATGCCGGACGCGTACGCGAGGCCGTCCAGCGTGCACACGCCGTGCACGGGCACGCCGAGCGCGAGGCCGAAGGTGTCGGCGGTCATCAGGCCGACGCGCAGTCCGGTGTAGGGGCCGGGGCCCACCCCGGCGACGATGCCGGTCACGGCGTCGAGTCCGAGGCCCGCCTCGGCGAGCACCCGGTCGACGGCGGGCAGCAGCAGTTCTCCGTGCCGCCGGGCGTCCACCTGGCTCGACTCCGCGATGACGGAGGAGCCGTCGTGGAGGGCGACGGTGACGGCGGGCGTTGCGGTATCCAGAGCGAGCAAGAGCACGCGAACAGCCTACGGCTCCGAGGCGCGTCGCACGGCCGGACCGGCATCGGACGGGCGACGGGCGGGCATCGGACGGGCGACGGGCGGGCATCGGACGGGCGCCGGACCGGCACGGGGTGCGGATGCCCGGGGATGGGGCGCCGCTGCTGCTACCGTCAACCCGGCAGCCGTACGCAGTACTAAGAGGTGGGTGGCGCAAGGTGTCAAGGAGCAGCTCGGGATTCGTGGCCGGGCTCACCGCCGCTGCGCTCGCCGCGGTCGGCTTCCTCGCCTACCAGGCCTCGGCCAGCGCGCCGGACGACCTGGCCAAGCACCCCGGAAAGAGCTCCCCCTCGGCCGCCGCCCCGCGCTCCCCGAAGGAGAAGGCGGACCCGAAGGCGGTGCCCGCGCGCTCCGGGACGGGGCAGCGCGTCGTGTACTCCGTGGGCGAGGACCGCGTCTGGCTGGTCGAGGCCGACGGGAAACTGCGGCTCACGTTCACGGTCACGCCGGGCAAGGTCGACCCGGCGCCCGGCACCTACACCGTCACCTCCCGTAACGGCGCTGTCACCGGTACGGATGGCAAGGCGGTCGAGCACGTCGTGCGTTTCACGTCCGTCGAGGGCACCGGGATCGGCTTCAGCGCGGCGGTCGACGGCTCGACGCCGGAGCCGGACCCGTCGAAGAAGACCGGCGGCATCCGCGAGTCGCGCGCGAACGGCAACGCGATGTGGGAGTTCGCCCTGCGCGACCGGAAGGTCGTCGTCATTCCGTGACCGGCGGGCGGTCCCTCACCGCTCCGGGGTGGTCTCCTCCGCGGCCGGGTCTCCGGGCGGCGTGGAGACGGCCGTCGCCGCGGCGCAGGACGCCAGCAGGTCACTCATCGACAGGTGCGAGGGCTCCGGCGCGCCCGACGGCCCCGGCAGCCGGTGCGACTGCGGCTGCGGCTGTACGTCATGTTCTGAAGCCGACATGGATGCCTCCTGGGGCTCCGGGGGCAGACGTGGTTAGGTAGACCTAACCAGTACCTCTCTCCATGTGACCACGCCCGACACACGCAACGCAACATTTTGCCGACGTCTTGTCGGAACGTTAGGGCGAACGTACGAGAGCGGGCCGCCCCGACACGCGATCGGAACGGCCCGTACGGGGGATGCGGAACGGCCCTCGGTCAGGCCGCCAGCGACGCCAGGTCCGCGTCCGCCCACCGCTCTCCGAGCCCGGTGAGCGTCACCTCGCGCACCTCGTCCGTCGTGTCGCCGGTCGCCCGGTCGATGACGACGTGCAGGCGGTCGTCCGAGAGCTCCTCGACCTTGCCGTCGCCCCACTCCACGACGATCACCGAGTCGGGCAGCGAGACGTCGAGGTCCAGGTCCTCCATCTCGTCGAGCCCGCCGCCCAGGCGGTACGCGTCGACGTGCACGAGGGCGGGACCGGCGCCGAGCGGCGGGTGCACGCGGGCGATGACGAAGGTCGGGGAGGTGACGGCGCCGCGCACGCAGAGGCCCTCGCCGAGGCCGCGGGTCAGCGTCGTCTTGCCGGCGCCGAGCTCACCGGTGAGCATGACGAGGTCGCCGGGGCGCAGGATCTTGGCCAGGCGGCGGCCCAACTCGCCCATCTGCCCGGGAGAGTTGACCGTGATCTTGAGTACGGCTGCGGGGGCCTGGTGGTGCGGTGCTTCCATACCGACCACGGTAGCGGCTGGGCGACCCCGTCCGGCCCGCCTCCGCGGCGTCCGCGCCGCGGCCGACCCGTGCGCCCGGGACGGTCAGCCGCCCGCCCGGTCGGCCGCCGGGACGGCCCCCACCCGCGCGAGGAGATCCGCGAGCCGGTCCATGACCACCTCCGGGTGCTCCAGCATGACCAAGTGCCCGGCGTCCGGGACCAGGACCAGTTCGGCGTCGGGCAGCCGCTGGGCGATCGTCTCGCTGTGCTCGCTCGGCGTGACCAGGTCCTTGTCCCCCGCCAGCACGAGCACCGGCAGCTCGGCGAAGTGCTTGAGCGCGTCCGCCTTGTCGTGCTCGGCGAACGCCGGATAGAACTCCGCGACCACGTCGATCGGCGTCGCCTCGATCATCCGCTCCGCGAACCGCGCGATGGCCGGGTCCACGTCCTTGCGCGAGAACGAATAGCGCTTGATGACGCCCGCGAAGAGGTCCGCGGTGGCCCGGCGCCCCCGCTCCACCAGCTCCGCCTGCGAACCGAGCGCCCGCAGCACACCGGGCAGCACCCGCCGGACCGCGTTCATGCCCGCCACCGGCAGCCCGAAATTCACCTCACCGAGCTGCCCCGACGAGGTGCCGACCAGGGCGATGCCCACGACGCGCTCCCGGATCAGCTCAGGGAACTGGTCGGCGAGGGCCATCGTCGTCATGCCGCCCATGGAGTGCCCGACGAGGACGAGCGGCCCCTCGGGCGCGGCGGCGTCGATGACGGCCTTCAGGTCCCGGCCGAGCTGG
The DNA here is from genome assembly GCF_055609205.1 of Streptomyces sp. NPDC036815. Taxonomy (NCBI): domain Bacteria; kingdom Bacillati; phylum Actinomycetota; class Actinomycetes; order Kitasatosporales; family Streptomycetaceae; genus Streptomyces; species Streptomyces sp. NPDC036815. The sequence continues at coordinate 239,623 of NZ_JBVJPW010000005.1, read as the reverse complement.
TCGATGGAGACCGGCAGGCCCCGCTCCAGCTGGTCGACCCCGCGCCCGGAGCGGGCGTGGCTGCGCTGGTCCCAGTAGACGGCGCGCACGACACCGCGCAGGGCGGCCCGCTGGAAGTGCCAGGAGTCCTGGCTCAGGCAGTAACCGTGGCTGAAGACGACGGTGACCGGCGCGGGGGCCCGGCGGCCGAAGAGCCGGCGCCGCCGCGAGGCCTGGTCACCGTCCGCCTCGACCTCCTCGACCTCGTAGGAGAGCTCCGTGCCGTCGTCCGCGTACGCCGTGCCGGGCATGCCGCGCAGCGAGCCGTAGGGCCCCGAGGCGTCGAGCGCGAGCCGCGCCTTCTTGCGCATCCCGCGGCCCACGGTGAGCCGCTCTATGGCGACGCCGGCGGCCGCGCCCGCGGCGATGACACCTATCGCGGCGCCCGCCACCCCGGCCCTGCGCCAGCTCCCCGCCGCCGCGGCGGCGGCCTCCGTCACCGCTTCCGCAGCGGCCGCCCCCGTGCTGCTCTCGCTCACGTGCCGCTCCTCGTCAGTTCCTGGTCAGTCGTCGGACCGCTCGTGCACATAGACGCGCGGGACGCGCGATCCGATGCGGGTGACGATCTCGTACGCGATGGTGCCCGTGGCCTGCGCCCAGTCCTCGGCGGTCGGCTCACCGCGGTCGCCGGGGCCGAACAGCACCGCCTCCGCACCCACTTCGGGCTCGTCCCCGCCGAGGTCGACCACGAACTGGTCCATCGCGATCCGGCCCGCGACCGTCCGCCACTTGCCGCCCACGAGGACCGGGGCGGTGCCGGAGGCGTGCCGCGGGATGCCGTCGCCGTACCCCACGGGGACGAGGCCGAGGGTCGTCTCGCCGGGGGTGACGTAGTGATGGCCGTAGCTCACGCCGTGGCCCGCCGGGGCGTGCTTCACGTGGGCGAGCGAGGCGGTGAGCGTCATGACGGGGCGCAGTCCGAAGTCCGCCGGGGCGCCCACCTCGGGGCTCGGCGAGATGCCGTACATCGCGATGCCCGGACGGACGAGGTCGAAGTGCGTCTCGGGGAGCGTGAGCATCCCCGGGGAGTTGGCGATGTGGCGCACCTCGGGGCGTATCCCGCGCTCCTGCGCGTACGCCACCATCTCGCGGAAGACCGTGAGCTGCGCGGCGATCGACGGATGCCCCGGCTCGTCGGCGCAGGCGAAGTGCGACCAGAGGCCGGTGACCCGGACCAGGCCCGCGGCCTCGGCGCGCAGGGACTCGGCGACCAGCTCGGGCCAGTCGGCCGGCATGCAGCCGTTGCGCCCCAGGCCCGTGTCGGCCTTGAGCTGGATACGGGCGGGCCGCCCCGCCGCACGGGCGGCGGCCGTCACCTCGCGCAGCGCCCACAGGGCGCTCACCGCCATGTCCAGGTCGGCCTCGATGCCCTCGCGCCAGGGGCCGCCCGGCGTCCACAGCCAGCACATGATCCGCCCGGGCACGCCCGCCGCGCGCACGGCCAGGGCCTCCTCCGGTGTGGCGGTGCCGATCCAGGTGGCGCCCGCCTGGCGGGCGGCCCTGGCGCAGGGCACCATCCCGTGTCCGTACGCGTCCGCCTTCACCACGGCCATGAACGCGGCGTCCGGCGCGTGGGCGCGCAGCGAGCGCACGTTGGCGCGGAGGGCGTCGAGGTCGATCTCGGCGCGGACACGGAAAGGGGCTGTCTCGTTCATCGCGGACAAGTGTCTCAGAGCCCGCCGACAGCCCCCGCCGGGCGCCGACTCCGGCCCGCTCCGCGGCTCGACTACCCGGGCCTGCGGACCTCCCGCCACACGGCGGGAATCGCGTCGGCCACGTCCTGGGCACTCGCCGGGGCGCCGTCCGCCGCGCGCCGCCCGGCAAGACCGTGCAGATACGCGGCCACGGACCCGGCGTCCCACGCCCCGAGGCCCGCCGCGAGCAGGGACCCGGCGAGCCCGGACAGCACGTCGCCGCTGCCCGCCGTGGCCAGCCAGGCGGTACCCGTGGGGTTGACGCGCACGGGACCCTCGGCCGACGCCACCAGCGTGGTGGACCCCTTCAGGAGCGCCGTCGCCCCGTACCGCCGCGCCAGTTCCCGCACGGCGGAGAGCCGCCCCGCCTCGACCTCCTCGCGCGCCACCGCGAGCAGCGCGGCGGCCTCGCCCGCGTGCGGCGTCAGGAGCGTGGGCGCGCGCCGGGCCCGTACCGCCTCCTGCCCCGCGAGCCGCAGCCCGTCGGCGTCGATGAGCACCGGCACGTCGGCGGCGACCACGTCCCGCAGCCGCTCCTCGTCGTCCCCGAGCCCCGGCCCCACGACCCAGGCCTGCACGCGCCCCGCCTTCGCCGGCGGACCCGCGGACACCAGCGTCTCGGGGAACCGCGCGATGACGGCGTCCGCGGCGGGCCCCACATACCGCACGGCGCCCGCGCCGCCGCGCAGCGCGCCCGCCACGGCGAGCACGGCGGCGCCCGGATACCGGGCCGAACCGGCGACGACCCCGACGACGCCCCGCCGGTACTTGTCGCTCTCCCCGCCCGGCACGGGCAGCAGCCCGGCCACGTCGGCGAAGTGCAGGGCCTCCAGTTCGGCCTCGTCGGCCGCGAGTTCGAGCCCGATGTCGACGAGCCGCACGGCACCGGCGTACTCCCGGCCCGGGGCGATCAACAGCCCCGGCTTGTACGTCCCGAAGGTCACCGTCACATCGGCGCGCACCGCGTCGCCCGGCACCTCGCCCGTATCGGCGTCGACCCCGCTCGGCAGGTCCACGGCGACGACCGTCGCCTCCTCGCGCACCGCGCCGATCAGCCGGGCGGCGGGCTCCCGGAGTCCGCCCCGGCCGCCGATCCCCACGATGCCGTCGACGACGAGCCCGGCCCGGGCCACCACGGCCTCGGCCCGCTCCTCGTCGGCGCCCACCACCACGCCCCCGGCGGCCCGCAGCGCGGCGAGCCCCGTGGGGTGCGTGCGGTCCGGGGCGAGGAGTACGGCGCTGACTCCGGCGCCGCGGCGGGCGAGGCGGGCCCCCGCGTACAGGGCGTCGCCCCCGTTGTCCCCGCTGCCCACGAGGAGCGTGACCCTCGCCCCGTAGACCTTGCCGAGCAGGCGCGCGCACTCGGCGGCGAGGCCCGCCGCCGCGCGCTGCATCAGCACGCCTTCCGGCCCCCGGGCCATGAGCGCCCGTTCACCGGCCCTGACCTTTTCCACGCTGTACGCAGTCCGCATGGGGCCCAGTCTGCCTCCGCGGGGAGGAACAGGCCCACCGCTCCGCGCCGGGACCACAGGCGCCCCGCTACCCCTCCGCCACCACCACCGCCGAAGCCACCCCCGCGTCATGGCTCAACGACACGTGCCACGAGCGGACGCCAAGGGCGGACGCCCGCTCGGCCACCGTGCCCCGCACCCGGACCCTCGGCCGGCCGCTCTCCTCGACGTACACCTCGGCGTCCGTCCAGCGCAGGCCGCTCGGCGCGCCCAGCGCCTTGGCCAGTGCCTCCTTCGCCGCGAAGCGGGCCGCCAGTGAGGCGATGCCACGCCGTTCGCCGCCCGGCAGCAGCAACTCGCTCTCCACGAAGAGGCGTTCGGCCATCCCCGGCGTCCGTTCCAGCGCCGCCGCGAACCGTTCGATCTCCGCGACGTCGATGCCAACCCCAATAATCACCGGCTCAGCGTGACACACCCCACCCCCCACCCCGCCCCCCGTCCCGTTCAAACAGCCGTAACAATGGACTGTGATCCCTTCGGTCTCCGTGCCCCCGACGGCACCCCGGAGCGCCCACCGGCCCAGGCCGGAGGCGACTCCCTACGTCGACCTCACCCGCACCGAGTGGAGCGCGCTTCGCGAGAAGACGCCTCTGCCGCTCACGGCGGATGAGGTGGAGCAGCTGCGCGGCCTCGGCGATGTCATCGACCTGGACGAGGTCCGCGACATCTACCTGCCGCTCTCCCGCCTGCTCAACCTCTACGTCGGCGCGACGGACGGCCTGCGCGGCGCCCTCAACACCTTCCTCGGCGAGAAGGGGTCCCAGTCCGGCACCCCCTTCGTCATAGGGGTCGCCGGCTCCGTGGCGGTCGGCAAGTCCACCGTCGCCCGGCTCCTGCAGGCGCTGCTCTCCCGCTGGCCGGAGCACCCGCGCGTGGAGCGCGTCACGACCGACGGTTTCCTGCTGCCCACGAAGGAGCTGGAGGCCCGGGGCCTGATGTCCCGCAAGGGTTTCCCCGAGTCGTACGACCGGCGCGCGCTCACCCGTTTCGTCGCGGACATCAAGGCGGGCAAGGACGAGGTGACGGCGCCCGTCTACTCCCACCTGATCTACGACATCGTGCCGGACCGGCGCCTCACGGTCCGCCGCCCCGACATCCTCATCGTCGAGGGCCTGAACGTCCTGCAGCCCGCGCTCCCGGGCAAGGACGGCCGCACCCGCGTGGGCCTCGCGGACTACTTCGACTTCAGCGTGTACGTCGACGCCCGCGCCGACGACATCGAGCGCTGGTACCTCAACCGCTTCAAGAAGCTGCGCCAGACGGCCTTCCAGGACCCGTCCTCGTACTTCCGCAAGTACACGCAGGTGTCGGAGGAGGAAGCCCTCGACTACGCCCGGACCACCTGGCGCACCGTCAACAAGCTCAACCTGGTGGAGAACGTGGCCCCGACCCGCAGCCGCGCCACGCTCGTCGTGCGCAAGGGCGCCGACCACAAGGTGCAGCGCCTGAGCCTGCGCAAACTCTGAATGACAGGCTCTGAGATCCTCCGCTCCACGGCGCGGCCCGGCCCCGCTAACCTGCGCTCATGCTGCACCTGCGCCTGATCACGCCGCCGACCGCCACGGACGAGGTGGTGCGCCTCGTCGAGCGCACGGTCGGCGCCACGCACCTCGTCGTGATGCCGGGCGCCGCCCGCGACCCCGCGGGGGACGTGGTCATGTGCGACGTGGCCCGCGAGGCGGGCGACGGCCTGCTCGGCGGCCTGCGCGCGCTCGGGATCGACGAGTCGGGGTCGATCGCGGTGGAGACCATCGACCTCTCCCTGTCCCAGCGCGCCGACAAGGCGGAGGACGACGCGCCGGGCGAGGGGGCGGACGCGGTGCTCTGGGAGCACCTGGCGGACGCCACCCACGAGGAGTCGACGCTCTCCGTCACCTACGTCGCGTTCATCACGCTCGCCACGATGATCGCGGCCTGCGGCGTCGTGCTCGACAACGCGATCCTGATCGTGGGCGCGATGGCGGTGGGCCCGGAGTTCGGCCCGCTCACCGGGTTCTGCACGGCCCTCGTCCAGCGCGCTCCCCGGCTGGCCGCGCGCTCGCTGACCGCGCTGCTCGTGGGCTTCGCGGTGGCGATGGTGGCGACGGCCGGGTTCAGCTACTTCATGGACGCCGTGCACCTGTTCAGCGACAGCGCCCTGCAGGCGGAGCGCCCCAACACGAACTTCATCTACCGCCCCGACTGGTTCTCGTTCGTGGTGGCGGTCCTCGCGGGCATCGCGGGCACGCTCTCGCTCACGTCGGCGAAGTCGGGCGCCCTGGTCGGCGTGGCGATCTCCGTGACGACGGTCCCCGCGGCGGCGAACGCCGCGGTCGCCTTCAGCTACAGCGAGTACAGGCAGGCCTGGGGCTCCACGGAGCAGCTCTTCCTCAACCTGCTCGGCATCGTCCTGGCCGGTACGGCGACGCTGCTCGCCCAGAAGCTCCTCTGGGCCGCGCAGCACCGCCGGACGGCCAGGACGTCACCAAGGCCCTAGCCCGACAGAGGCCCTAGCCCAGCGCCGACTTCACCACGTCGGCCAGGCGCCCGGCCACGGACCGGGCCTGCTCGATGTCGGCGGCCTCGACCATCACCCGCACCAGCGGCTCGGTCCCGGAGGGGCGCAGCAGCACACGCCCCGTGGAGCCCAGCTCACGCTCGGCGTCGGCCACGGCGGCCGCGAGCTCCGGCGAGGTCTTCACCCGCGTCCTGTCGACGTCCGGCACGTTGATCAGGACCTGCGGAAGCCGCTCCATGACGCCGGCCAGGTCCTTCAGCGTCCGCCCGGTCTCGGCGACCCGCGCCGCGAGCAGCAGTCCGGTCAGCGTGCCGTCACCGGTCGTCGCGTGGTCCAGGACGATCACGTGCCCGGACTGCTCGCCGCCGAGGGCGAAGCCGTGCTCCTTCATCGACTCCAACACGTACCGGTCGCCGACGGCGGTCTGCACCATCGAGAGCCCCTGGGCCTCCATGGCGAGCTTGAAGCCGAGGTTCGACATGACCGTGGCGACAACGGTGTCGTGGCGCAGCGTGCCGTGCTCCCGCATGGCGAGGGCGAGCACGGCGAGGATCTGGTCCCCGTCGACCTCCGCGCCCGTGTGGTCCACGGCGAGGCACCGGTCGGCGTCCCCGTCGTGCGCCACGCCGAAGTCGGCCTTGTGCTCGACGACGGCGGCCTTGAGCAGCTCCAGGTGCGTGGAACCGCACCCGTCGTTGATGTTCAGACCGTCGGGCTGGGCGCCGATCGTGATGACCTCGGCACCGGCGCGCGCGAAGGCCTCCGGCGACACGCGGGCGGCGGCGCCGTGCGCCTCGTCGAGGACGATCTTCAGCCCGTCGAGGCGGTTCGGAAGGACCCCGATGAGGTGGGCCACGTACTGGTCGAGGCCCTGGTCGTACGAGGTCACGCGGCCGACGCCGGAGCCGGTGGGCCGCTGCCACGGGGCGCCGGTGCGGTGCTCCTCGTAGACGGACTCGATGCGGTCCTCCAGCTCGTCGGCGAGCTTGTGGCCGCCGCGGGCGAAAAACTTGATGCCGTTGTCGGGCATGGCGTTGTGACTGGCGGAGAGCATCACACCGAGGTCGGCGCCCAGCGCACCGGTGAGATGCGCCACCGCGGGGGTGGGCAGCACACCGACGCGCAGGACGTCCACGCCCGCGCTCGCGAGGCCCGCGACCACCGCGGCCTCCAGGAACTCCCCGGACGCGCGCGGGTCACGCCCGACCACCGCCACCGCGCGATGGCCTTCAAAGGTGCCCGCCTCGGCCAGTACGTGCGCCGCCGCCACGGAGAGTCCGAGCGCGAGCTCGGCCGTCAGATCCGCGTTGGCGACACCACGCACGCCGTCCGTGCCGAAGAGTCGTCCCACTGCTGTCCTCCGAACGTTCCAGAAAAACCATGAACCCCTGGGAAGAGAGTCCCAGAACTCAGACAGTTCCAGGACCCCAGGGGTTCCTGATAGCCGAACGCCCCGGCAGCACGGTGAGTGCCGCCGGGGCGAACGGAAAGTACGAGCAGGCAGCGATTAGCGCTTGCTGTACTGCGGGGCCTTGCGGGCCTTCTTGAGACCGGCCTTCTTGCGCTCGACCGCACGGTCGTCACGCTTGAGGTAACCGGCCTTCTTGAGGGCGGCGCGGTTGTTGTCGACGTCGGCCTCGTTCAGCGCACGGGCGACACCGAGACGGAGCGCACCGGCCTGACCGGAGACGCCGCCACCCGAGATGCGGGCGATGACGTCGTAGCGGTTGTCGAGCTCGAGCACCTTGAAGGGCTCGTTGACTTCCTGCTGGTGGACCTTGTTCGGGAAGTAGTCCTCGAGCGTGCGCCCGTTGACCTTCCACTTGCCGGTGCCCGGGACGATCCGGACGCGGGCGATGGCGTTCTTGCGACGGCCCAGGCCGGCGGCCGGCTGCGGGTCGCCGAAGCGCGCGGCGTTCGACTCGGAGGTGTACTCGCCCTCGACGGGGACCTCGGACTCGGTGGTGTACTGCTCGACGTCAACAACCTCGGTCTCTTCGACCGGCTGCTCAACGGTGGTCTCGGCCACGATTCTCCTCAGAATTTCTTACGTCTTTGGGGGGTGGTGGCCGGAACTACTGCGCGACCTGGGTGATCTCGAACGGGACCGGCTGCTGAGCGCCGTGCGGGTGCTGGTCGCCCGCGTAGACCTTCAGCTTCGAGAGCATCTGACGGCCCAGGGTGTTCTTGGGGAGCATGCCCTTGACGGCCTTCTCGACGGCCTTCTCGGGGTTCTTGTCGAGCAGCTCGTCGTAACGGACGGAGCGCAGACCGCCCGGGTAGCCGGAGTGGCGGTACGCCATCTTCTGGGTCTTCTTGTTGCCGGAGAGGTGCACCTTCTCCGCGTTGATGATGATGACGAAGTCACCGGTGTCAACGTGGGGGGCGTAGATCGGCTTGTGCTTGCCGCGCAGGAGGGTGGCGGCGGTGGTCGCCAGACGACCCAGGACGATGTCCTGAGCGTCGATGACGTGCCACTGACGGGTCACATCGCCGGGCTTGGGGCTGTACGTACGCACTTCGTAGCCTTCGCTTCTTCAGTGGATGGGGTCCAGACACACGGCACCCAGGAAGCGATCATGCAGCTGGGGCCCACAATGCCGGGTACGCTGCCCGTATGCGAGCCACTGGTAACTGCTCCAGGGAACCTACGTATGGGCCCTTCGCGTGAGAACGATGACACCAATACGCATAACAGTCTCCGAGAGTACCCGCGCCGCCCCGTACGGGTCAAAACGCGGCCCTGGAGACCGGCACCGCCGACTCCGCCGACTCGGACGGTTCCGCACCGGCCGGATCAACCGCCGTCGGCCGCAGACAGGACCGCGCGACCGTGAAGGCCAGTACACACAGGGTGGCGGAGTCCTTGAAGGCCCGCCGGGTGCCGGGTTCGAGCCAGGGCCAGGTGAACCCGGGAACCTGCGGGACGAGCGCCAGCCAGAACCACTTTCCCCCGGCCGCGGCCCCCGGCACGAGCACCCCCGCGAGCAGCAGGGGCACGACGACGACCAGATAGTGGTCGTACGACGGCCTGGACACCAGGAACGCCGCCAGCATCAGCATCACGGCCGTCTCGACCACCCGCGGCTCCCGCGGCCCGCCGCTCCCCCAGCGCCGCCACGCGCACCACACCCCCGCCCCCGCGGCCGCGAAGGCGAGCAGCGACGCCGCCCCCTGCGGCACCCCGAGCCGCGGCAGGACCGCACCGGGCGATGCCTCGTAGAGCCGTACGAAGGTGTCGTCGCCCCGCAGCAGGAACGGCAGCGTCCGCGTGAAGAACCCCGCCGGGTCCGGCATGGCCAGCGCCGACCCCGCCGACACCACCGCCGGCACCAGCACCGCGGCGCCCAGCGCCCGCCACCGCCGCGCGAAGACGAAGAGCAGCACCACCGGCACGAGCAGCGGCTTCACGGCGACGGCGGCCCCGATCACCAGGCCCGCCGCCACCCACCTCCCCCGGCACACCAGCAGCAGCGCGAGCGGCAGCGCGGCCGCCGACGCCACGGTCCAGTTGCCGAGGTCGATGAGGTGGCCGAACGGCGCGAATCCGACGGCGAGCGCGAGCAGCCCGAGGACCGCGAACCGGCTGCGCCACGCGATCCCGTGGATCCGCAGCGCGCACCCCCACCCGAAGACGAGCGAGCCCACGACCCCCGCGGGGACGAGGAAGCGCACGACGGACTCCGGGAGCACCGCCTGCGGCACCGCGGCGAGCACCGCGCCCGGCAGATAGAGGAAGTGCCGGTCGGCGTAGGGCGACCGGCCCGCCAGCCACGCCTCGGCGGCCCGCACCACGATGGCGTTGTCCATCCCGCCGCCCGGAGCCGCCAGGCCCACCCGGATCACCCCGGCGACGAGGACCGCCCCGAGGACCCACCGGACCTGCCACTCGGCCGGCCGGGACAACCACCCGCTCACAGCCGTTCTGCCCGTATCCATACGTCTCAGGCTAGGCCGGGCACCCCGTGCAACCCCGGCTCAACATCCCCGACCGCCCGTCTAAGATGCCGCCCATGAGCTTTGGGCAAGGGGGACCTCAGTGGGGTCCGGGGGGAACGGGCGGACCCGGCGGCGGTCCCACGCCCGACTGGGCGGCACTCGCCGAGGCCTCCGAGGCGCGCGCCCGCCGCCGCAAGTGGCTGCTGATCGGCGGCGGAGCCTTCGCCACGGTCGGCATCGCGGCGGCCGTGGCCCTCACGGTCGTCTCCGCGAACGGCGACGGCGACACCACGTCGAACAAACCCGCGAGCGAACTGCCGACTGCCGCCGACATCCCCGGCGCGAGCAAGGACGCCGAACCGTCCTTCGAGGCGACCACGCCGCCGCCCCCGCCGGACCCCAAGGACTTCATCTCCAGCGCCAAGAAGGACAAGGCGCCGCTCACCCCCGAGGGACTCTTCCCCGGCAGGTCCCTGCGGTCGGGCGAGCACGTCTACAAGAAGGGCGCGACCGACTCCACCGCGAAGTGCACGTCCGTCACGCAGAGCGCCCTCGGCTCGGTCCTCGCCCGGCACGACTGCACGCGCCTGATCCGCGCCAGCTACATCAGGGACGGCATCGCCGTCACGGTCGGCGTCGCCGTCTTCGACACCACGTCCGACGCCACCAAGGTCAAGGACGAGGTGGAGAAGGGCCTGGTCGACGCCCTGCCCGGCAAGGGCGTGCCCGCCTTCTGCCGTACGGGCGTGTGCCGCGGCACCTACAACTCCCAGGGCCGCTACGCGTACTTCACCACCACGGGCTACACCAGCGGCAAGAACGTGACGACGTCGGACCGCAAGGCCTACGGCGTCGGCGACGACCTGGCCCGCTTCGCCTTCCAGCGCATCAACCAGCGGGGCGAGGCCCAGGCCTCGGCCGCCGCCGAGGCCCCGCAGTAGTCCCGCTCCCCCGTCGCCCGGCCGGGGCTCAGCAGCACCCGGCCCCGGGCAGCGTCCGCTTGTTCCTGGCTTCCCTGCTGCGCGCGGCGAGCAGCTCGTCGGCGGGATAGCCGACCTCCTCCAGGGTGAGCCCGTGCGGGCGCACCACATGCACGGCGGAGTCCCGCACCCCCGCTTCGAGCACCTTCCCCGGCCAGTCCACGGGCCGGTGCCCGTCCCCCACGAACAGCATGGCGCCGACCAGCGACCGCACCATGTTGTGGCAGAAGGCGTCGGCCCGCACGGTGGCTTCGAGGATTCCGTCGGGCCGCCGCTCCCAGCGCAGTTCCTGCAGCGTACGGATGGTCGTGGCGCCCTCGCGCTTCTTGCAGTAGGCGGCGAAGTCGTGTTCCCCGACCAGGTGCTCCGCGGCGGCGTTCATCGCGTCGAGGTCCAACTCCCAGTCGTGCCACAGCACATGGCCGCGCAGCAGCGGGTCGACGCCGCCCGGGTGGTCGGTCACGCGGTAGGCGTAGCGCCGCCACACGGCGGCGAACCGCGCGTTGAACCCGGCGGGCGCCTCGGCCACCTTCCACACCCGCACGTCGTGCGGAAGCCGTCCGGCGAGCCTGCGCAGCAGCTTGTCGCTGTGCTCGGCCCACACGCTCTCGGGCAGATCGACGTGGGCGACCTGCCCCCGCGCGTGCACCCCGCTGTCGGTCCGCCCGGCCACGGTCAGCTCGTACGTCTCCTGCGACCGCGTCACGGTCCGCAGCGCCGTCTCGATCTCCCCCTGGACGGTCCGCTGCCCCTGCCGCTGCTTGGCCCAGCCGGAGAAGTCCTTGCCGTCGTACGACAGGTCAAGGCGCACCCGCACGAACCCGGGCTCTACTTCGTCACTCACTCGTGGTTCCTCTCAGGCAACAAAAATGCGGGCCCACCCCGGTAAGGGGCGGACCCGCGACGCCCTGAAGGGGCGCGGGGAACCGCGCGACGAGCCACGGCGAGGCCGCAGCCGACGACGCGCGGTCCCCAGCAGAACGCTTACGCGTCCTTCGACTCCTCGGCGGCCTCGTCGGCCTTGACCGTGTCGACCTTGGCGTCGGCGGTCTCGGCGTCCTTGGCGGAGCGCTTCGTGGCGGCCTCGGCCTCACCGGTGGCCTCCTGGGCCACGGTCAGGGCCTCGACCAGCTCGATGATCGCCATGGGCGCGTTGTCGCCACGACGGTTACCGATCTTGGTGATGCGGGTGTAACCACCGGGGCGGTTCTCGTAGCGCGGGCCGATCTCCGTGAAGAGCGTGTGCACGATGCTCTTGTCGGTGATGACGGACAGCACCTGGCGGCGGTTGTGAAGGTCACCCTTCTTCGCCTTGGTGACCAGACGCTCCGCGTAGGGACGCAGACGACGGGCCTTCGCCTCGGTGGTGGTGATGCGGCCGTACTCGAAGAGCTGCTTGGCGAGGTTCGCCAGCAGGAGCTTCTCGTGCGCGGCGCTGCCGCCCAGACGGGCACCCTTGGTGGGCTTCGGCATGGTGTTTCTCCTAGTGATCTGCCCCGGCCGTATCAGGTACCGGGGTCAGTGGACCGCGCCCCGTAAGGGGCGCGGGGAACTGCGCGAGCAACCGAAACGCGCGCGCAGCCAAACTCAGACCGTCAGTCCCGAGGTCAGTACTGCTCGGTCTCGACGAAGCCCGCGTCCGCGTCGTCGTCAGCCCCGAAGGCGTCAGCGGCAGCGGTCGGGTCGAAGCCGGGAGGCGAGTCCTTCAGCGCAAGGCCCATGCCATTGAGCTTCATCTTGACCTCGTCGATCGACTTCGCACCGAAGTTGCGAATGTCGAGCAGGTCCGCCTCGGAACGGGCGACGAGCTCACCCACGGAGTGGATGCCCTCGCGCTTGAGGCAGTTGTACGACCGAACGGTGAGCTCGAGCTCCTCGATCGGCAGGGCGAGATCAGCGGCGAGAGCGGCGTCCGTGGGGGACGGGCCCATGTCGATGCCCTCGGCGTCGATGTTGAGCTCACGGGCGAGACCGAAGAGCTCGACCAGCGTCTTGCCGGCGGAGGCCATGGCGTCACGGGGACGCATCGCCTGCTTGGTCTCGACGTCGACGATCAGCTTGTCGAAGTCGGTGCGCTGCTCGACACGCGTGGCCTCGACCTTGTACGTGACCTTGAGGACCGGCGAGTAGATCGAGTCGACCGGAATGCGGCCGATCTCCTGGCCGACCTGCTTGTTCTGCACGGCGGAGACGTAGCCGCGACCGCGCTCGACGGTCAGCTCCATCTCCAGCTTGCCCTTGCCGTTGAGCGTGGCGAGGACGAGGTCGGGGTTGTGCACCTCGACACCGGCCGGGGGCGCGATGTCGGCGGCGGTGACCAGACCCGGGCCCTGCTTGCGCAGGTACATCACGACCGGCTCGTCGTGCTCCGAGGAGACGACCAGCTGCTTGATGTTGAGGATCAGGTCGGTGACATCCTCCTTGACGCCCGGCACGGTGGTGAACTCGTGCAGGACACCGTCGATGCGGATGCTGGTGACAGCAGCGCCGGGGATCGACGAGAGGAGCGTGCGGCGCAGGGAGTTGCCGAGGGTGTAGCCGAAGCCCGGCTCCAGCGGCTCGATCACGAACCGGGAGCGGAATTCGTCGACGACCTCTTCGGTCAACGAGGGACGCTGAGCGATCAGCATGAAGTGATTCCTTCAGTCAGGGGCACCCACTATTTGATGCCCTGAGGTATTTCAAGGGTACGGGCGGCACGCCTCCGAAGAGCCGTACCGCCCGAAAACCTAAGACAACCGTGCGTCAGACGCGGCGGCGCTTGGGCGGACGGCAGCCGTTGTGCGGCGTGGGCGTCACGTCCTGGATCGAGCCGACCTCGAGGCCGGTGGCCTGGAGGGAGCGGATCGCGGTCTCACGGCCGGAGCCGGGACCCTTGACGAACACGTCGACCTTGCGCATGCCGTGCTCCTGCGCGCGGCGGGCGGCCGACTCGGCAGCCATCTGCGCGGCGAACGGCGTGGACTTGCGCGAGCCCTTGAAGCCGACGTGGCCGGCGGAGGCCCACGAGATCACGTTGCCGGTCGGGTCCGTGATGGACACGATCGTGTTGTTGAACGTGCTCTTGATGTGAGCGTGCCCGTGGGCAACGTTCTTCTTTTCCTTGCGGCGCACCTTCTTGGCAGCGCCCTGACGACCCTTGGGGGGCATCTATAACTCCTACGGGAGGTGGTCGGTCCTGCAGCGTCAGCTGTCGATAGACCGCTGAGCGAGGACTACTTCTTGCCCGGCTTCTTCTTACCGGCGATGGCGCGACGCGGGCCCTTGCGGGTGCGGGCGTTCGTGCTGGTGCGCTGACCGCGGACCGGCAGACCACGACGGTGACGGAGACCCTGGTAGCAACCGATCTCGACCTTGCGGCGGATGTCGGCCTGGATCTCGCGACGGAGGTCACCCTCGGTCTTGATGTTGGCGTCCACGTACTCACGGATCTTGACGAGGTCTTCCTCGGTCAGATCACGGACGCGGGTGTTGCGGTCCACCTCGGTGGCGTCCAGCGTCTGCTGGGCCAGCGTGCGGCCGATGCCGAACACGTAGGTGAGGGCGACCTCGATGCGCTTCTCGCGCGGGAGGTCAACACCTTCAACGCGTGCCATTCATGGCTCCTGTTGATTCTTCGGAGGTCTTCAGCAGAACCACTCCCAGCCGCCGTCCCCTCTTGCTGGAAAAGGGTCGGTACGTACTGGGTCCCCGGCCTCCGACCGGGGGTGTCGCCCTCCATTACCGATGGATCTGAAGAGGGACGGGTCCTGCGTATCTACTTACGTGCGTCGCGCGAAAATCTGCGAACTGCAGTCGTGCGTCAGCCCTGGCGCTGCTTGTGGCGCGGGTTGTCGCAGATGATCATGACCCGGCCGTGACGGCGGATCACCCTGCACTTGTCGCAGATCTTCTTGACGCTCGGCTTGACCTTCATTGGGTGAGGTTCTCCGGGTCAGTGCCACCACCCCGCGCGAGCGGGATGCGGGCAAGATCTACTTGTACCGGTAGACGATCCGGCCACGGGTCAGGTCGTACGGAGACAGCTCCACCACGACCCGGTCGTCAGGGAGGATGCGGATGTAGTGCATGCGCATCTTGCCACTGATGTGTGCCAGGACCTGGTGGCCGTTCTGGAGCTCCACCTTGAACATGGCGTTCGGAAGAGACTCGACGACAGTGCCTTCGATCTCGATGGCACCTTGCTTCTTGGCCACGCTTCGCCCTTCGAATCGACTACCTTGATCGACTTCGTACACCGAATGCAGACACACGGATGCACGAGAGCCGACGCGTCAGTCTACGTCAGTGCACTCGGAAAGACGAATCGAGAAAGTCTGCCCCACGAGCAAGATCCTTAAGCAAGGAGGCGCCACTGCCGCACACCGCGGAAATCAAGGCTCAGCCCAGCGGATCCGGCGCGGCCGTGACCCCGTACTCCGCCAGCTTCGCCCTGCCGCAGTCCGGTGCCGTGAGGACCAGCGGGCCCTCCTCCGTCAGCGCGATGGAGTGCTCCCAGTGCGAGGACCAGGTGCCGTCCGTCGTGATGACGGTCCAGTCGTCCTCCAGGACCTCCGTGCGGGGGGTGCCGAGGGAGACCATCGGCTCGATGGCCAGGCAGAAGCCGGGGACCAGCTTGGGGCCCTTGCCGCGGCGGCGCTCGACGTAGTTCAGGAGGTGCGGGTCCATGTGCATCTCGGTGCCGATGCCGTGGCCGCCGTAGTCCTCGACGATCCCGTACTTGCCGCCGCCCGGCTTGGGCTGGCGGCGGATGTACGTCTCGATGGCGCGCGAGATGTCGATGAGGCGGTTGCCCTGCTTCATGGCCGCGATGCCGGCCCACATCGACTCCTCGGTCACCCGGGAGAGCTCGACGAGCTCCGGAGCGTGACCGGTGCCCACGAACGCCGTGTAGGCCGCGTCACCGTGCCAGCCGTCGATGATCGCGCCCGCGTCGATGGAGATGATGTCGCCGTCCTTCAGGACGGTCTTGTCGTCGGGGATGCCGTGCACGACGACCTCGTTGACCGAGGTGCAGATCGTGGCGGGGAAGCCGCCGTACCCGAGGAAGTTCGACTTCGCGCCGTGCTCGGCGATCACCTTGCGGGCGACGTCGTCCAGATCCTTCGTGGTGGCGCCGGGCACCGCGGCCTCACGGGTCGCGGCGTGGATCGCGGCGACGACAAGGCCCGCCTCACGCATCTTCGCGATCTGCTCGGGGGTCTTGATCTGCACCATGGGACTTCCGCTCTCCGTCATCC
Source organism: Streptomyces sp. NPDC036815 (assembly GCF_055609205.1). Lineage (NCBI taxonomy): Bacteria > Bacillati > Actinomycetota > Actinomycetes > Kitasatosporales > Streptomycetaceae > Streptomyces > Streptomyces sp. NPDC036815. The sequence continues at coordinate 223,723 of NZ_JBVJPW010000005.1, read as the reverse complement.
GTCGACAAACCGGCTACGTACTCGCGCCGGGTACGTAGACAACAGTACGGCCGCGGTCCCCCGACGGGCACCGCGGCCGAACAGCGTACTGATTACTTGTCGCCCTTGAGGGCGTCCATCGCGCGCTCCGTGACCTCGTCCACCTTGCCGAGCGCGGAGATCGTGACGACCAGACCCTGGGTCCGGTAGTAGTCGATGATCGGCTCGGTCTGCGTGTGGTAGACCTCGAGGCGCTTGCGGACGGTGTCCTCGCTGTCGTCCTCGCGCTGGTATAGCTCGCCGCCACAGACGTCGCAGACGCCCTCGGCCTTCGGCTGGGAGTACGTCACGTGGAAGACGTGGCTCGAGTCGTTGCGGCAGATGCGGCGGCCCGCGATGCGCTTGACGACCTCGTCCTCGGGGACCTCGAGGTCCAGGACCGCGTCGAGCTTCACGTCGTCGGCCTTGAGGGCCACGTCGAGCGCCTCGGCCTGCGACACGTTGCGCGGGAAACCGTCGAGCAGGAAGCCGTTCTCGGCGTCCGGCTGCGCCATGCGGTCCTTCGCCATGCCGATGGTCACCTCGTCGGGAACGAGGTTTCCGGCGTCCATGTACGCCTTCGCCTGCTTGCCCAGCTCCGTGCCCTGGCTGATGTTGGCACGGAAGAGGTCGCCCGTGGAGATGTGCGGGATCGACAGGTTCTTGGCGAGGAACGCGGCCTGCGTTCCCTTGCCCGCACCGGGCGGCCCGACGAGGACGATTCGCATCAGCGGAGGAACCCTTCGTAATTGCGCTGCTGGAGCTGGCTCTCGATCTGCTTCACGGTTTCCAGACCCACACCCACGATGATGAGGATGCTCGTCCCGCCGAACGGGAAGTTCTGGTTTGCCTGGAAGCCCACCAACGCCATCGTCGGCACAAGAGCGATCAGTCCCAGATACAGCGAACCCGGCCACGTGATCCGGTTGAGTACGTAACTCAGGTACTCAGCGGTCGGGCGGCCAGCCCGGATGCCCGGGATGAAGCCACCATACTTCTTCATGTTGTCGGCGACTTCCTCGGGGTTGAAGGAGATCGCGACGTAGAAGAAGGCGAAGAAGACGATCAGGATGAAGTACGTGGCGATGTAAATCGGATGGTCACCCTTGGTCAGGTTCGCCTCGATCCACGTCTTCCATCCCGAGTTGCCGCCCGCGAACTGGGCGACCAGGGCCGGAATGTAGAGCAGTGAGGAGGCGAAGATCACAGGGATGATGCCCGCCTGATTGACCTTCAGCGGAATGTACGTCGACGTTCCGCCGTAGGACCGGCGGCCGATCATGCGCTTCGCGTACTGGACCGGAATGCGGCGCTGCGCCTGCTCGACGAAGACCACCAGACCGACCATGACCAGACCGACCGCGATCACGGTGCCGAACTCGATCCAGCCGCCCGCCAGGTCGCCCTGCTGCTTGATCGCCCAGAGGGCGCTGGGGAAGGTGGCGGCGATCGAGATGAACATCAGGATGGACATGCCGTTGCCGATGCCGCGGTCGGTGATGAGCTCACCGAGCCACATGACACAGGCCGTACCGGCGGTCATCGTGATGACCATCGTGATGGTGACGAAGATCGACTGGTCGGGAACGATCTCGCTGGCGACGGGGCAGCCCGAGAAGAGGGAGCCGGTGCGGGCGGTGGCCACCAGGCCGGTGCCCTGCAGGATCGCGAGCGCGATGGTCAGATAGCGCGTGTACTGCGTGATCTTCGCTGTGCCGGCCTGGCCCTCCTTCTTGAGGGCCTCGAGTCGCGGGATCACCACGGTCAGCAGCTGCAGAATGATGCTCGCCGTGATGTACGGCATGATGCCGAGCGCGAAGATCGTGATCTGCAGCAGCGCGCCACCGCTGAACATGTTGACGAGACCGAACAGACCCTGGTTCGCATTCGCGTTGTCGATGCAGGTCTGGACGTTCTTGTAGTCGATACCGGGGATCGGCACATGCGTACCCACCCGGTAGATCACGATGATGCCGAGCGTGAAGAGCAGCTTCTTGCGCAGGTCGGGCGTCTTGAACGCCCGGGCGAACGCGGTGAGCACGGTGCCTCCTGCGACCCCCGCGCGCGTGCGCCAGAGGTGGTGGTCTGAGGTTCGACGAATACGTATCAGTCAAGAAAACCGTGCGGCCAGGCCGCACGGAGCTTAGACAGTGCACGCCACCTTACCGGCGACCGTGCCCCCCTTGGAACGACCAACCGGGGATGCCCCTTTTGTGGGGCATCCCCGGCTGGGAATCGCTCATGTCATCGACACGTCCGAGGGAATCAGACGAGCTCGGTGACGGTACCGCCGGCGGCGGTGATCTTCTCCTTGGCGGAGCCGGAGACGGCGTCGACCGTCACCTGCAGCGCCACGGTGACCTCACCCTGGCCGAGGACCTTGACGAGGCTGTTCTTGCGAACCGCACCCTTGGCCACGAGGGCCTCGACGGTGACCTCGCCACCCTCGGGGAACAGCGCGCTCAGCTTGTCGAGGTTCACGACCTGGAACTCGGTCTTGAACGGGTTCTTGAAGCCCTTGAGCTTCGGGAGACGCATGTGGAGGGGCATCTGGCCACCCTCGAAGCGCTCCGGAACCTGGTAACGGGCCTTGGTGCCCTTGGTACCACGACCAGCGGTCTTACCCTTGGACGCCTCACCACGACCCACACGGGTCTTGGCGGTCTTGGCGCCCGGGGCGGGCCGGAGGTTGTGGACCTTCAGCGGGTTCTGCTCCGCCATGTCAGTCGACCTCCTCAACCGTCACGAGGTGGCGGACGGTCTGCACCATGCCGCGGAACTCGGGGCGGTCCTCCTTGACGACCTGCGTGTTGATGCCCTTGAGACCAAGGGAACGCAGGGTGTCGCGGTGGTTCTGCTTGCTGCCGATGTACGACTTCGTCTGCGTGATCTTGAGCTGTGCCATTACGCACCCGCTCCCGCACGCGCACGAAGGAGAGCCGCGGGGGCGACGTCCTCGAGGGGCAGACCACGGCGAGCCGCGATCTCCTCGGGACGCTGCAGGCCCTTGAGGGCCGCCACGGTCGCGTGCACGATGTTGATCGCGTTGTCGGAGCCCAGGGACTTCGACAGGATGTCGTGAACGCCCGCGCACTCGAGCACGGCACGCACCGGGCCACCGGCGATAACACCGGTACCGGGGGAAGCAGGCTTGAGCAGGACGACGCCCGCGGCCTTCTCGCCCTGGATGGGGTGCGGGATGGTGCCCTGGATACGGGGGACCTTGAAGAAGTGCTTCTTGGCCTCCTCAACACCCTTGGCGATGGCGGCCGGCACCTCCTTGGCCTTGCCGTAACCGACACCCACGGTGCCGTCACCATCGCCCACTACGACCAGCGCAGTGAAGCTGAAGCGACGACCACCCTTCACAACCTTGGCGACACGGTTGATCGCGACAACGCGCTCAACGTATGCGGTCTTCTCGGCGGCAGCGCCACCGTCGCGACCCTTCCGGTCCCGCCGCTCGCCGCCACCGGCACCGCCACCGCGGCGCTGGGGTCCAGCCATTGGAATTACCTCTCTCTGTTTCCGCTAGCTACGGAACCGACTCAGAACTTGAGTCCGGCTTCGCGGGCGGCGTCCGCCAGGGCGGCGATGCGCCCGGCGTACTGGTTACCACCACGGTCGAACACGACAGTCTCGACACCGGCGGCCTTGGCGCGCTCGGCGACCAGGGCGCCGACCGACTTGGCAGCCGCGGACTTGTCGCCCTCGGCACCGCGGATCGTGGTGTCCAGGGTCGACGCCGACGCCAGGGTGTGACCCTTGATGTCGTCGATGACCTGGGCCACGATGTGGCGGTTGGAGCGCGTCACGACCAGGCGCGGACGCTCAGCCGTACCCGAGATGTGCTTACGGATGCGGATGTGACGACGCTTGATGGCAGCACGCTTGTAAGCGTCGCCCTTAGCAATCTTGACACCGTATGCCATGGCTTACTTACCCGCCTTTCCGACCTTGCGGCGGATGACTTCGCCTTCGTACTTGACGCCCTTGGCCTTGTACGGGTCGGGCTTGCGCAGCTTGCGGATGTTGGCCGCAACCTCGCCGACCTTCTGCTTGTCGATGCCCTCGACCGAGAAACGGGTCGCGGACTCCACCTTGAAGGTGATGCCCTCGGGGGCCTCGACCAGGATCGGGTGGCTGTAGCCCAGCGAGAACTCCAGGTTGGAGCCCTTCGCGAGGACGCGGTAACCGACACCGCTGATTTCGAGCTTCTTCACGTAACCCTGGGTCACGCCGGTGATCATGTTCGCCACCAGCGTGCGGGACAGGCCGTGCAGGGCCTTGTTCTGACGCTCGTCGTTCGGACGGGTGACGTTCAGAACGCCGTCCTCGTCCTTAGCGATCTCGATCGGCGCGACAACGGTGTGCGAAAGGGAACCCTTGGGGCCCTTCACAGCGACCGTACGGCCGTCGATGGTGACGTCCACGCCGGCGGGAACCGTGATGGGGAGCTTGCCAATACGCGACATTAGCTATTCCTCCGTTCCCGACTACCAGACGTAGGCGAGGACTTCCCCACCTACGCCCTTCTTGCCTGCCTGCTGGCCGGTCAGGAGACCGTGCGACGTGGAGATGATCGCCACGCCGAGGCCGCCGAGGACCTTCGGCAGGTTGGTGGACTTCGCGTAAACCCGGAGACCGGGCTTGGAGATCCGCTTGATGCCCGCGATGGAGCGCTCACGGTTCGGGCCGAACTTCAGCTCGAGAACGAGGTTCTTGCCAACCTCGGCGTCCTCGACCTTCCAGCCCGTGATGAAGCCCTCCTGCTGGAGGATCTCCGCGATGTGAGACTTGATCTTGCTGTGCGGCATCGCCACGGTGTCGTGGTACGCCGAGTTCGCGTTACGCAGACGAGTCAGCATGTCCGCGATCGGATCAGTCATGGTCATGAATTGGCCTTCGGCCTCTCTCGCCGTGGTTTCCTATCTGCGCCATCCCTCTCCCCACTCAGAGGCGGGACGGGTGCGGCGCGGGGACCTACGGCGTAGTAAGTCGGTCAGGGCGGCAGACGCCCAACCCTCCTAGCCTAAGCCATACGGAGGAGGGCGGCTGCCAACCCTTTACTTACCGAGAGATCCAGGCAGTCCCGAAAACCTTCGAAAAGGTGGGGACTACCAGGAGCTCTTGGTCACGCCCGGGAGCTCGCCACGGTGAGCCATCTCACGAAGGCACACGCGGCAGAGGCCGAACTTGCGGTAGACGGAGTGCGGGCGGCCGCAGCGCTGGCAGCGGGTGTACGCACGCACACCGAACTTGGGCTTACGAGCAGCCTTGGCAATCAGAGCCTTCTTCGCCATCTCGCTTACGCCTCCTTGAACGGGAAGCCGAGGTGACGAAGGAGCGCACGGCCCTCAGCGTCGTTGGTCGCCGTGGTGACCACGGTGATGTCCATACCCCGGACGCGGTCGATCTTGTCCTGGTCGATCTCGTGGAACATGACCTGCTCCGTGAGACCGAAGGTGTAGTTGCCACGGCCGTCGAACTGCTTGGGGGACAGACCACGGAAGTCGCGGATGCGCGGCAGCGCGAGCGACAGGGTGCGGTCCAGGAACTCCCACATGCGGTCGCCACGGAGCGTGACGTGGCAGCCGATCGGCTGACCCTCGCGCAGCTTGAACTGCGCGATGGACTTCCGGGCCTTCGTCACGGCCGGCTTCTGACCGGTGATCGTGGTCAGGTCGCGGATGGCGCCGTCGATCAGCTTCGAGTCACGGGCGGCGTCGCCGACACCCATGTTGACCACGATCTTGACCAGGCCGGGGATCTGCATGACGTTCTCGTACGAGAACTCCTCACGCAGCTTGCCCGCGATCTCCTCGCGGTACTTCGTCTTGAGACGCGGAGTGGTGGTGGTCGTCATCAGATGTCCTCACCCGTCCGCTTGGCAACGCGGATCTTGTTGCCCTCGTCGTCGAAGCGGTAACCGACACGCGTGACAACCTTGTTGCCGTCCTTCTCCACGACCAGCTGGACGTTGGAGACGTGGACGGGGGCCTCGGTGGTCACGATGCCGCCGGCCTGCGAGCCGCTGGCGGTCGGGCCGGCCTTCGTGTGCTTCTTGACCCGGTTGACACCCTCGACCAGGACGCGCTCGTCGCGCGGGTAAGCGGCAATGACCTTGCCCTGCTTGCCCTTGTCCTTACCGGTGATGACCTGGACCAGGTCGCCCTTCTTGATCTTCATGCTTACAGCACCTCCGGCGCGAGCGAGATGATCTTCATGAACTTCTTCTCGCGCAGCTCACGGCCGACAGGGCCGAAGATACGGGTGCCGCGAGGGTCGCCGTCGTTCTTCAGAATGACGGCGGCGTTCTCGTCGAAGCGGATGTACGAGCCGTCCGGACGGCGGCGCTCCTTGACGGTGCGAACGATGACCGCCTTGACGACGTCACCCTTCTTCACGTTGCCACCGGGGATCGCGTCCTTGACGGTGGCGACGATGACGTCACCGATGCCCGCGTAGCGGCGACCCGAGCCACCGAGAACACGGATGGTGAGAATTTCCTTCGCACCCGTGTTGTCGGCGACGCGCAGTCGCGACTCCTGCTGGATCACGTCTATCTCCTGTTTGTCTGCCGGTTCCCCCGGGGCAGTTCAGTGAACTGCCCCGGGAGCCTGGCGGAACGAACTCCGAGGGATACCCCTGGGAGCTGTACTTGTTGGAATCCCCTTGCGGGAATTACCTACTTGGCCTTCTCGAGGATCTCGACGATGCGCCAGCGCTTGGTCGCCGACAGCGGACGCGTCTCCATCAGGAGGACGCGGTCGCCGACGCCGGCAGCGTTCTGCTCGTCGTGCGCCTTGAGCTTGTTCGTACGGCGGATGACCTTGCCGTACAGCGCGTGGGTCACGCGGTCCTCGACAGCGACGACGACGGTCTTGTCCATCTTGTCGCTGACGACAAGACCCTGACGGGTCTTGCGGAAGCCGCGGGCGGCCTTCGTCTCTTCAGTCACGTTGCTCTCGCTCATCAGGCGCTCTCCACCGTCTCGATGCCCAGCTCGCGCTCACGCATCAGGGTGTAGATCCGCGCGATGTCCTTACGGACGGCCTTGAGCCGACCGTGGTTCTCGAGCTGACCCGTCGCCGCCTGGAAGCGGAGGTTGAACAGCTCTTCCTTGGCTTCGCGAAGCTTGTTGACAAGCTCCTCGTCGCCCAGTTCGCGCAGCTCGGACGCCTTGGTACCGGCCGACATCACGACTCACCTGCCTCGCGCCGGACGATGCGGCACTTCATCGGAAGCTTGTGAGCAGCGCGGGTGAGCGCCTCACGAGCAATCTTCTCGTTCGGGTACGACAGCTCGAACATCACCCGTCCCGGGTGAACGTTCGCGACCCACCACTCCGGAGAACCCTTACCGGAACCCATGCGGGTCTCGGCAGGCTTCTTGGTGAGGGGGCGGTCCGGGTAGATGTTGATCCAGACCTTGCCGCCACGCTTGATGTGGCGGGTCATCGCGATACGAGCCGCCTCGATCTGGCGGTTGGTCACGTACGCCGGCGTGAGGGCCTGAATGCCGTACTCGCCGAATGCGACCGTCGTACCACCCTTGGCCTGACCGCGGCGCTTGGGGTGGTGCTGCTTGCGGTGCTTGACCCTACGGGGGATCAGCATTTCGGTCAGGCCTCCGTTCCGGTGCTCTCAGCCGGAGCGGCAGCGGCGGCGGGAGCGTCGGCCTTGGGGGCCTCGGCAGCCGGCGCGGACTGCTGCTGCGGCTTGCGGCCGCGGCCGCCACGCTCGCCACCACGGCCACCACGGGCCGGGCGGTCGTTGCCGCCGCCACGGGCCGGGCGGTTACCCGCACGGGCAGCGGCGTTCTCGGCGCGGACCTCGGCGATGTTCTTGACGTCGCCCTTGTAGATCCAGACCTTCACGCCGATGCGGCCGAAGGTCGTCTTGGCCTCGAAGAAGCCGTAGTCGACGTTGGCACGGAGCGTGTGCAGGGGCACGCGGCCCTCGCGGTAGAACTCCGAGCGCGACATCTCGGCGCCGCCGAGACGGCCGCCACACTGGATCTTGATGCCCTTGGCGCCCGCCTTCATCGCCGACTGCATGCTCTTACGCATGGCGCGACGGAAGGAGACGCGGGAGGACAGCTGCTCCGCCACGGCCTGGGCCACGAGCTGAGCGTCGACCTCGGGGTTCTTGACCTCGAGGATGTTCAGCTGGACCTGCTTGCCCGTGAGCTTCTCGAGGTCACCGCGGATGCGGTCGGCCTCGGCGCCACGGCGGCCGATGACGATGCCCGGACGAGCGGTGTGGATGTCCACACGCACGCGGTCACGGGTGCGCTCGATCTCCACCTTTGAGATGCCGGCGCGCTCCATGCCGGACGTCATCATCCGACGGATGGCGACGTCTTCCTTGACGTAGTCCTTGTACAGCTTGTCGGCGTACCAACGCGACTTGAAGTCGGTCGTGACACCGAGCCGGAACCCGTGCGGGTTTACCTTCTGGCCCATTACCGGGTTCCTTCCTTGCTGCTGACGACCACGGTGATGTGGCTGGTCCGCTTACGGATCCGGTAGGCACGGCCCTGAGCACGCGGACGGAACCGCTTCAGGGTCGGGCCCTCATCCACGTACGCCTCGCTGATGACCAGCGAAGAGGCGTCGTTGTGGTCGTAGTTGTGCGCGGCGTTGGCAATGGCGCTGTCCAGCACCTTGCCGACCGGCACGCTCGCGGCCTGCGGGGCGAAACGCAGGACCGCCTGAGCCTCCGTGGCATCCATGCCACGGATGAGGTCCACCACGCGGCGGGCCTTCATGGGCGTGACGCGGATGTACCGCGCCTGGGCCCTGGCTTCCATGGTTGTCCCTTCGGTGTTAGTCATAGTCGTTTCCACCCCGCGCTAGCGGCGCTTCGACTTCCGGTCGTCCTTGACGTGGCCGCGGAAGGTGCGAGTCGGCGAGAACTCGCCGAGCTTGTGGCCGACCATCGACTCGGTGACGAACACCGGGATGTGGGTCTTGCCGTTGTGCACCGCGATCGTGTGACCCAGCATGCTGGGAATGATCATCGAGCGACGGGACCAGGTCTTGATGACGTTCTTGGAACCGGCTTCGTTCTGCACGTCCACCTTTTTCACGAGGTGGTCGTCGACGAAGGGCCCCTTCTTGAGACTGCGCGGCATCTAAACCCGCTCCTAGCGCTTCTTGTTCGACTTGCGGCGACGGACGATGTACTTGTTGCTCGCCTTGTTGCGATCACGAGTACGACCCTCCTTCTGACCCCACGGCGAGACCGGGTGACGACCACCGGAGGTCTTGCCTTCACCACCACCGTGCGGGTGGTCGACCGGGTTCATCACGACACCACGCACGGTCGGGCGGACGCCCTTCCAGCGCATGCGGCCGGCCTTGCCCCAGTTGATGTTCGACTGCTCGGCGTTGCCGACCTCACCGATGGTGGCGCGGCAGCGCACGTCGACGAGACGGATCTCGCCGGACGGCATACGAAGGTGCGCCATGGCGCCTTCCTTCGCGAGCAGCTGCACCGAGGCACCGGCCGAGCGGGCGAACTTCGCGCCGCCGCCGGGCCGCAGCTCGATGGCGTGGAGCGTCGTACCGACCGGGATGTTGCGCAGCGCCATGTTGTTGCCGGGCTTGATGTCGGCACCGGGGCCGCTCTCAATCCGGTCACCCTGCTGCGTGCCGCGCGGGGCGAGGATGTAGCGCTTCTCGCCGTCCGCGTAGTGCAGCAGCGCGATGCGCGCGGTGCGGTTGGGGTCGTACTCGATGTGCGCGACCTTGGCCGGCACACCGTCCTTGTCGTGACGACGGAAGTCGATCACGCGGAAGGCGCGCTTGTGTCCGCCACCCTGGTGGCGAACGGTGATCCGACCGGCGTTGTTACGGCCGCCCTTGCTGTGCAGCGGGCGAACCAGCGACTTCTCCGGCGTGGACCGCGTTACCTCGACGAAGTCGGCGACGCTGGAGCCACGACGGCCCGGCGTAGTCGGCTTGTACTTGCGGATTCCCATTTCTCAGTCCTCGTCCGATATTCGGACCAGGGCGCTCCGTTAGGAGGCCTGGCCGAAGATGTCGATACGGTCGCCCTCAGCAAGGGTCACGATCGCGCGCTTGGTGTCGGCGCGCTTGCCGAACCCGGTGCGCGTGCGCTTCCGCTTGCCCTGACGGTTGATCGTGTTGACGCCGGTGACCTTGACCGAGAAGACCGCCTCGACGGCCTGCTTGATCTGGGTCTTGTTGGCGCCGGGGGCCACGATGAACGTGTACTTGCCCTCGTCGAGCAGCGCGTACGACTTCTCCGAGACAACCGGCTTGACGAGGACGTCGCGCGGGTCCGAGAAGGACTTGCTCAGCGGGGTGGGCTCAACAGCGATCTTGCCCTCGGTCGCGATGCGCTTCGCCTTGGCGACGCGCGCGGCCTTGGCGGCCTTCGCAGCCTTGGACGCGATGCTCTGGTGACGAATAGCCATCAGGCTTCGCTCCCTTCGGTCTCATCGGCCTTGGGGCCAGACACGAAGGACTCGAAGGCGGCCTTGGTGAAGACCACGTCGTCCGAGACGAGCACGTCGTACGTGTTCAGCTGGCCCGGCTCCAGGATGTGCACCTGGGGCAGGTTACGGGCGGAGAGCAGCGCGGTCTCGTCCGAGCGCTCGATGACCAGGAGCACGTTCTTGCGCTCACTGACCTTGCCGAGCAGGCTCTTCGCGGCCTTCGTCGAGATCTCGCCCGCGACCACGTCGGAGACGACGTGGATGCGCGAGTTGCGCGCCCGGTCGGTGAGGGCGTGACGCAGAGCGGCAGCCTTCATCTTCTTGGGCGTGCGCTGCGAGTAGTCACGCGGCTGCGGGCCGTGGACGACGCCACCGCCGGCGAACTGCGGCGCACGGGTCGAACCCTGGCGCGCGCGGCCGGTGCCCTTCTGGCGGTACGGCTTCTTGCCGCCACCGCGGACTTCGCCGCGACGCTTGGTCTTGTGCGTGCCCTGGCGGGCAGCGGCCAGCTGAGCGACGACGACCTGGTGGATCAGCGGAATGCTGATCTTCTCGACGTCGAAGATCTCCGCGGGGAGCTCGACCGTCCCGGTCTTGTCGCCTGCCGGCGAAAGGATGTCAATGGTGCTCATGGGTTACCTCAGGCCCCCTTGGCCGCAGTACGGACCAGGACGAGGCCGCCGTTCGGACCAGGAACCGCGCCCTTGATGAGGAGCAGGCCCTTCTCCGCGTCAACGGCGTGGACGGTCAGGTTCTGGGTGGTGACCCGCTCGCTGCCCATGCGACCGGCCATGCGCTGGCCCTTGAACACACGGCCGGGCGTGGCGCAGCCACCGATGGAACCGGGCTTGCGGTGCACGCGGTGGGCACCGTGGGAGGCCTTGCCGCCGGCGAAGTTGTGACGCTTCATCACACCGGCGAAGCCCTTGCCCTTGCTCTTGCCGGTGACGTCGACCTTGATACCGGCCTCGAACGTCTCGGCAGTCAGCTCCTGGCCGAGGGTGTACTCGCTGGCACCAGCGGTACGGATCTCGACGAGGTGGCGACGGGGGGTCACGTCGGCCTTGGCGAAGTGGCCCTTGAGGGGCTTGTTCACCTTGCGCGGGTCGATCTCGCCGAAGGCGATCTGGACCGACTCGTAGCCGTCGCTGTCATTCGTACGGACCTGGGTAACGACGCAGGGTCCGGCCTTGACCACGGTCACCGGGACGACACGGTTGTTCTCGTCCCAGACCTGGGTCATGCCGAGCTTCTCGCCCAGGATGCCCTTGATCTGCTTGGTCATCTTCTCCGCGCCCTTCAGAGCTTGATCTCGATGTCAACGCCGGCCGGAAGGTCCAGGCGCATCAGCGAGTCAACGGTCTTGGGGGTCGGGTCGAGGATGTCGATCAGGCGCTTGTGCGTGCGCATCTCGAAGTGCTCGCGCGAGTCCTTGTACTTGTGCGGCGACTTGATGACGCAGTACACGTTCTTCTCAGTGGGCAGCGGCACCGGGCCCGCGACCGACGCACCAGTACGCGTCACCGTCTCGACGATCTTCTTCGCCGAGGAATCGATGACCTCGTGGTCGTAGGCCTTGAGCCGGATGCGGATCTTCTGTCCCGCCATGGCTACTTAGTAGTCCTTCGTCTCGAACGCTCTGGCTCCCGGGAGGCCCTTTTTTCTACTTCCTCCGACCCACGCGGTCGGGCGTGTCGCAGTCCCGCTCACACAGTTCTCCCGAAGGAGAATCCCTGCTAGGGGCTGCGGCCCAGATGACCGCGGGTCCGGGGGAAGAAACCCACCGGGCGCCTGGCCGAGCCACCGCACCGCACTTCCCGAAAGATTCCCGTACGTCCGCCCCAGCGCTGCCAGTGGACCTTTTCGGGCCCTGCGACAGATAAGGCGACGAGTACTGTGGGACTCGCTTCCGGTCCTCCCGGCGGGAGGCGCGCAGCATCGGCACTCAACCGAGCAACCAGGACAGTCTGCCATACGGGGCATGCCGGGTGCCAATCGAGCGGAAGAGCGTACCCGGTGCTTGACGGAGATCAAACCCGGGTCGGGGCCGACGTCACCCCGCCGCCCGGTACGTCCTGGCGAACCTGCCGACACGTACGCCCCTGAGAGCCCTGGACGCGCTGGTGGCGGCGTTGGACACCCCCTCCGGCCGCCCCGTGACCCCGAGCGGCCGTGAGCCCGGCTGGAGCGCCGACGGGCACCCGGACGCGCGCCCGTAGAGCCGCCCCCGCTCCCCGCGCGTGACGAATCCCTCACCGGCCGCCCGTACCACGCGAAAGAGCCCGTACGACCGAAGTCGTACGGGCTCTTCCGGTACTGCGATGCGCTCAGTTCAGAGCGACCGGGTCTCCCCGATCAACGCGCAAGCGGAGTGCTTACTTGTTGATCTTGGTGACCTGGCCGGCGCCGACGGTCCGGCCACCCTCACGGATGGCGAACTTCAGGCCCTCTTCCATCGCGACGGGCTGGATGAGCTCAACGGTCATCTCAGTGTTGTCGCCCGGCATGACCATCTCGGTGCCCTCGGGGAGGGTCACGACGCCGGTCACGTCGGTGGTGCGGAAGTAGAACTGCGGGCGGTAGTTGTTGAAGAACGGGGTGTGACGGCCACCCTCGTCCTTCGACAGGATGTAGGCCTGGGCCTCGAACTCGGTGTGCGGCGTGACCGAACCGGGCTTGATGATGACCTGGCCGCGCTCGACGTCCTCGCGCTTGATGCCACGGAGGAGCAGACCGACGTTCTCACCGGCCTGGCCCTCGTCGAGCAGCTTGCGGAACATCTCGATGCCGGTGACCGTGGTGGTGGTCTTCTCGGTCTTGATGCCGATGATGTCGACGGTCTCGTTGACCTTGAGGACACCACGCTCGATACGACCGGTGACGACGGTGCCACGACCGGTGATCGTGAAGACGTCCTCGATCGGCATCAGGAACGGCTTGTCGACGTCACGCTCGGGCTCCGGGATGGACTCGTCGACAGCCTTCATCAGGTTGAGGACGGACTCACCCCACTCCTTGTCGCCCTCGAGCGCCTTGAGCGCCGAGACCTTGACGACCGGCAGGTCGTCGCCCGGGAACTCGTACTCGGAGAGGAGCTCACGGACCTCGAGCTCGACGAGCTCCAGGATCTCCTCGTCGTCCACCATGTCGGCCTTGTTCAGGGCGACGACGATGTACGGAACGCCGACCTGGCGGGCCAGGAGCACGTGCTCCTTGGTCTGCGGCATCGGGCCGTCGGTGGCGGCGACCACGAGGATCGCGCCGTCCATCTGGGCGGCACCCGTGATCATGTTCTTGATGTAGTCCGCGTGACCCGGGCAGTCGACGTGGGCGTAGTGACGCGCCTCGGTCTGGTACTCGACGTGCGCGATCGAGATCGTGATACCGCGCTGGCGCTCCTCGGGAGCCTTGTCGATCTGGTCGAAGGCCGAGGCCTCGTTCAGGTCGGGGTACGCGTCGTGCAGCACCTTGGTAATGGCGGCCGTGAGGGTCGTCTTACCGTGGTCAATGTGACCGATGGTGCCGATGTTGACGTGCGGCTTAGTCCGCTCGAACTTTGCCTTCGCCACTGAATCCTCCTGCGGAGTGGTTCTGTACGCCTTGCTTCATCGGCGCCAGGTGATCTTTGCTGGGAAGCCAGCCGCCGGGGTTCTTGCCCTGGGGTTTCGAACCCCGGCGGATGGTGTCAAGCCTAAAGCGTGAACTCGGGTGAGTTACTCGCCCTTGGCCTTCGCGATGATCTCCTCGGCGACGTTCCGCGGAACCTCGGCGTAGGAGTCGAACTGCATTGAGTAGCTTGCGCGACCCGACGTCTTGCTGCGGAGGTCTCCGACGTAGCCGAACATCTCCGAGAGGGGCACGAGGCCCTTCACGACGCGAGCGCCGCTGCGCTCCTCCATGGCCTGGATCTGGCCACGGCGGGAGTTGATGTCACCGATGACATCGCCCATGTAGTCCTCGGGCGTGGTGACCTCGACGGCCATCATCGGCTCGAGCAGCACGGGGCTGGCCTTGCGCGCGGCCTCCTTGAAGGCCTGCGAGCCGGCGATCTTGAAGGCGAGCTCGGAGGAGTCGACCTCGTGGTACGCACCGTCGAGAAGCGTGATGCGGACACCGGTCATCTCGTAGCCCGCCAGGATGCCGAACTGCATGGCTTCCTGCGCACCCGCGTCCACCGACGGGATGTACTCGCGGGGGATGCGGCCACCGGTGACCTTGTTCACGAACTCGTACGACGCGTCGCCGCCCTCGATGGGCTCGATCGCGATCTGCACCTTCGCGAACTGACCGGTACCACCGGTCTGCTTCTTGTGGGTGTAGTCCACCCGCTCGACGGCCTTGCGGATCGTCTCGCGGTACGCGACCTGCGGCTTGCCGACGTTCGCCTCGACGCGGAATTCGCGCTTCATGCGGTCGACGAGCACCTCGAGGTGAAGCTCGCCCATACCACCGATGATGGTCTGGCCGGTCTCCTCGTCCGAGTGGACGCGGAAGGAGGGGTCCTCCTCCGAGAGACGCTGGATGGCGACACCCAGCTTCTCCTGGTCGCCCTTGGACTTCGGCTCGATGGCGACCTCGATGACCGGCGCCGGGAAGTCCATGGACTCCAGGATCACCGGCTGCTTGTCGTCACTGAGCGTCTCACCCGTGGTGGTCTGCTTCAGACCCATGACGGCGACGATGTCACCGGCGCCCACCGACTCGATCTCCTCACGCTTGTTCGCGTGCATGCGGTAGATCTTGCCGATGCGCTCCTTCTTGCCCTTGACGGAGTTCAGCACCGCGGTGCCGGCGTCCAGGCGACCGGAGTAGATCCGGACGAAGGTGAGCTTGCCGAGGTGCGGGTCGCTCGCGATCTTGAACGCGAGGGCCGACAGCGGCTCGTCGTCGGACGGCTTGCGCTTGACGACCGTCTCCGGGTCCTTCACGTCGTGGCCCTCGATGGCCTCGACGTCCAGGGGGGACGGCAGGTAGCGCACGACCGCGTCGAGCAGGGGCTGGACGCCCTTGTTCTTGAACGCGGTGCCGCAGAACACGGGGGTGACGGTGGTGTCGCCGCCCTTGCCGGAAGCGATGGTGATGCGACGGATCGCCGCGTACAGCTGGTCCTCGGTGGGCTCCTGGCCCTCGAGGTACAGCTCCATCATCGCTTCGTCGTTCTCCGCGACGGCCTCGAGCAGCTTGCCGCGGTACTCCTCGGCAGCCTCGGTGTGCGTGTCGGGGATGTCGACGATGTCGTAGGCCTCGCCCATCTTGGTCTCTGCGGACCAGACGAAGGCCTTCATCGTGACGAGGTCGACGACGCCCTTGAAGTCAGCCTCTGCGCCGATGGGCAGCTGCATGACGATCGGGGTCGCACCGAGGCGGTCGACGATCATGTCGACGCAGCGGTGGAACTCGGCACCGGTGCGGTCGAGCTTGTTGACGAAGCAGATGCGCGGGACGCCGTAGCGGTCCGCCTGACGCCACACGGTCTCGGACTGCGGCTCAACACCGGCGACGCCGTCGAACACCGTCACGGCACCGTCGAGCACGCGGAGCGAACGCTCCACCTCGACGGTGAAGTCGACGTGGCCCGGGGTGTCGATGATGTTGATGGTGTGGTCGACGTCGTTCATCGGCCAGTGACAGGTGGTGGCAGCAGAGGTGATCGTGATGCCACGCTCCTGCTCCTGCTCCATCCAGTCCATCGTGGCGGCGCCGTCGTGGACCTCACCGATCTTGTACGACACACCGGTGTAGAACAGGATCCGCTCGGTGGTCGTCGTCTTGCCCGCGTCGATGTGAGCCATGATGCCGATGTTGCGCACCTTGGCCAGGTCAAGTGAAGTGGTAGCCATGTCGGCTCAGTCTTCTCTCGGTCTCGATGTGGGTAGCGACTACCAGCGGTAGTGCGCGAAGGCCTTGTTGGACTCGGCCATCTTGTGGGTGTCCTCGCGCTTCTTCACAGCGGCACCGAGGCCGTTGGAGGCGTCGAGGAGCTCGTTGAGCAGACGCTCGGTCATGGTCTTCTCGCGACGGGCGCGGGAGTAACCGACCAGCCAGCGCAGGGCGAGCGTGTTCGCACGGCCCGGCTTGACCTCGATCGGGACCTGGTAGGTCGCGCCACCGACACGGCGGGACTTGACCTCGAGGGTCGGCTTGATGTTCTCGAGCGCGCGCTTCAGCGTGATGACCGGGTCGTTGCCGGTCTTCTCGCGCAGGCCCTCCATGGCGCCGTACACGATGCGCTCGGCGGTGGAGCGCTTGCCGTTCAGCAGCACCTTGTTGATGAGGGAGGTCACCAGAGGAGAACCGTAGACCGGGTCGATGATGACCGGGCGCTTCGGGGCGGGGCCCTTACGAGGCATTCTTACTTCTCCTTCTTGGCGCCGTAGCGGCTGCGGGCCTGCTTGCGGTTCTTGACACCCTGGGTGTCGAGGGAACCGCGGATGATCTTGTAACGAACACCAGGCAGGTCCTTCACACGGCCACCACGCACGAGCACGATGGAGTGCTCCTGCAGGTTGTGTCCCTCACCCGGAATGTAGGCCGTGACCTCGATCCCGGAGGTCAGACGCACACGCGCGACCTTACGGAGGGCCGAGTTCGGCTTCTTCGGGGTGGTCGTGAACACACGCGTGCAGACGCCACGGCGCTGGGGCGAACCCTCGAGTGCGGGCGTCTTGTTCTTCTCGACCTTGTCCTGCCGGCCCTTACGGACCAGCTGCTGGATCGTAGGCACTACTTCTCCGGTTTCTGTGTGCCGAATAGGTAAAGCTAACCTGGAACGTCGCCGACCCACGCGGTCGGGTGTGTCGAATGCTGCATACCTCCGCCGCCAAGCGGAAAGTGGGCGCAGATCACGGTGGCCGTTCTCGGACTCCCGCTGCGGTTGAGGACACGCGCGCGAGCCCAGGCACACCCCAGGCACAAGGTCTGAGCGTACCTACCTCATCGAGTCTGGTCAAAACAAATGCGATGGGGGGCGACACGCCGGGCATCTGGACGGATCACGGACGCCCGCCCCACAGCCCGTGAGAGGCCGACGGAGGGGCAGCGGCTGGTCCGGGGTCCCGGGGATGCCCGTACGGCCGCGTACGGGCCGTGCCGTCCCCGTACGGCGTACCTCACCCGGCGCCGCACCGCGTCGCGAACAGGGAGAAACGCCGAAGGGCGGCCACCCCTCACAGGGTGACCGCCCATCAACTCAACTCAACGACGCCTACTGGTTGTACGGCCCGTAGTCGTAGTCCTCCAGCGGAACGGCCTGGCCGGAGCCCGTGCCGAACGGGGAGTAGTCGATGTCGTCGTAGCCGACGGCCGAGTACATCGCGGCCTTGGCCTCCTCGGTCGGCTCGACCCGGATGTTGCGGTAGCGGGAGAGACCCGTACCGGCCGGGATGAGCTTACCGATGATGACGTTCTCCTTGAGGCCGATGAGGCTGTCGGACTTGGCGTTGATCGCCGCATCCGTCAGGACTCGGGTCGTCTCCTGGAAGGAGGCGGCCGACAGCCAGGATTCCGTCGCCAGCGAGGCCTTGGTGATACCCATCAGCTGCGGACGGCCGGAGGCCGGGTGGCCGCCTTCCGTGACCACACGACGGTTCTCGGTCTCGAACTTCGAGCGCTCGACGAGCTCGCCCGGCAGCAGCTCCGCGTCGCCGGACTCGATGATCGTCACGCGGCGCAGCATCTGCCGGATGATGATCTCGATGTGCTTGTCGTGGATCGACACGCCCTGGCTGTTGTAGACCTTCTGGACTTCGCCGACCAGGTGGACCTGGACCGCGCGCTGACCGAGGATCCGCAGCACGTCGTGCGGGTTGGTGGCACCGAAGGTGAGCTTCTGGCCCACCTCGACGTGGTCACCCTCACGCACGAGGACCTTGGCGCGCTTCGAGATCGGGAAGGGAGTCTCGTCGCTGCCGTCGTCCGGCGTGACGACGATCTTCTTGGTCTTCTCGGTCTCCTCGATACGGACGCGGCCCGCCGCCTCCGAGATCGGGGCGACACCCTTGGGCGTACGAGCCTCGAAGAGCTCGACGACACGGGGCAGACCCTGGGTGATGTCGTCACCGGCCACACCACCGGTGTGGAAGGTACGCATCGTCAGCTGCGTGCCGGGCTCACCGATGGACTGGGCGGCGATGATGCCGACCGCCTCACCGATGTCGACCAGCTTGCCGGTGGCGAGCGAACGGCCGTAGCAGAAGGCACAGGTGCCGACCGCGGACTCACAGGTCAGGACCGAGCGGGTCTTGACCTCCTCCACGCCGTTGGCGACCAGGGCGTCGATGAGGACGTCACCGAGGTCGACGTTGGCCGGCGCGATGACCTTGCCGTCGATGACGACGTCCTCGGCCAGCATGCGGGCGTAGACCGAGGTCTCGACGTTCTCCGTCTTGCGGAGCACACCGTCCTCGCCCTTGACCGCGATCTTGAGCTTCAGACCGCGCTCGGTGCCGCAGTCCTCCTCGCGAATGATGACGTCCTGCGAGACGTCGACCAGACGACGGGTGAGGTAACCGGAGTCGGCGGTACGCAGAGCCGTGTCCGCCAGACCCTTACGGGCACCGTGGGTGGAGATGAAGTACTCGAGAACGGTCAGGCCCTCACGGAACGAGGCCTTGATCGGACGCGGGATGGTCTCGTTCTTCGCGTTCGACACCAGACCACGCATACCCGCGATCTGACGCATCTGCATCATGTTTCCTCGGGCACCCGAGTCAACCATCATGAAGATGGGGTTCGTCTTCGGGAAGTTCGCGTTCATCGCCTCGGCAACCTCGTTGGTCGCCTTGGTCCAGATCGCGATGAGCTCCTGCGTGCGCTCGTCCTTGGTGATCAGACCGCGCTCGTACTGCTTCTGGACCTTCTCGTCCTGGGCCTCGTAGCCCGCGACGATCTCCTTCTTGGCCGCGGGGACCACGACGTCGGAGATGGCCACGGTGACGCCGGAACGGGTCGCCCAGTAGAAGCCCGCCGCCTTCAGGTTGTCGAGCGTCGCCGCCACGATGACCTTGGGGTAGCGCTCGGCGAGGTCGTTGACGATCTCGGAGAGCTGCTTCTTGCCGACCGAGTAGTCGACGAAGGGGTAGTCCTCGGGCAGCAGCTCGTTGAAGAGCGCGCGGCCCAGGGACGTACGCAGCCGGAAGCTGTCGCCCTGCTGGTACGGCCGCTCCTCGACGCCCTCGTCGCCCGCCTCGGAGACCGGCGGGGTCCAGCCGCGCGGCGGGATGGTGCCCACCGGGAAGCGGATGTCGACGGTCGACTGGAGCGCGAGCTCGCCGGCGTCGAACGCCATGATCGCCTCGGCCGTGGAGCCGAACGCGCGGCCCTCGCCCTTGGTGTCACGGAGCTCACCGTCGGTGGTCAGGAAGAACAGACCGAGGACCATGTCCTGGGTCGGCATCGTGACCGGACGGCCGTCGGCGGGCTTCAGGATGTTGTTCGAGGACAGCATCAGGATGCGGGCCTCGGCCTGCGCCTCCGCGGAGAGCGGCAGGTGCACGGCCATCTGGTCACCGTCGAAGTCCGCGTTGAACGCGGTGCAGACGAGCGGGTGGATCTGGATGGCCTTGCCCTCGACCAGCTGCGGCTCGAAGGCCTGGATGCCGAGGCGGTGCAGCGTGGGCGCACGGTTCAGGAGAACCGGGTGCTCCGCGATGACCTCTTCGAGGACGTCGTAGACGACCGTGCGGCCGCGCTCGACCATCCGCTTGGCGCTCTTGATGTTCTGCGCGTGGTTCAGGTCGACCAGGCGCTTCATCACGAACGGCTTGAAGAGCTCCAGGGCCATGGCCTTCGGCAGACCGCACTGGTGCAGCTTCAGCTGCGGACCGACGACGATCACGGAACGCGCGGAGTAGTCCACACGCTTACCGAGAAGGTTCTGACGGAAACGACCCTGCTTGCCCTTGAGCATGTCGCTCAGGGACTTCAGCGGGCGGTTGCCGGGACCGGTGACCGGGCGACCACGACGACCGTTGTCGAAGAGGGCGTCCACGGCCTCCTGGAGCATGCGCTTCTCGTTGTTCACGATGATCTCGGGCGCACCGAGGTCGAGAAGGCGCTTCAGGCGGTTGTTGCGGTTGATCACGCGGCGGTACAGGTCGTTCAGGTCGGAGGTCGCGAAGCGGCCACCGTCCAGCTGCACCATCGGACGCAGGTCCGGCGGGATGACCGGCACGCAGTCCAGAACCATGCCCTTGGGGCTGTTGCTGGTCTGCAGGAACGCGGAGACGACCTTGAGGCGCTTGAGCGCACGGGTCTTCTTCTGGCCCTTGCCGGTACGGATGATCTCGCGGAGGCGCTCGGCCTCCTCGTCGAGGTCGAAGGACTCCAGGCGCTTCTGCAGCGCCGCGGCACCCATCGAACCGTCGAAGTACGTGCCGAAGCGGTCACGCAGCTCGCGGTAGAGCAGCTCGTCGCCCTCGAGGTCCTGGACCTTGAGGTTCTTGAAGCGGTTCCACACCTCGTCGAGACGGTCGATCTCGCGCTGCGCACGGTCGCGCAGCTGCTTCATCTCGCGCTCGGCACCTTCGCGCACCTTGCGGCGCACGTCGGCCTTGGCGCCCTCGGCCTCGAGCTCGGCCAGGTCGGTCTCGAGCTTCTTGGCGCGGGCCTCCAGGTCGGAGTCGCGACGGTTCTCGATCTGCTGGCGCTCCACGGAGACGTGCGCCTCCAGGGAGGGCAGGTCGCGGGTGCGGCGCTCCTCGTCCACGAACGTGATCATGTACGCCGCGAAGTAGATGACCTTCTCGAGGTCCTTCGGGGCGAGATCAAGCAGGTAGCCGAGGCGCGACGGAACGCCCTTGAAGTACCAGATGTGCGTGACAGGGGCGGCCAGCTCGATGTGGCCCATCCGCTCACGACGCACCTTGGCGCGAGTGACCTCGACGCCGCAGCGCTCGCAGATGATGCCCTTGAAGCGGACACGCTTGTACTTACCGCAGTAGCACTCCCAGTCCCGGGTCGGACCGAAGATCTTCTCGCAGAAGAGCCCGTCCTTTTCCGGCTTGAGCGTGCGGTAGTTGATGGTCTCCGGCTTCTTGACCTCGCCGTGGGACCACTGTCGGATGTCGTCCGCGGTGGCAAGGCCGATCCGCAGCTCGTCGAAGAAGTTGACGTCGAGCACTTTGTCGTCAATCCCTCTTTCGGGGTCGAGTCTCAATCATGGTCTGAACGGGTCCGGGGAGAGCCGGCCGGACACGAGGTCCGGCCGGCCAACCCGTCAGACCTCTTCGACGCTGCTCGGCTCGCGCCGGGACAGGTCGATACCGAGCTCCTCCGCCGCGCGGAAGACGTCCTCGTCGGTGTCACGCATCTCGATGGACATGCCGTCCGAGGACAGCACCTCCACGTTGAGGCAGAGCGACTGCATTTCCTTGATGAGCACCTTGAAGGACTCAGGGATGCCGGGCTCGGGGATGTTCTCGCCCTTGACGATGGCCTCGTAGACCTTCACGCGGCCGGTCACGTCGTCGGACTTGATCGTCAGCAGCTCCTGGAGGGCGTACGCGGCGCCGTATGCCTCCAGCGCCCACACCTCCATCTCACCGAAGCGCTGACCACCGAACTGAGCCTTACCGCCCAGCGGCTGCTGGGTGATCATCGAGTACGGGCCGGTCGAACGGGCGTGCAGCTTGTCGTCGACCAGGTGGTGCAGCTTCAGGATGTACATGTAGCCGACCGAGATCGGCTCCGGGAAGGGCTCACCCGAGCGGCCGTCGAACAGCGGCGCCTTACCGGTCGGGAGCACCATGCGCTCGCCGTCGCGGTTCGGGATCGTGTGCTCGAGCAGACCGGCCAGCTCGTCCTCGCGCGCACCGTCGAAGACGGGGGTCGCGACGTTCGTGCCGGGGTCGACCTGGTCGGCGCCGATGGCCTGCAGGCGCTGCGCCCACTCGTCCCCGAGGCCGGAGACGTCCCAGCCGCGGCTGGCGAGCCAGCCGAGGTGGATCTCCAGGACCTGTCCCGGGTTCATTCGGGACGGCACACCCAGCGGGTTCAGGATGATGTCGACCGGAGTTCCGTCCTCGAGGAACGGCATGTCCTCGATCGGAAGGATCTTCGAGATAACACCCTTGTTGCCGTGTCGGCCGGCCAGCTTGTCGCCGTCCGTGATCTTGCGCTTCTGCGCCACGTAGACACGAACCAGCTGGTTCACGCCCGGCGGCAGCTCGTCGCCCTCTTCACGGTCGAAGACGCGGACGCCGATGACCTTGCCGATCTCGCCGTGCGGCACCTTCAGCGAGGTGTCGCGCACCTCGCGCGCCTTCTCACCGAAGATCGCGCGGAGCAGGCGCTCCTCCGGCGTCAGCTCGGTCTCACCCTTGGGCGTGACCTTGCCGACGAGGATGTCGCCGGCGACGACCTCGGCACCGATACGGATGATGCCGCGCTCGTCGAGGTCGGCGAGGACCTCTTCGGAGACGTTCGGGATGTCCCGGGTGATCTCCTCCGGGCCCAGCTTGGTGTCACGGGCGTCGACCTCGTGCTCCTCGATGTGGATCGAGGAGAGGACGTCGTCCTGCACGAGGCGCTGCGACAGGATGATCGCGTCCTCGTAGTTGTGACCTTCCCAGGGCATGAACGCCACGAGCAGGTTCTTGCCGAGGGCCATCTCGCCCTCTTCGGTCGCGGGACCGTCGGCCAGGACCTGGCCCTCGATCACGCGGGCGCCCTCGTCGACGACAACCTTCTGGTTGACGGAGGTGCCCTGGTTCGACCGGGAGAACTTGGCGATGCGGTACGTGGTGTACGTGCCGTCGTCGTTGGTGACCGTGACGTAGTCCGCGGAGACCTCCTGGACCACACCCGCCTTCTCGGCCTTGATCACGTCACCGGCGTCGACCGCACAGCGGTACTCCATGCCGGTGCCGACGAGGGGAGCCTCGGCGGTGATCAGCGGCACGGCCTGACGCATCATGTTCGCGCCCATGAGGGCACGGTTGGCGTCGTCGTGCTCGAGGAAGGGGATCATCGCGGTCGCGACCGACACCATCTGGCGCGGCGAGACGTCCATGTAGTCGACGTCCGTGCCGGGCACGTAGTCGATCTCTCCGCCACGACGGCGGATCAGGACGCGGGCCTCGGCGAAGTGGAGGTCGTCCGTCAGCGGCGCGTTGGCCTGCGCGATGACGAAGCGGTCCTCCTCGTCGGCCGTCAGGTAGTCGACGTCGTCGGTGACCTGGCCCTCGACGACCTTGCGGTACGGCGTCTCGACGAAGCCGAACGCGTTGACGCGGCCGTACGAGGCGAGCGAACCGATCAGACCGATGTTCGGGCCTTCGGGCGTCTCGATCGGGCACATGCGGCCGTAGTGGGACGGGTGCACGTCACGGACCTCGAAGCCGGCCCGCTCACGGGAGAGACCACCCGGGCCAAGCGCCGACAGACGGCGCTTGTGGGTGAGACCCGACAGCGGGTTGTTCTGGTCCATGAACTGCGACAGCTGCGAGGTGCCGAAGAATTCCTTGATCGACGCCACGACCGGGCGGATGTTGATCAGGGTCTGCGGCGTGATCGCCTCGACGTCCTGGGTCGTCATGCGCTCGCGGACGACGCGCTCCATACGAGCCAGACCCGTGCGGACCTGGTTCTGGATGAGCTCGCCGACGTTGCGCAGACGACGGTTGCCGAAGTGGTCGATGTCGTCGGTCTCGACGACGATCGACGTGCCGCTGTCGCCGACGGTCTCGACCTCACCGGCGTGCAGCTTCACCAGGTACTTGATCGAGGCGATGATGTCCTCGACCGTGAGGATGCCCGCGTCGAGCGGAGCGTCCGCACCCAGCTTCTTGTTGACCTTGTAGCGGCCGACCTTCGCGAGGTCGTAGCGCTTGGGGTTGAAGTAGAGGTTCTCAAGCAGGGTCTGAGCGGCCTCACGGGTCGGCGGCTCGCCCGGACGGAGCTTGCGGTAGATGTCGAGCAGTGCGTCGTCCTGGCCCTGGGTGTGGTCCTTCTCCAGGGTGGCGCGCATGGACTCGTACTCGCCGAACTCCTCGAGGATCTGCTCGGTCGTCCAACCGAGAGCCTTGAGCAGAACGGTGACCGACTGCTTGCGCTTGCGGTCGATGCGGACACCGACCATGTCGCGCTTGTCGATCTCCATCTCCAGCCAGGCACCCCGGGACGGGATGATCTTGGCGGAGAAGATGTCCTTGTCGGACGTCTTGTCGATCGAGGAATCGAAGTAGACGCCCGGCGAACGGACCAGCTGCGACACGACGACACGCTCGGTGCCGTTGATGACGAAGGTGCCCTTGTTCGTCATGAGCGGGAAATCGCCCATGAAGACCGTCTGGGACTTGATCTCGCCGGTCTCGTTGTTGGTGAACTCGGCGGTGACGAAGAGCGGGGCGGCGAACGTGAAGTCGCGCTCCTTGCACTCGTCGATGGAATTCTTCGGGGGCTCGAAACGGTGGTCGCGGAACGTCAGGGACATCGACCCGGAGAAGTCCTCGATCGGGGAGATCTCCTCGAAGATCTCCTCCAGACCGGACTTGGTGGGGACGTCCTGTCCGCTGTCCAGAGCCGCCTCGACACGAGCCTTCCACGCGTCATTGCCGAGCAGCCAGTCAAAGCTCTCGGTCTGCAGCGCAAGAAGGTTCGGAACCTCGAGGGGCTCCTTGATCTTTGCAAAGGAGATGCGCAGCGGGGCGGTGCTGGCGCCGTTGTTCGTATTCGCGGTCGAGGCAGTGCGCGAGGCGGCCAAGAGGGGGTCCTTCCGAGGGCTCGGACTCACTACGCGCGTACCGGTCCCAGGCTGGACACAGAGACAGACATCCCAGGTCAGGGAAGATTCGATCCACAGTGCTCAAGCATGGGCATGCCCCTGGTGACGGGCAGGAGGCAGCTAACAGGCAGCGCAAAGGGTCAGTGTAGCCACTAGGCCCACTGATGTCCAGTGCGGGTTTTTGAAGACCCTCGTTGTTCTCAACCCCTGCTGCAAGCCACGCCCTCGATGCACATCGATACTGCCCTCTTCGCCGCCGATCCATGCCTCGGATCCGGATCGTTGTGACGACGCGTCCTGAGAATTGCGCGCTGCGTGCGGTTCGTCAAGGCCCCCCATGCCCCGACATCGCCCTGAGATCGTCACCGTCACGGGCCGTCCCGAGGCACAACGAAGATCACCATACTCGTCGGGACCGACATCGCAAGGCAGCCTTCGCGGGCGTGCCCGGAACGCCAAAAGGCGACCACCCACATGGGTGATCGCCCTTGGCGACCCGCGCGTTACAGCGTTTCCGCCATACGTGCGGTGAAAGAGTCAGACGACTCGCGAGGTCACTTGACCTCGACGGAGGCGCCGGCGCCCTTGAGGGACTCGGCAGCCTTCTCGGCGGCCTCCTTGGTGACCTTCTCGAGGACCGGCTTCGGGGTGCCGTCGACGAGGTCCTTGGCCTCCTTGAGACCCAGCGAGGTCAGCTCACGCACGACCTTGATGACCTGGATCTTCTTCTCGCCGGCGCCGGTGAGGATGACGTCGAACTCGTCCTGCTCCTCGGCAACCTCGGCGGCGGCGGCCGGGCCGGCCGGGGCGGCGGCGACCGCGGCGGCGGCGGTGACGTCGAACTTCTCCTCGAACGCCTTCACGAACTCGGAGAGCTCGATGAGGGTGAGCTCCTCGAACTGAGCGAGCAGGTCTTCCTGGCTGAGCTTCGCCATGATGGGCGATCCTTCCACTAATTCGGCTGGTGCCGGGTGTATATGAAGGCGGGCGTACGTTGGGCCCGCTGCGACCGTCGCCCTAGCGGGCGGCGATCAATGCGCGAGCCGAATTACTCGGCACCGCCCTGCTCGGCCTTCTTGGCGCGAAGCGCTTCCGCGGTGCGGACGAACTTCGACGGCAGAGCCTGGAAGAGCTGCGCAGTCTGCGTCTGCTTGCCCTTCATGGCACCGGCCAGCTTGGCGAGCAGAACCTCGCGGGACTCGAGGTCCGCGAGCTTCTTGAACTCGTCGGCGGACAGCGCCTTGCCATCAAGGACACCGCCCTTGATGACGAGGTCGGGGTTGTCCTTGGCGAAGTCACGAAGACCCTTCGCCGACTCCACCGGGTCACCGGTGACGAAGGCAACTGCCGTCGGACCCGTGAACAGGTCGTCCAGCGTGTTGATCCCGGCCTCGTTGGCCGCGATCTTGGTCAGCGTGTTCTTCACCACGGCGTACTCGGAGTTCTCACCGAGCGAACGGCGCAGCTGCTTGAGCTGGGCCACGGTGAGACCCCGGTACTCGGTCAGCACGGCGGCGTTCGAGCTGCGGAACTTGTCCGTGAGCTCGGCTACCGCGGCAGCCTTGTCGGGCGTCGGCATAGAGCGTCGGCCTCCTTCCGGGTGATGAGGACCGCTCAGAAGGGGCCGACAAAACGAAACGCCCCGGCGCAGGCGCACGGGGCGTGAGCTCGACCGAACCGAATTCGGTTCAGGAGCACATCCACAGTCACCTGCGCGGGTCGTCCGCCGTCTCAGCGGATCCTTCGGCCACTGCGCCCTCTTGCGAGAACACAGCAACGACCAGCGGTCTTTGGCTTCTGTGGAAGAGTACGCGAACGGGGCCGCGTCGGGCAAATCCGGATCGAGCCTCAGCCCTGGAGGCCCTTCATCTCCTTGGCGAGGTCCATGACCTGGCTCTTCGGCGGGGCCTCGACGTTCACCGGCTTGTTGTAGTCGAGGAAGGTGATCGTCATGTCGAGCGGGCCCTTGTCGCCCTTGCCGCGGGCGCGGAACTGCTTGGTGTGGTCCTCACCATCGACCCACAGGTCCATCGTGAGCTTCTCGATGCCCATGTCCTCGTACTGCTTGATGCTCTTCTCGCGGCGCTTCTTGGTGGCCGCGTCCTCGTCCTTGCCGAGCTCGCGCATCCGGTCCAGCGTGACCGTGCCCGTGTAACGGGTGGTCTTGACGCCGCCGACGGACTCGTCGCCGACCTTCCTGAGGTCCTTGGAGCCGGTCAGCAGCGTGGACTGGTCGGCCGGGTTGTTCTCCGCCTGCGAGGAGACCGAGCCGCCGGCGGCCTTGCCGCCACCCTTGCCCATGGCCGAGGCGTCGAACTTGATCCAGCTCTTGCCGTCCATCTCCTTGGCGGCCTCCTTGCCGCCGCCGAGGTAGACGGCGCCGCCGACGTAGCGCAGCTCCATGTTCTCCGGGCCCTGGTCGGGCGCGGACATCTTCATGCGCATGGCGAGCGGCTTGGTGCTCATCGCCGCGTCGGCCCGGACCCGGCCGTCCTCGGGGACGGAGCCCTTCATCCGGAAGGTGAACGAGGTGAGGTCCTCGGTCTTGTCCGCGGCCTTCTTCACGGCGGCCGCGGGCGAGATGTCCTCCCCCGCCTCGTCGGCCTTCTCCGAGCCGCAGCCCACCGCCCCACCGGCGAGCAGCGCGGCCGCCAGCACGGCGCCCGCGGCTCTCTTGCGTCCGGTACGTACGGAAATACTCATGACCCCACCCCTAGGAACATTTGATCCACTTATTGCGGTGGGCTGAGATTACCCGAAGGTACGTCGCGCTTCCTCCGGGTTCTGTGCCGGTGGGGGTCCCGCGGTGGCTGCTCGCGGCCGTGCCTACCCGGCCGACTGCTTGTTCAGCAGGTCCTTGAAGCTCATGGTGTCCGAGGCCGGGGGCTTCTCCACGGAGAGCGGGGTGCCGTAGTCGCTGTAGTAGGCCGTCTGCCGGAAGGGGCCGTTCTTGGTCTCGGCCTTCTCGATCTTCTTGACCAGCAGGTTGTCGCCGTCGACCCAGATGTCGATCGTCTCGGTGTCCATGCCGACCTGGTCGAACTGCTTCTTCAGCTCGGCCATCCGGTCCTTGTCCAGGTCCGCGCTCTTGGCGGTGAAGTCCGCGACGTCGACCTTGCCCGAGTAGTGCGTCGCCTTGGTCCCGCGGACGTTCTCCTCGCCGACGCGCTTCACGTCACCGGAGGCGAGCAGCATCTTCACCGACTGGTTGGGCGTGGTGTTCTGCATCTGGTCCTGGAAGGCCTCACCGGCGGCGCCGCTCAGCTCGGCCAGGGTGTCGTAGTCGTACTCCAGCCAGTGCTTGCCCCCGCCCGCCTGCTGCGCGAACTTGTCGCCCATGTTCGCGTAGAAGCCGTTCTTCAGGTAGCGGTAGTCCAGCTTCGGCTGGCCGAGCTGGCGCATCTGCTGGGCCTGCGTACCGCCGGTGAACGTCACCGTCACGTTCCCGGTGATGCCGTCCGACCAGCCCATGACGCCCTTCATGTCCATGGCCGTGACCGTGCCCATGGTCGTCGAGCCGTCGATCCGGGCCGTGTCCGCCTTGTCGGTGGACTTCTCGACGGTGCGCAGCGCGGCTATCGGGCTGAGGTTGATGCCGCCCTTCTCGCCCTCTCCCCCGCCCGCCTTGTCGGAGGAGCCGCCCGAGTCGCCCGAGCCGCAGGCCGCGAGGCCCGTCAGCGCCGCGGCCACCGCGACCGAGAGTCCGGCACGGCGCATCGTCCTGCTGTTCATGTATCCCCACCCCTTGGCCTTCGTGGAGCCTGCACGCTAGCGCAGACCTATGACACACCTGTCCGACAGGTCCGTACACAAACAGGACGGGCCCCGCACCTCGAAAGGTTGCGGGGCCCGTCCACAGAACGCGTGCGCGACGCGGCTGCCGTCAGATTCAGACGGCGGCCGGGTCCTCCTCGGTGAGGAGGTTGCGGGTGCGGTTCGAGTCCAGCGGAATGCCGGGGCCCATCGTGGTGGTGATGGCGGCCTTCTTGATGTAGCGACCCTTGGCGGCCGACGGCTTCAGACGGAGGATCTCCTCCAGGGCCGCGGCGTAGTTCTCCACCAGCTTGGTGTCGTCGAAGGACACCTTGCCGATGATGAAGTGCAGGTTCGAGTGCTTGTCGACGCGGAACTCGATCTTGCCGCCCTTGATGTCGTTGACAGCCTTCACGACGTCGGGGGTCACGGTGCCGGTCTTCGGGTTCGGCATCAGACCACGCGGACCGAGCACGCGGCCGAGGCGGCCGACCTTGCCCATGAGGTCCGGGGTGGCGACGACGGCGTCGAAGTCCAGGCGGCCCTTGGCGACCTCGTCGATGAGCTCGTCGGCGCCGACGATGTCGGCCCCAGCGGCTTCCGCGGCCGCAGCACGGTCACCGGTCGCGAAGACCAGGACCCGGGCGGTCTTGCCGGTGCCGTGCGGGAGGTTCACGGTGCCGCGGACCATCTGGTCGGCCTTGCGCGGGTCGACACCCAGACGCATGGCGACCTCGACGGTGCCGTCGAACTTGGTCGAGGAGGTCTCCTTGGCGAGACGGACGGCCTCGAGCGGGGCGTACAGCTTCTCCCGGTCGATCTTGGCGTCCGCAGCGCGGAGAGTCTTGCTGCGCTTCACTTCTGCTCCTGTGCGGTTACGTCGTGCGGCTCCGCCGCACGACAGGTGTGGAGTCGTGGTACGGACCAGCGCTTGGCCCTACCACTGAGAAAGGTCAGACGGGGGAGGCTCAGCCCTCGACCGTGATGCCCATGGAACGGGCGGTGCCGGCGATGATCTTCGACGCGGCGTCCAGGTCGTTGGCGTTGAGGTCTTCCATCTTGGTCGTGGCGATCTCGCGGACCTGCGCCTCGGTGATCTTGGCGACCTTGGTCTTGTGCGGCTCGCCAGAGCCCTTCTCGACACCAGCGGCCTTGAGGATCATCTTGGCGGCCGGCGGCGTCTTGGTGATGAAGGTGAAGGAGCGGTCTTCGTAGACCGTGATCTCCACCGGGATCACCCAGCCACGCTGCGACTCGGTCGCGGCGTTGTAGGCCTTGCAGAACTCCATGATGTTGACGCCGTGCTGGCCCAGCGCGGGGCCGACCGGCGGGGCCGGGTTGGCTGCGCCGGCCTGGATCTGGAGCTTGATGAGCCCCGTGACCTTCTTCTTCTTGGGAGGCATTGCTCTCTCCGGGTCCTAGTGAGAGTTTCCAGCCACCATCCAGTCATCCGGATGGAGGCATACCGCACAACGATAACGGGTATGGTCGTGCGGCTAAAAACCGAGCAGGTCAGACCGGCTTCGGCAGCCTGTCTGACCTGTTCGGAAGCGTGTGTTCCAGAGGGTGCCGCGGAGGCTAGTTCTTCTGGATCTGGTCGAAGCTGAGCTCGACCGGGGTTTCGCGGCCGAAGATCTCGACGAGACCCTTGACCTTCTTCGAGTCGGCGTTGATCTCGTTGATCGTCGCCTGCAGCGTCGCGAACGGGCCGTCGGTGACCGTGACCGAGTCGCCCACCTCGAAGTCCAGGACCTGGACCTCGACCTTGCGGGCCGGAGCCGGCTTGCCCTCGGCCTCCGCGGCCTCGCGGGCGGCCTTCTCCTCGGCCTCGGGGGCGAGCATCTTGACGATCTCGTCCAGGGTCAGCGGGTACGGGTCGTAGGCGTTGCCCACGAAGCCGGTGACGCCGGGGGTGTTGCGGACGACGCCCCAGGACTCGTTCGTCAGGTCCATGCGCACCAGCACGTAGCCGGGGAGCTTGTTCTGACGGATCGTCTTGCGCTCGCCGTTCTTGATCTGGGCGACCTCTTCCTGCGGCACCTCGGCCTGGAAGATGAAGTCCTCGACGTTCAGCGAGACGGCGCGCTGCTCGAGGTTGGTCTTCACGCGGTTCTCGTAACCGGCGTACGTGTGGATGACGTACCACTCGCCGGGGAGGGTGCGGAGCTCTTCGCGCAGGGCGACGATCGGGTCGACCGGCTCGGACTCCTCGTCCTCGGTCTCCTCCGTGGCGTCCTCCGCGTCAGCGGCGGACTCCTCGTCGGCGACCTCGGCGACAGCGGCCTCGTCCTCGGCGGACTCGGCGACGGCCTCGGCATCGCCTTCCAGGTGGATGGCGGCCTCTTCGGCGGGCTCGCCCGCGACAGCGTCGGCAGCCTCGGCCTGATCCGGCGCCTCGGCGTCCGCCGCCTCGACGATGTCGAGCTCGTCCTCAACGGACTCGACCGACTCGATGGCGTCGTTCAGGTTCGGGTCAGACACGGTGGCTGCTTCTTCCTGGATACATGGGGTGGAACACGCGAATAGGGGCGCCGGGTACGGCGCCCTTCGCTCTCGGCTCAGCCGAAGATGTACTTGACAGCGTGGCTGAAGCCATAGTCAATCACGGTCACGAGACCGATCATGATGATGACGAAGACGATCACCACGGTGGTGTAGGTCGTGAGCTGACTGCGAGTCGGCCAGACGACCTTGCGGAGTTCCGCGACAATCTGGCGGTAGAAGAGCGCGAGACGGCCGAAGGGGCCCTTCTTGCCGCGCTTGCCGCCCTTGCGGGCCTTCTTCTTGGACTCCGGCGCCTCGTCCTGGGCATCAGGCATGTCGATGGAGCCCACGGCGTCCGTCACTCGTCCTCACCTGATTCCGGGTCGTGGCCGTGCCGCGCCCGGTTGAGCCGCACGGCGGTGCAATGCAGTACGTACATGCGCACACATCCTGGCGAAGGAGTGTGTAGCAGGGCCGGAGGGACTTGAACCCCCAACCGCTGGTTTTGGAGACCAGTGCTCTACCAATTGAGCTACGACCCTTTGATTTCCCCCAACCTACCGCATCCGCCCATGTGCACGGAGTGCGTCGAGAGGGTGCGGCCGGTGAGGGCCAACGAGCAGTGAGTGTACGTGCTCCGCGGCCCCCCGTCGAACAGAAAGGGATCCGATGCTCCGGGAAACCCGCGCACCGGGGCTCTCCGGGGTCTGGAACGATGGGGTCATGAGCGCTGCAACTTCTCCGACCGAGCGCCGGGTGTCCGCGCGCATCGGCGCGATCTCCGAGTCCGCGACCCTCGCCGTCGACGCCAAGGCCAAGGCCCTGAAGGCCGCAGGCCGACCGGTGATCGGCTTCGGCGCGGGCGAGCCCGACTTCCCGACTCCGGACTACATCGTCGAAGCGGCCATCGAGGCCTGCAAGAACCCGAAGTTCCACCGCTACACGCCCGCCGGGGGCCTGCCCGAGCTCAAGGCCGCGATCGCCGCGAAGACCCTGCGCGACTCGGGGTACGAGGTCGACGCGTCCCAGATCCTGGTGACCAACGGCGGCAAGCAGGCCATCTACGAAGCGTTCGCCGCGATCCTCGACCCGGGCGACGAGGTCATCGTCCCGGCCCCCTACTGGACGACGTACCCCGAGTCGATCCGGCTGGCCGGCGGTGTCCCGGTCGAGGTCGTCGCCGACGAGACCACCGGATACCGCGTCTCCGTCGAGCAGCTCGAGGCCGCGCGCACGGAGCGCACGAAGGTCGTCCTCTTCGTGTCGCCGTCGAACCCGACGGGTGCCGTCTACAGCGAAGCCGACGCCGAGGCGATCGGCCGCTGGGCCGTCGACAACGGCCTGTGGGTCATGACCGACGAGATCTACGAACACCTCGTCTACGGAGACGCGAAGTTCACCTCGCTCCCCGCGATCCTGCCCGAGCTGCGCGACAAGTGCATCGTGGTCAACGGCGTCGCCAAGACGTACGCGATGACCGGCTGGCGGGTGGGCTGGATCATCGGCCCGAAGGACGTCGTGAAGGCGGCGACGAACCTGCAGTCGCACGCCACGTCCAACGTGTCCAACGTGGCGCAGGCCGCCGCGCTCGCCGCCGTCTCCGGTGACCTGGTCGCCGTCGAGCGGATGCGGGCGGCCTTCGACCGGCGCCGCAGGACCATCGTGCGGATGCTCAACGACATCGAGGGCGTCATCTGCCCCGAGCCCGAGGGCGCCTTCTACGTGTACCCCTCGGTGAAGGGGGTCATCGGCAAGGAGATCCGCGGCAAGCGCCCGCAGGACTCCGTCGAGCTGGCCGCGCTGATCCTGGAGGAGGCCGAGGTCGCCGTCGTTCCGGGTGAGGCCTTCGGGACGCCGGGTTACCTGCGCCTTTCGTACGCGCTCGGCGACGAGGACCTCGTCGAGGGCGTCTCGCGCGTCCAGAAGCTGCTCGCCGAGGCCCGCGCCTGAGCCTGCCGGCAGAGAACAGCGCTCCACGCGTGCGTGCGGGCCGTCTCCCCTCGTGGGGAGGCGGCCCGTTTCTTCGTTCGGAGGATTCCACGAAGGGGGAAAGCCGCTACCCGGGCACCAGGTGCGTACGGCAAGATCCTGGAATGGAGCACGCACGAAACGTAAGAGAGCTGCCGAAGGCCCACCTGCACCTGCACTTCACCGGGTCGATGCGGCCCGCCACTCTGCTCGAACTCGCCGACAAGTACGGGGTGCGGCTCCCGGAGGCGCTGACCGGTGCCGAGCCGCCGAAGCTGCGCGCCACGGACGAGCGCGGCTGGTTCCGCTTCCAGCGGCTCTACGACGCCGCGCGCTCCTGCCTGCGTGAGCCCGAGGACATCCAGCGCCTGGTGCGCGAGGCCGCGGAGGAGGATCTGCGGGACGGGTCGGGGTGGCTGGAGATCCAGGTCGACCCCACCTCGTACGCGCCGCGCCTCGGCGGTCTGATCCCGGCCCTCGAAGTCATCCTGGACGCCGTCGAGAGCGCCTCGCGCGCGACCGGCCTCGGTATGCGCGTCCTGGTCGCGGCGAACCGCATGAAGCACCCGCTGGACGCCCGCACGCTGGCGCGGCTCGCGGTGCGGTACGCGGACCGGGGCATCGTCGGCTTCGGGCTCTCCAACGACGAGCGGCGCGGCATGGCCCGGGACTTCGACCGCGCCTTCGCCATCGCGCGCGACGGCGGTCTCCTGGCGGCGCCGCACGGGGGCGAGCTGACCGGGCCCGCGTCGGTGCGGGACTGCCTGGACGACCTGGCGGCGGCGCGCATCGGGCACGGGGTGCGGGCCGCCGAGGACCCGCGGCTCCTGAAGCGGCTCGCGGACCGGGGCGTGACGTGCGAGGTGTGTCCGGCGTCCAACGTGGCCCTCGGCGTCTACGAGAAGCCCGCGGACGTACCCCTGCGCACCCTGTTCGAGGCCGGGGTGCCGATAGCTCTCGGCGCCGACGACCCGCTGCTCTTCGGATCGCGGCTCGCCGCCCAGTACGAGATCGCGCGCAGGCACCACGCCTTCACCGACGCCGAACTGGCCGAGCTGGCGCGGCAGTCGATCCGCGGTTCGGCCGCGCCCCTGGACGTCCAGGACAAGCTGCTGGCCGGCGTGGACGAGTGGCTGGTCAGCTGATGCCCTTCAGGAGGGTGCGGGCGAGGGCCGCCGCGAACTCGTCGACGGACTGCGGGGGCTGCTTGCCGACCGTGGCGTCGTAGGCGAAGGCACGCTGCGCGCAGGCGCCCATGAGGAGCGAGGCCGCCGCGAAGGTGTCGGCGTCGGGTGCGATGCGGCCGGCGTCGCGTTCGGCGCGCAGATAGGCGTCCAGGGCCTCGATGGGCATGTGGGGGCCCGCCCCCATCGCGCGCAGAGAGTCCTCGTGGCGGCGCTTCAGCTTGGTCTCGGCGTACAGGGAGGCCGCGATCGGGAAGCTCTGCGCGTAGAAGCCGCTGGCCGAGCGGGCGATCTCGGTGAGGTTCTCGGCCACGCTGCGCTCCCCCGGCTTCTCCAGGAGCTCGTCGAGGAGGGGGGTCAGCCGGGGCAGCCTCTCCTGGAGGACGCCCACGAACAGCTCCTCCTTGCTGGCGAAGTGCTTGTAGAGCGCCGCTTCGGAGCAGAGTGCCGCCTTGGCGATCTCCTTGGTGGTGGTCCTGGCCAGACCGCGGGTGACCATGAGCTCGTGGGCCGCGTCGAGGATGCGGGCCCGGGTGGGCTTCTGCTGCATGCCGTTCCAACCTGATTTGACGAGGGGGTGAGTGTCTCCTCACCCTAGAGGTGAGTGAATACTTACTCACCCTCGGGAAGGTGCACGATGAGACTCACGGTGTTCGGCGCGACCGGTGGCATCGGTCAGGAGATCGTCCGGCAGGCGCTCACGGCAGGGCACAAGGTCACGGCGGTGGTGCGCGACCCGGCCCGCCTCACGGTGACCGGCGAAGGGCTCGACGTGTTCCGGGCGGACGTACGGGATCCGGCGGCGCTGCGCCCCGCGGTCGCGGGCCGGGACGCGGTCCTCTCGGGTCTCGGCGTGCGCAGCCGCGCGGACGCGGCGCGGGGAATCGCCACGGAGCTGACGCGCTCGGTGCTGCGGGCGCTGGACGCGGAGGGCACCCGGCGGCTGGTGGTCGTGAGCGCGGCCCCGGTGGGTCCGGAGCCGGCGGACTCGCCGCTTCTGGACCGCCTCATGCGCCCGGTGATCAGCAAGATCCTCAAGGACGTGTACGACGACCTGACGGTCATGGAGGGCGAGCTTGCCGCCAGCGCGACGGACTGGACCTCGGTCCGTCCGCCCAAGCTCCTCGACAAGCCCCTCACCGGCACCTACCGTACGGTCGTGGACGGCTTCCCGCGCGCGGGACGCACGATCGGGCGCGCGGACGTGGCGCACGCGATGCTCGCCATGATCGACGACAGCGCGACCGTGAAGCAGGCCGTGGGCGTGGCCTACTGACGGACTCCGACCGGCCCGCGGTCCCGCTACAGGCTGACGCCCACCGTCACCGGCTCGTTGACCAGCGTCACCCCGAAGGCGTCCCGCACTCCGGCGACGACCTCGCGGGCCAGCTCGAGGAGGTCCTCGGTGGTGGCGCCGCCCCGGTTGGTGAGCGCGAGCGTGTGCTTGGTGGAGATGCGGGCCCGGCCCTCGCCGTAGCCCTTGGTGAAGCCCGCCTTGTCGATGAGCCAGGCGGCGGAGGTCTTCACGCGGCCGTCGCCGGTCGGGAAGGCGGGCGGGGCGGCCTCCGGGCCGAGGCGGTCCGCCACGCGCGCGTGGAAGGCGGTGAACTCCGCCTCGGTGAGGATCGGGTTGGTGAAGAAGGACCCGGCCGACCAGCTGTCGTGGTCCTCGGGGTCGAGCACCATGCCCTTGCCCGCGCGGAGCTTCAGGACGGTCTCGCGGGCCACCGCGGCGGGGACGCGGTCCCCGGCCTCGACGCCGAGCGTGCGGGCCGTCTCCGGGTACTTGATCGGAGCGCTCATGCCCTGCGCGTCCTCCAGCTCGAAGCGCACCCGCAGCACCACGAAGCGGTCGGGATCCGCCTTGAAGCGACTGTGGCGGTACGAGAAGTCGCACTCGGCGTTCGACATCGTGACCGTCTCGTGCGTCTTCCGGTCGTACGCGATCACCTCGGTGATCGTCGTCGCGACCTCCTGGCCGTACGCCCCCACGTTCTGGATCGGCGTCGCGCCCGCGGAGCCGGGGATCCCGGCGAGGCACTCGATGCCCGCGAGGCCCGCCTCGACGGTCCGCGCCACGGCGTCCGTCCAGGTCTCGCCGGCCGCGAGCTCCAGCCTCGTACCGTCGAGCTCGAAGCCCCGGGTGGCGATGCGCAGGGCGGTGCCGTCGAAGCCCTTGTCGCCGATGACGAGGTTCGAACCACCGCCGATGAGCAGCAGCGGAGTCCCGGAGGCGTCGGCCTCGCGGACGGCGGCGACCACCTCGGCGTCGGTCGTCGCGGTGATCAGACGGGTCGCGGGACCGCCGAGCCGGAAGGTGGTCAGCGGGGCGAGCGGGGCATCGTGGAGTTCCTGCACGTGCTCAAGGGTACGAGAACGGCCCCGCCGGTCAGGGCGAGGCCGTTCGCGTACGACGACTCAGGCGGAGATCAGGTCCTCCCGCGCCTTCGGAGCGGCCGCCCCGGGCCCTCCGGTCGTCGCCCGGCGGGCCGGGATGAGCAGCGCCGCCACCGCCGCGAGGGCCACCGTCGCGGCACCCACCCACAGCGCGGGCTCCATGCCGTCCACGAAGTTCCGCGCCGAGTCGTAGCCACCCTGTGCCGTGAAGATCGACGACATCACGGCGATGCCGAGCGCGCCGCCGACCTCACGCAGCGCGTTGTTGGCGCCGGACGCGATGCCCTGCTCCTGCGGGCGGACGCTGGACATGACCAGGTTGGCGGCCGGGGCGAAGTACAGGGCCATTCCGACGCCGCTGATGATCAGGGCGGGCAGCTGTGCGCCGTAGGTGGCGTCGGGCGCCACCACGGCGGCGTACCAGGCCAGGCCCAGGGCTTGCAGGAAGAGCCCGGCGGCGACGACCGGGCGGCCGCCGATGCGGTCGGAGAGGTAGCCCGCGAGCGGCGAGACGAGCATGGGCATGCCGGTCCAGGGCAGCATCCGCAGCCCCGCCTCGGTGGGCGAGTAGCCGAGGACGCCCTGCATGTACTGGCTGAGCAGGAAGATCGAGCCGAACATGCCGAGGAACATCAGCAGGCTCGCGGCGTTGATGCCGGAGAACGCACGGCTGCGGAAGAGGCGCATCGGCAGCATCGGTGCGGTGCCGCGGATCCCGTGGTGGACAAAGCCGCCGAGCAGGGTGATGCCCGCGATCATGCTGATCAGGACGGTGGCGCTGGCCCAGCCGTCGAGGGGGCCGCGCACGAGGGCGTACACGATGCCGAAGAGGCCGCCGCTGGCGAGGAGGGTCCCCGCGATGTCGAGCCGCGCTCCGGGGGCATGGGACTCGGCGAGGCGGAGACGGGCGAGCGGCAGCAGGGCGAGGCCGAGCGGGACGTTGAGCCAGAAGATCCACTGCCAGGAGACGTGCTCGGTGAGGCTGCCGCCGATCAGCGGGCCGCTGGCGACCGCGAGTCCGTTGACGGCGCCCCATATGCCGTACGCCGTACCGCGTTTGGCCGGGGACACGGCCGCCGTCAGCAGGGTCAACGTCAGCGGCATCATGATCGCTGCGCCGACGCCCTGCACCGCGCGGGCGGCGATCAGCGCGTCCAGGCCGGGCGCCATGGCCGCGGCGGCGGAGGCACCGGTGAAGACCGTGAGGCCGACGATGAAGAGGCGCCTGCGGCCGAACCGGTCCCCCAGAGCCGCGCCGGACATCAGCAGCACGGCGAAGGTGAGGGTGTAGGCGCTCACCGTCCATTCGAGGTCGTGCAGCGCGCCGCCGAGGTCCTCCCGGATGGAGGGCAGCGCGGTGGTGACGACGAGATTGTCGAGAGCCGCCATGAACCCGGCGACGCTGGTGATGACGAGGGCCCAGGCCGCTCCCCCGCGCTGGGCTGTCTGCTGTGACATCGCTTCCCCTGAGGTTAGTTATTGATGACTAACTTTTGTGGGCACAAAAACACGCACCCCCCGTGACGAACAGGACCCCTGCGCGCACCCCCGTGACACGCAGGAGACCCGCCTCATTGCTTCGGCTGAGCCTGCTCGTAGAAGCCGGTCCACACCCGGTGGTCGGGCTGGAACCCCAACGACACCAGGACGTTGATCAGCATCCCGTACGCCAGGAACGCGGTCGTCTCGTCGACCCCGGCCCCCCGCGCGAGATGCACCGTGTCGTACATCTCCATCCAGGCGGCCCGCAGCGTCGCGCTGAACTCCGGATCACCGGCCGCCTCCGCGGCGGACGCGGCGACGTACATCTGCATCTGCATGAGCAGCTTGTCGGGGTCGTCCGCGATGAGCGCCTGATAGGCCCGCCCCATGGCGTACTCGGCCTCTTCCGCCTCCAGCCCTTCGGCCGCGGCCCGGAAGACCTCCGTGGTCTCCTGGCAGCACCGCTCCGCGGCGGCGAGGAAGATGGCCCGCTTGTCCGGGAAAAGCCGGAAGAGATACGGCTGCGAGACACCCACCCGCTTGGCGATCGCCTCGGTGGAGGTGCCCTTGAAGCCACTGCGGGCGAACTCGACCATCGCCGCGCGGATGACGCTCTCGCGCCGCTCCTCTGCGCTCATCCTGACCATGCGAGTAAGTTAGTGGCCAATCACTAAGCGGTCAAGAGAGGGGCTGGGACCTGTCTCGCCCACTCGGGCCTGTCTCACCCATACGTAAGGGGCGCCCCCCAGTGGAGGGCGCCCCTTACGTAGTACTGACGGTTCAGGCCAGCCGCACGACGGCCCGCGACATGCCGAGGACCTTCTGGTCCGCGCTC
The DNA here is from genome assembly GCF_055609205.1 of Streptomyces sp. NPDC036815. Classification (NCBI taxonomy): domain Bacteria; kingdom Bacillati; phylum Actinomycetota; class Actinomycetes; order Kitasatosporales; family Streptomycetaceae; genus Streptomyces; species Streptomyces sp. NPDC036815. The sequence goes on along the minus strand of NZ_JBVJPW010000005.1, from coordinate 184,413 downwards.
TTCGCGAGCAGGTCGACCCGCACGCGGCGGTCGTCCAGTTTGGCCGCGACCTTGGCGCTGACCTCGATCGTGGCGCCCTTGTCGTCGTTCGGGACGACGACGGGCTTGGTGAAGCGCACGCCGTACTCGGCGATCGCCCCCGGGTCGCCCAGCCAGTCGGTCACGACGCGGATCGCCTCGGCCATGGTGAACATGCCGTGCGCGATGACGTCGGGCAGACCGACCTCGACCGCGAACTTCTCGTTCCAGTGGATCGGGTTGAAGTCACCGGAAGCGCCCGCGTACCGCACGAGCGTGGCGCGCGTCACCGGGAAGGACTGCGCCGGCAGCTCGGTGCCGACCTCGACGTCGTCGTAGGAAATCTTCGCCGTCATCGCGTCAGGCCTCCTTCGCCGCGGGCTCCGCCGCACGCGAGACGAGCTTGGTCCAGGCGGTCACGACGTGCTCGCCGGCCTCGTCGTGGACCTCGCCGCGGATGTCCAGGATGTCGTTGCCCGCGAGGGACTTGACCGACTCGATGGTCGAGGTGACCGTGAGCCGGTCACCCGCGCGCACCGGGCGCGTGTAGGCGAACTTCTGGTCGCCGTGCACGACACGGCTGTAGTCGAGCCCCAGCTGCGGATCCTCGATGACCAGACCCGCGGCCTCGAATGTGATGGCAAACACAAAAGTCGGCGGCGCGATCACGTCCGGGTGACCGAGTGCCTTCGCGGCCTCCGTGTCGGTGTACGCGGGATTGGTGTCCCCCACCGCCACGGCGAACTCGCGGATCTTCTCCCGGCCGACCTCATAAGGATCAGTGGGGGGATAGGACCGCCCCACGAAGGACTGGTCGAGCGCCATGGCCCGGAACCTCCTGCGGTTGATTGATCACGACTGATTGATCAAACGACACGAGGCCGCCCCCAACAAACGGGGACGGCCTCGTGTACGAGCCTGTGTTTAGCGCGTTTCGCGGTGCGCAGTGTGCGCGTTGCAGCGCGGGCAGTGCTTCTTCATCTCCAGTCGGTCCGGGTCGTTACGCCGGTTCTTCTTGGTGATGTAGTTCCGCTCCTTGCACTCCACGCAGGCCAGCGTGATCTTCGGGCGGACGTCGGTGGCAGCCACGTGAGTGCTCCTTGACGGACGGATGGACGGATGAACGCATAAAAGAGTAGCCGATCGAAGGACCGACCCCACAATCGGCTACCGTTAGTAGCGGTGACCGGACTTGAACCGGTGACACAGCGATTATGAGCCGCTTGCTCTACCGACTGAGCTACACCGCTGCGATGCCGGATGACCCCGCCCGAGGGCGAGGATCACTCAACATCAGAGCCCCAATGCGGAATCGAACCGCAGACCTTCTCCTTACCATGGAGACGCTCTACCGACTGAGCTATTGGGGCGAGCGATGAAGACATTACACGGTTGGTCGCCGATCGCCCAAATCCGTTTCGCAGGGGCCGTCCCAGGGCATCGAAAGGCCCGCCTCAGGGGTCTGTGAACGCCCCACCAGAGCACTCGCACCACACCGGTATGACTATTTCGCTCCTCCTCGAAGCAGGCCTTTCGCCGTCCTAGGCTCGGCACACGCTGCGTGATCTTGACGCCCCGACGACTGCAGCCGCCCCCGAGCCCCAGGAGCGCGATGCCCGACAGCCAGCCGCAGCAACCCCACTCCTCGGGCGCCTCCGGACCCTCCGGTTCCGGCCCCGCCGACGACTCCGGGGCCCTGCTCCTTTGCGGCGCCCGGCTCACCGACGGCCGGACCGTGGACGTCCGCCTGGGCGGCGGGCGCATCGAGGCGGTCGGCACCGCGGGCAGCCTGAGCACGCACGCCGCCCGCGTGGACCTCGCCGGCTACCTCCTGCTGCCCGCGGCCGCGGAACCGCACGCCCACAGCGACACGGCACTGTCGGCGGACACGCCGGGCCCGGTCTCGTACGACGCCCCTGACGTGCAGCGCAGGGCCACGGAGGCGGCGCTGCTGCAGCTCGGGCACGGCGCCACGGCACTGCGCTCGCACGTACGGATCGGCGACGTCCAGGGGCTCGGCCCGATGGAGGCGGTGCTGCAGGCGCGGCGCTCGCTTCGGGGCCTGGTGGACCTCACGGCCGTCGCCGTGCCGCGGCTGCTGACCGGTGTCGCGGGCGCCGACGGGCTCGCGATGCTGCGCGACGCGGTGAAAATGGGCGCCTCCGTAGTGGGCGGTTGTCCTGATCTCGACCCCGATCCGACGGGGTACACGGAGGCGGTCCTGGAGCTCGCCGCGGAACACGGGTGCCCGGTCGACCTGCATACGGACGGTGACGATCCGGCGCGGCTCGGGCGCCTCGCGGCGATGGCCGGCGGGCTGCGGGCGGGCGTGACGGTCGGGCCGTGCGGCGGGCTCGGGCGGCTGCCCGCGGATGTGGCCGCACGCACCGCCGAACAGCTCACGGCGGCCGCCGTGACAGTGGTCTGCCTGCCGCAGGGCAGGTGCGGGAGCGTGGAGCGGCGCGGGGCGGCGCCCGTACGGCTGCTGCGGGCGGCGGGGGTGCGGGTCGCCGCGGGCAGCGGGGCGATGCGCGACGTGTCGAATCCGGTGGGGCGCGGGGATCCGCTGGAGGCCGCCTACCTGCTGGCCTCGCGGTGCGGGCTGCGGCCCGAGGACGCCTACGACGCGGTGAGCGGGGCGGCGCGGGCGGCCATGGGGCTGCCGGAGGTGCGGGTGGAGGCGGGCTTCCCCGCCGAGCTGCTCGCCGTGCGCGGCGACCGGCTCGCGGGGGCGCTGTCGCTCGCGTACAGCCGGATCGTGGTGCACCGGGGGCGCGTTGTGGCGCGGACCAGCGCGGTGCGCGAGTACTGCGACTCCGCCGCCGCGGTGGCGCTGGACCTGCCGCGGCAGGGGCGGTCGACGAACACGGCTCCCGGCCGGGCGAAGGGTGACGAACCGTCGGACTGAGATTTCCGGCCATCCGCGCGGAGCTCCCGGACGTGGCCGTGGAGGGGGGCCGGACGGCTCGTGACGACCCTCCACGCGTGTGTGCCCCGCGTTGGATCTCCGGGGCGCCGCGCGTGTGTTGAGCACTCTCGTCCGCCCTGTCGTACGGTCGGGAGTATGCGCATTGTCATCGCTGGTGGTCATGGTCAGATCGCGCTGCGGCTGGAGCGTCTGCTCGCCGCGCGCGGTGACGAAGTCGCGGGTCTCATCCGCAGTTCCGGACAGGAAGCCGACCTGCGCGAGGCGGGTGCCGAACCGGTCCTGTGCGACCTGGAGTCGGCGTCGGTCGACGAGGTCGCCGGGCACCTGCGCGGCGCCGACGCGGCCGTCTTCGCGGCGGGCGCGGGGCCGGGAAGCGGCGTGGACCGCAAGGCCACCGTGGACCGCGGCGCGGCCGTGCTGTTCGCGGACGCGGCGGAGCGGGCCGGCGTGCGACGCTACATCGTCGTGTCGTCGATGGGCGCGGACCCGGCCCACCAGGGCGACGAGATCTTCGACGCCTACCTGCGGGCCAAGGGCGAGGCCGACGCGTACGTACGCTCGCGCGACGCCCTGGACTGGACGATCCTGCGCCCCGGGATGCTGACGGACGACGCGGGCACCGGCCTGGTCCGCCTGGAGGCGTCGACCGGGCGCGGGCCGGTCCCCCGGGACGACGTCGCCGCGGTACTCGCGGAGCTCGTGGAGACGCCGGCGACGGCGGGCCTGACGCTGGAGCTGGTCAGCGGCTCCGTGCCGGTGTCGGTGGCGGTCAAGTCGGTCGCGGGGAACTGAGCCCGGCCGAGCGCCGGGGAGCGGAGGCTCCCGCCGGGGACGGAGGCTCTCCAACCCCTCTGAGGGCCGCTCAGAACAGCGGGAGCTGGCCGGGGTGGTCCGGGACGACATAGCCGTCCAGAGCGGGCTGTGCGGCGCCCAGCTGGGCCTGGGTGCGGGAACCCGGGCACGAGATCAGGTCACCGGTGCCGCGCGGCCCCGGCGGGTCGTGGCGGGCGAACCGTCCGCCGACGACGGCGATCTCGCGGCGGCACACCGGGCAGTTTCTGCGACGGGACGACATGGGCCCCATTTTGTACCCGGAGGGCCCGGGAAAGGTTTCCGCGGGCGCACGAAAAGACCCTCCCCGTCCTGCGTTTCCGCAAGTCGGGGAGGGTCTCCTTCATGTGGCGGCGCCAGGATTCGAACCTGGGAAGGCTGAGCCGGCAGATTTACAGTCTGCTCCCTTTGGCCGCTCGGGCACACCGCCGGGTTTGCTGCCCGCTCCGCTTTCGCGGCGCTCCGTGGCAACGACGTAAACGATACCTGATGCACAGGGGTGCTTCGCCACCCGATTGATCGGCACCCCGCGCGGGGGCGATGGCTAGGCTTTGCGGATGCGGCCGGCGCCAGTGGGCCGTATCCGCTGAGTACGCATACCCCGATACAAGGAGCCACAGGACATGGCCGACTCCAGTTTCGACATCGTCTCGAAGGTCGAGCGGCAGGAGGTCGACAACGCGCTCAACCAGGCCGCCAAGGAGATCTCGCAGCGCTACGACTTCAAGGGCACGGGCGCCTCGATCGCCTGGTCCGGCGAGAAGATCCTGATGGAGGCGAACGGCGAGGAGCGGGTCAAGGCGATCCTCGACATCTTCCAGTCCAAGCTGATCAAGCGCGGCATCTCACTGAAGTCGCTGGACGCGGGCGAGCCGCAGCTGTCCGGCAAGGAGTACAAGATCTTCGCCTCGATCGAAGAGGGCATCTCCCAGGAGAACGCGAAGAAGGTCGCCAAGATCATCCGCGATGAGGGCCCCAAGGGCGTCAAGGCGCAGGTCCAGGGCGACGAGCTGCGGGTCAGCTCGAAGAGCCGCGACGACCTGCAGGCCGTGCAGGCGCTGCTCAAGGGGCAGGACTTCGACTTCGCGGTGCAGTTCGTCAACTACCGGTAGTCCAGGTAGTTCGCTCAGGTAGTGCAGGTAGTGCAGGTAGTTCACTGTCGTACGACGACGGAGGGCGGGCGCCCCGCGCGGGATGCCCGCCCTCGCTGCTGGCCGCAGACCGGGGAACGGGTGCTCAGCGTCGTGAGTGGCCGAAGAGGATGCGGTAGGCGACGAGCAGGACGAGCGAGCCGCCGATGGCCGCCGCCCAGGTGGCGCCGTCGTAGAAGTGGTTGGTGATCGGGCGGTCCAGGTAGCGGGCGGAGATCCAGCCGCCGATGAAGGCGCCCGCGATGCCGATGGCGGTCGTGCCGATGAAGCCGCCCGGGTCGCGGCCGGGCAGCAGCAGTTTGGCGACGGCTCCGGCCAGCAGACCCAGAACGATCCAGCTGATGATGCCCATGCGGTGACCTGACCTCTCTCGCGCGGTGAGCTCTGTGCGCTGTTGTCCTGGAGGACGTCACCGGGCGGGGGTGCGGTTGCGGTGATCATCGGGGTGCGGCATACGACACAGCGAACCGAACCGCAGGCCAGGCCCTACGCGCGCGTGCGGTCGTCCTGCCACATCGGCAGCTCCGGGTCGTCGCTGTCCTCCGCGTACCAGCCGGTGCCGTCGAGCCAGGCCGTGAGCCACGTCGTGAGGTCCGGGGAGTCGACGAACCAGGCGTGCCTCGGATCGCCGCCGTTCGGCTCGAAGAGCAGGACCTGGGCGTCGTCCGTGCGGCAGTCCACGCACGCGTACATCGCGCAGCCCCAGTGCGACACCGGCAACACGCCTTCGGGCCAGCCCCACGCGGAGTCACGCATCGTGCGGTACTTCTCGACGACGGCGGGCTCGCCTCCGGAGGACTTCTCCTCGAGCAGCGGCAACAAGCCGTACTCCGGGCCGAATCCGCCGTCGCCTATGCGGGTGTAGAGCGCGGCGAGCAGGGGTGGCAGGCGAAAGCCCAGGGTGACCTCCGCCCGGGCCAGGGTCTCCGCGTCCACCGGGGCGGGCAGGGAGTCCCAGCCCCAGGGGCGGGTGGCGCGCGCGGCCGTGGCGACGCGGTCCAGCAACTGCTCGGTCTCGGTCATGAGTTCATGGTGGACCACGGCAGTGACAACCGGCCGCGGGCACCAGTGGCGGCCGTCTGCCGGGCCGTCAGGCCGAGGCGTTGCCGTCAGGCCGAGGCGCTTCTCGAAGGGCGGCGCAAGGCCCTAGTAGCGGGCCGCGAACGGCTGGTCCGTGCGGACGATCTCGCGGCCGAGCGGCAGCAGGGAGACCGGGATCAGCTTGAAGTTGGCGATGCCCAGCGGGATGCCGATGATCGTGACGCACAGCAGGAAACCCGTGACGATGTGGCCGATCGCCAGCCACCAGCCCGCGAGGACCAGCCACAGGATGTTGCCCACGCAGGACGGGGCGCCCGCGTCGCGGCGCTCGACCGTGGTGTAGCCGAAGGGCCACAGGGCATAGCGGCCGATGCGGAAGCTGGCCAGGCCGAACGGGATGCCGATGATCGTGATGCAGAGCAGTGCTCCCGCGACCAGGTAGGCCAGGAACATCCAGAAGCCGCAGAGCACGAGCCATATGACGTTCAGGATTGTCTTCACTGGTGGCGACCTGCCATCTGCTCGAGTCGGGCAATGCGCTCCGCCATCGGCGGATGCGTGGAGAACATCTTGGACATGCCCTGCCCCGGGCGGAAAGGGTTCGCGATCATCATGTGACTCGCCGTCTCGAGACGGGGCTCGGGCGGCAGCGGCAACTGCTTCGTCCCGGCGTCGAGTTTACGCAGGGCGCTCGCCAGAGCCAGGGGGTCGCCGGTGAGTTGGGCGCCGGACGCGTCGGCCTCGTACTCCCTGGAGCGGCTGATCGCGAGCTGGATGATGGAGGCCGCGAGCGGGCCGAGCAGCATGATCAGGAGCATGCCGAAGATGCCGGGGCCCTCGTTGTCGTTCGACCGGCCGACCGGGATCAGCCAGGCGAAGTTGACCAGGAACATGATCACGGAGGCCAGGGCGCCGGCTACCGAGGAGATCAGGATGTCGCGGTTGTAGACGTGGCTGAGCTCGTGGCCGATGACCCCGCGCAGTTCGCGCGCGTCGAGGAGGCGCAGGATGCCGTCGGTGCAGCACACCGCCGCGTTGCGCGGATTGCGGCCCGTCGCGAACGCGTTCGGCGCCTCGGTGGGCGAGATGTACAGGCGGGGCATGGGCTGGCGGGCCTGGGTGGAGAGCTCGCGGACCATGCGGTACAGCTCGGGGGCCTCGAATTCGCTCACCGGGCGGGCCCGCATGGCGCGCAGGGCGAGCTTGTCGCTGTTCCAGTACGCGTACGCATTGGTGCCGAGCGCGACGAACAGCGCGACGATCAGGCCGGTACGCCCGAAGAAACTGCCGATGACAAGGATGAGCGCGGACAGTCCCCCGAGGAGTACGGCGGTCTTCAACCCGTTGTGCCGGCGGTGCACGGTACGCCCTCCTGGTGGTGCGTGGGGGAACCCTCTGCTGACTGGTGCTTCCACTGTTCAGTGGACCCTCCCGTACTGGTCAACGCCAGGCGGGGAGCACTAGTTCCCTTGTGCACGCAGGAGCGATGTAGGCCGCGCGGGTGACGGCCCCGGCGCCGGGCCGAAACAGGGGGCCGCCGGGTCAGAACAGGCCGGTGTCCGAGAAGCGCAGGATCAGCTGGGGCGCTCCGGAGAGCGCGATGCCGAGGACCGCCGTCAGGGCGATGGCCGCGGTGAGCGGGGCGGGCACCCGGTGCCGGACCGGCTCGCCCTCGGGGGCGCGGAACAGCAGCGCGGTCCACTGGAGGTAGTAGTAGAGCGCGATCACGACGTTCACGGCCATCACCACGGCGAGCCAGCCGAGGCCCGCGTCGACCGCGGCCGAGAAGACCGTGACCTTCGCGAAGAGGCCGATGATGCCGGGCGGCAGTCCGGCGAGGCAGAGCAGGAAGAAGCCCAGGAGGAGCGCGGCCAGCGGGCTGCGGGCATACAGGCCGCGGTAGTCGCTGACGCGGTTGCGGCGCCGGGTACGGCCCACGAGGGCCGCCACGGCGAAGGCTCCCAGGTTCACGGCCGCATACATCAGGGCGTAGGCGACGGTGGAGCCGACGGCCTTCTCGGCGGCGGCCTCGTTGTCGGCGTAGCCGGCCGCGGCGATCGGCACCAGGAGGTAGCCGGCCTGGCCGACCGAGGACCAGGCGAGGAGGCGGACCGCGCTGTACGCGCGCGTGGTCCGCTGTCGCAGGGCCGCGACGTTGCCCGCGGTCATGGTGAGCGCGGCCAGGACGGCGAGTGCCGGGCCCCAGACGTCCGCGTACGAGGGGAAGGCGACGACGGTGACGAGGATGAGGCCGGTGAAGCCGACGGCCTTGCCGACGACGGAGAGGTACGCGGCGACGGGCAGGGGCGCGCCCACGTAGGTGTCGGGCACCCAGAAGTGGAAGGGGACGGCCGCCACCTTGAAGGCGAACCCGACGAGGGTGAGGGCGACGCCGGTCTGGGCGAGGGTGTGCAGCTGGCCGTCGACGCTCCGGAGCTCGGTGGCGATCTCGGTCAGGTGCAGGGTGCCGGTCGCCGCGTACACGAAGCTGACGCCCATGAGGGTCACCGCGGTCGCGGTGACGGAGGAGAGGAAGAACTTCAGGGCCGCTTCGGAGGAGCGCTTGTCGCCGCGCTTCAGGCCGACGAGGGCGAACGCCGGCAGGGAGGCGACCTCCAGGGCGACGACGAGCGTCGCGAGGTCGCGCGAGGCGGGCAGCAGGGCGGCCCCCGCCGCGGAGGAGAGCAGCAGGAACCAGTACTCCCCCGCGGGCAGTTCGTCCCCGGAGTCCTTGAGCGTGCTCATGGAGAGCAGGGCGGCGAGCAGGGCGCCGCCGAGGACGAGGAGCTGGATGACGAGGGTGAAGCGGTCGGCGGTGTAGCTGCACGCGTGCGTGCCGCCGCCGGTCAGGCAGAAGGTCGAGCGGTCGTCGTCCAGGAGGGGCAGCAGGGAGAGCGCGGCGGCGGCCAGGCCCGCCACGGAGATCCAGCCGAGGACCGCCTTCTTGCCGGTCCCTACGAAGAGGTCGGCGACGAGCACGACGAGGCCGACGACCGCCGCGACGGTCGGCGGCGCGATCGCGAGCCAGTCGACGGACTGGACCAGGTTTGCCGCGCTTTCGGCGCTTTCGGCGGCCACGGTCACGACTTGCCTCCAGTGAGGAGCTTCTGCACGGCCGGGTCGGTCAGGCCGAGGAGAGCCGCGGGCCAGAGTCCGGCGAGGACGGTGAGGGCGACGAGGGGGGTCCAGGCGGCGAACTCGTAGCCGTGGACGTCGGCGAGCGCCTTGGGCGCGGGCCCGCCGGCCGCGGCCTGCGGCATCGGGCCCATGCAGACACGGCGTACGACGATGAGCATGTACGCGGCGGTGAGCAGGGTACCGAAGGCGGCGATCGCCATGAAGGTGAGGAAGGCGGGGCGGCTCAGGTCGGCGGCGGGCTCGAACGCGCCGAACAGGGCGAGCATCTCGCCCCAGAACCCGGCGAGACCCGGCAGTCCGAGCGAGGCGACGGCGGCGAAGGCGAGGAGGCCGCCGAGGCGCGGGGCCTTGCCGTAGAGCGCCGCGCCGGACTCCTGGGCGAGGGAGTCGAGGTCGGTGGTGCCGGTGCGGTCCTTGAGCGCGCCGACGAGGAAGAAGAGCAGGCCGGTGATGAGGCCGTGGGCGATGTTGGCGAACAGCGCGCCGTTCACGCCGGTCGGGCTCATCGTCGAGATGCCGAGCAGGACGAAGCCCATGTGGCCGACGGACGAGTAGGCGATGAGGCGCTTGAGGTCGCCCTTCGCGCCCTGCTTGGCCAGCGCGAGGCAGGCGAGGGAGCCGTAGATGATGCCGACGACGGCGAAAGCGGCGAGGTACGGGGCGAACTCCCGCATCCCGTCGGGCGCGATAGGGAGGACGATCCGGACGAACCCGTACGTACCCATCTTCAACATGACGCCGGCCAGCAGCACCGAGCCGACGGTCGGGGCGGCGGTGTGGGCGTCCGGCAGCCAGCTGTGCAGCGGCCACATCGGCGTCTTGACCGCGAGCCCGATCCCGACCGCCAGAACCGCGATGACCTGCACGGATGTGGTCAGGCCCCGGCCGTTGTCAGTGGCGAGTGCCACCATGTCGAAGGTGCCGGACTTGAGTCCGATCAGGAGGAGGCCGAGGAGCATCACGACGGAGCCGAGCAGCGTGTAGAGGATGAACTTCCAGGCGGACCGCGTCCGTTGCTCACCGCCCCAGCGGGCGATGAGGAAGTACATCGGGACGAGCACCATCTCGAACGCCAGGAAGAACAGCAGCAGATCGAGGACGGCGAAGGTCGCGAGGGTGCCGGACTCGAGGACGAGGATCAGTGCGACGAATGCCTTGGGGGACGGCCCGGCAGGCATTTTGAAGTAGCTGTAGAGCGCGCAGAGGAAGGTCAGGAGCGCGGTCAGGACCAGGAGGGGGAGCGAGATGCCGTCGATGCCGAGGTGGATGCGCACGTCGAGTGCGGGGATCCAGCTGATATCCGTCGTGGCCTGCATCTTTGACGGCTGGTCATGGTCGAAGCCGAGTGCGAGGACGATCGCGGCGATGAGGATCGCGCCGGTCACGAACACGCCGTGGCGCAGCACGGCCTGGTCGGGTGACGTCCCCTTCAGCCCGGGCGGGGCCGGCAGGAGGGCGGCCACGGCGCCGATGAGCGGCCCGACGACGATCAACGCCAGAAGAAACTGCATCACGGACTCACTGATACCGATCACGGCTGCTCACGCTCCGGCGGTGGCGACGAGGACGGCGGCGACGGCCAGGACGACCGTGCCGGCGAGCAGCGCGCTCAGGTAGGTCTGGACATTGCCGGTCTGCGCGCGGCGGACGGCCGCGCCGAGCCAGCGGGGTGCCGTGCCCGCGCCGCGCACGTACGTCTCGACGACCTCGCGGTCGAGGAAGCGGACGAGGCTCGCGGCGGCCCGCACGGGGCGCACGAACAGGGCGGCGTAGACGGCGTCGAGGCGGAAGCCTGCGGCGGCGTGCCGGTGCAGCGGTCCGAGCAGCAGACGGCCGGGGTCGGCCGGGTCCGGGGCCGACGCGACGTCCCCGTACGCGGGGGCGTGGGCGGCGATGGCCTCCGCCTCGACCACACCGCCGTCGGCGTCCGGGTCCGCGGCGACCGCGCCCATCGGGACCTGCCCCGCGAGCGCCGTGGTGTGCCGCCACGCGCCGTAGGTGACCAGGCCGCCGACGAGGGCGAGGCCGGTGCCGAGGACGGAGGTGGTGAGCGTCGGGGTGAGCGAGTGGCCGTCGAACCAGTCCGGCAGGACGCCGACGGCGAGACCGAAGACGAGGGAGGGGACGGCGAGCACCCACAGCACGGCGGTCATGGCGAGGGGCTGCCGGCCGTGATCCGGGGCCTCGGGGCCCCGGCCGTTGAAGGCGAGCAGCCACAGGCGCGTCGCGTACGCGGCGGTGAGGAGGGCGGTGAGCAGACCGGCGACGAGGACGATCCAGCCCGCCGCGGCGGGCACGGAACCGGCGTGGCCGGTGGCCGTGTGCTCGGCGGCGCCGAGCACCGCCTCCTTGGAGAAGAAGCCGCTGAACGGCGGGATCGCGGCGAGCGCGAGGAGCGCCACGGTCATCGTCCAGTAGGCGTCGGGGATGCGGTCGCGCAGGCCCTTCATCCGCGACATGGCGGCGAGGGAGTTGGTGCCTGCGGCGTGGATGATCACGCCCGCCGCGAGGAACAGCAGCGCCTTGAAGGCACCGTGCGACAGGAGGTGGAAGACGGCGGCACCGCGGTCGCCGACGGCGAGGGCGCCGGTCATGTAGCCGAGCTGACCGATCGTCGAGTACGCGAGGACGCGCTTGATGTCGTCCTGGGCGAGCGCGGCGAGGGCCGAGCCGGCCATGGTGGCGGCGGCCATGACGGCGAGGACGACCAGGGCCGCGCCGGAGAGGGCGAAGACGGGGAGGAGCCGGGCCACGAAGTAGACACCGGCGGCGACCATCGTCGCGGCGTGGATCAGCGCGGAGACGGGCGTGGGGCCCGCCATCGCGTCGGGCAGCCAGGTGTGCAGCGGGAACTGCGCGGACTTGCCCGCCACGCCCGCGAGGAGCAGCAGGGCGATCAGCGTGGGGTGGTCGAGGCCGCCGTCCGCGACGCTCGCGAGAATCGTCGTGACGCGGAAGGAGCCGGTGTCGGCGGCCAGGGCGAACAGCCCGATCAGGAAGGGGACGTCGCCGAGCTTGGTGACCAGGAAGGCCTTCAGGGAGGCGGCGCGCGTCTCGGGCGTCTCCCAGTAGTGGCCGACGAGGAAGTACGAGCAGATGCCCATGATCTCCCAGCCGACCAGGAGCACCATCAGGTCGCCGGAGTAGACGACGAGCAGCATCGCGGAGGTGAAGAGGGAGACGAGCGCGGCGTACGAGGGGTAGCGGGGGTCCTCGCGGAGGTAGCCCGTCGAGTAGATCTGCACGCAGGACGCGACGACGCCGACCAGGACGGCGACGAGGGCCGCGAAGCCGTCGATGTGCAGGGCGAGTTCGATGGGGACCGAGCCGGTCGGGGTGAGCTCGGTGGCGGCGTCGAGGGAGGCGTGCCCGCCACCGGTGCCGCCGCCCTGCCGGACGGCCACGAGCACGGCGAGCAGCAGGGCCGTCAGCGTGGGCAGCACCGCGAGAGGGCGTACGAGGCCGGGGGCCCGGCGGCCGAGCAGCAGGCCGGCGGCGGCGCCGAGGAACGGAAGGAGGGGGACGAGGACGGCGAGGGTGGTCGTGGTCACGCGGTGGCCTCAGCCTTCTGCGCCGGTGCGGCCTGCTGTTCGTCGGTGCCGTCGGTGCCGTCGGTGCCGTCGGTGCCATCGGTGCCATCGGTGCCGTCGGCGTTGGCAGCAACATCGGTGTCGTCGTCATCAGGGTCGTCGGGACCCTCGGCGGTGTCGCGGAGGTCGTCGACGGCGGAGCTGCCGCGGTTGCGGTAGACGGCCAGGACGATCGCGAGGCCGATGCCGATCTCGGCGGCGGCGATGGCGATGGTGAAGAGGGTCAGGGCCTGACCGGCGTGGAGGGAGTCGCGGAGCCAGACGTCGAAGGCGACCAGGTTGAGGTTGACGGCGTTGAGCATCAGCTCGACGGACATCAGGACCAGGATCGCGTTGCGCCGGGCGAGCACGCCGTACAGGCCGACGCAGAAGAGGAGGGCGGCGAGGACGGTGGGGTAGGCGAGGTGAAGGTGCATCAGCTGTTCTCCTCACGGTCCGTGGCGCGAGCATCCGACGCGGAGTTCCTGCGGGACAACGCGGAGTTCCTGCGGGACAGGACGATCGCGCCGACGAGAGCGGCGAGGAGGAGCACGGAGAGCGCCTCGAAGGGGAGCACCCAGTGCCGGAAGAGGATCGATCCGGTCACGTCGGTGGAGCCCTGGGCGGCGCCGTCCAGGTCGATCACCGTGGTGCGGAACGCGTCCACGACGACCCAGACCAGGGCGGCGGCAGCGGCGAGGGCCACCGCGAACGCGACCGGGCGGTTGCCCGAATCGGCGTCCGGGGAGCGGCCGATGGGCGCCCTGGTGAGCATCAGTCCGAAGAGGAGGAGGACGACCACGGAACCGACGTAGATGAGGACCTGCACCCAGGCGATGAACTCGGCGCTCAGGAGGAGGTACTCGACGGCGAGTCCGCCGAGCGCCACCACCAGCCAGAGCGCGGCGTGCACCAGCTGCTTGGTGGTGACCGTGATGAGCGCCGCGCCGAGCGTGACGAGTCCGACGAGGACGAAGGCGATCTCGACGCCGGTCGGCGACAGGAAGCCGTGGCTCTCGGCGGCCTTGGCCGCGGTGGCCTGCCCTGTCGTCGTGGCGGCCTGCGCCGCTGACGTAGCGGCCTGCGCCGCCGTCGTGGCGGCTGCTGCGAGCGTCACGCGTCCCCCTCCGGCCCGGGGTCGGGCGTCTCTTGGGCGGCGGCCAGTTTCTCCGCGGACTTGCGGGCTGCGACGAGTTCCTTGGGGTCCTCGGCGCCGGGGTCCAGAGCGGGCGGGGCCGGGACCGTCCACATCCACTCGCGGAGTTTGTCGCGCTCGTGGGTGAGTTCGTGGATGTCGGTCTCGGCGTACTCGAACTCCGGTGACCAGAAGAGCGCGTCGAAGGGGCAGACCTCGATGCAGATGCCGCAGTACATGCAGAGGGCGAAGTCGATGGCGAAGCGGTCGAGGACGTTGCGGCTGCGCTCGCGGCCGCCCGGGGCGGCGGGCGGGACCGTCTCCTTGTGGGAGTCGATGTAGATGCACCAGTCCGGGCACTCGCGGGCGCACAGCATGCAGACCGTGCAGTTCTCCTCGAAGAGGCCGATGACGCCGCGGGTGCGGGGCGGGAGCTCGGGCTGGTGCTCCGGGTACTGCTCGGTGACGGTCTTCCTCGTCATCGTGCGGAGGGTGACGGCGAGGCCCTTGGCGAGGCCTGACCCAGGGATCGGAGGCATCAGTTGATCGCCACCTTCACGATTCCGGTGAGCGCGATCTGCGCGAGGGCGAGCGGGACGAGGAGGGTCCAGGAGAGCTTCTGGAGCTGGTCCTCGCGGAGACGGGGGTAGGACACGCGCAGCCAGATGACCACGAAGGCCAGGACGGCCGTCTTGAGCAGGGTCCAGACCCAGCCGAGGCCGTCGGCGCCCCACGGCCCGTGCCAGCCGCCCAGGAACAGGACGGTGGTCAGGCCGCACAGGACGACGATCCCGGCGTACTCGGCGAGGAGGAAGAGGGCGAAGCGCAGGCCCGTGTACTCGGTGTAGGCGCCGAAGATGATCTCGGAGTCGGCGACCGGCATGTCGAACGGCGGGCGCTGCAGTTCGGCGAGGCCCGCGATGAAGAACACGAGCGCGCCGACGATCTGCCAGGGCAGCCACCACCACTCGAAGGCGTCGACGATGCCGGGCAGCGAGACCGTGCCCGAGGCCATCGCGACCGAGGCGGCGGCGAGCAGCATCGGGAGTTCGTACGCGAGGAGCTGGGCGGCGGTGCGCAGGCCGCCGAGGAGGGAGAACTTGTTGGCGCTGGCCCAGCCCGCCATGAGCGAGCCGAGGACGCCGACGCCCATCACCGCGAGCACGAAGAAGATGCCCGCGTCGACGACCTCGCCGACCGCGCCCTCGTCCGGGCCGATCGGGATGGCGATGAGGACGAGGAGGTAGGGCAGGAGGGCGATCGCGGGGGCCAGTTGGAAGACGCGGCGGTCGGCCTCGGCCGGGACGATGTCCTCCTTCTGCGCGAACTTGACGCCGTCGGCGACGAGTTGGGCCCAGCCGTGGAAGCCGCCCGCGTGCATGGGGCCGAGGCGGCCCTGCATGTGGGCCATCACCTTGTGCTCGGTCTGACCGATGACGAGGGGCAGGACCAGGAACACCGCGAAGACGATGACGAGGCGCAGGGCGACGTCGAGGGCGTCGTTCACTCGGTGCCTCCTCGGCGTTCGCCATCTCGGGGGTTCACGGGCGGGGTGGGGTTCTCGGGCGGGGCGGGGTTCTCGGCCGGGTCCGGCTGCTCGGCGGGCGCGGGGGCCCGCTGTTCGGGGGCGTCGTCGAACGCCGGGCGGGCGTGGTGCCAGGGGGCGTCGGAGCTGCGGGGCGCCTTCGGCGGCGTGGCCTTGGGCTCGACCGCGGGCTCCTGCCCCGGCCCCGGCCCTGCCGTCGGCTCCGGATTCGACGGCTCAGGCGTCGGCTCCGGAGTCGGCCCCGGCTTCACCGCGGGCGCAGCCCCTGACTCCGCCCCTGACTCCGCCTCAGGCGACGGCTCCCCCGACGGAGTCGACGCCCGCTGCGACGCCGACCCCTGGCTCACGCTGCGCGAACGCCTCGGCGGACGCGCCGACGCCGGTGCCTCCGGTGCCTGCACCTCCGCAGGACTCGCCCCCTCGGGACTCGCCCCGGCAGGACGCGCCTCCGCCGGACTCGCCCCCGCCGGACGCACCTCCGCAGGCGCCGTCTGACTCGCCGAGCCCTGACCGGCCGTCTGGCTCGCCGAGCCCTGACCGGCCGTCCGCGTACGCCGGGCCGGGCGTTCACCGGACGCCGCCGCCGAGGCCGATGCCGATGCCCCCGCGCGACCCGCGCCCCGCGCGGGCCGGGCCGGAGCCGCGGGGAGCCGGCCCTTCAGCGGGCCCCACTCGTTGGGGTCGGGCACCCCGGGCGGCAGCATCTGGCGGCGCTTGGGTCCGCCGTGCTCGGACTCCCCCGGCTCCTTGGCGCCGGGCCAGGCCTTCGCCACGCGGGCCGCCAGCACGAAGTCCTTGCGCAGGGGGTGACCCTCGAAGTTCTCGGGGAGGAGCAGCGGCGTCAGGCCGGGGTGCCCCTCGAACGTCACGCCGAACATCTCGTGCGTCTCGCGCTCGTGCCAGGCGGCGCCCGCGTAGACGTCGACCGCGGAGGCCAGCACCGGGGCCTCGTGCGCGACCGTCGTACGGAGCAGGAGGCGGCGTACCGGGGAGAGGGCCACGAGGTGGGCGCAGATCCGAAAGCCCGTGCCCGGTTCGTCGACCGCGCTCAGCCAGTCGAAGTACGTGCAGGCCAGCGTGGTGCGGGCGGTTTCGAGAGCGGTGATCCACGAGGCGGGCGGGACGTCGACGGTGAGGACGTCGTACGACTCCCCGGCCGTCGCCTCCGCGCCGAAGAGCTCCTCCACGGGGCTCGGCAGCCAGCCGGTCACCGGTCCCCCTCCTTCTCGGCCGTCGCCCCCGGCGCCAGGGCGGGCGGCTGCACCAACCCGCTCCGCAGGGCGGCCGTCGACGGCCGCGCCCCGTTCCCGTACCGCTCCCCCAGCGACTCGCGCGCGATCTTCTCCTGGAGCTTGAGGATGCCCTGGAGGAGGGCTTCCGGGCGGGGCGGGCAGCCGGGGACGTACACGTCGACGGGGATGATCTGGTCGACGCCCTTGGTCACCGAGTACGAGTCCCAGTACGGGCCGCCGCAGTTGGAGCAGGCGCCGAACGAGATGACGTACTTCGGCTCGGGCATCTGCTCGTACAGCCGCTTCACGGCGGGTGCCATCTTGTCCGTGACCGTGCCGGAGACGACCATCAGGTCGGCCTGGCGCGGCCCCGGCGCGAACGGGATGACGCCGAGCCGGATGAAGTCGTGGCGCGCCATGGAGGCGGCGATGAACTCGATGGCGCAGCAGGCGAGGCCGAAGTTGAAGACCCAGAGCGAGTACCGGCGGCCCCAGTTGAGGACCACCTTCATCGGTTCGGGGGCGAGGCGGGCGAGCGCACCCAGCCGCTTCGGCTCGGGGAGCGGCACGGGCCGCCCGTTGGTGTCCGGGGTCACGTCCACGTCAGGACGCCCTTCTTGTATGCGTACAGCAGGCCCACGGCGAGGAAGCCGAGGAAGATGAACATCTCCACGAGCGTCGTCGCGCCGTAGCCGGGCGCGGCGAAGACCGTCGCCCAGGGGAAGAGGAAGATCGAGTCGACGGCGAAGATCACGTAGAGGAACGCGTAGACGTAGTAACGGACCTGGGTGTGGGCCCAGCCTTCGCCGACCGGGTCGACGCCGCACTCGTACGTCAGGAGTTTCTCCGGGGTGGGCACCACCGGGCGGAGCAGCCGCCCCGCGCCGAAGGCCACGGCGACGAACAGCACGCCCACGAGGGCGAGCAGTCCGACGACGGAGTACGACTGGTAGTAGCTCGCCGCGACGTTCGTCACGTGCACGTCAGCCCCTCACTCCCTGACCGTCCTCGACCTGACCGTCCTCGACCTGGCCGTCCTTGACCTGACCCGTTCGACGATCTGTACGCACGGGAGTCTAGGGCCTGCTAAAGGTTCGGTAAGCAGAGCGTCACGCATCCGTCAGGGCACGGCGTCACGCTTTCGGACAGCGTGCGGCGGCGCACGGCGGCCGCCTCCGGTCCGGGCGGGGCGGCACGCTCCGGACCGCGGGGTGGGGTTATCCCCCGGGCCCCCGGGCGGCCGCCCTCATGGCGCCGAGGCGGCGGGCCGGGCACTCTGGCGCGTATGACCGCACGCACCATGCCCCAGCACGACGACCGGCCGCCACCCGCGCGATTCGCGTACGACCGGCACACCTGGAAGGAGATCGCCCACCTTCTGGTGAACCTCCCGGCGGGAATCATCGGCTTCGTCTACGCGGTGGTCGTGTTCGCCCTGGGCATCGGCCTGACGGTGACGGTGATCGGTCTGCCGCTGCTCGCGGCGGGGCTGCTCGGCGCGCGCGTCCTCGGCAGGGTCGAGCGGGGGCGGGCCAGGAAGCTGCTCGGCGTGCGGGTGGACGAGCCGAGTCCGCTGCCGGGGTACCGGGGGCAGGGGATCCTCGGCCGGGTGTGGGCGGGCCTGAAGGACCCGGTGGGCTGGCGCACGATGCTGTACTGCTTCGTCCGGCTGCCCTGGGGCGTGCTCACCTTCGCCGTCATGTCGACCGGGCTCTTCGTGCTCTGGCCGGTGCTGCCCTTCATCGCGCGCCTCCTCGCCGACGCCGACCGGGCGATGGTGCGCGGACTGCTCTCGCCCTCCGACGAGTTGGAGCGGCGGATCGCCGAACTGGAGTCCGACCGCGGGGTGGTCGTGGACACCGCCGCCGCCGATCTGCGCCGCATCGAGCGCGATCTGCACGACGGCGCGCAGGCCCGCCTCGTCGCCCTCGCGATGGGCCTCGGCCTCGCCAAGGAGAAGCTCCTTGAGGACCCCGACGCCGCGGCCTCGATGGTGGACGAGGCGCACGGCGAGGTGAAGCTGGCGCTGCAGGAGCTGCGCGACCTGGCCCGCGGCATCCACCCCGCCGTCCTCACCGACCGCGGCCTGAACGCCGCGCTCTCCTCGGTCTCCTCGCGCTGCACGGTCCCGGTGAAGGTCACCGCCGACCTGCCGGCGCGCCCCGCGGCCGCCATCGAGGGCATCGCGTACTTCACGGTCTCCGAACTCCTGCAGAACATCAGCAAGCACAGCGGCGCCAAGTCCGCGAGCGTCGACGTCTGGCGGGCCGACGACCGGCTGCTCATCCAGGTGCGGGACGACGGGCGCGGCGGGGCGCGACTCGACGGCGGTACGGGCATGGCGGGGCTCGCGGACCGGCTCGGCGCGGTCGACGGGCTCTTCGTGATCGACTCGCCGGAGGGCGGCCCCACGACGGTCACGGCGGAGCTGCCGTGGCGCGACCGCCCGGCGGACGGCGCGCGCCAGGTCTGAGGCGGGGCCCGAGGGTCCCAGGGGGTGGGGAAAACCCCCGGGCGAAGAGGCCGACGTGCTCCATGGTCCGCGGCCGCCGCGACGGCGAGTCTGGAACCACGGCACACAGACGGCGGCCGGGCGTCAGCCCGGCCGCGGAGGCAGAAACGGACGGCAGCGATGGCCACGGAGTACGGACAGGGGTACGCGCACATGGACCGGCCGGATTTCCGGGGACGCGACGTCGGGGAGCGGCGCCGCCGCCTGCCCGCCGGGCTGCGCGCCCCGGTGGAGGCCCGCACCTGGCGGGAGTTCGCCTACACGATGCTGAACCTGCCGATCGGCATCACGTCCTTCGTCTTCGCGGTCGTGGCGCTCTCGCTCGGCGCGGGCCTGCTGATCACCTTCATCGGCATCCCGGTGCTCGCGGCCGGTCTCGCCGGCTGCCGGGGCATCGGCGCCCTGGAGCGGACGCGGGCGCGCGGGCTGCTCGGCCTGGAGGTCGCGCCGCCGGAGCCGCTGCGCCCCAAGGGCGGCGGTCCGATGGCGCTCATGGGTGCCGTCCTCAAGAGCGGCGCTTCCTGGCGGCACCTGCTGTACTCGCTGCTGATGCTGCCGTGGTCGATCTTCTCGTTCACCGTGGCGGTGGTCTTCTGGTCGTACGGCTGGATGATGCTCACGTACCCGCTGTGGTTCTGGCTCTTCCCGATGTACGGCGGTCAGGACGGCATCCAGCTCTACGGCGACGACGGCCACCACATCTACCTCGACAACCCCTTCGAGATCGGCGTCACCGCGGCGACCGGCCTGCTCGTCACGCTCGCCACGCCGTGGATCCTGCGGGCCCTGACGACGGTGGACCGCGTGATGGTGTTCGGGCTGCTCGGCCCCTCGCGGCTCGCCAGCCGCGTCGTCGAGCTGGAGTCGGACCGCGGCGTCGTCGTGGACACCGCGGCCGCCGACCTGCGCCGCATCGAACGCGATCTGCACGACGGCGCGCAGGCCCGCCTCGTCGCCCTCGCCATGGATCTGGGCCTGGCCAAGGAGAAGCTCACCGAGGACCCGGAGGCGGCGGCGCGGATGGTGGACGAGGCGCACGGCGAGGTGAAGGTCGCCCTCCAGGAGCTGCGCGACCTGGCCCGCGGCATCCACCCGGCCGTCCTGACCGACCGCGGTCTGGACGCCGCGCTCTCCGCGCTCGCCGCCCGCTGCACGGTCCCGGTCCAGGTGGAGGTGGACCTGTCGAGCCGCCCGGCGGCCGCCATCGAGGGCATCGCGTACTTCACGGTCTCCGAACTCCTGCAGAACATCAGCAAGCACAGCGGCGCCCGGTCCGCGGGCGTCGACGTCTGGCGGGCCGAGGACCGGCTGATGCTCCAGGTCACCGACGACGGGACGGGCGGCGCGGACGTCTCGGCGGGCTCGGGCCTCGCGGGTCTCGCGGAGCGCCTCGGCGCCGTCGACGGGATCCTGGTGGTCGATTCGCCGCCGGGCGGCCCGACCTCGGTCACCGCCGAACTGCCGTGGCGCAAGGCCTGACCCACGCCGACCTGCACCGTTGCCGGTGCGCCGCCCCCGGTTCGCAGGCCGAGCCGGGGGCGGCGCACGCGCGGGCGGACCGGCCGGCGACCAGGCCCGGGTGACCGGTCCCGCGGCCAACCTGGCGACCGGTCCGGTGAGCCGCCCCGGATCGCGCGATACTGGGGTGCCGAGTGTTCGGCGGGCGACACGGTCGCCGGGCCGACGCGGGGCGGACAAGCACGCCGGGGGGCCGAAAAAAGTGCCGGGGGGCCAAAAAGTGGAGGACAAAGTGCGGGTCGTCATCGCCGAGGATTCAGTGCTGCTTCGGGAGGGCCTGACCCGGCTGCTGACCGACCGCGGGCACGATGTGGTGGCGGGAGTGGGGGACGCCGACGCGCTGATCAAGACGATCACCGACCTCGCCGCGCGGAACGAGCTGCCGGACGTGGTGGTGGCCGACGTGCGGATGCCGCCGACCCACACCGACGAGGGCGTACGCGCCGCGGTGTATCTGCGCCACCAGCACCCGGGGCTCGGGGTCCTGGTCCTTTCGCAGTACGTCGAGGAGCAGTACGCGACCGAACTCCTCGCCGGGTCGAGCCGGGGCGTGGGCTATCTGCTCAAGGACCGGGTCGCCGAGGTGCGGGAGTTCGTCGACGCGGTCGTGCGGGTCGCGGAGGGCGGCACGGCGCTCGACCCGGAGGTCGTGGCGCAGCTGCTCGGCCGCAGCCGCAAGCAGGACGTGCTCGCGGGGCTTACACCGCGCGAACGCGAGGTACTCGGGCTGATGGCCGAGGGACGGACCAACTCGGCGGTGGCCCGGCAGCTCGTGGTGAGCGACGGCGCCGTCGAGAAGCACGTGAGCAACATCTTCCTGAAGCTCGGGCTGTCCCCGAGTGACGGGGATCACCGACGCGTGCTTGCGGTCCTCACCTACCTCAACTCATAAATAGCTGACACCCTGTCAGATGACTTCCGGGCCCGGGGGCGCGACAGCGGGAGCAGGGACGACCACGGAGCGTCACCACCGCCGGGGGGCCGACGGGCGGCGGGTCCTAGAACCAAAGGATGAGCGGGGAGCGTCTTCCAAGGAGGACCGGGGGCGAGGCAAACCATGGCAAATGAGTGCAACACGGCGTCTCAGAAGTGCTTCCACCATGCGAACAACCCCAGGAAGGCACCCCTTACGGACGTAGGGTGGACCTTGGGAGCGCCGGTCGTCCCGGCGATTCCGCTCAGTCGCCTCGAGGGAGGTCCAGTTCAGTGACCAGCCAGGTCAGTAGCCAAGCCGAGCAGGCCGACGGGGCAGTCGTCGGAGGCCAACGCAAGCCTGCAGGTGACAAAGATGTGCGCCGTCTGGACCGGGTGATCATCCGTTTCGCGGGTGACTCCGGTGACGGGATGCAGCTCACGGGTGACCGGTTCACCTCGGAGACGGCGTCCTTCGGCAACGACCTGTCGACGCTGCCGAACTTCCCCGCGGAGATCCGCGCCCCGGCCGGCACGCTGCCGGGGGTCTCCTCCTTCCAGCTGCACTTCGCCGACCACGACATCCTGACCCCGGGCGACGCGCCGAACGTCCTGGTGGCGATGAACCCGGCGGCCCTGAAGGCGAACATCGGCGACGTGCCGCGCGGCGCGGAGGTCATCGTCAACACCGACGAGTTCTCCAAGCGCGCGATGCAGAAGGTCGGTTACGCCACCTCGCCCCTCGAGGACGGCTCCCTGGACGGCTACAGCGTCCACCCCGTGCCGCTGACCACGCTGACGGTGGAGGCGCTCAAGGACTTCGACCTCTCCCGCAAGGACGCGGGCCGCTCGAAGAACATGTTCGCGCTCGGCCTGCTCTCGTGGATGTACCACCGGCCGACCGAGGGCACCGAGAAGTTCCTGCGGACCAAGTTCGCCAAGCGCCCGGAGATCGCCGAGGCCAACATCGCGGCGTTCCACGCGGGCTGGAACTTCGGCGAGACCACCGAGGACTTCGCGGTCTCCTACGAAGTGGCCCCGGCCGCCCAGGCGTTCGCGACCGGCACCTACCGCAACATCTCCGGCAACCTGGCCCTGTCGTACGGCCTGATCGCGGCGGGCCGCCAGGCGGATCTGCCGCTGTACCTGGGCAGTTACCCGATCACACCGGCCTCGGACATCCTGCACGAGCTGTCCCGGCACAAGAACTTCGGCGTCCGCACCTTCCAGGCCGAGGACGAGATCGCGGGCATCGGGGCGGCACTGGGCGCCGCGTTCGGCGGTTCCCTCGCGGTGACGACGACCTCGGGGCCCGGTGTGGCGCTCAAGTCGGAGACCATCGGGCTCGCGGTCAGCCTCGAACTGCCGCTGCTGATCGTCGACATCCAGCGCGGCGGGCCGAGCACGGGCCTGCCGACCAAGACCGAGCAGGCCGACCTGCTGCAGGCGATGTACGGGCGCAACGGCGAGGCTCCGGTGCCGATCGTGGCGCCGAAGACGCCTGCGGACTGTTTCGACGCGGCGCTGGAGGCGGCCCGGATCGCGGTGACGTACCGGACGCCGGTCTTCCTGCTGTCCGACGGCTACCTGGCCAACGGCTCGGAGCCCTGGCGCATCCCCGAGGTCGACGAACTGCCCGACCTGCGCGTGCAGTTCGCCTCCGGGCCCAACCACACCGAGGCCGACGGCACCGAGACCTTCTGGCCCTACAAGCGCGATCCGCAGACCCTGGCCCGCCCCTGGGCGATCCCGGGCACGCCGGGCCTCGAACACCGCATCGGCGGCATCGAGAAGCAGGACGGCACGGGCAACATCTCCTACGACCCGGCCAACCACGACTTCATGGTCCGCACCCGGCAGGCCAAGGTCGACGGCATCGAGGTGCCCGACGTGGAGGTCGACGACGCGGGCGGGGACGCCGACACCCTCGTCCTCGGCTGGGGTTCGACGTACGGGCCGATCACCGCGGCGGTCCGCCGGCTGCGCGCCGCGGGCGAGTCCATCGCGCAGGCCCATCTGCGCCACCTCAACCCGTTCCCGCGGAACCTGGGCGAGGTCCTCGCGCGTTACGACAAGGTGGTGATCCCCGAGATGAACCTCGGTCAGCTCGCCACGCTGGTCCGTGCGAGGTATCTGGTGGACGCCGTCTCGTACAACCAGGTCAACGGAATGCCGTTCAAGGCCGAGCAGCTCGCCACGGCTCTCAAGGAGGCCATCGATGGCTGACACTCAGACGGCCGGGCCGGAGGGGACCGGGGGCACGATCGAAGCGCTTTCCCTGGTGCCCAAGGCCGACGCCCAGCAGTCCATGAAGGACTTCAAGTCCGACCAGGAGGTGCGCTGGTGTCCCGGCTGCGGTGACTACGCCGTACTGGCCGCCGTGCAGGGCTTCATGCCCGAGCTGGGCCTGGCGAAGGAGAACGTGGTCTTCGTCTCGGGCATCGGCTGCTCCTCCCGCTTCCCGTACTACATGAACACGTACGGGATGCACTCCATCCACGGCCGCGCCCCGGCCATCGCCACCGGACTCGCCTCCTCGCGGCGGGACCTGAGCGTCTGGGTGGTCACCGGTGACGGCGACGCGCTGTCCATCGGCGGCAACCACCTCATCCACGCCCTGCGCCGCAACGTGAACCTGAAGATCCTGCTCTTCAACAACCGGATCTACGGCCTTACGAAGGGCCAGTACTCCCCGACCTCCGAGGTCGGCAAGATCACCAAGTCGACGCCGATGGGCTCCCTGGACGCGCCCTTCAATCCGGTCTCGCTGGCCATCGGCGCGGAGGCGTCCTTCGTGGCGCGGACCGTGGACTCGGACCGCAAGCACCTCACCTCGGTGCTCCGCGAGGCCGCCGCCCACCCCGGCACCGCGCTGGTGGAGATCTACCAGAACTGCAACATCTTCAACGACGGCGCCTTCGAGGTGCTCAAGGACAAGCAGCAGGCCGAGGAGGCGGTGATCCGCCTGGAGCACGGGCAGCCGATCCGCTTCGGCACCGGGGGATCGAAGGGTGTCGTACGCGACGCGGTGACCGGTGACCTCAAGGTCGTCGCCGTCACGCCGGAGAACGAGGCCGACGTCCTGGTCCACGACGCGCACGCCACGTCGCCGACCACGGCCTTCGCGCTGTCCCGGCTCGCCGACCCGGACACCCTGCACCACACCCCGATCGGCGTCCTGCGCAACGTCGAACGCCCGGTCTACGACACGCTCATGGCCGACCAGCTCGACAGCGCCATCGAGCGGGACGGCAAGGGCGACCTCGCCACGCTCCTGGCGGGCAAGGACACCTGGACGGTCGTCGGCTAGTCCGGCCACGCCTCACCGAAGCCCGGTCCTGATCTCTCAGGGCCGGGCTTCGTCGTACTCCGCGCGCGCCTTCAGCACGTCGTCCATGCGCCGCTCCGTCCACGTCGCGAGGGCCTTCACCTGCGCCGCGGCCTCGCGGCCGAGCTCCGTGAGGGAGTAGTCGACGCGGGGCGGGATGACCGGCTTGGCGTCGCGGTGCACCAGGCCGTCGCGCTCCAGGATCTGCAGGGTCTGGGCCAGCATCTTCTCGCTGACGCGGCCGATGTGACGGCGCAGCTCGCTGAACCGGTACGAGCGCTCCTCCAGGGCGATCAGGACGAGGACGCCCCAGCGGCTCGTGACGTGCTCCAGAACGAGGCGGTGCGGGCACATCTCCTCGCGCACGGTCCAGTCGCTTACGTCCATGCCAGTACCTTACTTCAAAGTGGGTACTTACGGAAAGTTAGCGCTATCCCTAGGGTGGGTGGCAGACCAGTCGTAACGAGTCCTAACGATTCAAAACGGAGATTGCACCCATGAGCATCGTCGTCACCGGAGCCACCGGAAACCTGGGCCGCCTCGTCATCGAGGGGCTGCTCGCCGCCCGCGTCCCGGCCGGGGAGATCGCCGCCGTCGTCCGCAACAAGGAGCGGGCCGCCGACCTCGCCGAGCGCGGCATCGAGCTGCGCATCGCCGACTACAGCGCGCCCGAGACCCTGCGCAGCGCCTTCGCCGCGGGCGACCGCGTCCTGATGATCTCCGGCAGCGAGGTCGGGCGCCGCGTGCCGCAGCACCGCGCGGTCGTCGACGCGGCGCGCGAGGCGGGCGTCGCGCTCCTCGCGTACACGAGCATCCTCGGCGCCCCGGACGCCGACTTCGAGCTGGCGGCCGAGCACAAGGTGACCGAGCGGCTGATCCTCGACTCCGGCCTGCCGTACACCTTCCTGCGCAACGGCTGGTACCACGAGAACTACACCGAGCACCTCGCCCCGGTCCTGGAGCACGGCGCCGTCATCGCCTCCGCGGGCGAGGGCCGGGTCGCCTCCGCCTCGCGCGCCGACTACGCCGCGGCCGCCGTCGCGGTCCTGACCGGCGAGGGCCACGAGGGCAAGGTCTACGAGCTGAGCGGCGACGTCGCGTGGAGCTTCGCGGAGTACGCCGCGGAGGTCGCGGCGCGCAGCGGCAAGGACATCTCATACGTGAACGTCCCGTCCGAGCAGCACCTGGCCGTGCTGACCGGGGCGGGAGTGCCGGAGCCCATGGCGGCGCTCCTCGTCGACGTCGACGCGGGGATCGGGCGGGGGCGCCTTGCGGGGACGAGTGGGGAGCTGGGGCGGCTGATCGGGCGGCCGACGACGAGGATCGCTGACGCGGTGTCGGCGGCGCTGAGGGGCTGACCCCTTGCCGGGGGGGGCTCGGCGGGGGCTTCGGCTCGGTCTGTCGCCCTGCGGGCTCGTCCTCAAGCGCCGGACGGGCTGGATCGTCCGCCGGTGCGGGCTCATGTGCGGCGGGGCATGTGTCATGAGTGTTTCTCTGAGACAGGCATGACAGGTGACCGTGCTCGGCGCTACCTTCTGGGAAGCAGCGTGGCGCTGCCGTGCACCTAGGAGGGGCCGTGGAGAGCGGAGCAGCCGGGACGTCCGGGAGTGGGCAGCGCAGTGGGCTGCTGAACGGCTTCGCCGCCTACGGGATGTGGGGGCTCATCCCGCTCTTCTGGCCGCTCCTCAAACCGGCCGGGGCCGCCGAGATCCTCGCCCACCGGATGGTCTGGTCCCTCGTCGTGGTCGGCCTCGCGCTGCTCTGCATCCGGCGCTGGGGCTGGGCGCGCGAATTGCTGCGCCAGCCGCGCAGGCTCGGCCTGGTGGTGGTCGCCGCGGCGGTCATCACCGTCAACTGGGGCATCTACATCTGGTCCGTGAACTCCGGGCACGTCGTGGAGGCCTCGCTCGGCTACTTCATCAACCCGCTGGTCACCATCGCCATGGGCGTCCTGCTGCTCGGCGAGCGGCTGCGCCCCGTGCAGTGGACGGCGGTCGGCGTCGGGGTCGCGGCCGTGCTCGTGCTCGCCCTCGGGTACGGCAGGCCGCCGTGGATCTCGCTCAGCCTCGCCTTCACCTTCGCGACGTACGGCCTGGTGAAGAAGAAGGTCAACCTCGGCGGCCTGGAGTCGCTCGCCGCCGAGACCGCCGTGCAGTTCCTGCCCGCCCTCGGCTATCTGGTGTGGCTCGCCGCGCAGGGCGACATCGTGTTCGGCACGCGGGGCGCCGGGCACGCGTCGCTGCTCGCGGCCACGGGCGTGGTGACCGCCGCGCCCCTGGTCTGCTTCGGGGCCGCGGCGATCCGGGTGCCGCTCTCCACCCTGGGGCTGCTGCAGTACCTCGCGCCGGTCTTCCAGTTCGTGCTCGGGATCCTGTACTTCCACGAGGCGATGCCGCCCGAGCGGTGGGCGGGCTTCGGGCTCGTGTGGCTGGCGCTCTCGCTCATGACCTGGGACGCGTTGCGCGCGGCCCGGCGCAACGCGGTACGGCTCGACGCCGCGCGGGACGCGGCCCCCGTGCCTGCCGCCGCCCGGGGCGAGCGGGAGACCGCGGTCTGACGCTCCGCGGTCTGACGTTCCGCGCCCCGCCTGTTCCTGCGGAACCGTTCACGGGATCGAGCGTGTCGGCGTGTCGGCGTGTGGTAACCGATATAACTGGTTACATGACCACGCTGCACTGGAAGCTCGTCATCGACGCCGCCGACCCGCACGCCCAAGCCGCCTTCTGGGCGGACACGTTGGGGTACGAGATCGAGGACAACAGCTCGCTGATCGACCGCCTGCTCGGCCTCGGCGCGGCGCCGGAGGCCGCGACCGTCACGTTCCGCGGCCGCCGCGCCTGGCGCGACCTCATCGCCGTCCGCCACCCCGACGACCCCTACGACGAGGAGAGCGGCACGGGACTGGGCCGCCGCATCCTCTTCCAGCGCGTGCCCGAGGCCAAGACCGGCAAGAACCGGCTGCACCTCGACGTGCACACGGAGCCCGGCCACCGCGACGAGGAGGTGGCCCGGCTCGAAGCGCTGGGCGCCGCCGTGGAGCGGCATGTCAAGGAGCCCGGCGGCGCGTGGGTGATCATGACGGACCCCGAAGGCAACGAATTCTGCGTCCACTAGGGCGGTCGGGGCCGGTGCAACGCACCCGGGCGGCACGTGGGTCCCCGGCGCGCGCGCACGCTATCCGGAACTCCGCGCCCGCTCTGCGGTCTTGACGACACACGTGTCACCCACGCACCATCAGGCAACTCCGAACTCGTGTGCCACTCGCACGAGTTCGAGTGCGAGTGCGTGCGTCACCCCCCACACATACACAAAAGAATCGGAAACCGGAGCCCCCCACATGAAACTCTCCGTTCCCGGGCGTACCGCGGCGGCCGCAGTCCTGGCCGTCACCGGACTCCTCGCCACCAACGCGATATCCACCGCGGCGCCCGCCCCCGAGGCCGCCGCCGCCCCCGACATATCCGTCGCCAACGTCAAGGCCCACCTCGCCGACCTCCAGGCCGTCGCGGACGCCAACGGAGGCAACCGCGCGCACGGCAGCGCCGGCTACAAGGCCTCCATCGACCACCTGAAGGGCAAGCTCGACGCCGCCGGATTCACCACCTCCGTCCAGGAGTTCACGGCGGGCGGCAAGACCGGCTACAACCTGATCGCCGACTGGCCGGGCGGCGACGAGGGCAAGGTCGTCATGGCGGGCGCCCACCTCGACAGCGTCACCGAAGGGCCCGGGATCAACGACAACGGCTCCGGCTCCGCGGCCATCCTGGAGACCGCGCTCACCGTCGCCCGCGAGAAGTACCAGCCGAGCAAGCACCTGCGGTTCGCCTGGTGGGGCGCCGAGGAGATCGGCCTGGTCGGCTCCTCGCACTACGTCGACAGCCTGGCGGGCGACGACCGTTCGAAGATCAGCGGCTATCTGAACTTCGACATGATCAGCTCCCCGAACGCCGGTTACTTCGTCTACGACGACGACCCCACGATCGAGAAGACCTTCAAGGACTACTACGCGGGCCTGAACGTCACCACCGAGCCGGACGACGAGGGCGACGGCCGCTCCGACCACGCGCCGTTCCAGCAGGCGGGCGTGCCGGTCGGCGGCGTCTTCTCCGGCGCCGAGACCACCAAGTCGGCGGAGCAGGCGCAGAAGTGGGGCGGTACGGCCGGCGAGGCGTTCGACAAGTGCTACCACTCCGCGTGCGACAAGGAGTCGAACATCGACGCGACCGCGCTCGACCGCAACAGTGACGCGATCGCGTACGCGGTGTGGGGGCTCTCCTCGTAGCAGGGGCCGCGTAATCCCCCTGGACGGCATTGCTTGCGCGTGCATATAGTGCGCGTGCAAGTAATCGCCGCAGGCATGCGCAGGCAACCCCAGGGGGATCCCATGACCCGCTCGTTCCTCTTCGTTCTCGGCAGCGCCCGTCCCGAGGGCAACACCGAGCTCCTGACCCGCAAGGCCGCCGAGCAACTTCCCCCGGACGTCGGGCAGCGCTGGGTCGATCTCGCCGAACTGCCGCTGCCCGACTTCGAGGACGCGCGCCACGACGGGACCCGCGAGCGGGCCCGCCCCCGCCCCGTCGGCACCAACGAAGCGGTGCTCCTGGACGCCACCCTGGAAGCCACGGACATCGTCATCGCGTCGCCCCTGTACTGGTATTCGCTCTCCGCCACCGTCAAGCGCTACCTCGACTACTGGGACGCGTGGCTGGAGACGCCGGAGATCTCCTTCAAGGAGACGCTGAAGGACCGCACCCTGTGGGGCGTGACCGCGCTCGCGCACCGCGAGGAGGAGGTGGCGGACCCGCTGGTCGGCACGTTGCGCAACACCGCCGCGTTCTTCCCGATGCGCTTCGGCGGCGTCCTGTTCGGCAACGGCACCCGCCCCGGCCAGGTCCTCGAGGACACCGAGGCCCTGACCCGCGCCAAAACGTTCTTCGCCCAGGAGCCGCCCCTGGCCCGGTACCCGTACGACAAGTGAGGGCCCGTACGACAAGTGAGAGCCCGTACGGCTGCTGAGAACCCGTATGACAGCCGAGCCCTACGCCATGATGTCCTTCGCCCCGAACCGCGCCCACGCCGCCGAGCCGAACACGGCCGCGTACAGGCCCTGCATCTGCAGGTTCTTGACGATGTCGGTCCAGTACACGGGCTCGCGCATCAGGTCGGCGAAGGAGAGCCAGTAGTGCGAGAAGAAGTACGGGTGGAGGGCGTGCAGCTGCGGGATCTGGTCGAGGATCTGGACCGTGATCAGCAGGCCGACGGTCGTCGCCATCGCCGCGATGCCGCTGCTGGTGAGCGTCGACACGAACAGGCCGAGCGCCGCGACGCCGATCAGTGACACGGCGACGACGAGCGCGATCAGCAGGGCCCGCAACAGCCCCTCGCCGAAGCCCATCCGGGTACCCGAGATCGTGGTGACATCGCCGAGCGGGAAGAGCAGCGCGCCCGTCGCGAGCGCGGACGTGGCGACGACGAGGGTCGCGACCAGGCAGAACGTCAGCGTCGTCGCGTACTTGGCGAGGAGCAGCCGGGTGCGCCCCGCGGGCGCCACGAGGAGATAGCGCAGGGTGCCCGCGCTCGCCTCGCCCGCGACGGCGTCACCGGCGATGACGCCGATCGCCATCGGCAGGAAGAACGGCAGCGTCGCGGCGAGCGCCGTGAAGACCAGGAACAGGCCGTTGTTGGTGATCTGCGCGATGAAGGCGGGCCCGCCCTCGTCGCCGCCTCCGCCGATCGTGGAACCGTCACTGGTCTCGATCTTTACGGCGATGCCGACGAGGACCGGCACGGCGGCGAGCACCGCGAGCAGCGCGAGGGTCCGCCAGCGGCGGAAGGTGATCGCGAGCTCGCTGCGGAGGAGGCCGAGAGTCCAGCTCCACCGCGGTTCCCGCGCGCTGGGCTCCGCCGCCGGTCCTGACACGTCCGTGACCTCAGCCCGCGACATCGAAGCCCTCCCCCGTCAGCGCCACGAACGCGTCCTCCAGGGAGGCCCGTTCGAGCCCGAAGCCGCGGACGCGGACGCCCGCCCCGACCAGTGCGGCGTTCAGCTCGGCCAGGTCCACGTCCGGCCCGGCCGGGTCCTGGCCGGGCGGTTCGCCCGTCACGCGGTCCTCCGTCACGACGAGATCCGTCACGCCCTGCTCCTTGAGGACGCGGGCGGCGTCGCCCGGGTCCGGTGTCGTCACGACGAGCCTGCCGCGCGCGCCCGCCGCGAGGTCGGCGACCGGGCCCTGGGTGATCAGGCGGCCCCGGTTCATCACGGCCGCGTGGGTGCAGACCTGCTCGATCTCGTCGAGGATGTGCGAGGAGAGGAAGACCGTCGTGCCCTCGGCCGCCAGCTCCCGCACCAGCGTGCGGATCTCGCGCATGCCCTGCGGGTCGAGGCCGTTCGTCGGTTCGTCCAGGACGAGGAGCCTGCGCGGCTGGAGCAGGGCGGCGGCGAGCCCGAGCCGCTGCTTCATGCCGAGGGAGTACGCCTTCGCCTTCTTGCCGGCGGCCGCGGTGAGCCCGACCCGGTCCAGGGCCGCGTCGGCCCGCGCCCCGCGGGTCCGCGGATCGGCGTTCGGGTCGGCGGAGTCGTACCGCAGCAGGTTGTCGCGGCCGGAGAGGAAGCCGTAGAGGGCGGGGCCCTCGATCAGCGCGCCCACGTGCGGGAGCACCGTGCGGGTGGCGCGCGGCATGGGGCGGCCCAGGACCTCGGCGCGTCCGGAGGTCGGCTCGATGAGGCCCATCAGCATGCGGATCGTGGTCGTCTTGCCCGAGCCGTTCGGCCCGAGGAACCCGAAGACGCTGCCTTCGGGGACGGTGAGGTCGAGCCGGTCGACGGCGAGGTGTTTTCCGTACCGCTTGGTGAGCGCGTGCGTCTCGATGACGTGTGCCACCGAGGCGTCCCCCGCCGTGGCGTCCCCCACCGTGGCGGAGGCCGCCCTCGCCGAACTGCCGCTGCTGCCCGGCACGTTGCCCTCCCGTCGTCGTCCCCGTCGTCGCCGTCGCCCGACGCGGCGGATGGAAGGCGCCCTGTCGCTGTCGGCACCTCCCATCCGCCGCGTCCGCACGCCGTGCGCACTCCGCCAGTGCGCCTCGTTCGCCTAGTGCGCCTCGTTCGCCGCCTTCACCAGCGCGTCCTTGGTGACCGCGCCCACGTAGACCTTGCCGTCGTCGGTGACGAGGGCGTTGATCAGGCGGGTCGAGAAGACCGTGCCGGAGCCGAACTCGCCGTTGACCTGGTCGCCCAGCGAGTCGAGCAGCTTCTGCGCGTCCGGCGGGACGTCGCCCGAGCCGGCCGTCGGCAGGCCCTGGCCGCCCGGCAGCTTCAGCTCGGCCACGGAGCCCCAGCCCGTGCCGATGATCCTCGGTTCGTTGAGGTCGCCCTCGCGGAACCGCTTGCCGCCCTTGTCCTTGACGTCCCGGCCCGGCGCGGCGTGCTCGTCGGCCTCGGTGACCTTCGTGCCCTTGGGCGGCGCGAAGTCGAACGTGTCCGCGGACGGCTTGCCGAAGTCCACCTTCGTGAAGCCCGCGTCGACGACGGCCGCGCCGCCGGAGGCCGGGGTCAGGGTGAACTTGAGCGGCGTGCCGGTCTTCTCGTCGACGGCGACCGTGATGCGGCCGACCGTCGAGCCGGACGCCTTCGGCTGGATCACCAGGCGGTACGCGTCGCGGCCCGCGACCTGCGCGGTGCCGTCGACCTTCACCGACGTGGTGTCGTCGACGGCCTTCAGGGCCTGCTCGGCGAATTCCTTCGGGGTGGAGGGGAGCTCCTTCGGCATGCCCTTGCCGGGCTTCTCCGAAGAGGCGCCTTCGCCCTTCGCGTGGTATGCCTCGTTCGACGCGCTGTCGTACGCCCACACGTCGTCGCCGTTGTGGATCATGCTGTACTCGGCGGCGTCCTCCAGGACGGAGACCTTCTGCCGGTCGGGGCCGTCGGCCGCGACGCGCAGCGTGTGCGTGCCGGACGCCAGCTCCATCAGCTTGCTCTTGGGGTCGGCCGCCGAGCCCTTGCCGCCGTCGTCCCCGCCGCGGTCCGCACCGCCGCCGCCCGCGAAGCCGCCCGCCATGCCGCCGATCGACGGCAGGCCCAGGTCGGTGCTGATCTTGACGTTGCCGGACAGCTGCTGCGTGTCCGACGCGGCGATCTTCTCGATGAGCTCCTGTGCGGTGACCTTCGGCAGGTCCGGGTCGCCCGAGGTGGCGAGGGCCGGGACGAGCCCGATGGTCGCCGCCGCCACCCCCGCCACCGCGATCGGGACCGCGTAGCGCGCCGCCTTGCGGCGTCCCGCGCGCAGTTCCCCGGTCTCGCTGGTGTCCTTCTCCGGTTCGTACGGTGCCATTGTCTGCCTTACCTCCGTGGTCGGCGGCGGCCTTCCCTGTACGTGCCCTCGTCCACCCTGTGCCGCCATTCTCACCCGAATTGGTCAGGAGTGGTGGTTCTCTCTGGGATCCATCCGACCAAATCGGCCGACCAGAAGCGTCAGACCCCGGGCGCAACTCCGTGTACTGCCCTGGGATGAGACGGAGCGGCCGTTCCTCCCCCGTCCAGTAGGGGATGCGCCCCTGTCGACCCGCAGGGGACACCGTCGACGGGACAGCGAAAACGGCCATGTGACGCACGTCACATGGCCGTAGCGGCGCACCGGGAGCCTCAGCCGGCCCGGTGCACCACCAGGTCGCAGAGCTCCATGAGGGATGCCTTGGCGTCGCCGTCCGGCAGCGGGCCGAGGGCCGCCCGGGCGCTCTCCGCGTAGCTGACGGTGTCCCGGCGGGCGTGCTCCAGGGCGGGGTGCGCCCGCAGCCGGGTCAGCGCCTCGGCGTGCCGCGCGTCGTCGGTGAGGTCGGAGTCGAGCAGCTCGCACAGGGCGATGTCCTCGGCGAGGCCGAGCCGCGCCGCCCGCTCGCGCAGCCGCAGCACGGGCAGCGTGGGGATGCCCTCGCGCAGGTCCGTGCCCGGCGTCTTGCCGGACTCGTGCGAGTCGGAGGCGATGTCGAGGACGTCGTCGGCGAGCTGGAAGGCGACGCCGAGCCGCTCGCCGTATTGCGTGAGGACGTTCACGGCGGACTCGTCGGCGCCCGACATCATCGCGCCGAACCGGCAGGCCACGGCGACCAGCGAGCCGGTCTTGCCGCGCAGCACGTCGAGGTAGTGGTCGACCGGGTCGCGCCCCTCGGACGGCCCCGCGGTCTCCAGGATCTGGCCGGTGACCAGGCGTTCGAAGGCCTCCGCCTGGATGCGGACCGCCTCCGGGCCGAGGTCAGCCAGGATGTAGGAGGCACGGGCGAAGAGGAAGTCGCCGGTCAGGACCGCGACGGAGTTGCCCCAGCGCTGGTTGGCGCTCTCGACGCCGCGGCGCACCTCGGCGTCGTCCATCACGTCGTCGTGGTACAGCGTCGCGAGGTGCGTCAGCTCCACGACCACGGCGGAGGGCACGATGCCCGGCGCGTAGGGGTCGCCGAACTGGGCGGCGAGCATCACGAGCAGCGGGCGGAACCGCTTGCCCCCGGCACGGACGAGGTGCTGGGCGGCCTCGGTGATGAAGGGCACTTCGCTCTTGGTGGCCTCGAGCAGTCCCTCCTCGACGGCCGCCAACCCCGCCTGGACATCGGCTTCGAGAGCCTGGTCCCGCACGCTCAGCCCGAAGGGCCCGACGACGGTCACGAGAGGTTCTCCTGTCTGCTGACGATCACACGGCCAACTCGGTCGATCATTGGAACTCGGTCGATGACACGGGTTTGTCGATGTGTCGCTGCCATCACTCAAGTCAGCGTATCCGGTCGACTTTCGATCACGGCGAGCACCTGCCCGCCCGTCGCACGCCGCTGCCCTGGTCGGCGCGGCGCGTCGGCCCTCGCCGCCGCCCCGGCGCACCAGGCCGCGCGGCCCACGAGGCGCACCGGTATGTTCGTGATCAGCCCATACGACCGGGAAGCCCGCCCCGCACCACAAGAACCGTAACGACCGGGAGAAGCAACTTTGTCCCGTACTACGGCCGAGTACGAGCCGCCAGCCGAACCGACCGGCGACCCACCGCCGGGCGACGACCACGCCTTCTTCGGGCAGCCCCGCGGCTTGCTCACGCTCTCCGGCCTGGAGGTCTGGGAGCGGTTCTCGTTCCTCGGCATGCAGGCCATCCTGGTCCTCTACTTCGCCGACTCCGTGGCGCACGACGGCATGGGGATGGACGCCGGGACGGCCGCGTCCGTCTCAGCCGCATACGGCACGCTCGTCTACCTGGTCTCCGTGGCCGGCGGCTGGCTCGCCGACCGCATGCTCGGCTCCTACCGGGCGGTGCTGTGGGGCGGCATCCTCATCGCCTGCGGCCACTACTCGATGGCCGTGCCGACGGCGACGATGACCTGGGTCGGCCTCGGCCTGATCAGCGCGGGCACCGGCCTGCTCAAGCCCAACGTCGCCTCCATGGTCGGCAAGCTCTACCGCACCGACGACGACCGGCGGGACGCGGGCTTCGCGCTGTACTACATGGGCATCAACATCGGCGCCTTCGCGGGCCCGCTGATCACCGGCTGGCTCGGCGACCACAAGGGCTGGCACTGGGGCTTCTCGGCGGCCGCGATCGGCATGACGTTCGGCCTGGTCCAGTACGTGCTGGGCCGCCGCCACCTCGCAGGGCGCAAGGCGTCGGCCGAGTTCGCGCTGCCCCGGGACGCCATGCGCCGCGCCGTCCTCCTGATCGTCGGGGGCCTCGTCGTGTGCGCCGCCCTCGCCGGCCTGCTGGCCGCCGTCGGCTGGCTGACCATGGACCGCTTCGTCGACCTGCTCACCCTCGTCTCGGTGATCGCACCCGTCGTCTACTTCGCGGTGATGTTCCGCAGCCCCCGCGTGAGCGACGAGGAGCGCGGGCGCCTGAAGCCCTACGTGGTCCTCTTCCTCGCGTCCGTGGTCTTCAACTTCATCCTCTTCCAGGCCTACTCGACGATGATCCTGCTGGCCTCGACCAACGCCGAGACGTCGATCTTCGGCTACCACTTCCCGGCCAGCTGGTACGCCTCCGCGCTCGGCGCCTTCGAGGTCGCCCTCGCCCCCGTGGTCGCCGCGGTCTGGGCGCGGATGGGCCACCGCCAGCCGCACGCCTCCAACAAGATCGCGTTCGGCGTGGTCCTGGGCGGCCTGTCGTTCCTGCTGATGGTCCTGCCCACCGCCGGGCACGGCGACGACACGTACAAGATGGCGGTCTGGTGGATCGTCGGCTCGTACCTGCTCCTCGGCCTCGGCGACATCCTCGTGGAGACCTCGGGCATGTCGGCGACGACCAAGCTCGCCCCCAGAGCCTTCGCCAGCCAGACCATGGCGCTGTGGTTCCTCTCGCTCGCCCTCGCCAACGGCATCCAGGCGCAGGTCGTGAAGGTCTACGGAGAGGTCTCCAACCCGGCGTACTTCGGGGTGAACGGCGCCATCGCCGTGCTCGCGGGCATCGCCGTGATCGCACTCGCCCCGTGGCTGCGCCGCACCATGCACCCCGTCCACTGAGGACACACCGTCCCCCGAGGACACCCCGTCCACTGAGGTTTCACTCATGCAGATCCGCGACTCCTTCCCGTACGAGACGGTCCGCGAGGACATCCGCGTACCCCTCGCCGACGGGACCAAGCTCTACGCGCGCGTGTGGCGCCCGGTCACCGACGAGCCCGTACCCGTACTCCTGGAGTACCTCCCCTACCGCCTCAGCGACTGGACGGCGCCGCGCGACTGGCAGCGCCACCCCTGGTACGCGGGCCACGGCTACGCCTCCGTACGCGTCGACGTCCGCGGGCACGGCAACAGCGAGGGGCTGCCCACCGACGAGTACTCGGCGCAGGAGCTCGCCGACGGCGTCGAGGTGGTGAACTGGCTGGCCGCGCAGGCCTGGTCGAGCGGCAAGGTCGGCATGTTCGGCATCTCCTGGGGCGGCTTCAACTCGCTCCAGATCGCGGCGCTCGCCCCCGAGCCGCTCAAGGCGGTCGTCACGGTCTGCTCGGCGGACGACCGCTACGACAACGACGTGCACTACATGGGCGGCTCCGTCCTCGCGGTCGACATGCACGCGTGGGCGGCGACGATGCTGGCCTTCGTCTCGCGTCCGCCGGACCCGTACTTCGTGGGCGACGCGTGGCGCGAGATGTGGCTGACCCGCCTGGCGGCGGTCGAACCCTTCATCCACACCTGGCTGGACCACCAGACCCGCGACGACTACTGGCGCCACGGCAGCGTCTGCGAGGACTACTCCGCGATCGGCGCCGCGGTGCTCACGGTCGGCGGCTGGCACGACCCGTACCGCGACACGGTGCTCCGCCTGGTGGAGAACCTCCCCGACGACCGGGTGCGCGGGCTCATCGGCCCCTGGTCGCACCAGTACCCGGACCGGGGCCTGCCGCCGGGCCCGGCGATCGGCTTCCTCCAGGAGACCCTGCGCTGGTGGGACCACCACCTCAAGGGCATCGACACCGGCGTGATGGCCGAGCCGAAGCTGCGCTCCTGGATCAGCGACTCGCACCCGCCGGCGACGGTCTACCCGGAGCTGAGCGGCGGCTGGGTGGGCGACCCGTCCTGGCCGTCCCCGAACGTCACACCCCTCGCGTACGCCCTCCAAGGCGCCCCCGTCGTCGTCGGCTCCCCCCAGCACACCGGCCTGGACGCGGGCCGCTACTTCCCCTTCGGCAACGACGCCGACCTGCCGCCCGACCAGCGCGACGAGGACGCCAAGTCGGCGTGCTTCGAGTTCGAGGTGCCCTCGGAGGTACGGGTCCTCGGGCGGCCCAGGGTGACGCTGCGGCTGCGGATGGACGTGCCGTACGGCCAGGCGATCGCCCGCGTCTGCGACATCGCGCCGGACGGCTCCTCCACCCTCGTCACCCGGGGCGTGCTCAACCTCTCCGCCCGCAACGGCAGGGACCGCGCCGACGCGTGGCCGCTCGGCGCCACCGAGGACGTGACCTTCGAGCTCAACGGCATCGGCCACACCTTCCCGCCGGGCCACCGCATCCGCCTCGCGGTCTCCTCCGCGTACTGGCCCTGGATCTGGCCGCAGGCGGACTCGGTGGGCTTCACGCTGGACCCGGTGGGCAGTTCGCTGGAACTGCCGGTGCGCGAGGGCGACTTGGACCCCTCGATCACCTTCGGACCGCCGGAGCAGTCGGAGCCCCTCGGCGTGGCCTACCCGGCCACCCTGGACGAACAGCGGCCCGAGCGCCTGGTCGTACGGGATGTCGCCAAGGGCGAGTGGCGCCTGGAGGTCGACCCGCGCTACGGCGGCACGCGCGTGTACCCCGACGGCCTGGAGTTCACCGAGGACGCCCTGGAGACGTACACGATCCAGGAGGACGACCCGCTGAGCGCCCGCACCCGCTCGGACTGGACGATCCGCCTGCACCGGCCCGAGCTCGGCTGGGACGTGACGGTCGAGACCCGCTCGGAGATCACCTGCGACGCGGCGGACTTCATCACCTCGAACGAGGTGGTGTGCCGGGAGGGCGCCGAGGTCGTCTTCCACCGGACCTGGGAGAAGCGGATCCGGCGGACGGCGGGCTAGGGCTTGTACGGACGAGGGGCCCTAAAGCCTTTCGTTTGGATCAGGAGGCGTTCGAGGACGACGGCCACGCCGTCGTCCTCGTTCGAGAGGGCCAACTCGTCGGCCACCGCCTTCAGTTCGCCGTGGGCGTTGGCCATGGCCACCCCGTGCGCCGCCCACAGGAACATGGGGATGTCATTGGGCATGTCCCCGAAGGCGAGGGTGTCCGCGGCCGTCAGGCCGAGCCGTTCGGCGGCCAGGGCGAGGCCGGTCGCCTTGGTCACCCCGCACGGCTGGAGCTCCACCGTGCCGGGTCCCGACATGGTCACCGACGCGAGCGAGCCCACCGCGTCCCGCGCCACCGCCGCCAACTCGTCGTCCGCCAGCCTCGGATGGCGCAGCAGCACCTTGCTGATGGGCTCCTCCCACAGCACGTCGCGCCTGGGCACGCGCACCGCGGGCAGCGTGGGGTGCGGCATCTCGTACCCCGGCTCGATGAGCGTGAGGCCCTCCACGCCGTCCTGGTCCACGGCCGCGTAGACCTGCCCGACCTCCGCCTCGATCTTGCCGAGCGCGGTCTCGCCGAGCTCGCGGTCGAGCGTGACCGACCACTCCATCCGGTCCGCCCCGGCGTCGTACAGCTGCGCCCCCTGGCCGCAGACGGCCAGGCCTTCGTAGCCGAGCGCGTCGAAGAGGGGCCGCACCCGCGGCGCCGGGCGGCCTGTCACCACGAGGTGCCGGGCGCCTCGCTCACCCACGGCGGCCAGCGCCCGCCGCGACCGGTCCGAGACCGTGTCGTCGCCGCGCAGCAGCGTCCCGTCCAGGTCAGTGGCGATGAGTGCATATGCGAGGGGAGCGGACATGATCCAGAGAATACGGATCCTGGGCTCCGCGGGAAGCTGCTTGGCAAGGTGCGCATACGGGCGGGTGAGGCCGGATGGGACAGCGGTCCCGCCGGTTCACCGGAAAGTGGAGGATTAGATTCCGGCATGCCTCATTCCGACTAGGCGATACGGGCAACACCCCGTCCCCCACACGGCCGTTCGGAGCGTCGGCGCGAGTACCTGCGGGCCTCCGGTCCGCCGCACGCGCACGGGACCCGCCACCTATCGGAACATTGCCGACTCTTTGGGCACTGCCGCAACAGGGGCCTCCACACGTAACGTGTGGCACACCCCTATGGAAAGCGAGGCAGGTACGCATGTCCGAGCAGACCCCGCTCGACCCGGCCGCCGGCGACCCCTTCGGCCTGCCCGAGGGCGACCCCTTCGGACCGCACAACCTTCCCTACGGCGTGTTCTCACTGGCCGGCGAGGCGGACGACCGGCGCAGGGTCGGGGTACGACTCGGCGGTCACGTCCTGGACGCCGGCGCCGCGGCCGCCGCGCTCGGCGCCCCCTACGTCTCGCTGCTCGCCCGGCCCACCCTCAACCCGCTGCTCGCCGCGGGCCGCAGGGCCTGGTCCGATGTGCGGCGCGCCCTGACGGCGTGGGTGACGGTGCCCGCCCACCAGGAGGTCGTGCGCCCCCTGCTGCACCCCCTCTCCGAAGTGACCCTGCACCTGCCCTTCGAGGTCGCGGACTACGTCGACTTCTATGCCTCCGAACACCACGCGAGCAACCTGGGCCAGATGTTCCGGCCGGACGCGCCGAGCCCGCTGACCCCCAACTGGAAACACCTGCCCATCGGTTACCACGGCAGGTCCGGCACGGTCGTGGTCTCCGGGACCGAGGTCGTGCGCCCGAACGGCCAGCGC
Organism: Streptomyces sp. NPDC036815; assembly: GCF_055609205.1. Lineage (NCBI taxonomy): Bacteria > Bacillati > Actinomycetota > Actinomycetes > Kitasatosporales > Streptomycetaceae > Streptomyces > Streptomyces sp. NPDC036815. The sequence goes on along the minus strand of NZ_JBVJPW010000005.1, from coordinate 144,301 downwards.
AAGGCGCCCGCCGACGCGGCTCCCGTCTTCGGCCCCACGACCCGGCTCGACATCGAGGCGGAGGTGGGCTTCGTCGTCGGCGCCTCCTCGACGCACGGGACACCCGTCCCCCTCGCGGACTTCCGCGAGCACGTCTTCGGGCTCACCCTCCTCAACGACTGGTCCGCGCGCGACATCCAGGCCTGGGAGTACGTGCCGCTGGGGCCGTTCCTCGGCAAGTCCTTCGCCACCTCCGTCTCCGCGTGGATCACCCCGCTCGAGGCGCTGGACTCGGCACGGATCGCGCCGCCCGAGCGCACCCATGAGCTCCTGCCCTACCTGGACGACTCCACGGGCCCCGCGGCGGACGAGCCCGGCGGCTACGACCTGCGCATCACGGTGACGCTCAACGGCCGGGTCATCTCCGAGCCGCCGTTCTCCACCGTGTACTGGACCGCGGCGCAGCAGCTGGCGCACATGACGGTCAACGGCGCCTCGCTGCGCACCGGTGACCTGTACGGCTCGGGCACGGTCAGCGGTCCCGAGCCCGGTCAGTACGGCTCCCTGATCGAGATCACCTGGAACGGCCGCGACCCCCTCGAACTCCCCGACGGCACGCGGACGTTCCTGGAGGACGGCGACGAGGTCACGCTCTCGGCCTGGGCCCCCGGCCCGCACGGCACGAAGGTGGGCCTCGGCGAGGTGACGGGCCGGATCGCGGCAGCGCGCTGACCCACCGAAGGGGCACCTGCCACCCGCTCGTACTCAGTGCGTGAGACGAGCGGGTGGCAGGTCGAACTCGACCTCACCGTCATCACCGCCCGGCGCTCGGCGCCCGGCGCTCGGCGCCCGGCGCTCGGCGCCCGGCGCTCGGCGCTCGGGATTCCGTAGAACTCTCTACCAGTCCGGCTCCTCATCCCCCCAGTCCGGCTCCACCTCATCGCTGAGCGGCACCTCCGACCCGCCCGGAGCCTCACCCTGAGCCGCGCCCCCGGCAGGCGCCCCGCCCAGGAACTCCGCGACGACCCCGACCACGCCCTCGCCGTACGTCGCCCGCTTCTTCTCGCCCACGCCGCTGATGCCCGCGAGGTCCGCCACGGCGGCGGGCCGCAGCGTGGCGATCTCGCGCAGCGTGGCGTCGTGGAAGATCACGTACGCCGGGACGCCCTGCTCCTTCGCCTGGGCGCCGCGCCAGGCGCGCAGCGCCTCGAAGAGCGGCACCGCCTCCGGCGGCAGCTCGGCGACCGCGGCCGCCGACTTGGCCTTGCGCTCGCCCTTGGCCGCCCGCGCCGCCGGCGCCCGCTTCGGCTCCTTGCGCAGCCGGACCTCGCGCTCCCTGGCGAGGACGGAACCGCTCGTCTCGGTGAGCACCAGCGTGCCGTACTCCCCCTCGACCGCGATCAGGCCCTGCGCGAGGAGCTGGCGCACCACGCCCCGCCACTCGGCCTCCGCGAGCTCCTCGCCGATGCCGAAGACGGAGAGCTGGTCGTGGTCGAACTGGATGACCTTCGCGGTCTTCTTGCCGAGCAGGATGTCGATGATCTGGCCCGCGCCGAACTTCTGGCCGCGCTCGCGCTGGAGGCGCACGACCGTGGAGAGGACCTTCTGCGCCGCCACCGTGCCGTCCCAGGTCTCGGGCGGGGTGAGGCAGGTGTCGCAGTTCCCGCAGGACTCGGGCGCCGTCGTCTCCTGGCCGAAGTAGGTGAGGAGCTGGGCGCGGCGGCACTGCGCGGTCTCGCACAGCGCCAGCATCGAGTCCAGGTGCGAGGAGGCCCGGCGCCGGAACGCCTCATCACCCTCGCTGCCCTGGATCATCTTGCGCTGCTGGACGACGTCCTGCAGGCCGTACGCCATCCAGGCCGTCGAGGGGAGGCCGTCGCGGCCCGCGCGGCCCGTCTCCTGGTAGTACCCCTCGACCGACTTGGGCAGGTCGAGGTGGGCGACGAAGCGAACGTCCGGCTTGTCGATGCCCATGCCGAAGGCGATCGTGGCGCAGACGACGAGGCCCTCCTCCCGCAGGAAGCGGGACTGGTGGGTCGCGCGCGTGCCCGCGTCCAGACCCGCGTGGTACGGGACGGCCTCGATGCCGTTCCTGCAGAGGAACTCGGCGGTCTTCTCCACCGAATTGCGGGACAGGCAGTAGACGATGCCCGCGTCGCCCGCGTGCTCCTCCTTCAGGAAGGACAGGAGCTGCTTCTTGGGCTCGGCCTTGGGCACGATGCGGTACTGGATGTTGGGCCGGTCGAAGCTCGCCACGAAGTGCTTGGCGTCCGGCATGCCGAGCCGCTGCGTGATCTCCCGGTGCGTGGCGTGCGTGGCCGTGGCCGTCAGGGCGATCCGCGGCACGTCCGGCCAGCGCTCGCCGAGGAGCGAGAGCGCCAGGTAGTCGGGGCGGAAGTCGTGGCCCCACTGCGCGACACAGTGCGCCTCGTCGATGGCGAAGACGGAGATCTTGGCCCGCCCGAGGAGCTCCAGGGTCGAGTCGAGACGCAGCCGCTCGGGCGCGAGATAGAGCACGTCGAGCTCGCCCGCGAGGAACTCCGCCTCCATCACGCGCCGCTCGTCGAAGTCCTGCGTGGAGTTGATGAACCCGGCCCGCACGCCGAGCGCCCGCAGCGCGTCGACCTGGTCCTGCATGAGCGCGATGAGCGGCGAGACCACGACGCCCGTGCCCGGCCTGACCAGGGCCGGGATCTGGTAGCAGAGGGATTTGCCGCCGCCGGTCGGCATGAGGACGACGGCGTCCCCGCCGCCCACCACGTGCTCGATGATCGGTTCCTGCTCGCCGCGGAAGGCGTCGTACCCGAAGACGCGGTGGAGCGTGCGCAGGGCATCGCTCTCCGTCACGCCGCCGGCCGTCGCGCCCGGCACCGATACCGGCGCCGTCACCTCACTCATGCTGTCGGTCCCATCCATCGCCCTGTCCCCCGCCGTACGTCCTGCCTCGTTCACTGCCTCCACGATAGGGCTCCCCGCCGACACCCCGGACAGTTATCCACAGGCCGCCGCCCGGCACCCCCACTCTGGGGAGGCCGGGCGGCGACACGCGTGCGGAAGAAGCCGGGCTACCGGACGAAGACCCCGGCCTGGTTCGCCAGATCCAGGAAGTACTGCGGGGCCACGCCGAGGACCAGCGTCACCGCGACACCCACGCCGATCGCCGTCATCGTCAGCGGCGAGGGCACGGCGACCGTGGGGCCGTCCGCCTTCGGCTCGCTGAAGAACATCAGGACGATCACGCGGATGTAGAAGAACGCGGCGACCGCCGACGACAGCACACCGACCACGACCAGCGGCCCCGCGCCGCCCTCCGCCGCCGCCTTGAAGACCGCGAACTTCCCGGCGAACCCGGAGGTCAGCGGGATGCCGGCGAAGGCGAGGAGGAAGACCGCGAAGACCGCGGCGACCAGCGGGGACCGGCGGCCGAGCCCCGCCCACTTGGACAGGTGCGTGGCCTCGCCGCCCGCGTCCCGCACCAGCGTGACGACGGCGAAGGCGCCGATGGTCACGAAGGAGTAGGCGGCCAGGTAGAAGAGGACGGAGGAGATGCCGTCCGGGGTGGTGGCGATGACACCGGCGAGGATGAAGCCGGCGTGCGCGATGGAGGAGTACGCGAGGAGGCGCTTGATGTCGGTCTGGGTGATCGCGATGATCGCGCCGCCCAGCATCGTGATGACCGCGATGCCCCACATGACCGGCCGCCAGTCCCAGCGCAGGCCCGGCAGCACCACGTAGAGGAGACGGAGGAGCGCGCCGAACGCGGCCACCTTCGTCGCCGCCGCCATGAAGCCGGTGACCGGCGTCGGGGCGCCCTGGTACACGTCCGGGGTCCACATGTGGAAGGGCACCGCACCCACCTTGAAGAGCAGTCCCATCACCACCATCGCGACGCCGATCAGGAGCAGCGCGTCGTTGCCCATGGTGTCGGCGAGCGCCGGGTCCACGGTCTTGACGTTGCCCTCGACGACGTTCGCGACCGTCGCGTACGACACCGAACCCGCGTACCCGTAGAGGAGCGCGATGCCGAAGAGCGTGAACGCCGAGGCGAAGGCGCCGAGCAGGAAGTACTTGACGGCGGCTTCCTGCGACATCAGGCGCTTGCGGCGGGCGAGCGCACAGAGCAGGTACAGCGGCAGGGAGAAGACCTCAAGGGCGATGAAGAGCGTCAGGAGGTCGTTGGCCGCGGGGAAGACGAGCATGCCGCCGATGGCGAAGAGCGCCAGCGGGAACACCTCGGTGGTGGTGAACCCGGCCTTGACGGCGGCCTGTTCGCTCTCGCTGCCCGGCACGGACCCGGCCTGCGCCACGAACGAGTCGACGCGGTTTCCGTGCGCCACCGGGTCGAGGCGGCGCTCCGCGAAGGTGAAGATCGCGACGATTCCGGTGAGCAGAATGGTGCCCTGCAGGAAGAGCGCGGGGCCGTCGACCGCGATCGCGCCCATCGCCGCGACCTGCGCCTTGGTCGTGCCGAAGCCGCGGGCCGCGAGCCCGACGACCGCGGCGAAGGCGGCGGCCAGGGCGACCACGGAGACGAACAGCTGCACGTAGTAACGGGACTTGCGGGGGACGAAGGCTTCGATGAGCACTCCGAGGACGGCCGCGCCGATGACGATCAACGTCGGCGACAGCTGTCCGTACTCGATGTTGGGCGCGTCGATCTTGTCGATCGGATCGGCGGCCGTTGTCCACAGGCTGTGGACGGCTGATGCGCTCACTTGGCCGCCTCCACCTCGGGCTTGGGGTCCTTCTTCTGTACGTCGGACATCGTGTGCTTGACCGCCGGGTTCACGAGCTCGGTGAGCGGCTTCGGATAGACGCCGAGGCCGATCAGGAGTGCGATCAGCGGTGCGACGACGACCAGTTCCCGGACGCGCAGGTCCGGCATGGCCGAGACCTCCGACTTCACGGGGCCCGTCATCGTCCGCTGGTAGAGGACGAGGGTGTAGAGCGCGGCGAGCACGATGCCGACCGTCGCGATGATCCCGACCACCGGGTAGCGCGCGAACGCGCCGACCAGGACGAGGAATTCACTCACGAACGGCGCGAGCCCGGGGAGCGAGAGAGTGGCCAGGCCGCCGATCAGGAAGGTGCCGGCAAGCACCGGGGCCACCTTCTGCACCCCTCCGTAGTCGGCGATGAGCCGCGAGCCGCGCCGCGAGATCAGGAAACCGGCGACCAGCATCAGCGCGGCGGTCGAGATGCCGTGGTTGACCATGTAGAGCGTCGCGCCGGACTGGCCCTGCGAGGTCATCGCGAAGATGCCGAGGACGATGAATCCGAAGTGCGAGATCGACGCATACGCCACCAGGCGCTTGATGTCGCGCTGGCCGACCGCGAGCAGTGCTCCGTAGATGATGCTGATCAGGGCGAGTACGAGGATGACCGGCGTCGCCCACTTGCTCGCCTCGGGGAAGAGCCCGAGGCAGAACCGCAGCATCGCGAACGTGCCGACCTTGTCCACGACCGCCGTGATCAGTACGGCGACCGGGGCGGTCGACTCCCCCATCGCGTTCGGCAGCCAGGTGTGCAGCGGCCAGAGCGGCGCCTTCACCGCGAAGGCGAAGAAGAAGCCGAGGAAGAGCCAGCGCTCGGTGTTGGTCGCCATGTCGAGCGTGCCGTTGGCCCGCGCCTCGGCGATCTCCTGGAGCGAGAAGTTCCCCGCCACCACATAGAGGCCGATCACGGCGGCCAGCATGATGAGGCCGCCGACGAGGTTGTAGAGGAGGAACTTGACGGCCGCGTACGAGCGTTGGGCCGCGGCGTTCTCGTCGGAGCCCGCGTGGGCGCGGTCTCCGAAACCGCCGATGAGGAAGTACATCGGGATGAGCATGGCTTCGAAGAAGACGTAGAAGAGGAAGACGTCCGTCGCTTCGAAGGAGATGATCACCATCGCCTCGACGCCGAGGATCAGGGCGAAGAAGCCCTGGGTCGGGCGCCATCGCGACGACTGTGTGCCCAGGGGGTCGGCGTCGTGCCAGCCCGCCAGGATGATGAAGGGCATCAGGAGCGCGGTGAGTGCGATGAGGGCGACGCCGATGCCGTCGACCCCGAGCTCGTACCGCACCCCGAAGTCCGCGATCCAGGCGCGGGATTCGGTGAGCTGATAGCGGTCGCCGTCCGGGTCGAAGCGGACGAGAACGGTCACGGCGAGCGCGAGCGTCGCCAGCGAGACGAGCAGCGCGAGCCACTTGGCGGCGGACCGCCGGGCGGCCGGAACGGCTGCCGTGGCGATCGCGCCGACCGCGGGCAGGACCGCCGTCGCTGTCAGGAGAGGAAAGGACATCGGTATCAGACCGCCCTCATCAGCAGGGTCGCGGCGATGAGTACCGCAGCGCCGCCGAACATCGAGACCGCGTAGGAGCGGGCGTAGCCGTTCTGCAGTTTGCGCAGCCGGCCGGAGAGGCCGCCGACCGAGGCCGCCGTGCCGTTGACGACCCCGTCGACCAGCGTGTGGTCGACGTAGACCAGGGACCGCGTGAGGTGCTCGCCGCCGCGGACCAGGACCACGTGGTTGAAGTCGTCCTGGAGGAGGTCGCGGCGGGCGGCCCGGGTGAGCAGCGAGCCGCGCGGGGCGGTGACCGGGACGGGACGTCGGCCGTACTGCACGTAGGCGAGGGCGACGCCGATGACGAGGACCACCATGGTGGCGCCCGTGACCGTGGTGGCGCTCAGCGGCGAGTCGCCGTGGTCGTGGTGGGTGACCGGCTCCAGCCAGTGCATGAAGCGGTCGCCGATGCTGAAGAAGCCACCCGCGAACACCGACCCGAAGGCGAGCACGATCATCGGGATCGTCATGGACTTCGGGGACTCGTGCGGGTGCGGCTCGTCGTGGGCACCGCGGTTCTCCGCGGCGGGCTCGACGTCCGGCTGGTCCGGGGAGGCGGTCGGGCGGTTGCGCCACCGCTCCTCGCCGAAGAAGGTCATGATCATCACGCGCGTCATGTAGTACGCGGTGATGGCCGCGCCCAGGAGCGCCACCGAGCCGAGGATCCAGCCCTCCGTGCCGCCCTTGGCGAACGCCGCCTCGATGATCTTGTCCTTGGAGAAGAAGCCGGACAGGCCGGGGAAGCCGATGATCGCGAGGTAGCCGAGGCCGAAGGTGACGAAGGTGACCGGCATGTACTTCCGCAGGCCGCCGTACTTCCTCATGTCGACCTCGTCGTTCATGCCGTGCATGACCGAACCTGCGCCGAGGAAGAGCCCGGCCTTGAAGAAGCCGTGCGTCACCAGGTGCATGATCGCGAAGACGTAGCCGACGGGGCCGAGGCCCGCGGCCAGGATCATGTACCCGATCTGGGACATCGTCGATCCGGCGAGGGCCTTCTTGATGTCGTCCTTCGCGCAACCGACGATCGCACCGAAGAGGAGCGTGACCGCGCCCACGACGGTGACGGCGAGCTGCGCGTCAGGGGCGGCGTTGAAGATCTCGCCGGAGCGGACGATCAGATACACGCCCGCGGTCACCATGGTCGCCGCGTGGATCAGGGCCGAGACCGGGGTCGGGCCCTCCATCGCGTCGCCGAGCCAGGACTGCAGCGGCACCTGTGCGGACTTGCCGCACGCGGCGAGCAGCAGCATCAGGCCGATGGCGGTGAGCTTGCCCTCGCTCGTCCCCTCCGTCGCCTCCAGGACGGGCCCGAAGGCGAACGTCCCGAAGGTGGTGAACATCAGCATGATGGCGATCGACAGGCCCACGTCGCCGACCCGGTTGACCAGGAAGGCCTTCTTCGCGGCGGTGGCCGCGCTGGGCTTGTGCTGCCAGAAGCCGATCAGGAGGTACGAGGCGAGGCCCACGCCCTCCCAGCCGACGTACAGGAGCAGGTAGTTGTCGGCGAGGACCAGGAGGAGCATCGCCGCGAGGAACAGGTTCAGGTAGCCGAAGAAGCGGCGGCGCCGCTCGTCGTGCTCCATGTACCCGATCGAGTAGATGTGGATCAGGGTGCCCACACCGGAGATCAGCAGGACGAACGTCATCGACAGCTGGTCGAGCTGGAAGGCGACGTCCGCCTGGAAGCCCTCCACGGGGACCCAGCTGAACAGGTGCTGCGACAGCGAGCGCTCCTCGGCGCCCTTGCCCAGCATGTCGGTGAACAGCACGACGCCGACGACGAAGGAGGCGGCCGCGAGCAGCGTGCCGAGCCAGTGGCCCGCGCGGTCCAGTGCCCGCCCGCCGCACAGCAGTACGGCCGCTCCGAGCAGAGGCGCCGCGACGAGCAGCGCAATCAGGTTCTCCACTTTTCAGCGACCCCTTACAGCTTCATCAGGCTGGCGTCGTCGACCGAGGCCGAGTGGCGGGAACGGAACAGCGACACGATGATCGCGAGCCCGACCACGACCTCCGCGGCGGCGACGACCATCGTGAAGAACGCGATGATCTGGCCGTCGAGGTTGCCGTGCATGCGGGAGAAGGCGACGAACGCGAGGTTGCAGGCGTTGAGCATGAGCTCGATGCACATGAACACCACGATCGCGTTCCGCCTGATGAGCACGCCGGTCGCGCCGATCGTGAACAACAGCGCGGCGAGATACAGGTAGTTGACGGGGTTCACTTCGACGCCTCCTCGGTCCGCCCGATGTCGCCGCGCCGCAGGTCGGGCCGCTCCAGGCGATCGGTGGAGCGCTGCTCGAGCGCCCGCAGGTCGTCCAGCGCCTCGGTCGACACGTCACGGATCTGGCCGCGCTCGCGGAGCGTCTGGTTGACCGTGAGCTCCGACGGGGTGCCGTCGGGGAGCAGGCCCGCGATGTCCACGGCGTTGTGCCGGGCGTACACACCGGGGGCGGGCAGCGGCGGCAGGTGCTTGCCCTCGCGCACGCGCTCCTCGGACAGCTCGCGCTGGGTCTTGGCGCGCTCGGTGCGCTCGCGGTGGGTGAGCACCATCGCGCCGATCGTGGCCGTGATGAGCAGGGCGCCGGTGATCTCGAAGGCGAAGACGTACTTCGTGAAGATGAGCTGCGCGAGCCCCTCCACGTTGCCGCCCGAGTTCGCGTTGCCGAGGCCGTTGAACTCCTTCATCGAGGCGTTCCCGATGCCCGCGAAGAGCAGCACCGCGAAGCCGAGGCCGCACAGCAGGGCCAGCCAGCGCTGGCCCTTGATGGTCTCCGTCAGGGAGTCGGCGGCGGTGACGCCGACGAGCATGACGACGAAGAGGAAGAGCATCATGATCGCGCCGGTGTAGACGACGATCTGGACGATGCCCAGGAAGTACGCGCCGTTGGCCAGGTAGAACACCGCGAGGATGATCATGGTCCCGGCCAGGCAGAGCGCGCTGTGCACGGCCTTCCTCATGAGGATGGTGCACAGGGCGCCGATCACGGCGACCGTGCCGAGCACCCAGAACTGGAAGGCCTCGCCGGTGGAGGTGGAGTAGGCGGCGAGCTGAGTCATCGACCGATCACCTGCTCCGACGCCGGCTCGCCGTCCCCGAAGTCCGCGGCCGCCTCCTGGGGCGTCTCGCCCTTGGAGAGGGCGACTTGGGGCACCGTGCCCGGCGCCGCCTCGGTCACCAGTCCCCGGTAGTAGTCCTGCTCGTCGGTGCCGGGGTAGATGGCGTGCGGCGAGTCGACCATGCCGTCGTCCAGGCCGGCGAGCAGCTGCTCCTTGGTGTAGATGAGGTTCTCGCGGCTGCTGTCGGCCAGCTCGAACTGGTTCGTCATCGTCAGCGCGCGCGTGGGGCACGCCTCGATGCACAGTCCGCACAGGATGCAGCGGGCGTAGTTGATCTGGTAGACGCGGCCGTACCGCTCGCCGGGCGAGTAGCGCTCCTCGTCCGTGTTGTCCGCGCCCTCCACATAGATGGCGTCCGCGGGACAGGCCCAGGCGCAGAGCTCGCAGCCGACGCACTTCTCCAGGCCGTCCGGATGGCGGTTCAGCTGGTGCCTGCCGTGGAAGCGGGGAGCAGTGGTCTTCTGCTGCTCCGGATACTGCTCGGTCAGCCGCTTCTTGAACATGGCCTTGAAGGTCACGCCGAAGCCCGCGACGGGGTTCTGGAACCCCTGCTTCGATTGGTTCGATTCGGGTGACTCCTGGTGCGACTCAGCCATCGGACGCCTCCTTTCCCTCAGTTCGGGTTCCGTCACTTTGAGTATCCGGTCCGCCACTGACAATCAGCTCCCGCTCCTGGCGCGAGCGTCGGCGCGGCACGGGCGGCAGGCTCTGTCCGGGCAGCGGAGGCACGGGGAATCCGCCCGCCATCGGGTCGAAGGCGGTCGGCTCCTCCTCGGCGACGGCTTCCTTGTCGCGCTTGTCGCGGAAGATGTCCACGACCACGGAGAGCAACAGCAGTGCGATGATCCCGCCGCCGCCGTAGAGCGCGATCGAGGTGAACTCGTAGTCCTCGTTCCGCATCGCCCTGATCGTGGCGACGAGCATCAGCCAGACGACCGAGACCGGGATCAGGACCTTCCAGCCGAGCTTCATCAGCTGGTCGTAGCGGACGCGGGGCAGCGAGCCGCGCAGCCAGATGAAGAAGAACAGCAGCAGCTGCACCTTGATCACGAACCAGAGCATCGGCCACCAGCCGTGGTTCGCGCCCTCCCAGAAGGTGCTGATCGGGTACGGGGCCCGCCAGCCGCCCAGGAAGAGCGTGGTCGAGACCGCCGAGACGGTGACCATGTTGACGTACTCGGCGAGCATGAACATCGCGAACTTGATGGAGGAGTACTCGGTGTTGAAGCCACCGACGAGGTCGCCCTCGGACTCCGGCATGTCGAACGGCGCGCGGTTGGTCTCGCCGACCATCGTCACGATGTAGATGATGAACGAGACGGGCAGCAGCAGGATGTACCAGCGGTCCGCCTGTGCCTCCACGATCGCCGAGGTCGACATCGACCCGGAGTAGAGGAAGACCGAGGCGAAGGCCGCGCCCATCGCGATCTCGTAGGAGATCATCTGCGCGCAGGAGCGCAGGCCGCCGAGGAGCGGATACGTGGATCCGGAGCTCCAGCCCGCGAGGACGATGCCGTAGATGCCGACGGAGGCGACCGCGAGGATGTAGAGCATCGCGATCGGCAGGTCGGTGAGCTGCATCGTGGTGCGGTGGCCGAAGATCGAGACTTCGTTGCCCGCCGGCCCGAAGGGGATCACCGCGATCGCCATGAAGGCCGGGATCGCGGCGACGACCGGGGCAAGGATGTAGACCACCTTGTCCGCGCGCTTGACGATCACGTCTTCCTTGAGCATCAGCTTGACGCCGTCCGCGAGGGACTGCAGCAGGCCCCAGGGACCGTTCCGGTTGGGGCCGATGCGCAGCTGCATCCAGGCGACGACCTTGCGTTCCCACACGATGGCGAAGAGGACCGTCACCATCAGGAACGCGAAGCAGAAGACCGCCTTGAAGGCGACAAGCCACCAGGGGTCGCGGCCGAACATGGACAGGTCTTCCGCCGCAAGCGGCACCAGCGTGTGCGTCACGACGTCACCTCCGGGGCCTCGGTGGGCTCCGGCGGGACCGCCGGGCCGATGCGGACGAGATCGCCGGGGCGTGCGCCGGTGTCCGACATGACGCCTCCCCCGGTCGAGTTCAGCGGCAGCCAGACCACCCGGTCGGGCATCTCCGTGACGCTGAGCGGCAGTTCGGTGGCCCCCGCCGGTCCGGCGACCGCCAGCAGGTCACCGTCCTTCACGCCCACCTCGGCCGCGGTGGCGGCGGACACGCGCGCGTGGGCGGCGTGCCGGGTGCCGGCCAGCGCCTCGTCGCCGTCCTGCAGGCGGCCCTGGTCGAGCAGCATCCGGTGCCCGGCGAGGACGGCCTCGCCCGCGGCGGGCCGCGGCGGCTGGGCGCCGGTCTCCAGGGGTTCCGTCGCGTGCGGCCCGTCCCAGCCGCCGAGCCGGTCCAGCTCGCGGCGGAGCGTCACCAGGTCGGGCAGGCCGAGGTGGATGTCCCCCGCGTCGGCCAGCATGTGCAGCACGCGCGCGTCCGTGGGCGCCAGCCTGCGCGTCATCTGGTCCGGCTTGAGCGCGGCGTCGAACATCCGCACCCGGCCCTCCCAGTTGAGGAAGGTGCCGGGCTTCTCGGCGACCGCGGCCACCGGCAGGACCACGTCGGCCCGCTCCGTCACCTCGCTGGGCCGCAGCTCCAGGGAGACCAGGAAGCCGACCTCGTCGAGCGCCTCGCGTGCGCGCGCGGGATCGGGCAGGTCGGCGACCTCGACGCCCGCCACCAGGAGGGCGCCGAGCTCTCCGGTCGCGGCGGCCTCGACGATCTGACCGGTGTCGCGGCCGAAGCGGTGCGGGAGTTCGGCGATGCCCCAGGCGCCCGCGACCTCTTCCCGCGCGCGCGGGTCGGTGGCCGGGCGCCCGCCGGGCAGCAGCGACGGCAGGGCGCCCGCCTCGATGGCGGCGCGCTCGCCCGCCCTGCGCGGGATCCACACCAGCCGGGCGCCGGTCGCGGCGGCGGCCCGGACGGCGGCGGTGAGCCCGCCGGGCACGGCCGCGAGCCGCTCGCCGACGACGATGACGGCACCCTCGGCGCGCAGCGCCTCGGCCGCCTCGGGCCCCGCGCCCTCCAGGCCGACGCCCGCGGCGAGCGCGTCCAGCCACTCGGTCTCGGTGCCCGGCGCCGCGGGCAGCAGCGTGCCGCCCGCCTTCTCCAGGCCCCGGGTCGCGAACGTCGCGAGGGAGAAGGTGCGCTGACCGTGCTTGCGCCAGGCCTTGCGCAGCCTCAGGAAGACGCCGGGCGCCTCCTCCTCGGACTCGAACCCGGCCAGCAGGACGGCGGGGGCCTTCTCCAGGAAGGCGTACGTGACGCCGCTCCCGTCGAGATCCCTGCCCCGCCCGGCGACCCGGGCCGCGAGGAAGTCGGCCTCCTCGCTGCTGTGCACGCGCGCGCGGAAGTCGATGTCGTTCGTGTCGAGCGCCACGCGCGCGTACTTGCTGTACGCGTAGGCGTCCTCCACGGTGAGGCGGCCGCCGGTGAGGACCCCGGCCCGGCCGCGCGCGGCGGCGAGACCGCGGGCCGCGACGTCCAGGGCCTCGGGCCAGCTGGCGGGTTCGAGATCACCCGTCGAGGCGTTGCGCACCAGGGGGGTGGTCAGCCGGTCGGGACGGTGTGCGTACCGGAAGCCGAAGCGCCCCTTGTCGCACATCCACTCCTCGTTGACCTCGGGGTCGTCCGCCGCGAGCCGCCGCATGACCTTGCCGCGCCGGTGGTCCGTGCGCGTCGCGCAGCCGCCCGCGCAGTGCTCGCACACCGAGGGCGACGAGACCAGGTCGAAGGGGCGGGAGCGGAAGCGATACGCCGCCGAGGTCAGCGCGCCGACCGGGCAGATCTGGATGGTATTGCCGGAGAAGTACGACTCGAAGGGGTCGCCCTCACCGGTGCCGACCTGCTGGAGTGCGCCCCGCTCGATGAGCTCGATCATCGGGTCGCCGGCGATCTGGTTGCTGAAGCGGGTGCAGCGGGCGCAGAGCACGCACCGCTCGCGGTCGAGCAGCACCTGCGTGGAGATCGGCACCGGCTTCTCGTACGTCCGCTTCTTGCCCTCGAAGCGGGTGTCCACGTCGCCGACCTGCATCGCCTGGTTCTGCAGCGGGCACTCGCCGCCCTTGTCGCAGACCGGGCAGTCCAGCGGGTGGTTGATGAGCAGCAGCTCCATCACGCCGCGCTGCGACTTCTCCGCGACGGGCGAGGTCAGCTGCGACTTCACGACCATGCCGTCGGTGCACGTGATGGTGCAGGACGCCATCGGCTTGCGCTGGCCCTCCACCTCGACGATGCACTGGCGGCAGGCGCCCGCCGGGTCGAGCAGCGGGTGGTCGCAGAACCGGGGGATCTCGATGCCGAGCAGTTCGGCGGCCCGGATCACCAGCGTCCCCTTGGGGACGCTGATCTCGATGCCGTCGATGGTCAGCGAGACGAGATCCTCGGGCGGGACCGCCGCCTCCCCGCCCCCGGAGGGAGCGTTGTTGGTGGTCACTGTCATGCGTTCACCTGCGCGCTTTCAGCGGGCCTGTCGGCCCAGAGAGTCGACTTGGCCGGGTCGAAGGGGCAGCCCTTGCCGGTGATGTGCTGCTCGTACTCCTCGCGGAAGTACTTGAGCGAGGAGAAGATCGGCGAGGCCGCGCCGTCGCCCAGGGCGCAGAAGGACTTGCCGTTGATGTTGTCGGCGATGTCGTTCAGCTTGTCGAGGTCGGCCATGACGCCCTTGCCTGCCTCGATGTCGCGGAGCAACTGCACCAGCCAGTACGTCCCTTCGCGGCAGGGCGTGCACTTGCCGCAGGACTCGTGGGCGTAGAACTCGGTCCAGCGGGTGACGGCCCGCACCACGCACGTCGTCTCGTCGAAGCACTGCAGCGCCTTCGTGCCGAGCATCGATCCGGCGGCGCCGACGCCCTCGTAGTCGAGGGGGACGTCGAGGTGCTCGTCGGTGAACATCGGGGTCGAGGAGCCGCCCGGGGTCCAGAACTTGAGCCGGTGCCCGGCCCGCATGCCGCCGCTCATGTCGAGCAGCTGGCGCAGCGTGATGCCGAGCGGCGCCTCGTACTGACCGGGGCTGGTGACGTGCCCGCTCAGCGAGTAGAGGGTGAAGCCGGGCGACTTCCCGCTGCCCATCGCCTTGAACCAGTCTTTTCCGCGGTTGAGGATCGCGGGAACGGATGCGATGGACTCGACGTTGTTCACCACAGTGGGGCACGCGTAGAGGCCCGCGACGGCAGGGAAGGGGGGACGCAGTCGCGGCTGACCGCGGCGGCCTTCGAGCGAGTCGAGCAGCGCGGTCTCCTCACCACAGATGTACGCGCCCGCGCCCGCGTGCACGGTGAGTTCGAGATCGATCCCGCTGCCCAGCACGTTCTTCCCGAGGTAGCCCGCCGCGTAGGCCTCGCGGACGGCCTCGTGCAACCGCCGCAGTACGGGGACGACTTCACCCCGCAGGTAGATGAAGGCATGCGACGAACGGATCGCGTAGCACGCGATCACGATCCCCTCGATGAGGGAATGCGGGTTCGCGAAGAGGAGCGGGATGTCCTTGCAGGTCCCCGGCTCCGACTCGTCGGCGTTGACCACCAGATAGTGCGGCTTGCCGTCGCCCTGCGGGATGAACTGCCACTTCATCCCGGTGGGGAACCCCGCGCCGCCCCGGCCCCGGAGCCCCGAGTCCTTCACGTACGCGATGAGGTCGTCGGGGTCCATGGCGAGCGCCTTGCGCAGCCCTTCGTACCCCTCGTGGCGCCGGTAGGTCTCCAGCGTCCAGGACTTCTCCTCGTCCCAGAAGGCCGAGAGGACCGGTGCGAGGAGCTTCTCCGGGCTGGTCTCGTTGTTGATCTCGGCTGCCAAGGTCATCACTCCCCCTCCTCGGCGGTCGGTCCTGCCGGGTGCGCCGGGTCGGATGCCGAGGTCTGCTGCGGTGCGTCGTGCGAGCTGAGGTGTTCGGGGGGCGTCTGGTCCTGCGGGCCTCCGGTGCGCGGATGGACCACGCGCGGCTGCGGCAGTTCGCCCTTGGCCAGGCGCAGGCCGATCAGCGAGGCGGGTCCCGCGCCGCCGGACGCCTCGACGGCGCCGGGCCGCTCGTCGGGGAAGCCGGCCAGGATCCGGGCGGTCTCCTTGTACGTGCAGATCGGCGCCCCGCGGGTGGGCTCGACCGGTGCGCCCGCGCGCAGGTCGTCGACGAGCTGCTTGGCGGACTCGGGGGTCTGGTTGTCGAAGAACTCCCAATTGACCATCACCACGGGGGCGAAGTCACAGGCCGCGTTGCACTCGATGTGCTCAAGCGTGATCTTGCCGTCCGCGGTGGTCATATCGGCCCCGTCGTCTCCGACGCCGAGGTGCTGCTTGAGCTCGTCGAAGATCGCGTCGCCGCCCATGACGGCGCACAGCGTGTTGGTGCAGACGCCGACCTGGTAGTCACCGGAGGGCTTGCGCCGGTACATGGTGTAGAAGGTCGCGACGGCCGTGACCTCGGCCGTGGTCAGGCCCAGCATCTCGGCGCAGAACCGCATGCCCGTGCGCGTGACGTAGCCCTCCTCGGACTGCACGAGGTGCAGCAGGGGCAGGAGCGCGGAGCGGGAGTCGGGGTAGCGGGCGATGACGTCCTTGGCGTCCACCTCCAGCCTGGCCCGCACGTCGGCCGGGTAGTCGGGGGCGGGGAGTTGGGGCATGCCCAGGCTGACGCCCGCGCCCTGCTCGGAAGGGGTGCTGGTCATCGGTCGACGCCTCCCATCACGGGGTCGATGGACGCGACGGCGACGATGACGTCAGCGACCTGGCCGCCTTCGCACATGGCCGCCATGGCCTGCAGGTTGGTGAAGGACGGGTCGCGGAAGTGGACCCGGTAGGGGCGGGTGCCGCCGTCGGAGACGACGTGCACGCCGAGTTCGCCCTTGGGCGACTCGACCGCGGTGTACGTCTGGCCCGGCGGGACCCGGAACCCCTCGGTCACCAGCTTGAAGTGGTGGATGAGGGACTCCATGGAGGTGCCCATGATCTTCTTGATGTGGTCGAGCGAGTTGCCGAGTCCGTCCGGGCCGAGGGCCAGTTGGGCGGGCCAGGCGATCTTCTTGTCCTCGACCATGACCGGGCCGGGGGCGAGCCGGTCCACGCACTGCTCGATGATGCGCAGCGACTGGCGCATTTCCTCCAGGCGGATCAGGAAGCGCCCGTAGGAGTCGCAGGTGTCGGCGGTCGGGACGTCGAAGTCGTAGTTCTCGTAGCCGCAGTAGGGCTGCGTCTTGCGCAGGTCGTGCGGGAGGCCGGCGGAGCGCAGGACCGGGCCGGTGGCGCCGAGCGCCATGCAGCCGGCGAGGTCGAGGTATCCGACGTCCTGCATGCGGGCCTTGAAGATGGGGTTCCCGGTGGCGAGCTTGTCGTACTCGGGGATGTTCTTCTTCATCGTCTTCACGAACTCGCGCAGCTGGTCCACCGCGCCCGGCGGCAGGTCCTGGGCGAGGCCGCCGGGCCGGACGTACGCGTGGTTCATCCGCAGGCCGGTGATCAGCTCGAAGAGATCGAGAACGAGTTCACGATCCCGGAAGCCGTAGATCATGATCGTCGTCGCGCCGAGCTCCATGCCGCCGGTGGCGATGCACACCAGGTGTGAGGAGAGTCGGTTGAGCTCCATGAGGAGCACGCGGATGACCGACGCGCGGTCCGGGATCTGCTCCTCGATGCCGAGGAGCTTCTCGACCCCGAGGCAGTACGCCGTCTCGTTGAAGAACGGCGTCAGGTAGTCCATGCGCGTGACGAACGTCGTGCCCTGCGTCCACGTGCGGTACTCGAGGTTCTTCTCGATGCCCGTGTGCAGATAGCCGATGCCGCAGCGGGCTTCGGTGACCGTCTCCCCGTCGATCTCCAGGATGAGCCGGAGCACGCCGTGCGTGGAGGGGTGCTGCGGGCCCATGTTGACGATGATGCGCTCGTCGTCGGACTTGGCGGCGGACCGCACGACCTCGTCCCAGTCGCCGCCGGTGACCGTATATACGGTGCCCTCGGTCGTCTCGCGGGGGGAAGCCTGGGATGTTCCCTGAGTGGCAGACATCAGCTGTACGACCTCCGCTGGTCCGGAGCCGGGATCTGGGCGCCCTTGTATTCGACGGGGATGCCGCCGAGGGGGTAGTCCTTGCGCTGCGGGAATCCCTGCCAGTCGTCCGGCATCATGATCCGCGTGAGCGCCGGGTGGCCGTCGAAGATCAGGCCGAAGAAGTCGTACGCCTCGCGCTCGTGCCAGTCGTTGGTCGGATAGACCTCGACCAGCGAGGGCACGTGCGGGTCCGCTTCGGGGGCGGTGACCTCGAGTCGGATCAGCCGGTTGTGGGTGATCGAGCGCAGGTGGTAGACGGCGTGCAGCTCGCGGCCCTTGTCGCCGGGGAGGTGCACCCCGCTGACGCCCGTGCAGAGCTCGAAGCGCAGGGCCGGGTCGTCGCGCAGGGTCCGCGCGACGCGGACGAGGTGCTCGCGCGCGATGTGGAAGGTGACTTCGCCGCGGTCGACGACCGTCTTCTCGATCGCGTTCTCCGGGACGAGGCCCTGCTCCTCCAGGGCTCCCTCCAGTTCGTCCGCGGTCTCGTCGAACCAGCCGCCGTAGGGGCGCGAGGTCGCGCCGGGCAGCGTGATGGTCCGTACGAGGCCGCCGTAGCCGGAGGTGTCCCCGCCGTTGTCGGCACCGAACATGCCCCTGCGGACGCCGATGACCTCGCCGGCCGCGTCGCGCGGGGCCGGTACCCCATTGCCGTTCGGGTGCTCGTCGTGCGCGTCGCTCACCGCAGCAGCCCCTTCATCTCAATGGTGGGGAGCGCCTTGAGGGCCGCCTCCTCCGCCTCACGGGCCGCTTCTTCCGCGTTCACGCCGAGCTTGGTGTCCTGGATCTTCTGGTGCAGCTTGAGGATCGCGTCCAGCAGCATCTCGGGGCGCGGCGGACAACCGGGCAAATAGATGTCGACCGGGATGACATGGTCGACACCCTGCACAATGGCGTAATTGTTGAACATTCCGCCCGACGAAGCGCAAACCCCCATGGAAATCACCCACTTGGGATTCGGCATCTGGTCATAGACCTGCCGCAGCACCGGCGCCATCTTCTGGCTCACCCGGCCCGCCACGATCATCAGGTCGGCCTGGCGCGGCGAGCCGCGGAAGACCTCCATTCCGAAGCGCGCCATGTCGTACCGCCCGGCGCCGGTCGTCATCATCTCGATGGCGCAGCACGCGAGGCCGAACGTGGCGGGAAAGACGGACGACTTCCGCATCCAGCCCGCGGCCTGCTCGACGGTGGTCAGCAGAAATCCGCTCGGCAGTTTCTCTTCGAGTCCCATGCTCTTTGACCCCTCAGACCCTTAGTCCCATTCCAGGCCGCCGCGCCGCCATACGTACGCGTAGGCGACAAAGACGGTGAGCACGAAGAGCAGCATCTCCACGAGCCCGAAAATCCCCAGCGCGTCGAAGGTGACGGCCCAGGGATAGAGGAAGACGATCTCGATGTCGAAGACGATGAAGAGCATCGCCGTCAGGTAGTACTTGATGGGGAATCGCCCGCCGCCGGCCGGCGTCGGCGTCGGCTCGATGCCGCACTCGTAGGCCTCTAGCCTCGCGCGGTTGTACCGCTTTGGACCGATAAGCGTGGCCATGACCACGGAGAAGATCGCAAAGCCTGCCCCGAGGGCTCCCAGCACGAGGATGGGCGCATAGGCATTCACGCTCCTCGCTCCTCTCAGTCGGCACTGACTGTTGGCGGTTACGTCGGGCCGGGCCCCGCTCCCCATCGAAGATCGCTTACATGTGAAGCAGGTCACAAGCCCAACTGCCCCGCATCTTATGCCCGCCGGTCTGTGATCTGCGACACGGGGTACGACAACGGCTTTGTGATCTCCACCACCTGACGAAGGATCATGAAGTCGGATGAGCGGTGATCTTCGTACGCGAAGCGCCTGAGTGATCACTAGAGGTGACATCTCAGTGCGTCGTCGCTGGTGGAAGGGGTGTCGCTCTATCAAGCGGTGGCGCCTGCACGCAAATTGGCGCTGGACGCCGTCGCTTGATAGAGGAGCCGCGTTCACACTTTGGCGGCAGAGGTGTGGACGGATGTGGACGCGTGCACGGATTCACGAGCACCCCGAGGGCGCCCCCGAGGACACCCCCGGGAGCGCCCCGGGCCCGTTCCGGGCGACGCGCGCGACGGGCACCCCTCCTTCACCCCTCGCACACCCCTCACACGTACGGACGGGCGCGACGGAAACTGCGGGAGATCTCAGGGATGTCTCAGCGAGATCTCAGGGAGATCCCCGAGGGGTCGCCGTGTGACCTGCACCACAGAGGCATCTCCGCCGAATAAGCCGGGCTTGGCCAACGGACTCAACGGGTGGTAGACCGTGGGCAATTCGGACGTATCGCAGAAAACCCATGATCACAGGCGTGATCGGCGCTGTCCGCATTGCCCGTTACGGCGTCAATAAAGAGCGACACGCCCGGGATTCAAACCCGAGAACGGCAACTGTGGCGCAGCACACGTTTCTTGAAGGGAACCGTGAGTCCCTGATAGCGGTTGGTCTCATGTCCCACACCGCTCACATACCCAGCCACCGGAAGCCCCGTCGCAGCGCCTCGAAGATTGCCCTGCGCGCCGGAGTTGCCGGTGGCGTCCTCAGCACCCTGGCAGTGGCCGCGGCGGCCGGTACGGCGAACGCGGCCGAGCCGGTGTCCGAGACCATCGAGATGCCCACGCTCACCGCCGATCTGTCCGCCCAGATCGCGCAGTCGGCGGACGCCACCCAGCAGGCCGCCGACACCTACGAGTCGCGCGCCGAGCAGGCCGCGGCCGCCGAGAAGGCCGCCAAGCAGGCCAAGGAAGACCAGGCGAAGGCCGAGAAGAAGGCCGAAGCCGAGCGCAAGGCCAAGGCCGCCGCCAAGAAGAAGGCGGAGGAGGAGCGCGCCTCGCGTTCCACCGAGCGCACCACTCTCTCCGCCTCCACGCAGTCCGCCTCCGACACCTCGGACGCGCCCGCTCCGGCCAGCGGCAGCGTCGGCAGCGTCATCAGCTTCCTCAAGGCCCAGCTCGGCGACGCGTACGTGATGGGCGCCTCGGGCCCGAACGCCTGGGACTGCTCCAGCCTCGTGCAGGCCGCGTTCAAGCAGGCGGGCGTGGACCTGCCGCGCGTCTCGCAGGACCAGTCGACCATGGGCACCGAGGTCGGCACCTCGAACCTGCAGGTCGGCGACATCCTCTACTGGGGTGGCAAGGGCTCGGCGTACCACGTGGGTGTGTACATCGGTAACGGCCAGTACCTCGACGCCGCCAACCCCGGCAAGGGCGTTGTCATCCAGGACCTGTCCGGTTACCCGGCCTCCGGCGCCGTGCGCGTCCTCTGACGGCCCCTTAGAGCTACGACCAAGGGCCGGAACCCCCCTGGTGGGGTTCCGGCCCTTGGCGTGCCCTGAGAGGGCTTCTCAGGCGTTCCTCACGCCTTCGTCACGCGTTGGTCACGCCCTCTTCGGCTTCAGCTCGGCCATCTCGGACCAACCGGCGCCCTCGATCTCGGTGTTCACGATCTGCGGCACGGCGGCGATGAGCCCGCCCATCGTCTCCAGGCCCGCCTTGAAGTGGTCGGAGTTGACGTGCGCGGCGCCCGCGTCCCCGTCGGCGAAGGCCTCCAGGAGCACGAACTGGTTCGGGTCCTCGACGGAGCGCGACCACTCGAAGAAGACGTTGCCCGGCTCCGCGCGCGTGGCGGCGGTGAATGCGGCCGTCCGCTCGATCCAGCTGTCGCTGTGCTCGGGGCGGACGGTGAACTTGACGGCGATGAAAATCATGCGGCCAGCCTGCCCCGAAACCGACGGGTGGGGCAAACCGGGCACCACGGCTCCGACCGGTGCCGCGGTGCCCCCGGCGCTCACGCCTCAGATGCCCCCGGCGCTCACGCCTTCGGTGCCACCTTGCTCAGGCCGTTGATGATGCGGTCCATCGCGTCGCCGCCCGTCGGGTCCGTCAGGTTCGCCAGCATCTTCAGCGTGAACCTCATCAGGACGGGGTGGGTCAGGCCGCGCTGGGTGGCGATCTTCATGACCTTCGGGTTGCCGATGAGCTTCACGAAGGCGCGGCCCAGCGTGTAGTAGCCGCCGTAGGTCTCCTTGAGGGTCTTCGGGTAGTTCTGCAGTGCCAGTTCGCGCTGGGCGGGGGTGGCACGCGCGTGTGCCTGCACGATGACGTCCGCCGCGATCTGGCCGGACTCCATGGCGTAGGCGATGCCCTCGCCGTTGAAGGGGTTCACCAGGCCGCCCGCGTCGCCGACGAGCATCAGGCCCTTGGTGTAGTGCGGCTGACGGTTGAACGCCATCGGCAGCGCGGCGCCGCGGATCGGCGTCGTCATGTTCTCCGGGGTGTAGCCCCAGTCCTCCGGCATCGAGGCGCACCACGCCTTGAGGACCTCGCGCCAGTCCAGCTCGCGGAACGACTTGGAGGAGTTGAGGATGCCGAGGCCGACGTTGGACGTGCCGTCGCCCATGCCGAAGACCCAGCCGTAGCCGGGCAGCAGCCGGTCCTCGCCGGGCCCGCGGCGGTCCCACAGTTCCAGCCACGACTCCAGGTAGTCGTCGTCGTGGCGGGGCGAGGTGAAGTACGTACGGACGGCGACGCCCATCGGGCGGTCCTCGCGGCGGTGCAGGCCCATGGCGAGCGAGATCCGCGAGGAGTTGCCGTCGGCCGCGACGACGAGCGGGGCGTGGAAGGTGACGGGCGTCTTCTCCTCGCCCATCTTGGCGTGCACGCCGGTGATGCGGCCGGTCCGGTCGTCGATGACCGGCTCGCCGACGTTGCACCGCTCGTACAGGCGCGCGCCCGCCTTCTGCGCCTGCCGGGCCAGCTGCTCGTCGAAGTCGTCGCGCTTCCGTACGAGGCCGTAGTCGGGGTAGGAGGCGAGTTCCGGCCAGTCGAGCTGGAGCCGCACCCCTCCGCCGATGATGCGCAGGCCCTTGTTCCGCAGCCAGCCCGCCTCTTCGGAGATGTCGATCCCCATGGACACCAACTGCTTGGTGGCGCGCGGGGTGAGTCCGTCTCCGCAGACCTTTTCCCGTGGGAACGCTGTCTTCTCCAGAAGGAGTACGTCGAGTCCGGCCTTCGCCAGGTAGTACGCCGTCGTCGAACCGGCAGGTCCGGCTCCGACGACGATTACGTCCGCGGTGTGTTCGGAGAGGGGCTCGGTCACGGCGGGTTCTCCCCAAGGATCGAAATCTGTGTGCCGGCCGGCACGGGATATGGGCAGTCTATGAGGCGGTACTGATCAGCCAGCCGAAGGGCCACACGTGACCGACCGGACCGACACCCTGCCCGCGCCGCACCTCCCCGACGTGCGGCTGCGCGTCCCCACCCACGAGGACGCCGCCGTATGGCACCGGCTCTTCGACGACCCGGAGGTCATGGAGTTCTTCGGCGGCGCGTCCGCCGAGCTCTCCATGTACGAGGAACTCACCGCCCGCCAGCGCAGACACGACGCCGAACTGGGCTACTGCCTGTGGACGCTGCTCGACGCCGACGACCGGCCGATCGGCTTCACGGGCGCCCAGCCCTGGCCACGGAGCTGGGGCCCGGCGGGCGAGATCGAGATCGGCTGGCGGCTCGCCCGCACGGCCTGGGGCAAGGGGTACGCGACGGCCGCCGCCCTGGCCGCGGTCGAACGGGTGCGCGCGGCGGGCGTGCCGAGCGTGGTGGCGGTCGTCGCCGAGGGCAACGCCCGCTCCATCGCGGTGACCCGCAAGCTCGGCATGGAGCTCGCCGAGTCGTTCACCACTCCCCCGCGGATACCCGGCGACGACGCGTCGCGGCAGATGGCCCACTGCTTCCGCCTCGCGCTGTAGCAAGGCTCCAGTACGCCCGGGGCGGGGCCGGAGCCGGGGCGGTCGTCAGTCCGTCAGGCGCCAGGTCTCCAGCGCCGTCCTGTGTGTCCTCGCGCCCTCGCCCGCGGGCCAGAAGTCCTCGCGCCAGGACAGCTGGATCGCGTACTCCGTACCGTTCGTGGCGATGTAGCTCTGATTGAGCGCGTGGATGGTGCGGCCCGAGGCATCGGTGTACGTGTACTCCCAGATCGCGCCGTCCTGCCCCTGGAAGGTGTTCTCCGTCAGCCGGACACGGTCGTAGTCCGACTTGTCCGGGGCGGATTTGGTGTGCTTCTCGATGTTCTCGAAGTTCTCGTACGAGGTGTACCGCGCGTCCGTCACGACGCCGACGAGGAACTCCTCACGCCCGGTCGGTCCCGCGTACGTGATCTGACCCGGCCGCTCGGGGTTCACGGGCTGGCGGGTCCAGCCCTTGGGCACCGCGAAGGAGAAGCCCTCCTCGTCGGTCACCCGGTCGGTTCCCGCGGGGGCGTCCGACCCGCCGGTGACGTCGGGGCCCTCGCTCCCGCTCGGCTCCGGACTCGGCGACGGCGACGCCACCGGGCTCGGGGCCGCGCTCGGGGCCTCGGACCTGCTGACCGCGGGCCGGTCGTCCTTGCCCGCGCCGTCCGCCTTGTCGTCCCCGGTGTCCTGCCAGAGCAGGATCCCGGCCGTCGCGCCGCCTCCGACGACGAAGGCGACGGTGAGCGTGGCGACCCAGATCCCGGCCCGCCCGCGCGCGGGGGCGGCGGGAGGCTGGTGGCCGATGTGGACGGGGTGCGGGGCGTAGGAGGGAGCGGCGCTCTGGGGGTGGGGGTAGGCGTACGACGGGGTCGGCGTGCCGGAGGGGGGTGTGCTGGGCGGGGGCGTACTGGGAGATGGCGTGCTGGGAGGGGGCGTGCTGGGTACGCCGACCGCGCCGGAGGTCGGTTGTTCGGCGAGAGGGACGGCGGGCTCGGCAGGTGCGGCGGGTGGGGCGGGCTCGGCAGGTGCGGCGGGCTCGGCGGTGTCGGAGGCGGAGGCGGGGGCCGCGGTGGGCGGGGCCGCGGGCATCCCCGGTACCGGCGGCATGCCGGGCGGCGCGTCCGCGGGTACGGGTAGGGTTCCGGCTCCCGGCACGGGTGCGGCTCCCGGCGTGCCGAGGCCGCCCTGCTGCCCCACCATCCGCAGCAGATAGGGGCCGATCAGCACCGCGGGGAAGATCCACAGCATCCCGAACAGCAGCACCTCCGCGACCGCGAGCCCCACCTCCACGGTGCCGCTGCCCCCGCCGGCGGACTCGCCGAACCCGGACCCTCCGTCGAAGGCCTGGCCGGACAACTCGACGCCGATGCCGCTGAACCCGGCGAGCAGCAGGACGAGCCCGAAGAAGACACCACCGGCGAGCAGGGCCTCGCCCCGGCCCGCGCAGCGCCGCGCCGCGATCACGCCCAGGGTCAGCACGCAGACCAGACCGAGCGCCAACGCCCCCACGATCGCCCAGTCGTTGGTGACGTCGCCCAGTTCGGAGAGGCCGAAGGAGCGGCTCTCGTTCCCGCTGCCGTACATCGAGCTGCGGCCGCTCACCGACGCCTCGGCCCCCGCGCCCCAGGCGATGCCGAGCGCCGTGACCGCGAGGTTCGGCAGGACGAGCAGGGCGACGAGGAGCGGCGAGATGTCACTGTCGTCGAGGTCGGTGAGTTCGGCCAGGTCGTCGATCTGGGTGAGGCTGATGAAGGCGACGACGGAGCAGAGCGCGAGGACGACGGCGAGGGCGCGCAGCGCGGCCCCGGTGGCCCGCAGGGCGGCTTGCGCGCCGGGGCGCGCGGCGACCCACTGCGCCAGGTCGTTCCGGCTCAACACCGCGCAGGAGACGGCGAGCCCGAGCACCAGTGCGCCCAGCGCGGCGAGCACCGGGGACGACGACAGTTCGATCCCCTCGACCGCGGGTTGCGCGAGGAGCGCGAGGGCGAGGACGCCCGCGGTCACCAACAGGGTGACGCGGACGGCCGCTTCGAGCCCCGCGGTGCCGCCGCCCCGGACCGCGCCCCGCGCCGCGAGCCGGTTGCGCAGCACCCGTACGCCGATGAAGAGCGCCAGGATCCAGAGCACGGTCACGGTGAGCGGGACGGAGTGCAGGGCCGCCGAGCCCTCGACCGCGGAGTCGGAGGTGTCCGAGCCCATCCCCAGGCCGTCGGAGCCGCCGAAGTCCGGCCGCTCCTCACGGCCCGACAACTCGAAACCCCCGCCGACCGACTGGAGCAGCAGCGCGAGCGTGATCCCCATCCGGTCGGCGAATCCGACGACGGCCTCGTCGTCCTGCCCGTACGAGGGGATCGCCAGCGACACGGCCGCGATCAGCAGCAGCGCGACCGGCCAGAGCGCGGCCAGCGCGGCTCCGGCCCAGTCGCCGCGGAACGTGCGCCCGAGGAAGGCGCCGACGGGGGACGGGCCGGCCGGGGCGTAGGCGGGGGGCGGGGCGACGGGAGGGGCCGCGACGGCAGGCGCCGGGGGCTGTTTCGGCTCGGGAAGGCGTTCGCGCCCGCACTTCATGCAGAAGCGGGCCTCATCAGGGGCGGGAGCCCCGCAGTGTGGGCAGTACGACGCCATCAAGACGCTCCGTGGACTCAGGAGTTCAGCAACAGGGGGCGGATCCGGCCCGTAAGCGCCGCATAAAGAAACGGCCGGGTCGTATCAACGGACACATCTTGCCCGCCGGCTGGTTCCCATGGGTCGCGGAACCCCAGTCTCAACTGGAGCGTTACGAAGTGGGGTTGGCCCGCCCGGTCAGCCCTGCTTGAATCCGCGGTGCAGCGCCACGACGCCGCCCGTGAGGTTCCGCCAGGCCACCTTCGACCATCCCGCGTCCTGCAGCCGCGCGGCGAGCGCGGGCTGGTCGGGCCAGGAGCGGATCGACTCGGCGAGGTAGACGTACGCGTCCGGGTTCGAGGACACCGCGCGCGCGACCGGCGGCAGCGCCCGCATCAGGTACTCCTCGTAGACCGTGCGGAACGGTCCCCACGTCGCGTGCGAGAACTCGCAGATCACGACGCGGCCGCCGGGCTTCGTCACCCGGTACAGCTCGCTCAGCGCGGCGTCCGTGTCCTGGATGTTGCGCAGCCCGAAGGAGATGGTGACCGCGTCGAAGGTGTCGTCCTTGAACGGCAGCTTCGTCCCGTCGCCCGCCGTGAACGGCATCCAGGGGTGGCGCTGCTTGCCGACCCGCAGCATGCCGAGGGAGAAGTCGCAGGGCACGACGTACGCACCGGCCTGCGCGAACGGCTGCGAGGAGGTGGCGGTGCCGGCGGCGAGGTCGAGGACCTTCTGCGCGGGGCGTGCGTCGACGGCCTTCGCGACCTCCTTGCGCCAGAGGCGGGCCTGGCCGAGGGAGAGCACGTCGTTGGTGAGGTCGTACCGTTCCGCGACGTCGTCGAACATGGTGGCGACTTCGTGCGGCTGCTTTTCCAGGGTGGCTCGGGTCACCCGTCCATTGTGGCAGGCCGGTCCTCTCCCCTGGCGGCGGCCTGCCTCGGCCTGGCGCGGCAGCGGGTGCGGGTGCGGGTCTTCGTGGCCGTTCGCGCAGTTCCCCGCGCCCCTTGATAGGGCCGTCTCTCGTCCGCGGGTATGTCGGGGTTGCTCGCGCAGTTCCCCGCGCCCCTTAAGGGGCGCTCCCTCGCCTCACCTTCAGCGGGACCTGTAGACCAAGCGGCCCGTGATCACCGTTGCCACGCAGGTGCTCGCGCCCTTGCGGACCAGGTCTGCCCGGTCGGTCACATCGAAGATCGCGAAGCGGGCCGGGGAGCCCGGTTTCAGGGGTGGCAGGAGAGTCAGGGGGGTCGGGGAGAGGGACGGGGGGCCCGGGAGGCGGGGCGGGCGGGCGCCCACGGCGAGGGGGGCGCGGCGGACCGCGTCCAGGACGGGGCGGGCGCGGAGTTCACCCGCGACGGCGACCGTGCCGTGGGCCAGGAGCCGCTGGACGCCGCGCCGGGCGCTCGCGCCGAGGAGGGACGGGTCCGCGCGGAAGAGGGCGGCCGCGCGCTCCCCGCCGATGGGCTCCGTGCCGAGTCGGCCGGCCTCGCGCGGGTCGGGGTGGTACGTGGCCTCGAGGAGTTCGGGACCGTACGGGTTGAGCAGGCCCGGCGTGAGGATGCCGGGCCAGCGCCGGACGCGGGCCGCGGGGTGGGCCGCGGCCAGCTCCTCGTACGGGCCGACGGCGGCGACGCCCGCCCCGTCGACCAGGACCGCCGCCTCGGGTGAACGCTCGGCGACGTGAAGTGTCAGCAACGGGACCTCAGTTGGTGGCGAGGAGCTTCAGCTCCGGGTGAGCCGTGCCGCCCTCGATCGCCGTGGAGGAGATGTGCGAGGCGACGCGGTCGTCGACCGGGTCGTTCGCCGGGTCGTCGTGCACGACGAGGTGCTCGTACGTGGTGGCGCGTTGGGCGGGCACGCGGTCCGCCGTGCGGATCATCTCGATCATCTCGCGGAGGTTCGAGCGGTGCTTGGCACCGGCCGACGAGACGACGTTCTCCTCCAGCATCACCGAGCCGAGGTCGTCCGCGCCGTAGTGCAGGGTCAGCTGGCCGGCCTCCTTGCCGGTGGTCAGCCAGGAGCCCTGGATGTGCGCGACGTTGTCGAGGAAGATCCGGGCGATCGCGATCATGCGGAT
This sequence comes from Streptomyces sp. NPDC036815, assembly GCF_055609205.1. NCBI lineage: Bacteria > Bacillati > Actinomycetota > Actinomycetes > Kitasatosporales > Streptomycetaceae > Streptomyces > Streptomyces sp. NPDC036815. The sequence continues at coordinate 116,386 of NZ_JBVJPW010000005.1, read as the reverse complement.
GTACTCGAAGATCGTCGCCTGGGTGCGGCCCTTGAGGTGGTTGTTCTCGGGCTGGTACGTGTACGGGATGAAGGCCCGGAAGCCTCCCGTCCGGTCCTGCACGTCACGGATCATGCGCAGGTGCTCGATGCGCTCGGCGTTGGTCTCGCCCGTGCCCATGAGCATCGTGGACGTCGACTCGACGCCCAGGCCGTGCGCGATCTCCATGATCTCCAGCCAGCGCTCGCCGCTCTCCTTGAGCGGGGCGATGGCCTTGCGGGGGCGGGCCGGGAGCAGCTCGGCACCGGCGCCGGCGAACGAGTCGAGCCCGGCGGCGTGGATGCGCTGGATCGCCTCCTCGGCGGACACCTTGGAGATGCGGGCCATGTGCTCGACCTCGGAGGCGCCGAGGGAGTGGATGACCAGCTGCGGGAAGTTCTTCTTGATCGCCGAGAAGTGCTCTTCGTAGTACTCGACGCCGAAGTCCGGGTGGTGTCCGCCCTGGAACATGACCTGGGTGCCACCGAGCTCGACGGTCTCGGCGCAGCGCCGCAGGATGTCGTCGAGGTCGCGCGTCCAGCCCTTCTTGGTGTCCTTCGGGGCGGCGTAGAAGGCGCAGAACTTGCACGCCGTCACGCAGACGTTCGTGTAGTTGATGTTCCGCTCGATGATGTACGTCGCGATGTGCTCCGTACCCGCGTACCGGCGGCGGCGGATGGCGTCGGCGGCGGCGCCGAGCGCGTGCAGCGGGGCGTCGCGGTAGAGGTCGAGCGCCTCTTCGGGAGTGATCCGCCCACCTGCGGCGGCACGGTCGAGGACGGACTGGAGGTCGGCCTTCTCGGTCACCGGGGCGTCCCTTTCGTAAGGGTTGTCATTCAGCAGGCGCGTCGCGCTTCGAAACAACGGTGGGGGTGGGTGGGAGTCGGGCGGGCGGACCAAGCCAGCGTACGCCAGCACGATCGGCCGCCCGACGTGGGCTCACGCGGCGTAGCCGCCGAGGAGCAGTCCCACGAACGCGCCCGAGATCAGGAACGGGCCGAACGGAATCGCCGTCTTGCGCCCCGCACGACGGGCGATCACGAGCCCGGCCCCGTACAGCGCGGCCAGCAGGAACCCGGCGAAGGTCCCGAGCAGCAGGACGCCCCACCCGTACCAGCCGAGCACGGCCCCGAGGCCGAGCGCCAGCTTCACGTCGCCGAAGCCCATGCCGCCCGGGTTGATGAGGAAGAGCACGAAGTACGCGCCGGCCAGCGCGAGCGCGCCGTAGAGCGCCCCGGCCCAGGAGCCGCCCTGCTCGGGCAGGAGCGTGACGGCCCCGAGCAGCCCGAGCGCGGCGCCGCCGAGCGGCAGCGTGAGCACGTCGGGGAGCCGGTGCACGGTGAAGTCGACGAGGGCCAGCAGCACGCCGAAGGGCGCGAGCAGGAGCCAGGCGCCGAGCTCGGGCCGGGTGCCGGTGGTGAGGGCGAGGGCGGCGCAGACGAGGGCGGTGACCACCGCGACGCTTGCGGTCCGCGGCCCGTACCAGCCGCCCCGCGGGCACCGCGCGAGCCCGACCCACGAGGTCAGGGGCTGCCCGCCGGGACTCTCGGCCCGCCACTCCTCGTCGGGCGCCACGGACAGCCGATAGGCCGCACGCGGCACGAACAGCCCGACGAGGGCGCCCCACAGGGCACCTCCGAGAACGAGGATCAGGGACACGGGTTTATGGCTTTCCGGGTTGGGTGGGGGCTGGGGAGGGCCGGGGGTGGGGGCTGGGGGTGGGGGCTGCGGGTGGTGGGGATGGCCGGGGGTGGGGATGGCCAGGAGTGGGGGCTGCGGGTGGTGGGGACGGCCGCGCAACCGGAGGGCGGGTGTGGGGACGCGGCCGGGCGGCGGGGACAGCCGCGCCACCGACAGGCAGACGCGAGGACGGCCACGCCACCGGCAGGCAGGCGCGGGAACGGCCGGGCGGCGGGGACAGCCGCCCCACCGAAAGGCGGGCGCGAGGACGCGGCCGGGCGGTGGGAATGGCCGCGCCACCGGCGGGCAGGCGTCGGAACGCCGCGCCACCGAAAGGCGGTCCTGGGCACGGACGCGCCACCGGCAGGCGGACGCGAGGACGGCCGCGCCACCGGCAGGCAGGCGCGACGCGTCAGCCCGCCGCGCCGACGCCACCGCGCCACGTCGGCAGCAGCTCGTCGAGGAGTGCCTCCGTGCGGGGCGGCAGACCGCGCGCGCCGCTGCGGGTGACCAGGTCGGCCGCGACCTGGCGCAGCCGGGCCGGGTCCTCCGTGGCGTGCGTGGCGCGGAGCAGCTCGTTCCAGAGGCGCTCGTCGCCCGGCGCGGAGCCGAGCGCCGCGTTGAGCGCCTCGATCGCCTTCTCCGCCCGCCCCTTCTCCAGGTGGAACTCGGAGAGCGCCAGGCCGATGTCGGCGACGAGCAGCGGCAGCTGGGCGTCGATGATCTCGTGCGTGAGCCAGCCGTACCGCCCCTGCGGCCGGTCGGCGAGCAGCGGCCCGCGCACCAGGACCAGCGCGTCGGTGAGCATGCGCCCGCGCACGGCACGGTTGCCCGCGCCGCGCCCCTGCGTGGCCTCGTGGTAGAGCGAACGCAGCACGTCCAGGTCGGACACGACGGACTTGGCGAGCGTGAGCCGCCCGGTCCCGTCGACGGACAGCCGGGGCGACCCGTCGGGGTCGGTGCCGAGCCACGCGCGCAGCCGCTCGACGAGCGCGTCCCGCACGTCGTCGGTGACGCCGCGCGGCCACAGCGCGGAGGCGAGCACCCGGGGGTGGACGCCCTCGCGGTGCAGGAGCAGCAGGGCGAGCGCCTCGTGCAGCAGCGCGCTGCGCTCACCGTCCGGGGTCTCCAGGCCGATGATCTCGTACGTGCCGACGAGGCGGGCGTAGACCGCGGGGCGCCCCTGCTCGGTGACGTCGACGAGGAACGGCGGGGCGGCGCCGGTGGGCCCGTCGTCCGGACCCGAGGGGTTGCCGGAGCCCTCCGGGTCGGCGTCGGTGAACAGCTGCACGACGGCCCGCTGCTGGGCCTCGGGCAGCGACTGCGCGTCCAGTTCGAGCCCGAGCAGGGGCGCGAGCAGCTTGCCCTGCCGGGTGATCTCCATCTCCCAGGCGGCGCCGGGCAGGCCGCCGGACTCCGCGCCGGACTCCGCAGCGGACTCCGCGCCGACGAGGTAGCCGATGCCCAACCTGCTCGCGTCGGCGGCCAGTTCGGCGAGCTTGACCGCGTCATCGGGGCTCGGCTCGGCGGCGAGCAGCACGAGGTGCGGGGCCCAACGGGTGTGCTGGGCGGGCCCGGTGCGACCGGTGAGCACGGAGTCGTGCCCGGCGGCGCCGAGCGCTCCGCGCCGCTGCCGCGTCTCGGCCTCCATCGTCTCGATGAGGGCCTCGACGTCCTCCAGGTGCCGCAGCCGGTTGGGCGCGAGCGGGGTGAGGTCCTGGCCGAAGCCGACGACGGTGATGGTCATCCGGTCCGACCAGCCGTTGGTGGCGAGCTCGGCGGCGACGGAGGCGAAGACGGCGGCGCGGTCGGCCGGGCTGCCGCTCAGCGAGACGATGCCGGGCACGGACTCCAGGTTGAGGAGCAGCCGCGAGTCGTCCATGGTGCCCAGGCTGACGAGCCCGGGGTAGGGCGCGGCGGTGTCCACGTCCTCGTACCGCTCGGCGTCGGCGCGCGACAGCATCCAGAACGTCTGGTCCTGCCCCAACTGCCAGGGCGCGGGCGGCCGTCCCGCGGGCTGGGCGAGCTGCAGGTGCAGGTCGCCGTTGCTCAGCCAGGCCGCGTACACGGTCGGCAGGGCGCGGTTCTCCTCGGCGAGCGAGGCGGCGAGACCGCGCAGCGACAGGTCGAGGAGGCGTACGCCCTCGGGGTCGGCGCCCACGAGGAGCGCGTCCTGCGCGTCGGCGGCGGCCCCGGACGGCGTCGGCGGCTGCATGCCGCCGCGTCCGCCGACCGCGCCCATGGCCGACTGCCACAGGGCGTGCCGACGGCGGCGGCCGAGCGCGCCGAGGAGACCGGCGGCGAGGAGGGGTGCGCCGAGGAGGGCCTGGGGCAGCCCGAAGTCGATGCCCTCGGAGGGGGCGGTCGCTTCGGCGCCGGGGGCCTGCGCGGCGGGGGCGGGGGCTTGGGTGTCCGGGGTGGCCGGGGCCTGCGGCATCGCGGGCTTCTCGGGAGTGCCGGGCCGCTGCTCGGGCAGGACGATGTGCGCGGTGTCGCGGTCGACGGAGCTCCCGCCGCCCTGCTGCTGCCCGCCGCTCGCCCCGCTCGCCCCGTTGTCGCCGGTCCTGGAGTAGTCGGAGATCTGCTCCTTGACGTCCTCGGAGACCTTGGGCGCCTCGTCGGGCATCTCGACGAGCTCGCCGCCGTGCGCGTCGGCGGGCATCTCCATGATCCAGCCGGGCCGGATGAGGCTGGCCTCGGAGAGCTTCGAACCGTCGGGCTGCTCGCGGTCCTTGTTGAGCTGGTAGATCTCCTTGTACCGGCGGCCGTCGCCCAGGTGCCGTTCCGCGACCTCCCACAGGGAGTCGTGGTGGCGCCCCTCGGGGGGCTGGATCCGGTAGTACTTCGTGTCGCCGTCCTTGGCGCCGCCCCGGCCGTCGGCGTGCGCGGCGGCCTGGTCGGCCTGGGCGGCCAGCGCGTCGGCGGCGCTCGCCGCGGCCTGCTGCTCCTGCCCGAAGAGGCCGGGCGTCCGGTGGGCGCTCGCGGCGGACGCCGGCTTCTGGTTGCCCTCCAACGACTGCCCGAACTGCGAGAGCCCCGGCGCGAAGCTGGCGGCGGTGGCCCCGACGAGCAGCACGGCGGCGACCAGCTGCCGCGCGAGCATCTGGCTGCCGCCGGCGCCCGGCACCCGGTTCGGGATACCGACGCCGGAGAGCGCGGCCTTTATCTCCACCAGGACACATGCGGTGAACTGCGCCCAGGCGAACCAGACGACGACGGTCAGCACATTGATGAACGTGCTGACGGTGATCTCCTGCTGCAGCCAGTCCAGCGAGGGCGAGCCACCCGGCAGCGGCCACCCCACGAAGACCACGAGGGCCCCGGGCACGCCGACGAGGAGCACGGCCAGCGCGACGAAGGCGAGGAAGGCCTTGACGAAGTCCGCGAGACTGCGCCGCCGCCGGGGCAACGGCTGCGGCGTACGGTTCCGCGGGCCCTGCGGGTTCGGCGGGCTCGTCGAGCGTGAAGGGGTGCGCGCCATGGCGGGTGTCCTGGTGTCCTGTGGGGAGGAGTGGGTGGGGAGAGGGGTCGGTTGTGCGTACTGGGGTGATGTTACGGAAGGGGCCGAAGCACAAACAGAGGCGGACGCCAACCCCCCGCCCGGTTAGGCCCACCCCACCCCAAAGGCCCGTTTCACCCCCTGCAAGTCGGGGCCCGTCGCCGAGCCGTCCGAGCCCTGGGGTTACTTGGATCGGGGGGTGGCGTCACAGTTGCGGTACGGATGGGGACGGGCCCCCATCCGTACCGGTAAACGGGTCCTCGAAGCTGACCAGTTCGACAATGCCACGCAAGATGCGGCGGTAGTCCTCCCGGCGATGCACAGCCTGGGTGCTCAGAGTCTTCACAGCGAGACGTTCGCCGTCCGGATGAGGCAGGTGGGCATGGATCTGGAGCAGGGGGGCCACCGCAAGCCCGTCGGCCGCCACAGGCGTCCGTACGGACTCGGTCAGACTGACCGGCCCACAGGGGGCGTTTTCGATGTACTCGACGTGCCTGGGTTCATCCCCCTCGGGGGACGAGGCTGCCCGTGCTGCCGTGACGAACGGTGGAGCGATGGCGATGTCACGCCACGAGAGGGTCAGGAAGGACAGCAACAGAGGCTCACCCGTGCCCCTTGCTTCGGCCCTGCGGCCCTGCACGCCTCCGTCACTCCCAGGCAGGGCCCCGTCGCCGGTTTCGATGTCGATGTCGTCACGGTGCAAACCGATCGCGCAGTAGACGGTCCTCAACTCGCACAATATCGCCAGCATTTGTTGCGCCGATCCGATGTGCGCCATAAGAAGTTGCCGAGCCAGTTCATCGGGTGCCGTGTCCAGAATCGGGGCCAGCGCGGCATGGACTGAGCTGCTCCCGGACGTGTCCGAAAGGTTCCGCAGAGCATCCAGCGGAATGGCGGTGAATCCGGCGGGCTCACCGAACCAGATGTCGGCCTTCGGATCCCGGGCGGATGCATCGATAACGAAAAGCGAGGAGGTGTCCTGCACGCGGATTTCCCATACATGCGAGAGGAGGCGCCGAAGTCGCGCGACCCGGCGGCACGGTCCCGCACAGGCAGCGACTCTCAGTTCAGGGGGACGGAGCAGGCGGTGCCGCCGGCCCCGGCACCCGGGCACCTGCGTGACGAGCCCGCGCCAGGGCACCGGGACTGGCGTTCCAGTCCACTGGTGCAGCACGCCGGTCCACGGCATTCGTTTGGTACAAGAGGTGCAGGCGACGGGGCGCCGAGCCGCCGCGGCCCACGGCGACCACAGCGAGGAACCGAGGGTCACCTGCGAACCACAGAGGTTCGATCTCCGCCTTGCGCTCGGGCTTCGTATGGGGAGCACCGATCCGCCTGAACCACCAGTGGCTCCGATACGCGGATACAAAGGTCAGGGGGATGTTCTCCGTGACGGCGTCGGGGTTGGGGAGTTCGAACCACATGCGTTTGTCGGAGGCAGCCGGGTGCGGTGCAATACCCTTCGGCACGTCCCCGAGAAGTTGCCATTGATACGCTCTCAGCACTTTCCGCATACGCATCGAGGCGCGAAGAAAGGAACACTCCACCAGGGCCCGGAAGGGTGCATACAGCAGCACAGGGAACAGAACCCAGCCGACGGACACAGGAAGCCCGACGATCGCGAAGAGAGCCCCGAGTGCGAAACACACCCACCCCAACAATCTGAGCGCTCCCGCAATTATATTGCGATTCCAGGCCTTCCGAGTCTCCACCTGGCCCCATGCCACTTGATGTTCTGCCGCATGCATATCAACGGGTCCTTCCCGTGAGGGCCTATCGTCCAAAGACATGGCGAGCGACATCGATGATCCCGCCGCCATCGACACCGAGACGCGTGCCGTCAATACCGGTCACGGTTCCGCCCTTGATTCCATCGTCATCCGCGTCCATCATCTTCATCGCGAGGCCGAATCCGGCTGTCCCCACACCCAGCGACGCGGAAGTCATCTGGACGGCCTTGATGACGGGCTCGGCTCTGGCGCCTCTGACGGTCGTGGCGAGAAGCGAATTCCCCAGCCCTGTAAGGACCTTCGCCTCGTCCACCGCGCACGAGCCGACCTGAGCGATACGCCGCCCCAAAGGCATGATTTCCCCGGCTTCGCCGACAGCCTGGAAGGCAGTCCGAGACCCCTTCCACACCGCCCCCACTCCGGGGGCCGTCCCCAGCACGTCGCCGCCCACCGTCACCAGATTGCTCCAGAAGTCCTGGTCGAGCTCCCCTTTGATGACGCCGTCCCAGAGCGACGCCCGCAGTTCCGCGTCACCGAACACCCGCAACGCCAGAGCCCCCGCGCTGAGCACGGCGGCCGTCAGCAACAACACGGCTGCAGCTGTCCCTCCCGACACCACGAACAGTGCCACCAGCCCCACACCGGCCGAGACCGTGCCAAGGATGTCGGGGAGGTTTTCCTCGACCCAGGCCATCGCCCTTTCCAGCCAGCCCGACTCCTGCGGGGCGAGCCTGTCCGTGGCGTCGCGAATCCTCGAGGCCCGACGGCCCGCCTTCTCTTCATGCTCGAAGGCCAGTTGCCTCGCCCTGCCAAGAATGTGTTCGAGTGCGGCCTCTGCGTCCTCGACCCGGGCGTTGGCGCGGGTCATGGCCTTCTTCGCGGCTTCGTGCTCCGGTCCCTTCTTGTCGGCCGGATGCGGGGCATCCTCGGACGCTCGTGCCGCGCCTTCCGCCTTGCGCAGGGCTTCGCGTGCGTCCTTCGCGTCGCGTTCCAGTCGCTTCGCACGGCGCCGGAAGTCCTCCAGGTCGCCGTGCCAACGGTCGAGTTGGCGAGCCGCCTTGGTGATCGATCGGGCAGCATTCTGCAGGTTCTTCGCCAGCGGCCCGTCCTGCAACTGCTCGCGCCAGGCAACAGCCGCGTCGCCCTCCCAATAGCTGCCGGCCATCAGCTCGGTGACGGTTCCGTGCGTGTCGTCCAAGACCTTCGCGCAGCGGACCAGCTTCTTGTGCAGAGCTCTGACCACGTCGCAGTCCCCGGGGGCCGGATTGAAGCCCAGAGCCGGGTAGTCCGGATTTTTGACGTCCCCGCCCGGGGCGGGCACTGCTGGAGGAGACTTCAGGCCTTCCGGCAGCCGGGCATTTCTGGCGGCAGGAGAGTGCGCGAACGAGCCTTCTTCCTGGCCCGGTGTCATCGTCATCTCTCGACCCTGCCGCTCTTCCGCTCGGCCCTCTCACGGGACTTCCTCATCGTCTCTTCGAGTGCCATGTCGACCTCGAAGTAGCTCTCCTTGTTCTTTCTGATGATCTTTGCGAGGTCCTCGGCCTGCTCGCCGATCTGTTCCGTCCCGTACTTCCAGTTGTCCTGGAATTCCGCACACGCACTGTCCAGGTCATCCGTCCCCAGGCCCGACACCGTGGCTTCGGACAACGCTTTTCGCAGACCCTTCAGCGCGTCGTTCGACTTGCTCAGCAACCTGACGAACGTGTCCAGTTCGGTCCCGTCGACCCTCAGTCGCTCCGCCATACACCCCTCGATCTCAGCCTGGAGTCGTCGTCATCGGTTGACGGTCTGGATCTCCTGAACATGAATGCTTCGAGAGTTCTCGAACGTGCCGTCCGGGAGGTCGCCCTTCGCTCCCCCTGAACCGGCCCAGGAAATGTCCCAGGTAACGGACGCCTTCAGCTCGTACGGCCGACCGGCCGTCGCGCGGAGATACGCGACCCCACAGGGCGGATCCTGATGCGAAGCGCCCTTCACGTACGGCATTCCGATGCTGCCGTCGCCACCGATCTGGCAGTCTCCGGAGGCCGGATATCTCTCCGCTTCCGCGGTGCCCGGCTCAAGATGCAGGGCGACCGGCTTGGCCGTGGTCACCGCCCACAGGCCGGTTCCGGGGAGGTCGGCACGGACCGTGACGGTCTTGAACGTGCCCTTGTCCAACCACATCCAAGTGGGCAGGTTAACCGTCGACTTGCGCTCCGGCTTCACCTTGATCTCGGTGCCCGGAACCTTGATCTTGTCGTACGCGAAAGCGGCGAGGGTTTCGGGCGTGGGGGCGTTCTCGTCCTCGGGAATCGTGCCCGCCTTCTGCCAGAACATGATGCGGCCGCAATCCCATGCCTCGGAATCCTGGTATCTGCCCTTGCGGACCGTGCTGCGCCAGAACATGCCCTGTTTACCCAGGTTGTAGTTCTTGTACCCGCCCGCTCCGGCGCCTTCGGTTCTGTTCAGGCTCAGGCCAGAGGTGCCGTTCGACGATTTCGCCTTCTCGTAGTGGTCCACCCACAGCCCATTGCTCCACCACGTGTGGGCGTTCACCAGCCCGCCTTGTCCCGACGTGACGGCGTCCTTGAGCTGCTTCGGAGAGAACACGGGCTCGTACCAGCACGCCGGGGGCCGCCAATGGGGATCGACCGGCTTGAGCCCGCCCGGTGACGCCTTCGCCGTGCGGCCGCCTGAATAGGCGAGCCTGATTCTCGTGTCGGACACCGACGCCATCAGCTCTCCGTCCGCGGCCTTCCCACTGGGGCCGGGCCGCGGTGTACTCGACTGCTTGTCCTCGTCACCGCCCCAGGCATGGGCCGCCGGAGTCATGAAAGCCATCGCGAACAACGGCGTCGCCAGAAGTCCGGTCGTCCCACGAAGACGGCGCCCTGTCATCAGCACGCGCCCCGCTCCGTCTCAGCCGTCGTCGTCTTCCACACGCCTTGCTCTGTCTTGTCGAGGCGCGTCCGGTATTGGAGACGAGGGTTGGTGCCCTGCGGGGTGCCGGCTTCCTTACCGGTCTTCCGGTCCCTGGTGCGGCCGTGGCTCTCGTCGACGCAGTAGAAGAGGACCCCGAATCCCTCATTACTGATGTGTACCTGAGGGTTGAATACCCGGCCCCTGCCCACGAGCGTGTGGCCCTCGTCCACGAAGCCCCGGATCCACTTGCGTGCCGACTTCAGGGAAGCACCCGAGTTGTAGAACTCGACGGCATCCGAGTCGGGGTCGCCTGCGACGATCGCGGCGTACTCGGCGCGAAGCTCTTCCTTGCCGTCATCCAGGATTCTCTGCAGCTCGGGATCACTGTTCATCCAGCCCTCGAAGCTGACCTGGAAGGACTCGGGGAGATTGATCACCGGCCGCTCGGCCCCACCGCGCGACGACGGAGACGCCGACGCACCACCACCCTCATCAGCCCCCACAATCCCCCCACCCCCACCCGAACCACCCGACCCACCACAAGCCACCACTATCGAAGCCGCAGAAACAGTGAGGGCGGCCATGGCAATGCGGGCGCGGCGGATCACTCGGGCTCCTGATGAGGTGTAGGCGCTGGAGGCGAGGCCAAGCTATCCACACCAGGCCCACCGGGCAGGGGCGTCCGGGCCCTTGCGGCGGCCCCCGTGCTGTCGGAGCGAGAGCGTGAGGCGTCTCAGGAGGGGAGGCACAGGTGGGGTACAGCCGTCGCTCCGCGGGCCGTGGTGGCCCGGTGGCCTCCCTGGCATACGCGAAAACCCATCATCAATACGTGTGATGAGCCGAGCGGCCCGAGACCGTCCCCCAGGAGGGAGGGGGGAGAAGAAGGAGAGGGGAAGAGGGGAAGAGGGGAAGAGGGGAAGGAGCGGGAGGAGACACGAGGTCACCCCACCTCGTTCTCCGCCACCGCCCTCCCCTTCACCGTCACGTCGCCCCCGTAGAACAACCCCGTGAACACCGGGCTGTACGTCATCTGCACCTCGACCTCGACCTCCTGCGGATTCGCCCGCACGCAGCGCGTGTTTCCGACGTCCGCGCCCTTCAGGCCCGCCTCTTCCACGTAGGCCCGTACCCGGGCTCCGCAGTTCTCGAAGTTGATGGGGGCGCCCTTCGCGCCGTCGTAGATGTCCTCGAGTTCCAGGTCCTGCGCGGCGTAGCGCGCGGCCTGTTCCGCGATGTCGGCGGCGCGTTCCCGTTTGGAGATGGAGAGGCCGCCGTCGATGACGAACGCCGCGAGGGCGAGGAAGACGATCGCGAAGATGATGACCGCGCCGGCGCCCGAGCCCCGGTCGTCGAGGCGGGCGCGGCGGGACGCGATCCAGGCGCGTACGACGGAGTGACGTCTCACGCCGACCTCCGGTACGGGTCGAGCGGCGAGCTGAAGGAGGCCTCCAGCGTCGTCGGGATGTCGAGGCCGAGCATGGCGAGGCCCCTGACCTCGCAGCTGACCTCGACGGTGAAGAAGGGGTCGACCTTCTCGTTGAATCCGTCGCTCTTCTGGACGACGTGGACCGGGCCCGAGCAGACGTCGGCCAGGTCGGCCCGCGCGGCCTTGCGCGCCTCGGACATCGCCGTGCCGTGGTCCTTCTGGATCGAGCCCGCGCGGGCGGCGTCGCGCGCCGCCCCGTCGATGGCGCCCCGGCCGTCGACGAGCTGGCCGAAGGCGACCAGGACCAGGATGAACAGGATCATCACCGGCGCGAGGATCACCACCTCGACGGTCGACAGACCGCGGTCGTCGCGGCGTCGGGCGCCGGTGGGCGCTGCGCCCCGTACGTTCCGCATCAGCCGTTGTCCTCCACGAACCGCTCCACCGGCCCCGACGACCGCGCGTGCACGGTCAGGTCGAGTCCCGGGAAGACCGTGGGGACCCGCGCCTCAATCTCCACGCCGACCGTGTTCTGCTCCGGCTGGATGGTCTTCACGTCCGGTCCGAGCACCAGCTTCGGGCCGAGCTGGCGGATGTACGCGTCGGCCACGTCACGGGCCTCGCCCCGCCAGCCGCCCGCGTTCTCGTCGGCGGTGGCGCGCGCCTTGCGCGCGCCCGCCTGAGCGGCGGCCTGGGCGACATGGTCCGCGAAGAAGTACAGCGCGAACTGCACCGTCGCGAAGATCATGAAGAACAGCACCGGCGTGAGCAGCACGAACTCGATCGCGGTCATGCCGGATTCGCCGCGGGCGGAGGCGGCCTCCACCCTGCGGCGTACGAATCCACGCATTCCCCGCACCCGAACCCCGTCGCCTTTCACCGTGTCGCAAGCCGCCGACCGTCAGTTGTCAGTCACCCGTCCTCCCCGAGGAGGTCAGCAGGTGCTGCCCGCGTCCGCGCCCTCGATGCAGTCGCTCACCTTGTCGGCGCCGCCCTTCAGCGCGGCGTTGATGACGGCCGCCACCACGCCGACGATCGCCACGACGACCGCCGAGATGATGACCCATTCGACCGCCGACGCACCGCGGTCGAGCTCGCCGGAGCGGGCGCGCTGGACGCGGCCCTTCAGGAAGGTCACGAGGAAGTCGACAGCCGGGTGACTGAAGTTCCGTCCGTTCATGATGAGTTGTCCTCTCAGAAGTGGTGGGGGGAGGAGGCGCCGGGCCCCGTTTCGTCCGGCGCCGTCGGAGCGCTCGCCGCGCCCGGAGCAGGCGCGGCGCCGCTAGACCTGGAACACACGCATCGCCGCCGGGAAGATGAGGAAGACCAGGAAGCCCGCGCACAGCAGCAGCTGCGCGACCAGCATCGACTGGGACTTCTCGCCCGCACTGCCCTCGATCTCGGCCAGTTCGCGGTGTCGCATCGTCTCCGCGCGGGAGGCGAGGGACTCGCGCACCTTCGCGCCGTCGTCCGCCACCAGCGCCAGGGACGCCGACAGGTCCTTCAGCTCTTCCACGCCCAGTTCCTCACCGAGCGAGCCGAGGGCCTGCCACTGGCTGACGCCGGTGATGCGGGCGTCGGCCAGAGCGCTTCGGATGCGTTGCGTCGCCCATCCGTCGGAGACTTCCGCCGCCGCCATGAGCGCCTCGGGCAGACCGCGGCCGCCCGCAAGGCTCATCGACACCAGGTCCAGATAGGCGCCGATGACACGGCGCAGGTCGCGCCGCTTCTCCGCCGCGTCCCTGCGTACTTCCAGGTCGGGCAGGAAGAAGAAGAGCACGCCGAACATCAGCGCGAGCCACACCGGGATGATCGGGCTGCGGCCGACGCCGAGCGTGTAGATGATCGCGAAGAGGAACGGGCCGAAGAACACACCCGCCGCGGCGAGCAGCACCTTCGTGGCGAGGAACTTCTCCCAGCTGCGGTCGAGGACCGCGAGGTCGGCCCGGAGCGAGCCCTGCTCCCAGCCCTGCTGGAGGTAGAAGTCGGCGACGCGCGCGCCCACGCGGGAGCGCATCGAGCCGAGCCTGCCGGGGCGCTCGGTGTCCGTGGTGGCCCGCTGCGACTCGTACGCGGCGCCGCGCGCCCGCATCGCGTCGATGCGCGCGACCGTCGCGACGGCGCTGCGCTTCGACGGCATCAGGGCGCGTACGAGGGCGAAGACGCCGAGGCCGAGGATGGCGCCGATCAGTACCGGCATCGTCAGGCTCATCGCCGTACCCCCTCGGACGGGTTGGTGTAGCCCGGCAGGCCCTGCTGGGCCGGGCCCGGCCTGCCGAACTGCGGTGCCTGCTCGGGGCCGCCCGCTACGGGCGCGCCGCCGGGGCCCCGGGGGCGTACGAACTGCACGCCCGGCTCGTCCTTGACCAGGAAGCGGTCCGGCGTCTCCACCGTCGACAGCTTCCGCAGCCACCAGAAGCCCAGCGCGAACAGGGCGCAGACCATGGCGAGCACGAGCTGGCCGACGGGCGTGCCGTACGGCTCGACGAACTCGCGGTTGAAGATGGAAAGGCCGAGCACGAAGGCGATGGAGACCGCGACCACGATCTGCACCGAGCGGCGGGTCGAGGCGCGCTGCGCCATGACGCGCTGGCGCATGTCGACCTCTTCGCGCGCCGACTTGGCGAGCGCGCCGAGCACCTGGCGCAGGCCGGGGCCGCGCAGCTTGGCGTTGAGGATGAGGGCGGCGACGATGATGTCCGCCGAGGCGTCGTCGATCTCGTCGGCCAGGATCTGGAGTGCTTCGGGGAGCGGCGTGCGTGCGCGGAGGCGGTCCACGAGGGCGTCCAGGTGCGGGCGGAGCACGGGCGCGGCGGCTCGCGCGGACGCGGGAATCGCCTGTTCCAGGCCGACCGCGCCCGCGATGGTGTCGCGCAGCGACTCCGTCCAGGCGGCGAGGGCCTCGACGCGCTTCATCTGGGCGCGTTCCTCGGCGGCGCCGCCGAAGAGCTTGTCCCAGAAGAAGACGAGGATGCCGGAGGCGATGCCCGCCACCGCCCAGCGGGTGAGGAGCAGGACGACGAGGCCCACGCCGATCGCGGCCGAGCCGCGCCGCCCGATGAAGCGGATCAGTTCGCTCGCGCGCTCGCTCGCCCGGTGCTTCTCGTGGGCGGGCTTGACGGGCAGCCCGCGGATCGCCACGGCGAGCAGCGCCAGGCCGCCGCCGGCGGCGACGCCGCAGCCCAGTGCGTACAGGACGGGCAGCGAGAAGACGCCGCCCATGGCGCCGAGCCCGTCGAGAGCGGCAAGTGTGTTCATGTCGTGCTCACCCCCATTGCCCGGCGGGGCGGTAGCCGAACGCGGCCAGGTCGTCCATGCAGGCGATCGGCGCGTGCGCGACGACGCGGCCGTCCGGCGCCTCCGCGAAGACCTCGCTGGACAGGACGCGGCCGTCGACGCCGTTGACCTCGCGGACCGAGGTCACCATGCGCTGGAGCTTGCCGCCGGACTGGTAGTTGTTGCGCCGCTGGATGAAGACGACGAAGTTGACCGCGCCCGCGACCAGCATCTGGCTCGCCTCGATGGGGAGGCGTTCGGAGGCCTGGAGCGCGTAGGTGGAAATGCGGTTGAAGACCTCGCTGGAGCTGTTGGCGTGGATCGTGGAGAGCGAGCCGTCGTTGCCCTGCGACATCGCGTTCAGCATCGTCACGATCTCGTCGCCGAGGACCTCGCCGACGATGACGCGGGAGGGGTTCATACGGAGCGAACGGCGCACCAGCTCCGCCATCGCGATCTCGCCCTGGCCCTCGGAGTTGGGCAGGCGCTCCTCGAAGGCCACCACGTTCGGGTGCAGGTCGGCGAACTGGTCGAGGCCGAGCTCCAGGGCGCGCTCCACGGTCACCAGGCGCTCGTGCGGCGGGATCTCGTTGGCGAGGGCGCGCAGCAGCGTCGTCTTTCCGGCGTTCGTCGCGCCCGCGATCATGATGTTCTTGCGGGCCCGGACCGCGCAGGCCAGGAAGTGGCCGATCTCCGGCGTGATGGTGCCGTTGCCGACGAGGTCGGACATGAAGACCTTGCCCATGCGGGCGCGGCGGATGGAGAGCGCGGGGCGGCGCGTGACGTCCATGACGGCGGACAGGCGCGAGCCGTCGGGCAGCCGCAGGTCGAGCTGCGGGTTGGCGGAGTCGAAGGGGCGCGACGACAGACCCGAGTACGCGCCGAGGACCTGGATGAGCTCGACGAGTTCCTCGTCGGTCTCGGCGACCGGGTCGGCCTTGGCCTCGCGGCCGTCGGCGTATCCGACGAAGACCTGGTCGCAGCCGTTGATGTCGATGTTCTCGACCTCGGGGTCGTCGAGCAGCGGCTGGAGCCGTCCGACGCCGAAGAGCGCGGCGTGCACGGCGGCCGCGTACTGCTCCTCGGTCTCCGCGTCGAGGGGGGTGCGCCCGGCGTTGATCTCCGCGCGCGCGTACTCCTCCAGGATCTGCGCGATGACGGCGCGGGCGTAGTGCCGCTCGTCCTCGCCCGACATCGGGGTGACGCCGGAGACCTGGTCGAGACGGCGCTGCTCGGCGATGCGGTCACCGGCGTCCTGCCGGAACCGCTTGACGAGCTGGTGATCGACGGGTGCGCTCATCGGGCCTGTCCCGGCTGCTGCGCCACGGGGTTGGTCCAGGCGGCGCCGTACTGCTGGTACAGGTCGACGGTCACCTTGCGCGCGGAGCGGATGAGCAGCGACTTGTCGAGGCGGCCGCGCCTGCGTCCGGCCAACTGGTCGGCGCCCGCCGGGTCGTCGGCGAGGGTGCCCACGACGCGGGCGCCGGTCTGCGCGGCCATCAGCATGTCGTTGACCTGGTGGACGAGTTTCGCGGAGGTCGCCGGGTCCGCGATCAGGAGTACGCCGATGAGGGGCTGGGCCAGCGAGGCCGCGCCGCGCGCACCGCCGTGCAGCTTGGTCGCGAGGGCCGCCGCGCGGTCCCGGACGCGCGCGATGGCCTCGGGCTCGGTGCGCGAGACGAGCAGCACGAGCGCCGCGTGCGGGAAGAGTTCGACGGCCGGGGTGTCGCCGCTGATCCGCCCGCAGTCCGCTATGACGTCGGCGGGTGCCTGCGGCGAGTCGGCGAGCTGGGAGAACGCGCGGCCGAGGGTGGGCCAGAGCCCGGCGAGACCGGCGGCCTGCTCGGCGATGCCCAGCCCGACGAGCACTTCGAGTCCACCGCTCAACGGCTGCG
The DNA here is from genome assembly GCF_055609205.1 of Streptomyces sp. NPDC036815. Lineage (NCBI taxonomy): Bacteria > Bacillati > Actinomycetota > Actinomycetes > Kitasatosporales > Streptomycetaceae > Streptomyces > Streptomyces sp. NPDC036815. The sequence continues at coordinate 99,958 of NZ_JBVJPW010000005.1, read as the reverse complement.
TGTGGTCCCAGAGCTGGTCGGGCACGAGGCCGCGGCGGGCGGTGGCGGCGATGCTCAGCATGCCGGTGTTGGGGTTGAGCGGGCCGCCGTGCGCGGCGGCGCTGCGGTAGACCAGGTCGCCGCCCGCGGGATCGGTCTCGGCCACCAGTACGCGGCGCGGCCAGACGGCGGCGAGCGCGACGGCGGCGGTGGTGACGCCGGGGGAACCCTTGTCCGCGGCGAGTGCGATGAGCGCCATGTCTCTTCTGCTCGCCTTTAGTTGGTGTCGTCGGAGACGCGGGCGACAACGACCTTGCCCTCGGAAGCGGCGCTGGCCAGGGCGGCGGCCTCCTCCTGCGGGACGAGGAGGGTGATGTTCTGGTTGCCGGTGCTGACGGTCGCGTCGCTCTTGTCCGCGATGGTGAACACCTTCGCGTCGGCGACCAGCGGGGTGCCGGAGGACGAGGAACCGCTGCCGGTCGACCCCTTGCCGGTGGACGTACCGGAGACGACCGGGTAGGCGGCGACGGTGTCGCCCGCCTTCAGGTCGGAGGGGTACTGGCCCTCCTTCAGGGAGAGGCCCACGCTGGCCTTGCCGGCGGGCAGGCCGGTCTTCCTCGCGAACATCTCGCCGACGACGACGGCGCCCGCGGGGATGGCGCTCTTGGCCTTCAGCTTCGCGAGGACGCCGCGCTGCTCCCACTTCACGTAGTTGATACCGCTGTCGTCGGAGACCATCACGTGGTCGATGTTCTTGCCCTCGGCGGGCGACTCGCCCGCCGCGATGGGCGCGGTCACCCGCACGACCTCGATACGGTCACCGGCGCGCAGCACGAGCACGGTGGCGCCGAGCGCGCCGACGAGGATGAGGAGCACGGCGAGTGCGGCAAGTGCCGGTTTGCGCTCGCGAGGCGGCGCGGGAAGGCGCTCACCGACCGCTGGCTGAGCCGGCGCGGCGGAACGGCTGTTGCCCGCCCCCGTACGCTCCTGGATCTTCACGCAACTGCTCCCCGCACACCCAAGAAGATTCGGTCAATTTTGATCATTTGCGACACCGGCGACTCTCTCGCCTGTCCCGGGCGGGCTATTCAGCCTCAGACCCAGTGTCAAGTCATCGCACCGTATCAGCAGCACATAAGCCCCTCAAGGCGCGTTAAAGATCGCGAAGCTCACACCCCTCATCGTTATCCACACGCAATCCGCACCCCTCGGTTCTGACGCCGTTCCGATGTCGCGTCCAGGACTTGGGGGATGGGGAATGTGTGCGTACGCGAATCGGGACACTTTGCGCAACTGGCGCCGCACGACGGTGGAACGGCGTGATCCGTCGACCCCCAGGGGGACGCCAGTAGGGGCCGGGGCGGTTCCCTCGGGCAGGTCGGGGCGACGGGGAGTGCCGTGACCCGCCCCCACGCCTGCCGGACCCGCCCCCACGCCCGTCGGACCCACCCCCACGGGACGCGCCCCACTCCTCCCCACAACCCACGCAATTCCGGCCGCCGCTGAGCCCCTCGTACGGATGGAGGCGCCCCGCCGGAAAACCGGCGACTGCCGGAATGAACCCTCTCCGCACCATTCACCTCTCCCCTTTCGACGTGATCGACGTGATCGACGTGATCGACGTGCTCGACGCGACGCGAGAGGATCCGCACGAATTTGTTGAACTGCTAATCAAATGCCGTACGTAACGGCCTTGTTGGCGGGCCACTCGGTCCGGGCCTCTCGTGCACAGAGCGGCGCACCCACCCCGCCCCACAGCGACCACGGCGCGCCGCGATTCCGCAATTCCTGCCGTACGAAAGAGAAGCAACCCCCCATGAATGCCAAGAGAACCCCCACGCGCACCCGCAAGGCCCCCGCCGCCGCCCTCGCCGCGACCGCCGCCGCCCTCGCGATGGTCGCCACCTCCGCCCCCGCCGCGCACGCGATCATCGGCGGCACCGCGGTCCCGAACGACGCCTACCCCTTCATGACGGCGATCCTGTCGAAGGGCCCGGGCAGTGCGCTCGACCGGCAGTTCTGCGGCGCCAGCCTCGTCACCCCGGACACCGTCGTGACGGCGGCGCACTGCCTGGTCGACGACGCGGGCAAGCCGGTCAAGCCCAAGTCCCTCCAGGTGGCCGTCGGCCGCACGGTCCTCTCCGCGAAGCAGGGCCAGATACGCGGCATCGCCAAGGGCGGCGTGGTCGTGCACCCGCGCTACCTCAAGGGCAAGGAGGCGTACGACGTGGCCTTCCTCCAGCTGGCGAAGCCGGTCCGCGGCATCCCGGCGGTGGCGCTGCCCACGCAGGGCACGGACGCGCTGATCCGACCGGGCCAGAAGGCGATCGTCGCGGGCTGGGGCAACACGGACACGGAGATGACCCACACCCCGGACCGCCTGCGTGAGGTGAAGGTCCCGATCCTCTCCCACGCCGAATGCGGGACGAGCTACAAGGAGTACGACGCGAAGGTCAACTTCTGCGCCGGCGTGGAGACGAAGGACTCCTGCCAGGGTGACAGCGGCGGCCCCATCTTCCGCAAGGTCCCCGGCCGTGAGGCCCCGATCCTGATCGGCGTCGTCTCGTACGGCGAAGGCTGCGGCGGACAGGGCGCACCCGGCGTCTACACGTCGCTGAGCTCGTCGAAGCTGTGGAATACGCTGGACGAGTCGCCGTCGGGCAAGAAGATCAAGCGAGCGATGAACCGGCGCTGAGACAGGGGCCTTGGGCCTCGGGCCGGGGGCGCTCGGACACCACGTCCCGGCGCCCCGGGCCCGTTACTCCCCGACGGCTCCGTCGATCCGCTCCCTGAGCAGGTCGGCGTGGCCGTTGTGGCGGGCGTACTCCTCGATCATGTGCGTGAGGACGTAGCGCGCCGAGTACGTGTCTCCGCGGAAGTCGACCGTGGCATCGAGGGAGTCCAGGGCATCCACGATGGCGCGGGAGCGGGCGCATTCGGCGTGCCAGATCTCGAATGCCTCGTCCGGATCGGCGTCCTCCACATCGAAGTCGGCATGCTCGCCGGGGACGCGGCCCTGCCAGTTGGCCCTGACGGACTCGCGGTTCAGGACAGTGCGGAACCAGCTCCGCTCGACCTCGGCCAGGTGCCGGACGAGCCCGAGCAGCGACATGTCGGAGGGCGCCACGGCCCGCTCCTTGAGCTGCTCGGCGGTCAGCCCCGCGCACTTCATGGCGAGGGTGTCGCGCTGGTACTGCAGGAAGGCGGTCAGCGAGACGCGTTCGTCGGCGGCGGCGTGCGGGGGTTCGATCCTGTGAGCGGGCATCGGGCCATCATGTCCGGATCGGGGCGGACGCGCTCGTCATGACGGGGCGTGGAGGTCGGGGGCCGCTACTCGCGGGGGCGACGGCCTGATCTCCCGCACGGCCCCCGACCGACGGACTGACCGCAGACCGACGGACCGACCCGCAGACCGACGGACCGACCCGCACGACATCGGCCATCACCCAGGGCGCGGGGGCCGACAGGTGCCTGCCGCCGCTCCGGCACCGCCAGTAGAGTGCGGGCCCGTACAGCCCCACCCGTCACTCACCTCACAGCCGTCGCGCGAGCCACCGACTGTCCGGGGCGCGGCACAACGAGCCGTCCGCGTGCGGCTGCAGACTGGAGACCTCCTCATGATGCGGATCCGCACCGGCCTGGTCGCTTCCGTCCTCACCGTCCTGTCCGTGGCGGCGCTCGGCGCCTGCTCGGACTCCGACGCGCCGGAAGACGGTCCGGGCACCAAGTCGACGTCCAAGCCGCCGTCCGCCGCGTCGAAGAAGGAGGCCGCGGACCCGGCGGCCGACCTGAACCGCGCCGCCCTGACCAAGAGCGACGTGAGCGGCTACCGGGTCAGCAAGCCCGAGCAGAAGTACGCGTTCGCCAAGTCCAGGGGTGAGATAAAGGCCGACAAGTCGGCGTGCGCCCCGCTCGCGTACGCGATGAACCAGTTCGCCCCCGGCGCCCCGCGAGCCGAACTCACCCGCGTCGCCTCGCCCGGAGGCGACTCGGTGGGTGCCTTCACCTACGTCACGCTCGCCACGTACGCGGGCGGCGCGGCGAAGACCACCCTGGCCGAACTCACCGAGGCCGTCGGCGCCTGCGCCGGGGGCTTCACCGCGAAGGCGGCCAAGAACAGCACGGCGTACGACGCGGTCTCCCGCGACGACGCCCCCGCCCGGACCGGCGCCGACGAGTCGACCGCCTTCCGCGCCACGACGAAGTTCAACGGCGCCTCCCACACCGTGCGCACCCAGGTCGTCCGCCACGGCGACACCCTCGCCGTGTACTTCGCGGTGGACGGCATGGCCCTCGCCCAGGGCCGTCCCGGAGACGCGAAGGTCGCCGAGGCGGTCGCGAAGGCGCAGAGCGCGAAGCTGGGCTGAGCCGCCTCCCCGTCGCGTCACGACCCGGTGACAGTCCGCTGAAATCTGGCATCTTGTCCCGCTATCGAATCTGGCGGAACCAAAACCCCGTGGTTAACGTCGGCCTGCTGGAGACATCCCTCGTCCCACCGGGAGCCGACCGTGAACCGCCGCACCATGCCTGTCGCCACCGCGCTCGCCGCGACCGCAGCCCTGCTTCTGACGGCTTGCGGCAGCGGGGACGACGGCGACTCCAAGAGCAAGGACAAGATCGCCGGGGCCGATCAGGACACCGGTGAGCCGGAGAAGTCGACGAAGCCGTCCGGCGCGCCCGCCAAGGCGAAGCCGGACGGCGTGGACGTGTCACTGCCGAAGAGCATGAACCTGGTCTTCGACTGGGACAGGCCGAAGGACGAGAACGAGGCGGCGGCGATGGATGATGCCGCGAACTTCTTCCGTGCCATCTACCGGGGCGTCGACAAGCGCACGTCCAAGGAAGGCGCCGTCGCCACCTACGCCACAGGCGACGGGCTCCACTACGCGAAGACCCAGATCGACAGCTGGATCGACGGCGGCTGGACGGCGGACGGCACCCTGCGTCATTACCGTGCGACCACGAGGTCCGCGACGAACGGCAAGTCGGTCGAGGTCGCGTTCTGCGCGGACGCGAGCAAATTCTACGGCAAAGAGACCAAGACCGGGAAGATCCTGAAGACCGAGAAGAGTCTCAAGGACTTCGACTATTACAAGATCGTGATGGTCAAGTACCCCACGGGCAGCGACCTTTGGCAGGCGTCGAAGGTCTTCGTCGAGACGAGGGCGGAAAAGTGCCAGTGAACAGATCACTTCGCCCGGCGAACAGATCACTTCGCCCGGTTTTCACCACTGCCGTTCTTACGCTCGCCCTCAGCACTCTCGTCCTCACCGGACCCGCCCATGCGGGCAAGCCCGTGGGGTCCGGCAAGGGCGCCGGCACGGAGGAGAGTGGCGGCGGAGACGGCAAATCCGGCATCTACGCCGCCGCCCAAGTCCACTACTCCGGATCCGTAGCCAAGGGTGGCAGCGGCCGCGGCAACATCGCCTCCACCGACGTCAACTGGGCGCCCCCGCCCTGCTGGTACGCCCCGGCCTACGGCGCCAAGCAGTTCAAGAAGAAGATGTCCAAGGAGCTCAAGGAGGCCGCGAACGCGCCCGGAATGGCCGGTCACGCGGGCGCGGCGATCAATCAGCTGCAGCGGCACTACGAGGACGACTACGGCTGGACCGACACCCCCGGCTACAAGGACTACAACGTCGACAAGGACGGCGAGGGAATGTTCTGGGCCGCCGTCGAGAACCCCGACGAGCCGGACTACCTGAAGCGGACCTCGTGCAGTGACATCCCCTTCTGGGTCGAGAACGGCGAGCCCCCGCCGCCCCAGCACGAGGAAGCCATCAAGCCGGAGATGCTCGCAGCCCTCGCCTACCAGCACATGGAACTGCCCAAGACCAAGGTCTCCCTCGCGCCCGACGGCACCACCAAGGTGAACCTGCCCACCTGGGCCTGGCTCGACAAGGCCGCCTTCGACGACGTCCGGGCGACCGCCGCGATCAACGTCCCCGGCTTCCACATCGAGGCGACGACGACCGCGAAGCCCAAGGCGCTCACGCTCGACGCGGGCACCGAGGACGCCAGCATGCTTCCCGCCGACGGCGAGTGCCCCATCGTCGACGGCAGGATCGGGGAGCCCTACGCGAAGGGCAAGTCGAAGGAGACCCCGCCCTGCGGCATCGTCTACCACCGGTCGAGCGGCGGCAGGACGCTCCCGCTCAAGGCCGCGCTCACCTGGGAGATCAGCTGGACGGGCACGGGACAGACCGCCCCCGTCGAGATGCCGGACGGCACGATCGAGGTGACGCAGGAGGTCACGGTCGAGGAGGTGCAGTCCGTCAACCGCTGACCGGTGCCGGGCCGGCGCCCCGTACCACCGGCCGTGCCGCGGGCGCCCGGCTCGAACTCGGCGCGATGCCGGCCCGCCATCCGTGCCCCAGTCCTGCACGACTCGTGGATTTCACGTCACAGGGCAGTGACATTCCGTCCGTATACGACGGATTGACACGATTTCGGAACTGGTGACGGCGAGAACCCTACCGTTATCGTCGATCCGCAGTGGGGCGGCGAACGTCGTACCGGAGCGAAACCGAATCACACCGTGCACGGGGGAATCTGATGAGTGGGAGAACACGCGCCGATCTGGGCGTGATCAGGGAATGCTCGGAGTCGCTGTTCAGGATCCATCGCGAGTTCAAGGACAACAGCAACCCGGCGGACGGGTTCGACGACGCGCTCGGCAGCGAAAAGCTTCGCGACGTTTTCGATGATTTCTCGGAAACCTGGAAGAAGACGCGCAAGAAACTCATGAAGGACATCGAGCAGCTCGCCAAGTTCACGGACACCGCGGCCGACACGTACGACAAAGTGGACCACGAACTCGCCGAGGCCCTCCGCAAGGCCCGCAAGGACGCCAAGAAGGGGAAGAAGTGACTGCGCGCCCGAGCGACTGGGAACCTCTGCACATGGGCGACCCCGTACCGGGTGACCCGTACGAAGTCGCGCGGCTGGGCAAGAAGCTGCGGAACATGGCCGACGAGATCGACAAGCAGGCCCGGAACATCGAGGCCCTGGCGTCCGTGGAGAGCTGGGACAGCGAGGCCGGCCGCGCGTTCCACGAGATCGCCGACGGGACCTCCGGGCGTCTGAAGCGGTCGTTCGAGCGTTCCGACGAGGCGGCCAAGGCCCTCGGCACCAAGGTCGTCGAGGGTGAGTCCAAGGAGTACGCCAGCGAACTCCACCGCGCCCAGAAGATCGCGGACAAGGCGCTCAAGGACTACCGCGAGGTGGAGGGCGACCTCGGGGACACGGACACGCCTCTCAAGCCGACGGGGACGAAGACGCCGTCGGACGCGTCCGACACCGAGCGCGAGCGGGCGGCCAAGAAGCGGTCGGCGGCGCTGAGCACCATGAGCGACTGCCGGGGCGAGATCTACCGCGCGATAGAGATCCGTGACGACGCCGCGAAAGCCGCCGCGAAGCACATCAAGAACATCATTCACCATGACGGGGTACGTGACCCCGGCGGATTCATGAACTGGCTGGCGGACTGGGCCGACAGATTCTCCAATCTCTCGGCCATCTTCTCCATCCTGGCCGTCATATGTGCCTTCGTACCGCCGCTCCAGGTCCTGTTGCCGGTATTCACCGCCCTCGCCGTCATCACCAGTGCCGCCGCTCTGGCCGGGCACGCCTACGACATGACCGCGCGGGGCGGAAAGCTCAATCTGCTGAAGCTCGGTCTCGACGCTCTGGGCGTCATGCCCGGAGTCGGGGCCCTCAAGGGTTTCAGCGCGTTGAAGGGCCTCAAGGGCCTGTCCAAGCTGCGGGGCATCCGGTTCAGCGGTTCGGGTGCCGGGGCGGGCGTCACGGACAAGTTCTTCAACGGAATCGCCGTGAAGGGCGTCAACGCCCTGCTCAAGAAGGCGGGCAAGCCCGTCCTGTCGGGCGAGCGGATCACCGCGGGCATCAAGACCGGAAGTCTCGGCAGCGCGCTGTACAAGATCTTCACCGGCAAGGACGGTGCGGCCACCGGAGACCCGGGCGACCCCGCGCCGAAGCCGCAGGGCACCATTCCGCCCACCCCGCGGCCCTCGCCCCAGCCGTCGCCGACCCCGTCACCCAAGCCGTTCCACACCGCGCTCGCCCACTAGCCGTCAGCGAAGGAGCACGATTCACATGCCCGACGAGGAAGACAGCAACCGCGAACCCGGGCCGTGGGAGTACAGGGCCCGCGAGGGAATCATCAGAAAGATGATTCCCGGTGACGTCCTCGCCGCGGTACCGGCTGCCCGGGAAGCCGCCGAGGCCGAGGGGCGCAGGCTCCAGTTCGACTTCTTCGACGACGAAGCGGTCCTGAAGATGCTCCGCCTCCGCCACATCGACGAGACCCAACTGCACCGCGCGGGCAAGCGGTTGGCCTTTCCCACGGCCATCATCCTCTTCGGGCTCTTCGCCTACTGGGGGGCCTACGTCCAGTACTGGGAGTCCACCCGCAACCAGAAGCTCTACTACGTGGCGGCGGGTGTCGTCCTCGCCGGCCTCGTGGTGTTCTTCGTCGGAACGCTGATCCGGCAGTGGGGAAACCGCCCCCGGCAGAAGGTCCGCGCCAGGGCGGCGGCCTATCGCAAGGTCGCCCACATCGCCGCCGAGAACGGCGGTGACGTTCCCGCCTTCTACCCCCACTACGGGCCCTACCCCTTCGCCGCGAACTTCCACGCGGACGCCGACGAGCTGGAACTGCCGGACAGGAACAGGTTCTGATGAGTGTGGTCATACCCGAGGGCGGGCCGTCCGAGGCCTCCGGCACGACCGCCCCCGCCGACGGGGAACCGATCAACGTCCGCTGGGTCATGCCCGAGGGATTCTTCGAACTCCCCACGGAAGCCGAGTCCATCGACGACCTCGCCGACCAGCTCCTCCGGCTGGCCGAGGACATCATTCCCAAGGGCACCCCGGACATGCAGTACCGGTGGGCCGCCATGTGCGTCGCCTCGTACGACGAACTGGTCGAAGCGGGCGTCCAGTACGCGGGCTTCGTCATCACCGAGGTCGACGGCACGCGCTGCACCGCGAACGTGAACCTCTCGCTCGTCGACCTGGCCGAGGAGGCGAGGGTCAGCCCGGTCCACAACACCGCGCAGGCCCTGCGCGCGCTGGGCCACGGCGATGTGGACGAGATCGAGCTGCCCTGCGGCCCGGCCGTCTCGTGGGTCGGTACGCGCCAAGCGGTCATCGAGGCGGCCATCGCCCCCTCCGGGCAGGACGAGCCGTTCTGGACGTCGTTCATCAACGTCCAGGTACCGCTCTCCAACGGCACGGCGGTCGTCCTGGAGATGACCACCCCGACCCAGGAGGGCTGGGACGTCTTCTCCTCGATGTTCGCCGGTATCGCGAAGAGCCTGACGCTGTTCGACACCGAGGGCAATCCCATGAACACACGCGGAAAGCTGCTGGAGATCCCCGGGTGACCGAGACCGCCCCCTCGCACCCGCACGACGAGCCCCCCGAGGACTACCGGCTGCTGGTCCCCCGCGACTGGTTCCGCGTCGACCTCACGCTCGACCACTGGCGGCCGCAGCTCAAGACGTTCGTCGACCGGCAGGCCGCCGGACGCCACCTGTCCGCGGAGGCGCGGCAGGGCCTCTGGACCACGCTGCGCAACACCGCCGAGAGCGGGGTCTCCCAGGGGTCCCTGGAGCTGTTCCTGAGATCGGAGTCGACCACGGAGGTGGCGACGCCGGCCACCCTACTGGTGTCCCTGCTCGCGATGCCGGGAGACCTGTACGCCACCCCGGACGACTGGGCACGCTCCCTCGCCGACCGCAGGGGCAGCGGCGCCGAGGTGACCCTCATCGACCTCCCCGCAGGCCGCACGGTCCGCGTCGCCACGGCGACGGCCCTGGACCTCTTCGTCCACATGCCGGGCAGGGCGGGCTACCTGCTGCTCGCGTTCACCGTCCCGCTGAGCGGCGTCGCCAGCCCCATGGGCAAACTGTGCGAGGCGATGGCGCGGTCGCTTCGGTGGGTGTGAGGGGGTGGTGGGCCGCCTGGGGGGGCCCGGGTGCCCCTTGGAGAACCAATGACGGCCTGGAGGGCGTCAGCGTCTGAACTCCGCTGGAGGACCGAGTGACCGTCATCTTCTCCCTCGACACGGACAGCAACGCCACCGTCTGGCCCGCCATGCCGATTCTCGGCGAAGGACGGGGAGCCGCGCGCGAGCGCAAGAAGTGGGCGCGGCGCACCTCGGAACTTCTCTGGGGGCTCGTCGACGCTGAACCGGTCGACAAGAAGCAGGTCAAGATGCTGGCCTTCGAGCTCGACTCGGCGGCCGAGCTGATCCCCAAGACCGTGCCGGTGCACCAGATCTTCCTCTACGTTCCCGACCCTCGGCGCGAGTTCCTGACCTTTCTCGTGCATGCGGGGCCGAGTGAGGGCGACGTCGACACGACCCTGGACGAGCTCGTCCAGAAGAACGAGCCGGGCGCCGCCCAGGACCCGGAGGTCATCGACTTCGACACCGAGCGGCTGGGGCGCGGCAAGCGTTCGATCCGCTACTTCGTCGCGTCCAAGGCCGAGGCGATGTGCTGCTCGGTGAATTACGCGTGGCGCCTCGAGTCCCTGGGCATCGACGTCATCGTGCGCACGCTCGGCGAGGACATCGGGTGGATCACGTCGAACATCGAGGAGTTCGACGCGTTCGCTCGGAGTCTGTTCGTCAACCTCGAGCGGTGAAGCAGCGGTCGTGGCGTGCCAGGCCATCCCAGCTGTGAACCACCGCACTCTTCCCGTTGCTGCCGCGCTTTTCGTGGCCACGGCGCTGTCGCTGACGGCCTGTGGCAGTGGCTTCGACGCGAACGAGCCGATCAAGGGGGCCGAGCAGGGTGACGCCGGCAGCACGCCGAGTCCCAGAGCATCCCGAAGCGCATCGGCCGAGGTCGCGGACTTCGGCCTTCCCCGCGACGTCAAGGTCCACATCACCCCGGACAAGACCGGCGACAAGGCCAAGGACGCGATCCTGCGCGCGCAGGCGGAAGTGCTGATGGCACGTCAACGCGTCTTCGTCGACCTCGACCCCAAGTCCACGTTCCTCTCGACGTACTTCACGGGCAAGGCCGAAGCGTTCTACACACAGCAGTTGCTGCAGTTGCAGCAGGCGAAGAAGCGCGGAAAGACCATCTCCGGGACGTATCGCTACTACGACCGCAAGACGCCCACTCCGAACGACTACACGCGCTACGACACCGTGCTCAGGAAGGCGAACGGCGGCGTGTGGCAGCTGCAGAACCTCAGCGCCCGCCCCGACGCCAAGGAATGCCGGTGAGGAACTCTCAGCGGCGGCTGCTCCCCGTCTCGTGCGGGGCCGCCCTCATCTCCCCCCCTGTCCATCCAGGCCGCGACGGCCGGAGACGGGCTCGGGAAGGCGCCGGAGGGGAGCGTGGAGCAAGGAGGCGGCTCCGGCGGAGGCTCCGTCTCGGCCCAGGTGCAGTTCGCCACGAATTTCAAGGAGGAGAAGGGCGCGACCTACATCCAGCCCACTGACCCCTCCTGGAAGCCTCCCGTGTGCTGGACGCAGCCGAAGTTCAGCCCGGAGCAGTACAAGAAAGACATGAAGAAGACTTCCCCGGTCGATCCTGAAACAGGAAAGACCCTCCCGGGTTGGGACAACGGGCCCAGATCACCTGGAAGGTGACGTGGACGGACTCCGCGAACCCTGCCGGGCCTCCCCGGAAACCCGGGCTCCCCGACGGCCTGTCGTCCTTCGAACAGGACGTCACCGTGAGGGAAGTTCAGTCCGTCAATCGCTGACCCGCGACCGTCGAGTCGGCCTACTCCCAGTGGAGCGTCCCGGCCACGGTGTCGAAGAGCTCCACCATCTGTCGCGCCAGACCCTCCATGGGAGTGGAGAAGGTGAGGTTCAGCCACTGCCTGCTCGCGGGGATCGGAACGTGGTACGTCACGGTGGTCGTCGCGAGCGTGTTGCCCATCTGACGCTCGGGGTCAGCGGCTTCGGTCTTCTCGGTGCGTACCGCGTCGCCCGCGGCGTCCAGTGTCCGCACCTCGGCGGGGCGACCCGTGTCCGCGAGCCGGCGCGCCAGATCGTGGGCCGTGCTGCAGCCCGGCCAGCCGTCGGGAAGCAGGCTCACGAGCAGCGACGACGCCAGTGGCAGACCCTCGACGGTCAGCAGCGAGATGTACAGCTCGACACCGCCCTCGCGGTGGGCCGCCTTCGCCTGCTTCTGCAGGTCCCGCATCAGGCGTTCCTTGAGTACGGGCGCGTTGTCGATGCCCTCGAACTGCCGGTCGGCCAGTGCGGCGATGCCGCGGTCGCGCTCGTCGGGGTCGAGGTGCAGCTGGAACCAGCCGGCGGGCACGAAGATCGTGTAGTCGCTGGGCGGGGTGTCCCATTCGGTGCGGAGAGGCATGTCAGAACTCGCCAGGGGGTTCGGGGGCATGGTCCGTGCCGGGCCCCGGGGCGACGGGCACCATGTGCATGGTGGGCATGAGGCGGTCCACGAGGTCCGTCAGCTCATCCGTACGTTCGAAGTTGAGCCATCGCGCCTCGGCCACGAAGATCTCCTCCCTGCCGTCCGGCCAGACCCCGTACTGGAGCGACTCACTGAGTTTCTTGCCCCAGCCGAAGCGTCGCTTCTCGACGAGTACCGTCTGTACGCGGACCGCAGGGCCGATCGGCAACTGCACGCCGGACACCTGCGGCTCGCCCTTCGGCTCGGCATAGGGCCACTTCAGCAGCTGGGGCAGGTATTCCTGCGGCGAAGGTCGCTGGACATCGTCCTCCCCGAAGGCGAAGACCGAGAAGTCGGCCATCAGAATTCCGCCCTCCGTGTATGCGGCCATGGCCAGCACAGGGCCGGATTCGTATGCCGTAAGCGCCCGGTTCTCCAGCTCTTCCCGAAGCGAGGCCTTGCTGACCCCCAGTTGCAGCGGGTCAAACTGCTCCACGAGGTCCGCAGCGATCTTTCGGGCCTCCGCCCGTGTCCCTTCCTGGAGGGTCAGCGGAAGCCAGCCGTCGTCGAAGTCAAAATCGACGAGGTAATCCTCCTCGGGATCAGGAGCACCCTCCGCTGTTTCCCTCTGCGCTCGCTCCATCAGCTCACCTCATCAATCAGGAGACCACCGGCCGTGACTCCACTGCCAGCCACGTTCAAGGCTGTCGCCCGACGCGCCAGTCCGTTGACCTCGTATCCCGGCCCGAGGGACTTGCTCAGGTGCTTCAGTTCCTTCAGGTCTGAGGCGACGGAGGCGTCGGAGAGGGACATCGACTTGACCGCTCCCTTGATCGCGCTGCCATTTCCACGGTCCCGCAGTGACTGCCTGGCTTCACGGTAGCCGCCCTTGAAGGCATCCGACCAAGCAGCCTTATGGAATACCTCGGTGACCGGCTCCCGGATCGACTTCGTAATGTCACCCTTCTGAAGCCCCTGGATATGCCTCGCGTCACGGTTGTACTTGTGTCGGTTGCGCTTGGTCTGCCGAGCGGTGCTCTTACCACTCTTGGCTGTTCGCATGCGACTCAGCAGCCCCTTGGCATACCGCCCACTGACCTTGGACATCGCCTTGCCCGCGCCCATCATCAACAGCCCCACCGCAGCCGTGGCGAGCGCTGTCCACGACTCGTCGCCCATTCCGACCTGGATCGCGGTGCAGGCGATGTTGACCAGCGTGGCCAGCATGGATACGGCGCCCAGGAAGCCCGCCAATCCCTGACCGACGACAGGGATCCAGCCGACCGCCAAGGCAGCGATACCGGCCCACTTGGAGATGTGCTCCGTCCAGTACGCCACTGTGTTCACGACTTGGGCGAAGTCGTCCCAGAATCCGTCCTTGAGCGCATCGTCGGAGATGACGTCGTCGATGGCGTCACGCGCCCTGCGCGCCGCGTCGTCGCGGATGCTCTGCGCCTTCTGGAGCTTGTCCCTGGCCGCTTCCAGGGATTTCCCGGCGACCTCCGCCCGGCCCTCCAGCTTCTTCTTGCGCCCCTCGTCGTCGTCCTTGGCGCCGCCGCCCTTCCCGGTTTCCCCGGTCAGGCCGTCGAGGCTCTTCTTGGCGGCGCTCTTTTCGGCCTCGGCCTCCCGCGCCTCCTGCCGGGCGATCTCCGCGATGCGCTGGGCACGGTGGAGTTCCGTGGCGTAACTGCCGGGCTGCGCCGATGCGTTCGACTCGTAGTCGGGACCGTGATCCACGATGCGGTCGCCGACCGCGTCGGCCACGGTCTCGTAGCGCTTGTGCGCGGCTTCCAGACGGCCGCGACACTTCTTGGCCTTCTCCCGGAACTCTTTACCGGCGTCGCTGTCCCAGGACTTCACCTCGGACGCCGCCTTGAGATGACGAACCTGGCGTTCGAGCTCGTCTGCCGTCCTGCGGAGCTTGCGGCCCAGTTGTTCCAGTCGGTCCGGATCGCCGGGAACCGGGTCCTGATAGGCCAACGGCTGCCAGTCCTTGGGGCGCGCGCCGGCCATCAGGGCTTCTTCTTGTCGGCGTCACGGAGGGCCTTGGCCAGCTCGCTGTCGATCGTCTCGTATGCCTTCGCGGCGGCCTTCGCGATGTCGCCGAGGCGCTTGATCTCGTCGCCGAGTTCCTCGCGGTGACTGTCCCAGTTGTCCACGAAGTCCCCGAACTGCCAGGCCAGGTCGTGTTCACCGAAGTCGTCCTCGTACTGCCCCTTGAGCTTCCCGAGAGCGTCGAACGCTTCCTTGATCTTGCCAAGCCCGACGCCCATCTCGCGGATGACGTTCAGGTCGTCGATCCTCGAGTACTCCCCCACGAGGCATCTCCTCCGTGCGCCGTAGTCTTCCGTCGCTCGTCACTTCCGCACTGCCGCTCACGGTTCCCCGGCGTCTCCGAGGGCCGTGAACCGAGGCAGGGGCGGCGGATGCGTCCGCCGCCCCAGACCACTCAAGCCGAGTCGGCTACTTCCGCGCAGCCTTACCCAGCTCATCATCAATCTGCTCGTACTTGTCCGCGGCATTGGTCAGGTAGTCGCCCATGCCGTCCAGACCGTCGATGGTCTTCTTCGCGCCCTCGACGAACTCGTCGAAGTTCTCGTCGAACGCCTTCGAGGCGCTCTTGGTGACGAAGCCCGTCTCGACGAGGTGCTTGATGTACTTCTTCAGGCCGTCGAGCTTCTCGTTGAGCTTGTCCTTCTCCTTGACCACGTGCTTGGCCGCGTCACGCATGTCCTGATATGTGACATCAAGGTCCTTGGCCATGAGGCTCTCTCCCATACAACTCGCCGCAGGGCCAACCCCCGTGGCTCCCTCAACGCGGATCATGTGATCTTCCGCTCTTGCGCCAGCAGCTTACGGGTGGGGCTGGTGGGATCACAGCCCGGTTCAGTCACAGCTCTGCTATGAGCGACTGCGAAGTGGTGCGAAGCCGTGCACGCGGTTTGCCGGTGGGGGCGGGAGCGGGCCGTTGCCGGTGGGAAGGGGGGAGCGGATATCGTCAGGCGCATTGTTCAGCTCCGGGGAGGACGATCGTGCGCCTGACTCTGACCGTCGTCGATCCGTTCGGCGGGGGCTCCGCCGACGTGGTTCTCGACGCCGATCCCGAGTCCACCGTGCAGGACATCGCGGTGGAACTGGCCCGGCAGACCGGCCGCAGCGGCGCGCAGATCATTCCGATCGGACAGGGGCAGCAGGTGCCGGGCGGTGGCGCGCCGGTGATCTACGTCGACGGGTACGCCGTCGATCCCACCGCGACCGTCGTCACCTCGCCGCTGCGCGAGGGCGCCGTCGTCAGCCTCGACGACCCCGCGGGGTGCCTGCCGGGAGAGCCCTCGGGGCTGGTCGAGCTGCGCGTGGCGAGCGGGGCCGCCGCGGGCTCCGTGCACCGGCTCGGCATCGGGCGGTACGACATCGGCAGCGGGCCCGCCGCGTACATCCGTGTCGACGATCCGGAGATGCCGGCCCGCGCCCTGACGTTGTCAGTTGCAACCGACGGCACCTGCCGGGCCACCCTGCACGGGGAGGCGGAGGACAAGGAGGGCGTCACCCTCGACGGTGAGCCCTTCGGGGTGGAGAAGGAGGAGCCCGAGCCGGCCGGGACGCCCGCGCCCGAGGGCGAGTCCAAGAAGGACAGGAAGGCCCGGGAGAAGCGGGACAAGCAGGAGAGGCGGGAGTGGAAGGAGGCGCGGGCCAAGGCTCGGGCGGCAGGGCGGCGCGACACCGTCCCGTGGCCGCTCGGCGCGCAGATCGCCGTCGGCAACACCCTCCTCGAACTCGTCCGCTACACGCCCCCGAACGCCGCCCTCAAGTGGTCCGAGGACGGCGCGGGGCTCGACTACAACCGGCCCCCGCGGCTGCGCCCGCCCGAGCGGCAGACCACCTTCCGGCTGCCCGCCCCGCCCCGCGAGTTCGAGGCGCGGCCGCTGCCGTGGCTGATGGCGCTGTTCCCGCTGGTCGGCGCCGTCGTGGCAGCGATGATCTTCAATCGCTGGTACTACCTGATCATGGCGGGGCTCAGCCCGATCATGCTCTTCGGCAACTACTTCATGGACAAGAAGCACGGGCGCAAGTCCCATGCGAAGCAGGTCAAGGAGTACAAGGAGACGAAGGCGCGGATCGAGAAGGACGCGCAGGACGCGCTGGTCGCCGAGCGGCTCGACCGGCGCAACGCCGTGCCCGACCCCGCCGCCGTGCTCGCGCTCGGCACCGGGCCCCGTACGCGGCTGTGGGAGCGGCGGCGGACCGACGGCGACCACCTGCTCCTGCGGTTCGGGACCGGCCAGTTGCCCTCCGAGGTCGTGCTCGACGACCCTGAGAAGGACGAGCACCGGCGGCAGGTGACCTGGAAGATAGAGGACGCGCCCGTCGCGCTGCCGCTGAAGGGGCTCGGGGTCATCGGCATAGCCGGGCCCGACGACTCCGCCACCGCGCTCGGGCGCTGGGCCGTCGCGCAGACCGCGACGCTGCACAGCCCGATGGACGTGCAGTTCTACGTACTCACCGAGAACACGGCCAAGGACAGCTGGGACTGGGTGCGGTGGCTGCCGCACGCCCGGCCGTCGGGCGGGCAGGACGTCAACGTCCTCATCGGCACGGACGCCGAGACCGTCGGCGCCCGCATCGGTGAGCTGACGCAGATCCTCGACGCGCGCGTGAAGGCCGCCGAGGACAACAAGGGCCAGGGCGCGAACTTCTCCGACCCGGACATCGTCGTGGTGTGGGACGGCTCGCGGCGGCTGCGGTCGCTGCCCGGCGTGGTGCGGCTGCTGCGCGAGGGGCCCGCGGTGCACATGTACGCGCTCTGCCTCGACACCGAGGAGCGGTTCCTGCCCGGTGAGTGCCAGGCCTTCGTGGTCGCCGAACCGAAGCCGGACCCCCACGCGTACGCGGATGGGGCGGGCATGCCGGTGTCCCCCGGCGTGCCGGACGCGCCCGCCCGGCCCCCGCAGGCCCCCGGCGGCTTCCCGTCCTTCCAGGCCTGGCACCACACCGCGCCCGACACCCGCCGGGCCGGCGCCCCGCGCGAGCTGCGGCTGCGCGTCGAAATGTCGGGCGCGGAGCGGCTGCGCGACGTACGGCCCGACTTCGTGACCCCCGCCTGGTGCCTGCGCCTGGCGCGGGCGGTCTCGCCCCTGCGCGACATCAGCGGGGAGACCGAGGACTCCGCGCTGCCGGGGTCCAGCAGGCTCCTGGACGTGCTGCAGCTCGAGCCGCCGACGTCCGCCGCGATCACCGCGCGCTGGCAGGCGGGCGGCCAGTCGACGATGGCCGTCATCGGCGAGTCGTACGACGGTGCCTTCGGCATCGACATGCGCAAGGACGGCCCGCACGGTCTGATCGCGGGTACCACCGGTTCCGGCAAGTCGGAGCTGCTGCAGACGATCGTGGCGGCGCTGGCCGTGGCCAACACCCCGGAGAACATGACGTTCGTCCTCGTCGACTACAAGGGCGGCTCCGCGTTCAAGGACTGTGTGAAGCTGCCGCACACCGTCGGCATGGTCACCGACCTCGACGCGCACCTCGTCGAGCGCGCCCTCGAATCGCTCGGCGCCGAGCTGAAGCGGCGCGAGCACATCCTCGCCGACGCCGACGCCAAGGACATCGAGGACTACCAGGACCTGGTGCGGCGCGACCCGTCGCACGCGCCCGTGCCGCGACTCCTCATCGTCATCGACGAGTTCGCCTCCATGGTGCGTGACCTGCCCGACTTCGTGACGGGTCTGGTCAACATCGCCCAGCGAGGCCGTTCGCTCGGCATCCACCTGCTGCTCGCCACGCAGCGGCCCTCCGGTGTCGTGTCGCCCGAGATCCGCGCCAACACCAACCTCCGCATCGCGCTGCGCGTGACCGACGGCGGCGAGTCGAGCGACGTCATCGACTCCCCCGAGGCCGGGCACATCTCCAAGAGCACCCCGGGCCGGGCGTACGTGCGGCTCGGGCACGCCTCCCTCGTGCCCTTCCAGTCGGGACGCGTCGGCGGCCGTCGCCCCGGCGCCGCCGACCCCGCCCTCCTCGCCCCCTGGGTCGACACCCTGGACTGGTCCGAGCTCGGCCGAGCCTCGCTGGTGAAGCCGAAGACCCAGGCCCGCGAGGAGGAGGAGATCACCGACCTGAAGGTCCTGGTCGACGAGATCATCGAGGCCAACCGCACGCTCGGCATCCCCGCCCAGCACAGCCCGTGGCTGCCCGCGCTCGGCGAGACCCTGCTGCTCGACGAGATCCCGGTGCCCGCGCCGCGCACGGCGCCCGGCGCGCTCACACCCGCCGCGTACGGCGTCGAGGACCTGCCCGCCGACCAGGCGCGCCGCCCGGTCGTCGTGGACTTCGCGAGCTTCGGCCACCTGATGATCGGCGGCGCCCCGCGCTCCGGCCGCTCGCAGGTCCTGCGGACCATCGCGGGCTCCCTGGCCCGCACGCACTCCTGCGCCGACGTCCACATGTACGGCATCGACTGCGGCAACGGCGCGCTGAACGCGCTGACCCGGCTGCCGCACTGCGGCGCCGTCGTCGGGCGCAACCAGACCGAGCGCGTGGTGCGCCTCATCAACCGCCTCAAGGGTGAACTCACCCGCCGCCAGGACCTGTTGGCCGACAAGGGGTACGCGGACATCGGCGAGCAGCGGGCCGACGCAGCCGTGGACGAGCGCCTTCCGCACCTGGTCGTGCTGCTCGACCGCTGGGAGGGCTGGCTGCCCACGCTCGGCGAGCTCGACCACGGTTCGCTGACCGACGAGATCACCACGATCATGCGAGAGGGCGCGAGCGTCGGCATCCACATGGTCATGACGGGTGACCGGCAGATCCTGGTGGGCCGCATCTCCTCCCTCACCGAGGACAAGTACGGCCTGCGCCTCGCGGACCGCTCCGACTTCTCGATGCTCGGCATCCCGGCCCGCAAGGTCCCCGAGGAGATCGCGCCCGGTCGCGCCTTCCGGAACGAGAGCGGCACGGAGACGCAGTTCGCGCTGCTCTCCGAGGACTCCACGGGCCAGGGGCAGGCCGCGGCGATCGCCGCGATCGGCGAGCGGGCCGCGGCCCGCGACGCTGACGTACCGCGCGGCCTGCGCCCGTTCCGCGTCGACACGCTGCCGAGCCGGGTCTCCTTCGAAGAGGCGTGGGAGCTGCGCGACCCGGACGCCTCGCGCTCCAAGCTGTGGGCGCTGGTAGGCATCGGCGGTGACGAGGTCATGGGCTACGGGCCCGACCTGGCGCAGGGCGTGCCCGCGTTCGTCATCGCGGGCCCGGCCAAGTCGGGGCGCTCGACGGTCCTGATGAACATGGCGCGCTCGTTCCGCTCGCAGGGCGTACGGCTCGTCGTCGCCGCCCCGCGCCAGTCCCCGCTGCGGGAACTGGAGGGCACCGAGGGCGTGTTGAAGGTCTTCACCGGGGACGACATCGACGAGGACGAGTTCGAGGAGCTCATCGACGAGGCGGACGCGTCCCGCGAGGAGCCGGTCGTCGTCCTCATCGACGACGCGGAGATGCTGGAGGACGCGGACGCGGCGAGCCAGTTCAAGCGGATCGTCCAGCGCGGCGCCGATCAGGGCCTCGCCCTGGTGCTCGCCGGTGACGAGGAGGACGTCTGCAGCGGCTTCTCGGGCTGGCAGGTCGACGTGAAGAAGGGCCGCCGCGGCATCCTGCTCTCCCCGCAGGACAGCTCCAGCGGCGACCTGATCGGGCTGCGGATCTCGCGCAGCCTGGTCGGCGGACCGATCACCCCCGGCAAGGGCATGCTGCACCTCGGCAACGGTGAACTGGCGACGCTGACGACGCCGTTGTAAGCGTTCGGGTGGTTGTCAGCGTCCGGATGGTCGTCAGCGTTCGGATGGCTGTCAGCGCGCGGGCAGTCGTCAGCATCCAGGTACAGGAGCGGGGGTCTCGTGGGCGGTTCGGCGAAGAAGGCACGGCGGCGTGCCGCGGGGCCCGCGCTGCGGTACGCGCACGTGCCGGGGGCGCGGACGGCGGGCCGTCAGCCGGGCAGGCGGAAGCGGTCGGAGAAGGGTGAGGAGGGTGAGGAGGGTGAGGAGAACAACTGGCTCTTCGGCACCCTGATGTGCCTCACCGTGCTCGTGGTGGTGGTCCTGTTCGCCCTGGCGGGCATGGCCTGGAACGCGACGCTGTGGGGCGAGGTCGCGCCCGCCTGGCCCGGCGGCGGCTACGGCTTCGCGGTCACCATCGGGCTCCTCACCCCGCCCGCCGCGGCCGCGGTCATCGCCCCGCTCAGCCGGGCGAACTGGAAGAAAGAACCGCTCCGTTCGACCGGGTGGGCGGCCGCGGCGCTGCCGGGCGTGGCGCTGTCGTGTCTGCTGCTCCTGCTCGACCTCGGGGCGAGCCGCCCCAAGCGCCGCCGCAGGAGGCCGGACTGCTTCGAGCGCGGCGGGGCCTGCTGGGTCCACGAGCAGTACCCCTACCTGTGGGCGCCCGGGATCGCGGCGGCCTTGCTCTGCGCGGCGGCGGGCGGCTGGCTCGCCTACCTGTACGTCAGGAGGCGGCGCGCCCGCCGCGCACCGGCGGAGCGCAGCTCACCGGAGCTCAGCCCACCAGGGCTCGGTGCGCCGGAGCTCAGTTCACCGGAGTGAGCCGCGCCTTCGGGTCCCCCGCCCCCGGATCGTCCGACGTGTACGCGAGGCTCCCGCCGTCCGGCCGGAGGTAGACCGTGTGCGCGGTCTGGGAACACTGGCCGCCGTTGTTCTCCGCCCCCTTGCCCGTCGCCACGACTTCCTTCTCCGTGGCCGACTTGAGGGTCAGGACGTCCGTGCACGTGTTGCCGATCGGGTCGTGCTGCACCACCGTGCCGAGCCGTTGCCCCGGCTTCGTCTGGCGCAGGGTGACCGTGAACGTGCCGAGGGGGACCGTGCCGCCGCTCGCGTCGGCCTTGCCGCGCCACGTGCCGAGGTAGGCCCCGGGGACCTTGCCGCCGTCCGCGGAGTCACCCGGCTCGCTGGGCGCCGTGGTCGCCGCCGGGGGCTGCTCCCCCGCGTCCTGCGACGTGTCGTTGTCGTCCGGCAGCATCCCGAAGACGAAGACCGAGCCGACGGTGACGGCGGCCAGCGCCCCGGCCACGGCGAGCGCGACCGTACAACTCACTCTGCGCCCGCGGCCGTTCGCGCCCTCCGGTGCGGACGTCGCGGCCACGGAGACGGAGAACCTGCCCGGCGGGCGGGTGTCCGCCCGGGACTCGGCGCGGGGCTCCGGCACGGGGGCGGGCGCCTGCGGGGGCGGGGGCCGGTCCGCGAACCCGGCGGAGGCCACGTACGAGGGGTCCGGAGGTCCGAACTCCCCCTGGGCGGCGGCGGACTCGAACGCCACGGGGCCGGAGGGCGCGTCCACCGGCGCGGGTCCGACGGCCGCTCCCGCCCCCGCCCCCGCTCCCGTGTCCAGGTCGAGCAGCCGCACCGCACGCCTGCTCACCCGCTCCACCACGGGCCCCGGCAGCCATCCGGCGGCCACGAGCCGGGCCGCGCCCTCGGGGGCCAGGCGGCGGGCGAGGTCGCCGGGCGCGGGCCGGGCGGCCGGGTCCTTGGCGAGGCAGGCGGCCGCGACGTCCCGCAACTCGCCGGTCAGGGCGCCCAGTTCGGGCTCCTCGTGGACGACCTTGTAGAGCAGGGCGGCCGACGAGTCACCGGGGAAAGGTGACTCCCCCGTCGCCCCGTACACCAGGACCGCGCCCAGCGAGAAGACGTCGGCCGCGCCCGTGACGGTCTTGCCGAGGATCTGCTCGGGCGGCATGTAGCCGGGCGAGCCGATGGAGACGCCGGTGGAGGTGAGCGAGGCCGTGCCGTCCGTGGCGCGGGCGATGCCGAAGTCGATGAGGCGCGGCCCGTCGAGCGTGAGCAGGACGTTCGACGGCTTCACGTCGCGGTGGACGAGCCCCAGCGCGTGCACGTGCGCCAGCGCCTCGGCGAGACCGGCGCCGAGGACGCGTACGGAGTGTCCGGGCAGCGGCGCGCCCTCGCGCACCGCATCCGTGAGCGAGGGCCCGGCCGCGTACCCCGTGGCGACCCACGGCACGGGCGCCTCCGGGTCCGCGTCCAGGACGGGCGCCGTCCAGTCGCCGCCGACCCGGCGCGCGGCGTCGACCTCGCGGCGGAAGCGGGCGCGGAACTCCTCGTCGAGCGCGAAGTGCGGGTGGACGATCTTCACGGCGACCGTGCGGCCGCCCGCGCTGCGGCCGAGGTAGACCCGGCCCATGCCGCCCGAGCCGAGCCGGCCGAGCAGCCGGTAGGGCCCGATCGCGGTGGGTTCGTCGGCTTCGAGCGGATGCATGACCTTGACCTCCCCCAGGCGTGCCGCCGGACACCTCGCGCGGGTCAGCACTGCGGATCAGCGTAGTGCGGAAGCCGGTGGGGAACGCCCCTGCCCGCGTTCCCCCCTCCCTGTGCGCAATGACCGTAAGTCCCGGATTCACCGGCAAGGTATGGGTATGGGCGGATAGCCCTGCCCGGCGGCAACGGCTATCCCGGCAATTACCGGAAGAGCCTGCCGTTCACCGTGGTGATGCCCGTACTCAATCCGGACGCAAAGAACTATTGCGGCGGCGGCGATATACCGGGCGGCCCGGAATGGACGCCTGGACGACGGACGGCGCCCCCGATTTCGTCAAGGCGAATTCCCGTACGTTCACGTCCCCGGTCAGGGACTCAGCAGTGCCACTTCCACGTCGGCGGGGAAGCCGGTCGTCGGGCCGACCCTGCGGGCGAACTCGGTGACGCCCGCCAGCTGCTCGCCGCCGAAGCGGAAGTCGAGCGTCGTGAAGTACCGCTCCAGGACGCCGGCGTCGAAGGACTCCCAGCGCGCGGCCTGCTCGGCCACCTTCGTCACTTCGTCCAGGGAGAGGTCGCGGGAGGAGAGGAACGCCTTGTGCACCTCGCGCACGACCTCCGGCTCGCGCGCCGCGTACTCGCGCCGCGCCGCCCAGACGGCGAAGACGAACGGCAGGCCCGTCCAGTCCTTCCACATCTGCCCGAGGTCGTAGACGTCCAGGCCGAGGCGCGGCCCGTCGATCAGGTTGGCGCGCAGCGCCGCGTCGCCGATGAGGACGGCGGCGTCCGCCTCCTGCATCATCAGCCCCAGGTCGGGCGGGCAGGTGTAGTAGTCGGGCCGCACGCCGTGCCGCTCGGCGAGCAGCAGCTGCGCGAGGCGTACGGAGGTCCGCGAGGTCGAGCCGAGCGCGACGCGGGCGCCGTCCAGCTGGTCCAGCGGCACCTGCGAGACGATCACGCAGGACATGACGGGGCCGTCGCAGCCGACCGCGAGGTCGGGGAAGGCGACGAGGTCGTCGGCGTTCTTCAGGAACTCCACGAGCGTGACGGGCGCGATGTCCAGCTCGCCCCTGACCAGCTGCTCGCTGAGCTTCTCGGGGGTGTCCTTGGTGAGCTCGAAGTCGAGGAGCGTCCCGGTCCGCGCGAGCCCCCAGTACAGGGGCAGGCAGTTCAGGAACTGGATGTGACCGACGCGCGGCCGGGGAATGCGGCGGGAGCCGTGTCGCTGTTCGGCGCCTGCCCCCGCGGAGGCGTCCAGGGGAGAATTGTCCACATCGGGGAGGCTAGCCCCCATCCGGTACGGTGCGGGTGCCGGGGCGCCGACGTGCCTCTCGTCAACCCCGTCGGGGGCCTCGTCAAACCTCCGGGTGACGTGATCTTGCCCCCTATTGCATTCCGCCGTCTGCGTGCTAAGCTCGCCGCAAGTTGCAGTTTGGTTTCCCTTGCAGTACAGAGCCTGCGGAGCATGTAACTCCGCGGGCTCTCGTCGTTTTCAGACTTATGCAGTTGTTTAAACAATCGCTGGTTCTGGAGCAGGGCAACCCTTTGGCCCAAGGAGGGCTTATGGCTACCGGAACCGTGAAGTGGTTCAACGCTGAAAAGGGCTTTGGCTTCATTGCCCAGGAAGGCGGCGGCCCGGACGTCTTCGTCCACTACTCCGCGATCAACGCGAACGGCTTCCGCTCCCTCGAGGAGAACCAGGCCGTTTCCTTCGACGTGACGCAGGGTCCGAAGGGCCCGCAGGCGGAGAACGTCACCCCGATGTAATCGGGCGCCTCACGTGAGTGGGGCGTGTGGTTGCTCCGGTGACCAGATCCGGAGATTGAGAGCAGTACCCAAGGAGCCCTGCTCCTCCGCGGTTGCGGGGGAGGCGGGGCTCCTGCCTTTTGCTGGCCCCTGGGCCTTGGGCGGCTGGGTGGGTTCGGGGGCTTTGCGTCGGGGGCTGCTGCGGGTTCGTTGGGGCTGAGCGCGCAGTTCCCCGCGGCCCCTACGTGTGTTGCATGATCAAGACGAAGGTCGTGGCGGGGGTCAGGGCCTCGTAGGCGTGGGGGACGTCGCCTCGGTAGGACATGTAGTCGCCGGGGGCCAGTTCGACCGACTCGCCCTGGGGGCCCGCCAGGAGGCGGCCCGTGCTGAGGATCAGGTGTTCCACCGAGCCGGGGATGTGCGGGGCGGACTCGCGCGCAGGGCCCGGCTCCAGCGCGCCGTGGTAGATGTCGCGCCGCACGCCGGTCGGGCCCGCCGAGAGCAGCGTGCCCGCGTAGGAGGAGTTCTCGGCGAGCATCGTCGGGCCCTCGCCCGCGCGGATCACCGTCACCGCGGGGGCGGGCGACTCCACGAGCACGCTGAACGGCACCCCGAGCGCGACCGCCAGGGCCCAGAGCGTCTCGATGCCGGGATTGCCGGTGGCCGCCTCCAGCTGGGACAGCGTGGACTTGGCGATCCCGGCGCGCTTGGCCAGTTCGGAGAGGGAGAGTCCGGCCTTGGTGCGCTCGCGGCGCAGGGCCGCGGCGACCCATTCGCGCGGCATGCGGGACCCGTCGGTCATCTGTGCTTCTCCTCGGCTTTCTCCCCGTTGCGTTCGGCAGAGCGGGCCGATCGTTCGGCTTGACGAACGACGCCCGCTCCGCTCATCCTACGACGCATGCGTTCGCCACACCGAACAGACAGCCCACCGCACCGAACGGGACGGGCGGGCGGGGGCCTCGTGCGCGTCTCCGACCTGCCGCCCGGCGTCCTGCGCGACATCGCACTCGTCTGGCTCGCCGACGCCGTCGTCGGCGTCTCCTTCGGCGCCATCGCCGTCTCGGGCGGGCTCCCCCTGTGGGTCCCCGTGGTCATGTCGCTGCTCGTCTACGCGGGCTCCGCCCAGTTCAGCGCGGTCGGCATCCTCACCGCGGGCGGCGGCCCGGTGGCCGCGGCCGCCACCGGGCTGCTGCTCAACTCCCGCACGGCGGCGTTCAGCCTGGCCCTCGCCGACGACCTCGGCCGGTCCTGGCCCGCCCGGCTGATCGGCGCCCACCTCGTCACGGACGAGACCGCCGCGTTCGTCCTCGCCCAGGAGGGCCGCGCCGGGCGCAGGGCGGCCTTCTGGATATCCGGCATCGGCCTGTTCGTCGCGTGGAACCTCAGCGTGCTCGTCGGGGCCCTCGCCGGGTCCGCACTCGGTGACACCGACCGGTTCGGGCTCGACGCCGCGTTCCCCGCGGTGCTGCTGGCCCTGGTGCTTCCCGCGCTGCGCGCCGACAGCACGGCACGGCGGGCCTCGGCGGCCGGCGCCGTCATCGCGGTCGTCGCCGCCCCGCTGCTGCCCGCGGGCGTGCCGGTGCTGCTCGCCCTCCTCGGGCTGCTCGCCGCGCGGCGCGGGCCCCGCCGCCCCCGCCGCCCCCGTCCCGCCTCGACGAGGAGTGCCTCGTGAACGCCACGCTCGCCTGTGTCCTCGCCCTCGCCGCGGGCACCTACGTCTTCCGCCTCGCCGGGCCCGTCCTGCACGGCCGCGTCGAACTCTCCGCCCGTGTCCAGGAGTTGCTGACCGTCGGCGCCACGGTGCTGCTCGTCGCGCTGCTCGCCACCGGCGCGCTCACCGAGGGGCAGGACTTCGCGGGGTGGGCCAGGCCCGCCGGAGTGCTGGCGGGCGGTGTGCTCGCCTGGCGCAGGGCGCCGTTCGCCGTGGTCGTGGTGGGCGCGGCGGCGACTACGGCGCTGTTGCGTCTCGCGGGGCTTTCGTAGCGCCCGCCGCCGGGCCCCTCCCCGCGGGCCCGCCCCGCTCGTACAGCTCCTCCACCACCCCCGCGTACCGCTCCGTCACCGCCTTCCTGCGCACCTTCAGGCTCGGCGTGAGCAGGCCGTCCGCCACCGTGAAGTCCTCGTCGAGGACGGCGAACGCACGGATGCGGGCGGGGCGCGAGACGGCCGCGTTGGCGGCCTCCACGGCCTCCCGGACCAGTGCCCGTACGCGCGGGTCGCGGGAGGCGGGCTCCGTCAGCGTCACCCCTTCCCGCGCCGCCCAGCCGGTCACCTCCTCCGCGTCGAGCGTGACGAGGGCGACCGGGTAGGGGCGGCGGTCGCCGACCATCACGGCGCGGGAGACGAACCGCGAGCTCTGGATGGCGAGTTCGCTCAGCGAGGGGGTGAGGTTCTTGCCGCCGGAGGTGATGATGAGGTCTTTCTTGCGGCCGGTGATCGTGAGGAAGCCGTCCGCGTCGAGCTCCCCCAGATCGCCCGTGTGCAGCCAGCCGTCCTCGTCGAGGGCGTCGCCGGTGGCCCGCGGATTGTTGTGGTAGCCGGGGAAGACCATGGCGCCCCGGGCGAGGACCTCACCGTCGTCGGCGATGCGCAGCTCGACGCCGTCCACGGGGCGGCCGACGGTCCCGTAGCGCACGGAGCCCGGGTGGTTGAGGGTGAGGACGCCCGCCGACTCCGTCATCCCGTACCCCTCGTAGACCGCGATGCCGCAGGCCCGCAGGAAGTCGACGGTGTCCGGCGCGATGGGCGCGCCGCCGGTCAGCGCCCACCGCACGCGCCCGCCGAGCGCCTGCCTGACCAGGGCGTAGAGCGCCTTGTCGGCGGCCTCGTACGCGTCCCGGAGCTCCTCGGGCAGCACCCCGTCCGCCGCGAGGACCCCGATGCGGACGGCCTCGTCGAACCGTGCGCGGCCGCCCTCCTGCGCCTCGGCGAGGGACAGCACCACCGACCGCACCTTCTCGAACAGCCGCGGCACGGACGGCAGATGCGTGGGCCGCGCCTCGGCCAGCTCGGCGACGACGTCCTCGACGCGCCCGCCGAAGAAGGTGAGGGTGGCGCCCCCGATGAGTGTCGTGAACTCGATGAGCTGGGCGAGGAGATGGGCGAGCGGCAGGTAGAGGTACGTCGAGTCGCCGGGGCCCCCGTCGACCAGCGGCACGGACGCGGCCTGCACGGCGAGCAGGTTGCCGTGCGTGAGCAGACAGCCCTTGGGCGGGCCGGTGGTCCCCGAGGTGTAGATGATGGTGGCCAGGTCCTCGCCGCCACGCGTCGCGGCGCGCGTCAACAGCTTCTCCAGCGACCCGAGTTCGGCCGGTTCGCGGGTCATGAGGACCACGTGCCGCACGCCGGGCAGCCGCCCCCGCAGCCGTTCGATCTTCGCCGCCTGCGCCTCGTCCTCGCAGATCACCACCGAGGCCCCCGAGTCCGCCACGACCCAGGCGACCTCCTCGTCGCCCGCCGTCGGGTAGACCGGCACCACCACCGCGCCCGCCGCCAGCACACCGAAGTGCGTCCAGGTCCACTCCGGACGGGTCTCGGCGAGGACCGCGACGCGGTCGTCCGGGCGGACCCCGAGCGCGAGCAGGCCCCGGCCGACCCGGCGCGCGGCGTCCCGCAGCCCGGTGTACGACAGCTCGGCCCACGCTCCCTCGCGCCGGAAGCGCAGCGCGGGCAGCTCGCCGTGGCGCTCCCCCGCCCACTCGGCCAGCAGGGCCAGCGTGCCGGGCAGTTCGGCCGGATCCTTCGGGTCCTTGCGTGTCTGCTGCATGAGTACGACGCTAGGGAGCGCGCCCGGCCCCCGGGATGACGGGAAACGTCAGCACCACTGACCGGGGCGCTCAGGCGGGCGGACGGGGTTCCGGGCCCCACGCGGTGTTCTGGGTCGGCCCTCCCGGCGCTAACGTCGTGACATGGCCAGGCGGACGATCACCGTGCACCATGTGCGGGCCGTGCTGCGCGGCGCCGAACGGCGCGGCGTCGACACCGTGCCGCTGCTGCGGGGAGCGCAGATCCCTCCGCTGCTCCTCGGCGACGACCGGGCCCGGGTCACGGCCCCCCAGTTCACCCGGCTGTTCCGGGAGTTGTACCGCGCCACACAGGACGAGTTCCTCGGCCTCGGCGCCGCCGTCAGCAGACCGGGCACGTTCGCGATGATGTGCCGGGCGGCGCTGGGCTGCCACGACCTCGGCGCCGCCGTGCAGCGGGGCACCACCTTCTACGGCCTGTTCCCCGGCGGCCCCGACCTCGTCCTGGAACGCCGCGGCGACGAGGCGGTGTTCGGCGTCCGCAACGACCTCGAACAGGACTACTTCCTCGCCGAGTGCCTCGTCATCATCTGGCACCGCCTGTGCAGCTGGCTGATCGGCCGCCGCATCCCGCTGCGCTGGGCCGAGTTCGGGCACCCGCCGCCCCCGCACAAGGACGAGTACGAGGTGCTCTTCGGCTGCCCCGTACGGTTCGGCGCCGAGCGCACCGGCGCGGGGTTCGACGCGCACTGGCTGGACGCGCCGCTGATCAGGGACGAGGACGCGCTGGACGAGATGCTGCGCCGGGCACCCTTCGAGCTGCTCACCCGCCGCGAGTACGGCACCACCGTCGCCGAGCAGGTGCGCCGCGTCCTCGCCCGCGCGCTGCGCACCTCGCCGCGGCTGCCCTCGCTCGGCGAGATCGCGGCGCGGCTCGCGGTGAGCCCGGCGACGCTGCGCCGCCGCCTCGCCCAGGAGGCCACGTCGTACCAGCAGTTGAAGGACGCGGTGCGGCGCGACGCGGCAATCGCCGGTCTGGTGGAGGGCCGCGAGCCGATCGCGGAACTCGCCGCGCGGCTCGGCTTCTCCGAGGACACGGCCTTTCACCGGGCGTTCCGGCGGTGGACGGGGACGACGCCGGGCGCGTACCGGACGGAGACGACGCCGGGCGCGTACCGGACGGTGACGGAGCGGCCCGGCGGGGGGCGTGGGCGGAACCCTGACCCGCCGCCGCCCTCGGCCCCCTCTCCCCTTCCGCCTCCCTCTCCGCCTCCCCCTCCCTACGGCTCCTCGTCGTCCGTCTCGTCGGGGGACGGGGCGTCCGCCGGGTCCGTGCCCCACGGCTGAGCCCCCGACTCCTCGAACACCGTGCCGTTGACGACCGCGCCGTCGGCTTCCCCCTCGCCTCCCCGCGCCCCTTCCCCCTCGCGCCTGCCGAGCCGCCGGCTGGTGCGGCCGAGCGCGATCAGCACCGTGATCAGCGAGGTGGAGTTGCCCTCGATGCGCCGCGTGTACCGCACGGCCTCCTCGTAGGCGGCGTGCGCCTGCGGCAGCATCTCCTGCGCGTCGTAGGCGTCGCCCATGCCCTTGAGCACGGAGGCGTACCAGCCGGGGTCGCTCTCGCCGTCGACGAGGGCGAGCACGGCCTGCCGGGCGGCGACCCCGTCCGCGAAGGCGCCCTCGACGCCCAGGTGCCCCAACTCCTCGTAGATGATCGCCATGTTGTGCAGGACCGCCGCACGGCGCGCGGTGTCCTCGATCCGGACGGCCTCGGCGGCGAGCCGCTCCAGGACGTCCCGCGCCTCGGTCCGTTCGCCCAGCGCGACCAGGGTGTTGGCGAGCGCGGTCATCGTGGTGGCGAGGTCACTCGGATTGTCCGCGCGCTGCTTGTACGAGACGGCCTGCCGGAAGTGCTCGGCGGCCTCCTTGAAGTCGCGGGCGTCACGGTAGGTGTCGGCGATGTCGTGCAGGATGATGCCGTAGATGCCCGGCGACTCCTCGGGGTCCGCCAGGCCGCGGGCCTCGTGGAAGCAGGCCAGCGCCTGTTCGAGGCGGGTGGGCCGGGGCTGGCTGGTCTCTTCCGGCATGAGGGTCCTCCGATCGGAGTCGGGTGGCGGAGTCCCGCCGGCGCCGCTCTCGTCCGCGCGGGCGACCGCTGCCGCTCCCGTCCACGCGCACCGGGGCCCGTGGCTCCCCCGCTGTGAACGTAGCGCCGGGGCGGCGCCCTGAACACCTGCGAGCCGGGGTCAACGAAGGTGAGCGTCCCGGTCAGCCCCGAACTTACTCACAGGTCACTACGGTCGTTTCCGGAACACCCCCGGAGCACCGCCGGGGCACCCCTGGAACACCCCGGGAGCCCCGGGACCTCCGGAGAATCCCAGGAGCCCCCCGCAACACCCCCCACCCCCGAGGACAGTTGGGAGAGCCGCATGCACACACGCACCGGCGTCAGAGCGTGGGCCGTGGTGGCCGCGCTCGGCCTGTCGGCCGTCACCCCGCTCACCGTGGCGCACGCCGACGGGAGCACGGCCGCGGCCGGATCCCCCGGCGACGTCGTGAGCTCCGCGCCGAGCAGCTTCCACCCCCTGCCGGGCCAGCCGACGAACACCAAGGCCTGGAAGATCCACTACCGCTCGACCACGGCCACGGGTGAGCCGAACACCGTCTCCGGCACGGTCATCGTGCCGCAGGACGGCCACAAGGGACCGCGCCCCCTGATCACGTACGCCGTCGGGACCGTCGGCGTCGCCGACCGCTGCGCGCCCAGCGCGGGCTTCCCCTACGGGACCGCCGTGGAGGCCAATCTCATCCAGCAGCTCACCCTGCGGGGCTGGGCGGTGGCGGTCACCGACTACGAGGGCCTCGGCACCCCCGGCGACCACACCTACACGGTGGGCCGCGCCGAGGGCCAGGCCATGCTGGACGCCGCCCGCGCCGCGATCCGGCTGCCCGAGGCGGGCCTCGGCACGGACACGCCCGTCGGCATCATGGGCTACTCGCAGGGCGGCCAGGCCTCTTCGTGGGCGGCCGAACTGCACGGCTCGTACGCACCCGACCTCGCCGTCAAGGGCACGGCGACCGGCGGCGTCCCCGGGGACCTGCTGAAGGTCGCGAAGTTCAACGACGGCTCGTACGGGTCCGGGCTGATCTTCATGGCGGCGATCGGCCAGAACGCGGCCTTCCCCGAGCTGAAGCTCGACTCCTATCTGAACCCGGTGGGCAAGGCGCTCGTCGGCGCGATGAAGAGCTCCTGCGTCGCGGACGGCGCCGTGCTCGGCTCCTTCAAGACGATCGCGTCGATGACCACGAAGAACCCCCTCGACCAACCCGACTGGCAGCAGCGCCTGAACGAGTCGCGGGTCGGCACGGTCAAACCGGACGCGCCCGTCTACCAGTACCACGCGCTCGCCGACGAGCTCATCCCCTACGGCGTGGGCAAGCAGGTCCGCGAGGACTGGTGCGCCCGGGGCGCGAACGTGGAGTGGCACACCGTGCCGGTCGGCGAGCACGTCAGCGGTGTGATCACGCAGTCGCCGTTCGCGGCCCAGTGGCTGGCGGACCGGTTCGCGGGGAAGCCGGTGCGGGGCAACTGCTGAGCTCCCCGCCCGGACTGCCTTCCCGGACTGCCTTCCCGGACTCCCTGCCCGAACTGCCTTCCCGGACTCCCTTCTTGAACTCCCCGCCCCGCCGGGAAAAAGAAGTGGGCAGCAGTACGTCGTCCCCCTAGGATCTTGAGGTTTGCAGAATTTCGACTTCTGCGGTGCTTCGAGAACCGGGGGGACTTCTCGTCATGCTGATCACACCTACGGCCCTGGCCCTGCTGACCCTGTTCGTCCTGGCGATGAAGGCGTCCGACACGATGCCGCACCGCGGGACGGCGGAGCCGGACATCGAGGCGGAGGGGCCCGGACAGGGAGCCGCCCGATGACCGCACCGTCTCCGCAGCCCGCGCCCAGGCCCAGGCCCAGGCCCACGGACGGAGCCCGCGCGCCGCTGACGCCACCGCCGGGTGACCCCTCCCTGGCCGACCCCGCGCCCGGCCCCGACTTCGTCACCCCGGTCGACCGCGTCTTCGTCCGCGCCCACCTGGGCCTGCCGGAGATCGACCCCGCGGACTGGACGCTGACGGTGGAGGGCCTGGTGGCGCGCCCCCTGCGCCTGGACCTTGCGGCCGTGCTCGCCCTGCCCCCGCGCCAACTGACGGCTGTCCACGAGTGCTTCGGCAGCCCGTTGCGTCCCGACACACCGACGCGCGCGGTGACGAACGTGGAGTGGACGGGCCTGCCCCTGGCCGCGCTCCTGGACCGCGCGGGCCCGCTGCCCACCGCCCGGCACGTGGTCTTCCAGGGCGCGGACACGGGCACCTTCCGCGGCGAGGAAGGCCTCTCGTACGTGAAGGACCTGCCCCTCGACACGGTGCGTCGCGTCGGCTTCCTGGCCCACGGCATGAACGGCGAGCCGCTGCGCCCCCGGCACGGCTACCCGCTGCGGCTCGTGGTCCCCCGCATGTTCGGCACGAACTCGGTGAAGTGGCTGACCCGGATCGTGCTGACGGACGAGCGGCCGGAGCACATGTTCACGACGACGTTCTACACACGGACCCCGCCGGGCGCTTCCGTGCCGGAGCCGGTGCGCGAGGTCGACGTCAACAGCAGGATCCTCTCCCCCGCGCCCGGGGACGAACTGCGGCGCGGCGCCCTGACGTTCAGGGGCCGCGCCTGGTCGACGTCGGAAGTCGTCCGCCTCGACGTCTCCCTCGACGGCGGCCCTTGGGAACCGGCCACGCTCGACGTCCCGGGGTCCGACCCCGCCTGGCAGGGCTTCTCCCTGCGCCGCAGGATCGCGCCGGGCCCGCACACGATCCGCGCCCGCGCGACGGACGCGGCGGGCCGCGTGCAGCCACCACCCGGCTCACGCAACTCGGTCCATGAGGTGGCGTTCACGGTGCGGTAGGGCGTCCGTCCCGGGGGAGAAGCCACGCGGCGAGGGCCGTGGTGGTGCACAGGAGTGCGCCCACCGCCACGAGGCCCGTGTGCATGCCCGCGAGCGAGAACCCGGAGTCGTCGCCGGAGCCGCCCCCGCCGCCCGCGAGGAGCGCGCCGAAGAGGGCGACGGACATCGCTCCGCCGGTCTGGCGAAGGGAGTTGAGGAGTCCGGACGCCGTTCCCGCGCGCTCGCCGGGGACGCTGTCCATGAGCTGGGCGGTCAGCGCCGGGACGCAGAAGGCGCCACCCAGGCCGGTCGGTACGAGCAGGAGAAGGACGAGCCACAACGGGGTGTCCGCGCCCAGTGGGACGAGCGCGAACATCGCGAGGGCGAGGACCGCCTGCCCGAGCACGATGACCCGGCGCCGTCCGAACCGCTCGGCGGCGCGGGGCGAGACGAGATTGGTCCCCGTGATGAACACGGCGAGCGGCACGAACATCAGGCCCGCCTCGACGCCCGACATGCCGCGCAGCTGCTGGTAGTAGAGGCCGAGGAGGAAGGTCACGCCGTAGAACCCGGCGTTCACCGCGAAGCCGACCGCGAGGGCGACCCCGACCTGCCGCTGCCGCAGCAGACCGAGCGGGACCATGGGCGCGGCGTGCCGCTTCTCGGCGGCGTGGAAGGCGAACCCGGAACCGAGGGCCACGGCGAAGGCGGCGAGCACGGGCGCGCTCGTCCACCCCAGGTGCCCGCCCTCGATGACCGCGAACGCGAGCCCGGCGAGGGTGAGGACGGCGGTCGTCTGACCCGCGAGGTCGAGCGGCGCGGGACGGCGGGGCGAGCGGGCGGTACGGGCGAGCAGCGCGAGGATCACGGCGCCCACGGGCAGGTTGAGCAGGAAGACGGCCCGCCATCCGGCGCTCTCCGTGAGGATGCCGCCGAGCACCGGCCCGACCGCGACGGCGGCGGAACCGCCCACCGTCCACAGCGCGATGGCACGGGCGCGGCGGCGCGGGTCGTCGTAGGCCTGCCGGATCAGCGCGAGCGAGGCGGGCATGACGATCGCCGCGCCCGCGCCCTGCGCGACGCGCGCCGCGATCAGCGGGCCGATGCCCGGCGCGAGGGCGCAGGCCAGCGAGGCGAGGGTGAAGAGCCCGACACCCCACACGTACGCGCGCCGCGCCCCCGCCCGGTCGGCGAGCGCCCCCGCGGACAGCATCAGCGCGGCGAACATGAGGGTGTACGCGTCCACGACCCACTGCAGCCCCGCCATGCCGCCGTGCAGGGTGGCGCGGATGTCGGGCAGCGCGATGTTCACGGCGGTGACGTCGATGGTGATGACGGTGAAGCCGAGGAGCGAGGCGAGGAGGGCGGGGGCGGCGGAGGAGGGGCGCGGGGTGTCGGCCCGGTTCCGGACGGGGGGAGCGGAGGGAGCTGAGGGAGGGGGAGAAGGGGACAGCACGGTGGCAGGCATGGGGCTCCTACGGGGAGGGTGACGTCGCGGAGCGACGGGGTGGTGGGGGTCGGGTGGTGCGGAGCAACGGGCGGGTGGGCGGGGAAAGCCGCCGCGGAGCGGCGAAGAACAGCCGCGGAGCGGCGGAGCACCCCCGTCGCGGAGCGGCGAAGGCCCGTCGCGGAGCGACGAGGAGGAACGGCACGGACGGCGACGAGGAACGACAGGGAGCGGCGGCGAGGAGGAACGGCACGGACGGCGGCCGGCACCGGCCACCGCACCGCGGCCCGGTGACATCGCACCCCCTGGGTCACGGTGGCCGGGCCACCCGCACACCCCCACTCTCCCGGGCGGCAGCCCCCCGTGGGAGGCCGCACCTCACCGGGGTCCCGCGTTCCTGGCCCTGACACGGCCCCCCACGCCGGACGCCGACCAGGGACAATGACCGGATGACGGACAGTACGGCGCCAGCCCCCGCACCCACAGCCAAGGCCACCGGCACCGAGCTGGGCCGCTACCTCCGCGCCCGGCGCGCCAGGGTCACCCCGGCCGAGGCGGGCCTCCCCGCGGGCACCGGCCTGCGCCGCACCCCGGGCCTGCGCCGCGAGGAGCTCGCCACACTGGCCGGTGTGAGCGTCGACTACTACACGCGTCTGGAGCGCGGCCGCGAGACGAACCCGTCCCCCGCCGTCATCGACGCCCTGGCCCGCGCCCTGCGCCTGACGGGCGACGCCCACGACCGCCTGCGCGACCTGGCCGAGCTGGCCTCGGGCCGCCTCACGGAACCGCATCCCACGGCCGACCACACGGTCCGCGAGTCCACCCTGCGCATGCTGGAGGCGCTGGCCCCACTGCCCGCGTACGTGGTGAGCAGGCACAGCTACATGCTGGCGGCCAACGCCCCCGGCAAGGCGCTGCTCCCCGGCCTGTGGGACTGGCCGGACGAGCAGCGCAACGTCGTGCGCTACCTCTTCCTGCACCCCGTGGGCCGGGTCCTTTACCGGCCCTGGGAGGAGACGGTCGCCAAGTCGGTGTCGCACCTGCGGGCGATCGCCGGTACGGACACCGACTCGCCCCGGCTGACGAATCTGGTCGGCGAACTCCTCCTGAAGTCACCGGACTTCGCCCGCATCTGGGAGCGGTACGACGTGAGCGAGCGCGGTGGCGGCACCAAGTCGTTCGCGCACCCGAAGGTCGGCGCGATGACCCTCACGTACGAGGTGATGAAGCTGGCGCGGTCGGGCGACCAGCGCATGGTGGTCTACCAGGCCCCGCCGGACACCCCGGACGAGAAGGCGATGCTCGACCTGACCTGACGCAGTCCCGCTCGGCACCGCCCCACCGTCCGCCTCACTCCGCCGCGCAGGAACTCCCGGTCTTCGGCGTCTCCCCGTACAGCAGGAACCCGTTCACCTTGTCCTGCACGCACGTGGAGCCGAGGTAACCGGTGTGCCCGTCACCCTTGTTGTCCAGGACGACGGCCTGCGAGCCGAGCCTGCGCGCGGTCTCCTCCGTCCACCGGTACGGCGTGGCCGGGTCGCCCCGCGTGCCGACCAGCAGCAACTTGGGCGTGCGTACGTCCCGTACGTCCTCACGGATGTAGCTGGTCCCCGCGGGCCTGCCGAAGCACAGCAGCACCGGCATCAGCATCGACTTGCCGAAGACCGGCGAGGCCTCCTCGAACTGCTTCTGGAGCTTGCCGACTTCCTTCTCGATGTGCGCGGCGTCGGGCCGGTCGGGGTCGTCGGCGCAGTTCACGGCCATGAGGGCGGCGGACATGTTGTCCGGGGGCACCTCCTGCCCGGCACCGGCCGCACGGAGCGGCCGGGGCACCGGAAGCCCGCCGCCCGGCAGCACCCCGCCCGGCAGCCCGCCGCTCATCCGGATCAGCGCCCGCGGGTCCCCGTCGGCGAGCAGCGCCCCCAGGGCCTGCGAGAGCGCGGGCCAGGCCTGCCTGCTGTACAGGGCCTGGCTCAGCACGCCGACGACGTCCTGCCCGGTGAACTGCTGGCCGCTCATGGACTGGAGCGGCATCGCGTCCATCTGCTGAACGATTTTGACCATGCTCTGCCGTGCCGTGCGGGAGTCGGTGCCGAAGACACATCCGGCGTTCCCCGTGCACCAGGTCAGGAAGTTGTCGAGGGCGGTCTGGCGCCCCTCGGCGGTCGCGAGGGACTGTGCGGCGACGGGCTCGGTCAGCGTGTCCACGCCGTCGAGGGTCATCCGGCCGACCTTCTCGGGGAACTGGGCGGCGTAGACGGCCCCGAGCCGCGTCCCGTAGGAGAACCCCAGGTAGTTCAGCTTCTTGTCGCCGAGTGCCTGCCGCATGACGTCCATGTCGCGCGAGACGTTGACGGTCCCCATGTGCGGCAGGACGGGCCCGGACTCGGCCTCGCACTTCTTGGCGACCTTGCGCAGCTCCCGCAGCACGGCGGCCGCGTCGTCGGAGTCCTCCGTGGTGGGGTCGGCGTTCCCCTCCGCGTCGCCGCAGCTGACCGGCTCGCTCTGGCCGACGCCGCGCGGGTCGAAGGAGACGATGTCGTAGTCCTTGCTCAGGAAGCTGAACTCCTTCTGCGCGCCGGCGAGCGCGGAGACACCGGGGCCGCCGGGGCCGCCGAAGTTCAGCAGCAGGGAGCCGCGGGGCTTGCCGCTCGCGCTGGACTTCATCCGGATCATCGCGACGTCGACGCTCCCCGCGGCGGGCTTCGCGTAGTCGAGCGGCACGCTCACGTGCCCGCACCGGACGTCCTTGGCCCCTTCCGTGGCCTCGGCCACGGCCTCGGTGTCGCCCTTGCACGCGGCCCACTTGATCTTCTGCGTGTAGTAGCGCGACAGATCGGGCCGCCCGCCGCCGTCGTCGGCGGCGGTGCCGGTGGCGGCCGAGGCCACGCCCGGCACACCCGTTCCCACGACGACCAGCACGGTGACACCGGCTATCGCACAGGCTCCACGCACGGCTACCTCCCAGGTGTAGCCCCTCGCTCACCCTAAGCGCGGCCCGCGGCCCTCGCCCGTTCAGCGCAAGCTCACCGTACGCACCCAGCTGTCACTCCACGTGACGACCGCCCCCTCGTCAGTCCCGCTCCAGGATCGCCGTGACCCCCTGCCCGCCCGCCGCACAGATGGAGATCAGCCCGCGGCCGGGCCGCCCCCGCTCGGCGAGGAGCTTGGCGAGGGTGGCGACGATGCGCGCGCCGGTCGCCGCGAACGGGTGGCCGGTGGCGAGCGACGACCCGGCGACGTTCAGCCGCGCCCGGTCCACGACGCCGAGCCCCTGCTTCTCCCAGGCGGCGAGCGTGGCGAGCACCTGCGAGGCAAAGGCCTCGTGCACCTCCACGAAGTCGAAGTCGCCCAGTCCGAGACCGGCCCGCTCCAGCATCCGGGGCACGGCGTACGCGGGCGCCATCAGCAGCCCGTCGTCGCCCCCGGCGACATCGCCGCGCACGAAGTCGACCGCGGCGCTCTCGCACGCGGTGAGGTACGCGAGCGGTTCGAGTCCGCGCCCGGCGGCCCACTCCTCGCTGCTCAGCAGGGCGACGGCGGCGCCGTCCGTCAGCGGGGTGGAGTTGCCCGCGGTCATGGTCGCGCCTGGTGCGCCGGTCCCGAACACGGGCTTCAGCCGGGCCAGCTTCTCCACCGTCGACCCCGGCCGCAGGTTCTGGTCCCGCCCGACCCCGCGGAACGGTACGACGAGATCGTCCAGGAAGCCCCGCTCGTACGCGGCCGCGAGCCGCTGGTGGCTGAGGGCCGCGAGCTCGTCCTGCGCCTCGCGCGTGATGCCCCACTTCCGCGCGGTCACCGCGGCGTGCTCGCCCATCGAGAGCCCGGTGCGGGGCTCGGCGTTGCGCGGGATGTCCGGTACGAGGTGGCGGGGCCGCACCCGGCCCAGGGCGCGCAGCCGCCCGCCCGCGGACGTGGCACGCCGCGCCGCGAGCAGGATCCGCCGCAGTTCGTCGTTGACCCCGAGCGGGGCGTCGCTCGCGGTGTCGGATCCCCCGGCGATCCCCGACTCCAGCTGCCCGAGCATGACCTTGTTGGCGACGGCGACGACGGCCTGGAGCCCGGTCCCGCACGCCTGTTGGAGGTCGTACGCGGGTGTACGGGAGTCCAGGGCGGAGCCGAGCACGACCTCACGGGCGAGGTTGAAGTCGCGGCTGTGCTTGAGGACGGCACCGGCGACGAACTCCCCCACGTCTCCCGCGCCTTGGAGGTCGTACCTCCCGACCAGGCCGTCGAGGGCGGCGCCCAGCATGTCCTGGTTCGAGGCGGTGGCGTAGGGCCCGTCGGAGCGGGCGAAAGGAATGCGGCTGCCGCCGACGACGGCGACGCGGCGCACAGAGGGACGACTCATGTCTCGACCAGCTCCTGACCCTTGAGTAACCTTACTCCGAAGTAAATTTACGACCGAGCTGGGAGTTGGACAATGGCCGACCGCTACCTGACCTTCGCCGCCACCGGACCCGGCCGCTTCCTCACCCGCCGCCTGGGCCTGCCCCAACCGGCCCGGCTGCGCCGCCACACCCCGGAACAGCCCTCCCTGGGCGGCGAGTTGCTTCTGCTCACGGCGGGCAAGTCCACCTACCGGGCCGACCTGCCCACCCTCCTCAAGTCGGCAGGCCACGCCGTCGCCCCAACCGCCGTACGACCCACAGCAGTTGTGCTCGACGCCACAGCGGTCGCCGACGTCGAGACCCTCTCCGAAGTGCACGCCGCCCTTCATCCCGTGGTCCGCGAGGTCGCGGAGAACGGCCGCGTCGTGGTCCTCGGCAGCCCGCCCGACCCGGCCGACCACCACCAGGCCGCCGCCCAGCAGGCGCTCGAAGGCTTCATACGCTCCCTCGCCAAGGAACTCGGCCGCGGCCGCACCGCCACACTCGTCCGCGTCACCGGTCCGATCGCCACCGCCGAGCCGACCCTGCGCTTCCTGCTCTCCCCCAAGTCCGCCTACGTCACCGGCCAGGTCATCGAGACCGGCCCCGCCGAGACGCTCGCCGCCCCCGCCGACTGGGACCGGCCCCTGGCCGGGCGCACCGCCCTGGTGACGGGCGCGGCACGCGGCATCGGCGCGGCGGTCGCGGAGGTCCTGACCCGCGACGGCGCCACGGTCGTCCTCCTCGACGTTCCCTCGGCCCAGCAGGACCTGGTCCGGGTGGCCGACCGGCTCGGCGGCTCGGCGCTGCCGCTCGACATCACGGCGCCCGACGCCGGTGAACGCATCACCGCGGCGCTGCCGGACGGCCGCCTCGACATCCTCGTCCACAACGCGGGCATCACCCGCGACCGCAAGCTCGCCAACATGGCGCGGGACCGCTGGACTTCGGTCCTCGACGTCAACCTCGCCGCGGTCCTCGCCACGACGGACGCGCTGCTCAAGGCCGGTGCGTTCAGCCCCGGCGGCCGGATCGTCGCCACCGCCTCCATCGCCGGGATCGCTGGCAACGCGGGCCAGACGAACTACGCCGCGAGCAAGGCGGGCGTCGTCGGCCTCGTCCGCTCCCTCGCCCCGCGGGCGCTCGCGGAGCACGGGGTGACGGTCAACGCGGTGGCGCCCGGCTTCATCGAGACGAGGATGACGGCCGCGGTGCCGCTGCTCATCCGCGAGGCGGGGCGCCGCATGAACTCCCTCGGGCAGGGGGGCCTTCCGGTGGATGTGGCGGAGACGACGTCGTGGCTGGCGCAGGGGGGCGTGAACGGGCAGACGGTACGGGTGTGTGGGCAGAGTCTCTTGGGAGCGTGAACGTTGCACTGGGCTTGGGCGGAACAGGGCCGCCGCTCCGCGGCGGGTTTCTCCCATCCGCCCACCCGTTTGCCCCGCGACGCACAGCTGGAGTAGGGCAGAAGCTGATCCGCTCGCCCGTTTATCCCGCGGCGCCGTCAGCAGTGCGTTTCCTCGGACCAGCCGTCACCTCACTAAGGACGACCATGCGCACCCCGCTCCCCGCCCTCCTGCTTCGCGGCGCCCTCGCCTCGCCCTTCAAGCGGCCCGGCGTCCGGGCCCTCGTCCAGGGCCCCCTCACCGCCGCACCCGTCGTCCCCGACCCCCGCCACCTCGCGGCCTACAACGCGGTCTGCGGGTTCCCGGACGGTACCGGTGTGCTGCCCCTGACCTATCCGCACGTCCTCGCGTTCCCGCTGACCATGCGCCTCATGGCCGCCCGCGACTTCCCGCTCCCCCTCCTCGGCCTCGTGCACACGTCCATCGAGATCACCCGGCACCGGCCCCTGCCCTCGACCCAGGAGCTGCGACTCTCCGTGCGGGCAGCGAAGTTGGCACCCCATCGGCGCGGCACCGAAGCGACCCTCACCATCGAGGCCGCCTCCCGGGACGGCGAACTCCTCTGGGAGTCCAGCAGCACCTATCTGGCCCGGCACCGGCGCCAGCATCAGCAGCACGGCACACGTCAACGGTCCGCCGAAGCCCCCGCTCCCTCCTCGGCCGGCACGCGCTGGCGGCTGGCCGCCGACCTGGGGCGCCGCTACGCCTCCGTCAGCGGCGACCGCAACCCCATCCACCTGCACCCGCTCACCGCCCGCCCCTTCGGCTTCCCCCGCGCCATCGCCCACGGCATGTGGACCGTCGCCCGCTGCACGGCGGAGCACGGGGACGGGGGCGCGGGAGCCGCCCACCTCACGGCGGAGTTCAAGGCGCCCGTCCCCCTCCCGTCCACGGTCACGTACACCGCGACGCACACCGCGCACGGCGGCTCCGCCTTCGAACTCCGTTCCGCCACCGGCAGACCACACCTCACCGGCACCGTCACGCGGGAACCCAGCGCCGCCCCTCCATCAGGCCCCCAAGGCCCGCCCACGCGAAGTTCATGAGCGTGGCCGCCGCCTCCTTCGCGGAGACGGAGCCGTCCGCGTTGGCCCAGCCGGCAAGCGACTCCGCCGCGCCGACCAGCGCCTGCGCGAGCCCCGCGACCTCGCGGTCGGGCAGGGAGGGGTCGCCGTGCGCCGAGCGTGCCGCGTCCGCGATCAGTGACGTCACGAACGCGACGATCTCCTCCCGCATCGCGGCGACCTCGGCCGCGAACGGCTCCCCCTGCGTCCGCGCCTGGCTGTGCAGCACGGCCCAGCCGTCCGGCCGTTCGGCGGTGTGCGAGAAGAACGCCCGCAGCCCGTCCCACAGCTGCCGGTCCGCCAGCTCCCCGGCGACGGCGGCTCCGCTCGCCCCCTCCCGCACCGCGGCGACGAGCGCGGCGGCCTCGCGCCGGATGCACGCGCTGAAGAGCTCTTCCTTGGAGTTCAGATACAGATACACGAGCGGCTTGGAGACACCGGCGAGCTCCGCGATCTCGTCCATGG
The DNA here is from genome assembly GCF_055609205.1 of Streptomyces sp. NPDC036815. Taxonomy (NCBI): domain Bacteria; kingdom Bacillati; phylum Actinomycetota; class Actinomycetes; order Kitasatosporales; family Streptomycetaceae; genus Streptomyces; species Streptomyces sp. NPDC036815. The sequence goes on along the minus strand of NZ_JBVJPW010000005.1, from coordinate 58,140 downwards.
ACGCGGCCCGGTACCCCCGCTGCCCGAACGTCCGCACCGCCGCGTCCAGCATCTGCCGCTCACGCACGGCCCGCGGCATTCTCTTCTGCCGCCGCTTCTCGCCCACCCCGGCCCCCGCCCTCTTCACGCTGTCCGTTCAGACGTCAGCGTACGGTCAACGGGCGCCGGGGCACGATTACCGGAGACGGCCGAAGCCCCGCCCCGGATCACTCCGGGGCGGGGCTTCGGTGGAACGAGGGGTTCCGGCGCTCAGGCTGCCGCCGCCACCGGGCGCGACGAGGACGGCGCCTTGTCGAAGTCGTCCTCCAGCTCGTCGAGCGGCGAGGCCGACGCGTTCGCGTACGCCTCGCGGTCGAGGATGTTCTCGCGGGCGGCGACGATCACGGGGACCAGCGCCTGTCCGGCCACGTTGGTCGCGGTGCGCATCATGTCGAGGACCGGGTCGATGGCCAGGAGCAGGCCCACGCCCTCCATCGGCAGGCCGAGCGTGGACAGGGTCAGCGTCAGCATGACCGTGGCGCCCGTGAGGCCCGCCGTGGCCGCCGAACCGACGACCGACACGAAGGCGATGAGCAGGTACTCCTTGATGCCCATGTGCACGTCGAAGATCTGCGCGACGAAGATCGCGGCGACCGCCGGGTAGATGGCGGCGCAGCCGTCCATCTTGGTCGTGGCGCCGAAGGGCACCGCGAACGACGTGTACTCCTTCGGGACGCCGAGGCGCTCGGTGACCTTCTGGGTGATCGGCATGGTGCCGACCGAGGAGCGGGAGACGAAGGCCAGCTGGATGGCGGGCCAGGCACCCTTGAAGAACTGGAGCGGGTTGACCTTGGCGACGAAGGCGAGCAGCAGCGGGTAGACGCCGAAGAGCACCAGGGCGCAGCCGACGTAGATGTCGGCGGTGAACGTCGCGTACTTGCTGATGAGGTTCCAGCCGTAGTCCGCGATGGCGAAGCCGATGAGGCCGATGGTGCCGATCGGGGAGAGCTTGATGACCCACCACAGCGCCTTCTGCAGGAGGGCGAGGACGGACTCGCTCAGCTCCAGGATCGGCTGGGCCTTGTCGCCGATCTTCAGCACGGCGATGCCGGCGACGGCGGCCATGAAGACGATCTGCAGGACGTTGAGCTGCGTGAACGGCGTGACGACATCCGTCGGGATGATGCCGGTGAGGAAGTCGATCCAGGAGCCCGCGTGGTCGGGGGCCTTGCCGTCCTTCGGGGTGAGGCCGGTGCCGGAGCCGGGGTTGGTGAGCAGGCCGATGGCGAGGCCGATGGCGACCGCGATCAACGACGTGATCATGAACCACAGCAGGGTGCGGGTGGCGAGCCGCGCGGCGTTGTTCACCTTCCGCAGGTTGGTGATCGACACCAGGATCGCGAAGAAGACGAGCGGGGCGACCGCCAGCTTCAGGAGCTGGATGAAGGTGTCGCCGACCTTGGAGAGGGTGGTGACGAGCCAGTCGACGTCCTGGTTGCGGGCGATCCAGCCGAGCAGGACGCCCAGGACCAGGCCGCCGAGGATCTGCGCCCAGAAGGGGATCTTGAGGAACTTGGGTATCCGGAAGCCCGTCTTGGGCTCCTCGGATCCGCTCGCCTGGTCGGCGGGCGTCGCGGAATTCGCGGACACGGACACACTCCGGTGAGGTAAGTCAGGGGGTGGGGGACGTACGGGAGCGGCGACCGCGAAGGGTCAGCAGTGCCGCTGCGGCGGGGGTCACGTTCAGATGTGACAGGCCGCGGACATGCAGCGGCAGAGGTCGACATGCAGGCGCGCCACGAGCGGGACGCTCATGGCGTGGTGGTGCGCTGCTGCTGTCTTCATGTCGAACACGTTAACACTCGCGCTTTGAGAACATCAAAGGTCTTGTTTGAGGTAAGCGGAATCCTCTGCCCCCACTTCACCTCGCGCCCCTGGCGTCGCCCCCGCCCCAACTCCCCCTCGACGCACGGAACCCCGGCCCCGGAGCGATGCGCTCCGGAACCGGGGTCCCGAGAAGTGTGTGACGAAGCTTACGAGGTCCGCGCCGTGCGGCCCCTTGCGCTCACGAGCCCTGTGCCTGCGTGTGCCCCGGGCCCTGCGAGCGCGCCGCGTCGTCCGCGTCGTCCTCCTGGGTGCGGTTGGCGTCCAGGTTCGCCTTGGCGCGGTCCACGCGGGCGACGACGTCCATCGAGGCGCGGTCGCGCTCCTTGCGCAGGGCCACGAAGCTGATGGGCGCGGAGATGACCAGCGAGAGCAGGAGCACCCACAGCAGGTTCGAGTCGCCGAGGCCGCGCGGCAGGATCTCGGAGTAGACGAGGCCCCAGACGACCAAGAAGCAACCCACGAAGATCCCGAGGCGCATCAGCGTGTAGCGGAGCATGTCAATCCACTCTTCCGTTCCGAAATGGGCCCGAGTAGGACGAGCCCCTCCAGTGAAGCATGCAAGGAGGCACGTCCGGCAAGGGGGTGAGGCCCTCGTACGGACCGTCGGCCGCTCTGGGAACCGGCTGTCAGACCCGCATGGCCTGCGGCGTCTCCCGCAGCATCGGGTCGGGGCCGTCGTACTCGCGGATCGACTCGTAGCGCGTGTTCCGCTCGACCGGGCGGAAGCCCGCCTCGCGGATCAGGTCGAGGAGGTCCTCGCGGGTCAGCTTGTTCGGGGTGCCGAAGTTGTCCGCGTCGTGCGTGATCTTGTACTCGACGACCGAGCCGTCCATGTCGTCCGCGCCGTGCTGCAGCGCGAGCTGGGTGGTCTGGAGGCCGTGCATGACCCAGAAGACCTTGACGTGCGGGACGTTGTCGAAGAGGAGCCGCGAGACCGCGAAGGTCTTCAGGGCCTCGGCGCCCGACGCCATGGTCGTGCGCGCCTGCAGCTTGTTGCGGACCTTGCCGTCCTGCATGTCGACGAAGTCGTGCTGGTAGCGCAGCGGGATGAAGACCTGGAAGCCGCCGGTCTCGTCCTGCAGCTCACGCAGGCGAAGGACGTGGTCGACGCGGTGGCGGCGCTCCTCGATGTGGCCGTACAGCATCGTGGAGGGGGTCTTCAGACCCTTCTCGTGCGCGAGGCGGTGGATGCGCGACCAGTCCTCCCAGTGGGTGCGGTGGTCGACGATGTGCTGCCGCACCTCCCAGTCGAAGATCTCCGCGCCGCCGCCGGTGAGGGACTCCAGACCGGCCTCGATCAGCTCGTCGAGGATGTCGGACGCCGACATCCCCGAGATCGTCTCGAAGTGGTGGATCTCCGTCGCGGTGAAGGCCTTCAGGGAGACGTTCGGCAGCGCCTTCTTGAGCTCGCTCAGCGAACGCGGGTAGTAGCGCCACGGCAGGTTCGGGTGCAGGCCGTTGACGATGTGCAGCTCGGTGAGGTTCTCGCCCTCCATCGCCTTGGCGAGGCGGACGGCCTCCTCGATGCGCATCGTGTACGCGTCCTTCTCGCCCGGCTTGCGCTGGAACGAGCAGTACGCGCACGACGCGGTGCACACGTTGGTCATGTTGAGGTGGCGGTTGACGTTGAAGTGCACGACGTCGCCGTTCTTGCGCGTGCGCACCTCGTGGGCGAGGCCGCCGAGCCAGGCGAGGTCATCCGACTCGTAGAGCGCGATGCCGTCCTCGCGGGACAGCCGCTCACCGTCCCGGACCTTCTGCTCAAGATCGCGCTTGAGACCTGCGTCCATGCCCTCGCCCTTACCTCTCCCAGCGACCCACGACCTACGACAAACTCCGCCAACCGTACTCCCCCGCCACGCGGGTCCGGGGCGGGGCCTACTCCTCTTCCGGGAGCTCCCCGACGCGGTTCTCCCACTTGGTGGAGAGCACGATCGTCGTACGTGTCCTGGACACGCCCCGGGTGCCGCTGAGCCGGCGGATCGTCTTCTCCAGGCCGTCGACGTCGCTGGCCCTGACCTTGAGCATGTACGAGTCGTCGCCCGCGATGAACCAGCAGTCCTCGATCTCGTGCAGGTCCTTCAGGCGCCGCGCCACGTCCTCGTGGTCGGCGGCGTCGGAGAGCGAGATGCCGATGAGGGCGATGACGCCGAGACCGAGCGAGGCGGAGTCGACGGTGGCGCGGTAACCCGTGATGACACCGGCCGCTTCGAGGCGGTTGATCCGGTCCGTGACGCTGGGCCCGGAGAGGCCCACGAGCCGCCCGAGTTCGGCGTACGAGGCGCGGCCGTTCTCCCGCAGGGCCTGGATGAGCTGCCTGTCCACGGCGTCCATAGGTGCGATGCCTTTCATTATTCAGCGATACCGCGAGTCTATGTGTAGAATCTAAGGCGTAACAGGGTCTAGCCCCTGTGAATCTTTCTCAATCTCAGCCGATCAACGACGATCCTTCAGGAGTGAGTCACCGTGTACTCGATCGAGATGGCCTACGCCCGGATGCGCGAGCTTCAGGACCTGGCCAACCGCTCGCGTGCCCACCAGCCCACCTCCGCGCGAAAGGGCGGCCTCCGCAGGAAGCTGTCCGCCAAGAAGCGCTAACCCTCCCGGGAGCGAGAGCCACCTCCGGATCCGGAGCCGAGCTCGCCCTCCCACCGGCGGTACAGCCGATGCGGCACCCGCGCCGCGTCCAGCACCCGCCCGGCGACGAAGTCCACCAGATCCTGGATGTGCGTCGCCCCCGCGTAGAACGCCGGAGAGGCGGGCAGCACGATCGCGCCCGCCTCGTCCAGGCTCACCAAGTGCTTCAGCGTCTGCCCGTTCAGCGGTGTCTCGCGCACGCAGACCACGAGCCGTCGGCCTTCCTTGAGCGTCACGCTCGCCGACCGCTGCAGCAGATCCTTCGACAGTCCGAGCGCCACCCCGGCGACGCACGCCGTGGACGCCGGCACGATCAGCATCCCCTTCGTCGCGTACGAACCCGAGGAAGGGCCCGCCGCCAGGTCACCGGCGGCCCAGTACCGCACGTCCGACACATCGGCGTCGAACACGCCCGGCTTGCCGTCCGCGCCGCGCCCCAGCCACTGCCGCAGGTCGTCCCGCCAGTGCGCGTCCCGGAACGCGATGCCCGTCTCGTCGAGCAGCGTCAGCCGCGAGGCACGCGAGACCACGAGGTCCACGCTCTCGCCCGCCGTCAGCAGAGCCCGCAGGACCGCGGCGGCGTACGGAGTGCCCGAGGCGCCCGACACCCCCACGATCCAAGGCCTACGCTCTGTATCTCCTGGGTTCACGCTGTGAAGCCTATCCGGCGGTGTTTCAGACGGTGAGGCCGCGTACGAGCAGGTCGAGCAGCGCGCACGCGAACAGGGCGATCCCGATGAAACCGTTCACCTGGAAGAAGGCGCGGTTCAGCCGGGACAGGTCGTGCGGCCGCACGATCCAGTGCTCGTAGACGAAGGCACCCGCGACGACCGCGAGACCGAGCCAGAAGAACCCGCCCGCGTCGGTGGACGCCGCGTACCAGACGAGGAGCGCCGTGGTCACCAGGTGACAGCAGCGGGCGCCCCGGATGGCGGCGGGGATGCCGAAGCGCGCGGGCACCGACTTCACGCCGACCTCGCGGTCGGTCTCCACGTCCTGGCAGGCGTAGATCAGGTCGAAGCCGCCGATCCAGACGCCGACCGCGAGGCCGAGGACGACCGCCTGGCCCGACCACTCGCCGGTGACCGCGATCCAGGCGCCGACCGGGCCCATCGCCTGGGCCAGGCCGAGGATCGCCTGCGGGAAGTTCGTGAACCGCTTGCCGTACGGATAGACCACCATCGGGATCACCGCGACGGGCGCGAGCGCCAGGCAGAGCGGGTTGAGCAGCGCGGCCGAGGCGAGGAACACCACGAGCGCGATCAGCGCGCCGGTCCACGCGGACTTCACCGAGACCGCGCCCGTGACCAGTTCGCGGTGCGCGGTCCTCGGGTTGCGGGCGTCGATCTCGCGGTCGATGATCCGGTTCGCGGCCATAGCGAAGGTCCGCAGGCCCACCATGCAGACGGTGACCAGGAGCAGCCGCCCCCAGTGGATGTTCCCGTCCAGCCGGAACATCGCCGTCAGCGCGGCGATGTAGGCGAAGGGCAGCGCGAAGACCGAGTGCTCGATCATGACCAGGCGCAGGAATGCCTTGGTGCGCCCCGGCTGCGGGAGCGCGGCTGATGCTGAACTCACGAGAGTCCGTACTCCTTCCAGCGACGGTCGACCTTCGCCGCCGTCTCCGGGTCGGACTCGACCATGTTCGGCCAGCCCCCGTCCCGGGTGTAGCCCTCCTCGGGCAGCTTCTTCGTCGCGTCGATGCCTGCCTTGCCGCCCCAGAACTGCTGGTAGGAGGCGTGGTCGAGGTGGTCGACGGGGCCTTCGGCCACCGTCAGGTCGCGCGCGTAGTCCGTGTTGCCGAGCGCGCGCCAGGACACCTCGTGCAGGTTGTGCACGTCGCAGTCCTTGTCCACGACCACGATCAGCTTGGTCAGCGACATCATGTGGGCGCCCCAGATGGCGTGCATGACCTTCTGCGCGTGCTTCGGGTACTTCTTGTCGATCGAGACGATCGCGCAGTTGTGGAAGCCGCCCGACTCCGGCAGGTGGTAGTCCACGATGTCCGGGACGATCACCTTCAGGAGGGGCAGGAAGAAGCGCTCGGTGGCGCGGCCGAGGGGGCCGTCCTCCGTCGGCGGGCGGCCGACCACGATCGACTGGAGCAGCGGGCGCCTCCGCATCGTCACGCAGTCGATCTTCAGCGCGGGGAAGTCCTCCTGCGGCGTGTAGAAGCCGGTGTGGTCGCCGAAGGGACCCTCGGGCAGCATCTCGCCCGGCTCCAGCCAGCCCTCGATGACGACCTCGGCGTGCGCCGGGACCTGGAGCGGGACCGTCTTGCAGTCGACCATCTCCACGCGCTTGCCCTGGATGAACCCGGCCAGCATGTACTCGTCCATGTCACCGGGCAGCGGCGCCGTGGAGGCGTACGTCACGGCGGGCGGACAGCCGAAGGCGATCGCGACCGGCAGCTTCTCGCCCCTGCGGGCGGCCACCTGGTAGTGGTTGCGGCTGTCCTTGTGGATCTGCCAGTGCATGCCGATGGTGCGCTTGTCGTGGCGCTGGAGCCGGTACAGGCCGAGGTTGCGCACGCCCGTGTCGGGGTCCTTGGTGTGGGTCAGGCCCAGGTTGAAGAAGGAGCCGCCGTCCTCGGGCCAGGTGAAGAGCGCGGGCAGCTGCTCCAGGTCGACGTCGTCGCCGGTGAGGACGACCTCCTGCACGGGGGCGCTGTCCGACTTCACCTTCTTCGGCGGCACGTGCGTCATCGCGCCGAGCTTCCCGAAAGCCTCGCGCACCCCGACGAAGCCCTGCGGCAGCTCCGGCTTGAGCAGGCCGCCGATCTTGTCGCTGATCTCGTTGTACGACGTCAGGCCGAGCGCCTTCAGGAGGCGGCGGTCCGTCCCGTACACGTTCATGGCCAGGGGCATCGAGGAGCCGTTGACGTTCTCGAAGAGGAGCGCGGGCCCGCCCGCCTTCTGGACGCGGTCGGTGATCTCGCCGACCTCCAGGTACGGGTCGACCTCGGCCTTGATGCGCTTGAGATCGCCCTCGCGGTCCAGTGCCCGGAGCAGGGAGCGAAGATCGTCGTAAGCCATGCGTTCCAGTATCCGGCACCGGCTACCCTGGCCCCGTCACCGGGGGCTCGCACGCTCCTCGCCGCCACCGCTTGGGGGATCGCGCCACCATGCTCAGGTATCTGCCGTTCCTGCTGGTCCTGGCGGTGTGGATCTATGCCTTCATCGATGTCCTGAACACCCCGGAGAAAGAGGTCAGGCACCTCCCCAAGGTGGTGTGGGTCATCATCGTGCTGCTCTTCGGAGAGGTCCTGCTCGGCCCGATCGCCTGGTTCGTCACCGGCAAGGTGCGCCACGCGCCCGGCGCGGGCGGCGGCATCGGCGGGCGGGGCCGCGGGGGCAGCACGCGCTGGGTGGCGCCCGACGACAACCCCGAGTTCCTGAAGTCCCTGCGGGACGAGGACCCGGACAAGAAGCGGCGGGACCAGGGCGACGAGGGCTGACGGCCGATGGAGATACGGCTGCTGGCGACCTTCGAGAAGGTCGCCACCGTCCTCAGCTTCACCCGGGCCGCCGCCGAGCTGAAGTACGCGCAGTCCAGCGTGACCAGCCAGATCCGCGCCCTGGAGACCTCCCTCGGCACCGAACTCTTCGACCGGCTCGGCAGCCGGATAAGGCTCACGGAGGCGGGCGAGCGGCTGCTCCCCTACGCCCGGCAGATCATCGAACTCGCCGACGAGGCACGGGCCGCGGTCGTCGGCGCCGATGAGCCGTCCGGCACGATCGCGGTCGGCACGATGGAGTCCCTGACCTCCTACCAGCTGCCGCCGCTCCTCGAACTCTTCCACCACCGCTATCCGAAGGTGCGGCTCACGCTGCGCCCCACGCTCGGCGACGAGACCCGGCGGGCGCTGCGGCAGGGCACGTACGACGTGGGCTTCCTGATGGAGCCCGAGACCGCGCACCAGGGCCTGGAGACCGAGGTCCTCGCCGAGGAGCCGCTGGTCCTGGTCTGCGCCCCGGCCCATCCGCTGGCTGCGGGCGGCGCGCGGGAGCTGAGCACGGCGGACCTGGCGTCGGCGCAGCTCGTCGGCACCGAGCCCGGCTGCCCCTACCGGGACCTCTTCGAGGACGAGCTGCGCACGCGGACCGGGGCGCCGCCGCCGTTCATGGAGTTCGGCACCATCGAGGCGACGAAGCAGGGGGTGGCGGGCGGGCTCGGCGTGGCCCTGCTGCCCGCCGTGACCGTGGCGCGGGAGCTGGCGGCGGGCACGCTCGTGCGCCTCGCGTGGGAGCCGCCGTTCACGCTGTGGACGCAGCTCGCGTGGCGGTCGGGGAAGCGTCTGCCGCCGCAGGTGCGGCTGTTCGTGGAGCAGGCCGTGCGGCTCGTGCGGGAGCAGGGCCCGCCGTCCGGGCCAGCGTGACCTTCAGGCTGGCGAGGACGATCAGCGGGACGCCGAGCGCCTGGACGAGCCCGATGTGGTGGCCGTAGACCGCCCAGTCCGCGATCATCGCGACCGCCGGGTAGGTGAAGGCGAGCACGGCGATCTTGGCGGTGGGCAGCTTCGCGTACGCCGCGTACATCAGGACGTACATCAGGCCGGTGTGGATCACGCCGAGTCCGGCGAGCCAGGCCCATCCCGTGCCGGTGCCGCTCATCGCGCCGAAGTCGGTGAAGGGCAGCAGGAGCGGGATGCCGACGACGACCTGGACGAGGGCGATCAGGTGCGGACGGACGCCGGTGACGCGCTTGGTCACGAGCGTGGAGAGGGCGTAGAGGACGGCGGCCAGGAGCGCGAGGCCGATGCCCGCGAGGGAGCCCGCGTCGCCCGGCCGCACCCCCGACACCAGCAGGAGGCCCGCGAACGCGACGGCCAGCCAGCCGAGTTGGGAGCGGGCGAGGCGCTCACGCAGGACGAGGGCGCTCAGCAGCACGAGGAAGAACGGCTGCGTGTGGTAGACGACGGTGGCCAGGGAGATCGAGGTGGCCTCGTACGCCTTGAAGAGGAACACCCAGTTGAAGACGATGAACACGCCGCCGAGCGCGGCGAGTCCGAGCTTCTTGCGGGTGAGGCCGTGGCCGCGGAAGTAGCCGCGGGCGAAGGCGTACGCGCCGAGGGCGAGGGCGCCGAACAGGACGCGGAAGAAGACGACGTCGAAGGCGCTCGCGCCGGACTCGACGACGAAGACGCCGAGGGTGCCGGAGAGCACCATGGCGGCGGTGAGCTGGGCTGTGCCCCGGTTCTCCAGGGCGTTCCTTGAGGTCATGGAAGGAACGTACGAGCGGACATATGTGCTGGTCCACGCGCCAGTGGGGCGTCCTCCCGATGGGTCCATCGGCCCTGTCGATGAGGCCTGACGGGAGCCTCGCGTGGGCACGATGGCAGGCATGAGCAGCGCATCCCGCATTCCGACGGTCGACCTGCGGCCGTGGCTTTCCGGCGACCCCGAGGCCCGCGCGCGAACGGCACGGACCGTCGACGAGGCCCTGCGCACGGCCGGGTTCCTCCTGGTGACCGGGCACGGCGTCGACCCGGCGCTGCGCACGGCGATCCGCTCATCGGCCCGGGACTTCTTCCACCTGCCCGAGCGGGCGAAGCGGCCGTACGCGGTGAAGGTCGGCGGGCGCGGCTGGCTCGGCCCCGGCGCCGAGGCCAACAGCTACGCGGAGGGCACGGCCGCTCCCCCGGACCTCAAGGAGTCGCTGTCCTTCGCCGCCGACGAGCCGACCGGTGACGCGGCCGTCGACGCGCAGTGGTTCGCGGCGAACACCTGGCCGCGGGAGGCGCCCGAGCTGCGGGGCCTGGTGACGACGTATCTGCGGCAGATGCGCTCGCTCTCGGACCGCCTCCTCGAACTCCTCGGCGTGGCGCTCGGCGAGGAGGCGGACTTCTTCACCCGCCACACCGGCCACCCCACCTGGGGCTTCAACATCAACTGGTACCCGGGCCGGGAGAGGACGGGCGAGCCGGAGCCGGGCCAGTTCCGCATCGGCCCGCACACCGACTTCGGCACGGTGACGGTCCTCGACCGGGAGGCGGGCCGGGGCGGACTCCAGGTCTTCACGGACGAGGACGGCTGGCAGGACGCGCCGTTCGACCCGGCGGCCTTCACGGTCAACATCGGCGACCTGATGGCACGTTGGACCGGCGGCCGCTGGCAGTCCGGCCGCCACCGCGTGCTGCCGCCGCCGGCCGACCTGCCCGCCGAGGAGCTGATGTCGCTCGTGTACTTCTACGAGTGCGACCCGGGCACGGACGTCCGGGGCGTGGACTCGCACGTGTACCTGCGGGCCCAACTGGACGCGATCACCGTGGAGTAGCCCGGCCCGTGGCCGCGTATGCCCCTAGGGGCGTATGCCCAATCTGTCGACGACACCGCGCTCCAGGATGGCGGTGTGTGCGAGGACGTCGCCCTTCTTCGGGCCGTACGGCAGGTCCTCCACCGCGACCTCCCGTTCGCCGAGGAACCGCTTGGTCCTCCGGTCGAAGATCAGCTCCTGCCGCTCACCCTGGTCCTCCCGCGCGATGGCGACGCCGTGCCGTCCTTCGGCATCGACCGCGTCGCCGATCAGCCTGACGCCGGGGATCCTGGAAGCGGCGAGGTAGAGCGCGGCCGCCTGCTTCGGCGGCATCAGCGACTCGTAGGAGAGATCGCCGACGAGAACGAATGCGGCCTGGTCGGCGGTGGTGTCGCCGTCGGCCTCGGCGTGGAGCCAGTCGAGCATGTTGACCGGGTCGGTCGGCAGCTTCTCCAGGTTGCGGTAGTTGGTGTCCGACGGCAGGGGCGGCCCCTCCTGCTCCACGATCTCGTTCCGGAAGCCGCCTTCGGGCTCGTTCAGCATCTCGTCGTGCTTGCCGTCCACCGAGAGCCAGTACTCGCGGGACCGGACGGGTTCGAGCTTCATCGGCCCGTCGTCACCGCCCGCCATATGGGCGCCCTTGCTCCTGATGTACACGTACTGGTCGTCCCGGATCCCCTTGGGCGCGGGCTGCGCCTTCGCCGCCGCGGCGATCTCCTCCAGCATCCGCACCGTCTCCTTCGACGGCGGCTCCGCCTGCGCCGCCCGGTCGCCGAACGGCGAGGCGACCAGCACGCCCGCCGCGACGACCGCGGCCACCGCGCCCGCGACGAACGCGGGCCGGAACCAGATCCTGGCGTTCCGCCGCGGCGCGGACGCCGCCTTTCCGTGCTGCCGTATCTCGGTCAACAGATGCTCCCTGAGCAGGCGATGACGGCCCGGCGGAAGGTCTCGTTCGGAGAATTCGTTCATCGGTCTCCCTCCCTGACGGGCCTGACCGCGGTGGTGCGGTCCTCTCTCGGCTGTCCGCTCCCCTCGGGGGGTTCCAGGGCTTTCGCGAGTTTCGCCCGGGCCCGGGAGAGGCGGGAGCGCACCGTGCCGACGGGTATGCCGAGCGCGGCGGCGGCAGCGGCGTACTCGAGCCCTGACCACACGCACAGCGCGAGCACCTCGCGTTCGGCCCGGCGCAGCGTGGCCAGTGCCGTGCGGACGAGGTCGAGCTGCGCCCTGTCGTCGATGCGCCCGGCGAGCTCGTCCGCGAAGTCGCCGACGGTCTCCTCCCGCGGCAGCCGGGCGACGGCGGCCGCGTGCCTGCGCGCCGCCCGGCGCGTGTTGCGGGTGACGTTCGTGGCGACGCCGAGCAGCCAGGGCCGCAGCGAACCGCCTTCCTCGTCGATCCTGCCGCGCAGCCGCCACGCGTCGAGGAAGGTCAGGGAGACGACGTCCTCGGCCTGTGCCCAGTCGCCGGTGAGGCGATAGGCGTGGTTGTAGACCGAGCGCGCGTACGCGTCGAAGAGCTCGCCGAACGCCCGCTCGTCCCCGCCCCTGATGCGGGCGCGCAGAGCCTGTTGGCCCTCCCGCCGCGCCCGCTGTCGCGCGAGCTCCTCCTGATGCGTCTCCACACCTCCTGACTGTCCGTACGGCAAAGGCCGGTTCCCGTGACTTGGGTCACGGGAACCGGCCTTGAGCGGCGGTGCGCGGGGGTCAGACCCCGGCGTACGAGTGCTTGCCGGTGACGAAGATGTTCACGCCGTAGTAGTTGAACAGCCAGCAGCCGAAGGCGATCAGGGCCAGGTAGGCGGCCTTGCGGCCCTTCCAGCCGGCCGTGGCGCGGGCGTGCAGGTAGCCGGCGTAGGCGACCCACGTGATGAAGGACCAGACCTCCTTGGGGTCCCAGCCCCAGTAGCGACCCCACGCGTCGCCCGCCCAGATCGCGCCCGCGATGATCGTGAACGTCCAGAGCGGGAAGATCGCGGCGTTCAGGCGGTACGAGAACTTGTCGAGCGAGGCCGCCGAGGGCAGCCGCTCCAGGACCGACGTGGCGAACCTGCCGGGCTGCCCGCCGGTCGCCAGCTTCGTCTCGTAGCTGTCCCGGAAGAGGTAGAGCAGCGTGCCGACGCCGCCGACGTAGAAGACGGCGCCGCAGAAGATCGCGGTGGAGACGTGGATCCACAGCCAGTACGAGTGCAGGGCGGGGACCAGCTGGTCGCTGGAGGTGTACAGGACGGTGACGGCGAGACCGAGGTCGAGCAGGACCGTCGTGACCAGCGGGAGGCCGAGCCAGGCGATGTTCTTCCTCAGCGCCATCAGCACCAGGTACACGGCGACGGCGACGGTGGAGAAGGTGATGCTGAACTCGTACATGTTGCCCCACGGCGCCCGCTGCACGGACAGCGCGCGGGTGAGCACACCGCCGAACTCGAGCAGGAACGCGAGGACGGTGAGCGACACGGCGATGCGGCCGTAGAGGTCGCCCTTCTCGTCGCCCGCGGCGGCACCGGGCCCGTCGGGGACGTCCCGGGTGCCGGCCACGGACCGGGTGACGACCTTGGGCCGCTCCAGGGTGGCGGTGCCGCCCGCGGCCTTGGCGGTGACGACGGGCGCGGCGGCCGCGGCGGTCTTGCTCGGCGTGAGCGCGGCCGCGGTGCGGGCGACCTTGCTGCGGCTGCCGAAGAGCCACTCCGCCATGTGCGCGAAGAAGGCCAGGAGGTAGACGGCCATCGCGGAGTAGATCAGCACGTTGCTGATGTGCGCGAGGTTCTCGTTGGGCTCGGCGGCCAGGGTGGCGGCGAGATTCACTTCTCAGCCCCTTCGGCAGGTACGACATCGGGGTCGGAGTCGGAGGAGGCTTCCTCGTCCGGGTCTGGCTGGGGCGCCGTCGGCGCCCGGTCGTGCAGCTGAGCGGCGAGCTGGGAGAGCTCTTCGGGCACCTTGGCGGACTCGCTGCGGCCGAGGCCCGCCATCTCGACGACGGTGACGCCGTCGGCGCCCCGCACCGCCCGTACCCATACGCGGCGGCGCTGGATGAACAGCGACCCCGCGAGACCGGCGACGGCGGCGATCGCGCCGCCGAGCGCCCAGCCGGTGCCGGGCTGCTGGGAGATCTGGAAGGTCGCCCACTCCTTGAGGTCCTTCTCGAAGGTGATCGACCCGGCGCCGTTCGGAAGCTTCATGGTCTCGCCGGGGCGCAGCCGCTGCTTGAACAACTCACCGTCGGCGCCCTTGAACTTCGTCATCTTGCGGGTGTCCAGCTGGTACACGTTCTGCGGGATGCCCGCGTCGACGCCCAGGCTGCCGTGGTACGCGGACAGCGCGAGCACCGGGTAGTCGGCGGCGGGGAACTGCGAGAACATCTGGCCCTTGCCCACCCCCGCGAAGGTCGGCACGAAGAAGGCGTTGAACCCGAGCTGCTCCGCCTTGCCGTTCTTGTCGCGGTAGCCGTCCATGACCTTGATGGCGCCGGTGGCCGTGCCGTTCTGGTCGATGGGCAGCACCGGCACGGACGCCTGGTAGACGACCTTGCCCTTGCCGTCGCGGACGGTGACGGCGGGCGCGAAGCCGTGGCCGATGAGGTAGACCTTCGAGCCGTCGACCTCGAGCGGCTTGTTGACCTCGATGGACTTCTTCTTCTCAGCGCCGTCGGGGCCTTCGCTGTAGCTGACGTCGGCGCGGTAGGTGCGGGCGGTGCCGCGGTTGGGGCCCGACTTCTCGTACGTGCCGACGAACTTGTCGAGCCGGAAGCTGAACGGCTCCAGGTTCCCGGTGTCGAAGAGGCTGCCGGACTTGAAGTCGTCGTACTGGCTGAGGGTGTTGGAGAAGCCGTCGCCCTCCATGACCAGCTTGCCGCCCTCGGACTTGAGGAGCTGCCCGGCGGCGAACGCGATCAGCATCACGATCAGCGCGATGTGGAACATCAGGTTGCCGGCCTCGCGCAGGTACCCCTTCTCGGCGGCGACCGACGCGCCCGCGCCGGAGCCCGCGGTGTGTGCGCGGAAGCGGCGCTGCTTGAGCATCGCGAGCGCGGCCTCGTGCACCTGCTCGGGCTCGGCGTCGGTGCGCCACGTCGTGTACGCGGGCAGCCGGGTCAGCTTCTTGGGGGCGCCCGGCGGGCGGCCGCGCAGCTGGCCGACGAACTGCCAGGTGCGGGGCACGATGCAGCCGATGAGGGAGACGAAGAGCAGGATGTAGATCGCGGAGAACCACACGGAGCTGTAGACGTCGAAGAGCTGCAGCTTGTCGTAGAGCGGGCCGAGCGTGGTGTGCCGGTCCATGAAGTCCTGGACCTTGAGCTCGTCGACGTTGTTCTGCGGGATCAGCGAGCCGGGGATCGCGCCGAGCGAGAGGAGCAGGAGCAGGATCAGGGCGACCCGCATCGAGGTCAGCTGCCGCCAGAACCAGCGGGCCCAGCCGATGACGCCGAGGCGCGGCATGTTGGGCGGCTCGTCCCGTTCCTGCGGGGCGGTCGAGAGCTTGGCACCGGCGGCACCGAGGTCGTTCTCCTCGCGGGCCTCGGTCGTGCCTTCGGGAGCTTCGGTCTTGCTCATGGATTCAGATCCCCACCGTGTAGCCGCTCGACCAGACCTGCATCTGTTGCACGATGCTGTCCCACACGCCGGTGACGAGGAGCAGCCCGGTCGCGATCATCATGATGCCGCCGATGCGCATCACCCAGACGTAGTGCCGCTTCACCCAGCCGAAGGCGCCGAGCGCCTTGCGGAAGGCGACGGCCGCGAGGATGAACGGGACACCGAGTCCCAGACAGTACGCGACGCTCAGCAGCGCACCGCGCCCCGCGCTCGCCTGGTCGAGGGAGAGCACGCTGACGGCAGCGAGCGTCGGACCGACGCAGGGCGCCCAGCCGACGGCGAACAGGGCGCCCAGTATCGGGGCGCCCGCGAGGCCGACGGCGGGCTTCTTGTGAAAACGGAACTCCCGCTGGGAGACCTTGGGCATGAGTCCCATGAAGAAGAACCCGAGCACGATCATCACCCCACCGAGCACCCGAGTGACGATGCTCTGGTTCTCCTGCAGGGTCCGCCCGAACTCGCCGAACAGCGCGCCGTAGGAGACGAAGACGACGGTGAAGCCGAGCACGAAGAGCCCGGAGCCCGCGACCATCCGGCCCCGCTTGGCCTCGGCCATGTCCTGGCCGCTGACCCCGGTGACGTACGACAGGTAGCCCGGCACGAGCGGCAGCACGCACGGCGAGAAGAAGGAGACGAGACCGCCGAGCAGAGCGATGGGCAGCGCCAGCAGGAGCGCCCCGCTCATCACGGTCTGGTTCGGGCCGCTGATGGCCGCGAGCGTCGACATCACTTCTCCGCGAGCACGGGGTCGATCATCTTCCGCAGCTTCTCTTCGTTCAGCGGCTGCTGCGAGCGGGCCGCGATCTTCCCGTCCCGGTCGATGACGAGCGTGGAGGGGATGAAGTTCGGGTTGAGCGAGCCCTTGGGGAAGCGGAGCATCAGCTTGCCCATCGGGTCGTGCAGGCTCGGGTAGGGAATGCCGTGCTGCTTCTCGAACTGGATCGCGGGGCCGCGCTGCGGGTCGCGGGTGTTGATCCCGACGAACTCGACGCCCTTGGCCTTGGTGTCCTCGGCGACCTTGACGAAGTGCGGCGCCTCGAGCCGGCACGGCGCGCACCAGGAGCCCCAGACGTTGAGGACGACGACCTTGCCCTTGTAGTCCTCGGCGATGTTCAGGTTCTTGCCGTCGAGGGTCTCCCCGTCGAGCGAGGGGGCCGCCTTGCGGTCGCCCTTCTTGACGGTGGCGATGCCGTCGGAACCGGCGATGAAGTTGGTGTTTCCGGAACCACCCGACGTGCCGCCGGAGCTGCAGGCGGACAGCGCCAGCGCGACGACCGAGAGTCCTGCGGTGAGCAGGGCAGCACGGCTGCGGCGTCGACTGCTGCTATCGGTGCGGTGTGGGGCACGGCAGGCAACACTCATGTGAAAAGTTTCGCATGTCCGAATCGGGGATCTTCCGCACCCCCTCCCCTCGCGGAACAACTCCGGAAACACGCTCTTCAGACGGGCGTACGGCCCCCTCCGGACGCGCGCGTGGCCCCCTCCGACGTGTCGGAGGGGGCCACGCGCGTGCCGCGCTTCGGTCAGCGCAGGTTCTTCCAGCCGCCGGCCGGCTGCTGGCCGACCTCCAGCCCCTGGAGCTTGGCGAGGACCTTGGGGTCCTGCACGTCGAGCCAGTCGACGAACTGACGGAAGGAGACGAGGCGTACGTCCTTCTTCCCGGCGATGTGCTTCAGGGCCTCCTCGACGGCATCCATGTAGATGCCGCCGTTCCACTCCTCGAAGTGGTTGCCGATGAAGAACGGCGCACGGTTGCTCTCGTAGGCGCGCTTGAACCCGGCTATGTAGGCCTCGGTGGCCTGCTTGCGCCAGCCCGGGTAGTTGGCCGGCGGCGCCTTCGTGGAGTTCTTCGACTGGTTGGCGAGGATGTTGTAGTCCATCGACAGGACCTCGAAGGAGTGCCCGGGGAAGGGCATGGCCTGCAGCGGCAGGTCCCAGACGCCCATCTTCTTCTGCGGCCACTTCTGGCGGCCGCCGGGCGAGGACGCGTCGTAGCGCCAGCCGAGCTTCTTCGCCGTCGGCAGCAGATTGTCCTGGCCGAGCAGACAGGGCGTGCGGCCGCCGACGAGTTCCTTGTCGTAGTCGAAGGGCAGCGACGGCAGATCGGTCCAACCCGTGTTGGTGCGCCACTTCTTCACAAAGGACTTGGCCTGGTCGATCTCGTCCTGCCATTGCGCGGACGTCCAGTTGCCCACCGTTCCGGTGCCCGAGCAGAAGTGCCCGTTGAAGTGCGTGCCGATTTCATGGCCCTCGAGCCATGCCTGCCGTACGTACTTCAGCGTGTCCTTGATGTGACCGTCGGTGAGATAACCGATGTCGGACGCGCCGACCGCGTTGTTCGGCGGCCGGTACATACGCTTCTTCGATTCGGGCAGCAGATAAAGCCCGGAGAGGAAGAACGTCATGCGTGCGTCGTGTTCCTCGGCGAGCTTGAGGAAACGCGGGAACAGTCCGTTCCCGACCTCGCCCGCACCGTCCCAGGAGAAGATCACGAACTGCGGGGGCGTCTCACCGGGCTGCAGCGGTACCGGCTTGCCCGGCTGACGAGGCTGCTTACCGGTGTAAGCGGTCGACCCGTCACCGATCGGCTTGGCCGGGCGCTTCGCGGCACCGCCCTGGCCGTCGCCGGCCTTTCCGGCGGGCCCGGACGAATCGCCGCCGCCCGAGCCGCATGCTGCGAGCCCGAAAGCGGCGGCCGCGCCGGCCCCGACTCCGAGCATTCCCCTGCGGCTGATGTCGCGCATTCCCATCCCCATTCGTCGCGCCCCTGGATCCGTTCTCGCTGTAGGTGCCAAGCAAGAGGGACGACCAGTTAGAGGGCGCGACGAACTTCGAGGTTCCGGCAAGCCGCATTAAATTGTGCGGATTTACCGAGAAGGGACATACAGTTGCCGCGCGATTACACGCGGTCGATCACGGGCCGTTTTATCAGGCCCCGAATGCCTTGCCGTTGCCCTTATTCCTGCCCTTCACGGGCTTGGCGCCGGCGAGGAGATGTGCGGGCACGAGATCCCGGGCGGGCTCGCTGTAACCCACCGAAACGATCTTGTCGCCGCGATAGGTGAACGACGTCAGCGACGCCAGCGTGCACTGCCGCTTGCGCGGGTCGTGCCACAGCCGCCGCTTCTCCACGAAGCTGCGCACGATCCAGATCGGCAGCTGGTGGCTCACGCACACCGCCTCGTGCCCGCGGGCCGCGTCCTTCGCCGCGTCCAGGGCGCCCATCATCCGTACGACCTGCTCGATGTACGGCTCGCCCCAGGACGGCTTGAAGGGGTTGACGAGGTGCTTCCAGTTGTCCGGGTTCTTCAGCGCGCCGTCGCCCACCCCGAAGGTCTTGCCCTCGAAGACGTTGCCCGCCTCGATGAGCCGCCCGTCGGTGGCGAGGTCGAGGCCGTGCACCTTGGCGATCGGCGTGGCCGTCTCCTGCGCGCGGTCCAGCGGCGAGGCCACGACGTGCGTGACGTCGCGCCGGGCCAGGTGCTCGGCGACGCGGTCGGCCATCTGGCGGCCCAGCTCGGACAGGTGGTAGTCGGGCAGCCGCCCGTACAGGATCCCGTCGGGGTTGTGCACCTCACCGTGGCGCATCAGGTGGACGACGGTCAGCTCGTCGCCCGCTGCGGTGCCGCTCATGCGGTGGCCTCCGTCGCTTCCGCGGCCGCGCGCGCGGCAGCCGGCAGGGCGGCGGCGACGCGCTCGACGGCCTGCTCGTCGTGGGCGGTGGACACGAACCAGGACTCGAAGGCCGACGGCGGCAGGTAGACGCCCTGCGACAGCATCGAGTGGAAGAACGCGGTGAAGCGGAAGGACTCCTGCGCCTTCGCGCCCTCGTAGTCGCGCACCTCGCGGTCGGTGAAGAAGACGGAGAACATGTTCGACGCGTTCTGCACCCGGTGGGCGACGCCCTCCTTGGTGAGCGCCTCGGTCACCAGCCCGCGCAGCCGCGCGGAGACGGCGTCCACCTTCTCGTACGCCGCGTCGTCCAGGAGCCGCAGCTGGGCGATGCCCGCGGCGGTCGCGACGGGGTTGCCGGACAGCGTGCCCGCCTGGTAGACGGGGCCCGCCGGGGCGAGGTGCGCCATGACGTCGGCGCGGCCGCCGAAGGCCGCCGCGGGGAATCCGCCGCCCATGACCTTGCCGAAGGTCATCAGGTCGGGGCGCACGCCGTCGACGCCGTACCAGCCGGCCTTCGACGTACGGAAGCCGGTCATCACCTCGTCGGAGATGTAGAGGGCGCCGTTCTTGGCGCAGGCGGTCTTGAGGCCCTCGTTGAAGCCGGGCCGCGGCGGCACCACGCCCATGTTGCCCGGCGACGCCTCGGTGATGACGCACGCGATCTCACCGGGGTACTTGTGGAAGGCCTCGTGCACGGCCTCGATGTCGTTGTACGGCACGACGATGGTGTCGCCCGCCTGGGCACCGGTGACGCCGGGGGTGTCGGGCAGCCCGAAGGTCGCCACGCCCGAACCCGCCGAGGCGAGCAGCGCGTCGACGTGCCCGTGGTAGCACCCGGCGAACTTGATCACCTTGGCGCGGCCGGTGAAGCCGCGCGCCAGACGGATGGCGGACATGGTCGCCTCGGTGCCGCTGGAGACGAGCCGCACCTGCTCGACGGGGTCGATGCGGTCGACGATCTCCTCGGCGAGCGCGACCTCGCCCTCGCCCGGCGTACCGAAGGAGGTGCCGCGCGAGACGGCCTCCTGCACGGCGGCGATCACCTCGGGGTGGGAGTGCCCGAGGATCATCGGACCCCACGAACACACGAGGTCGACGTACTCGCGGCCGTCGGCATCAGTCAGGTACGGACCGGTACCGGACACCATGAAACGGGGCGTACCGCCCACAGCGCGGAACGCGCGCACGGGAGAGTTCACACCGCCGGGCGTCACGGCCGCCGCACGGTCGAAAAGAGTCTGCGAAACTGGGGCGCTATACGGGAAGCTCACACGAGCCATGGTGTCAGAGGGCGCGGACATCCTGCGGACAGGTGTTTCACTCCACGTTTTAGCGGGTGAACGTGGGGGAGGTCACTGACACGATGATCGGGTTGCGTGGCGGGGGCCGCGAGGCCTAGAAAAGACAGGGCCGTGCCGCCCTGGCAAAGCAGTCGGGTGGAGATATGCATCGCGGTGGCGGACTGGGCGAGGGGACCGACGGCCTGGGCCCGCGGCGTGCCCGGCGGGGCAAGCACCGACGCGAGGCGGCAGCGGAACCGGCGGCGCAGGCGCCCGACCGGGCGCTCGACGGATCCGGCGAGTCCCGGAGGGACCGGGTGACCAGCAGGAGTGGCGGGGTCGGGGTGACGTACAAGTACTTCGGCGCCCCGGACGGTGCGACCGCCGCCCGCGTGCCCATCTCGATGCGACCCGAGGAGCTCGGCGGCGATGAGCTCGGCATGGGCGGCATGTTCACCAAGATCAAGCCGGAGACGATGGCCGCGATGGTCCTCACCGGCATCGAGGGCATACCCCTGCACAAGGTCCCCCCGCTGGAACTGGTCGTCCTCCACCCCGACTACGCCGTGGTGAAGCTCCCCATGACCGTCGTCGACCCGCTGCGCGGCGTCGGCGAGGAGTCGGTGGGCGCCGCGGCCTTCATCTGGTCCACCGTCCCGGACCGCGGCGGCCCCCGCGACGCCTTCAACGTGTACCAACTCCTGCACGAGTGGCAGGACTTCAGCCACCGCCTGCATGACGCGGGCCATCAGGCGTACTGCCTGGTCTGGCCCTGAGCCTCCGCTCCCCCGCTCCTCCCGGCCCCCTGCGGGCGCGCGCCTCAGTCGCGGCTCCAGCGCGGGTCGCGTCCTGTCCGAGCGAGCAGCAGCTCGAAGTCGGAGGCGCCCTCGGGCGCCGTCGCCGGGTCGCCGAAGACGCCCATCTTCCGTGCGGTGGGGCCGAGTCCGTCGACCGTCTCACGCAGCCGCGCGACCACCACGGCGCTCCCGGCGTCCGGCCGGTACTCCTGCCCCGTGGCGCGGGCCAGGTCCCAGGCGTGCACGGTCAGGTCGAGCAGCGCCATCCGGGCGACCGTCTCGGCGGGCATGCCCATCGCCCCGGTCGTGCCCTCGTCGGCGCCGGGCTCGCTCCAGGCGCGGACGAGCTTCTCCGCCTCCGCGACAAAACGCTCACGCCAGTCGTCGCCCTCGCCGACGTGGTCGGGCGTGGCCGAGAAGTCCGAGTTCCTCTTGGCGGGCCTACGATCCCCCCCCATGGTTCCCCCCAGGCCGGACGCGGCCGCACCGCGCCGACCGCGTACGGGCCGCGCTGAGGGCAGGGGCGTTGTCAGACCCTCCCCCTACCGTGGGGGAATGGAGCGATCACAGGCACCGGAGATGCGGCTCGAACCGTGGGTGGACGAGGGCGGGCTCGCCCTGCTCCTGCGCCTCAACACCCCTGCCATGACGGCACACTTGGGCGGCCCCGAGACGCACGAGAAGGTGGCGGACCGCCACCGCCGCTACCTGGGGCTCGTCGGCAAGGGCCGGATGTTCCGCATCACGCTGGACGGCGAGACGGCCGGCTCGATCGGGTACTGGGAGACGGTCTGGCAGGGCGAGACCGTCTGGGAGACCGGCTGGGGCGTGCTCCCCGAGTTCCAGGGCAGGGGCGTCGCCGCGGGCGCGGCGCGGCTGGTGATCGCGGAGGCGCGGGCGGCGGGGCGCCACCCCGCCCTGCACGCGTTTCCCGCGACGGACCACGGCGCGTCCAACGCGGTCTGCCGCAAGGCGGGGTTCACGCTGCGCGGGGAGGCGAACATCGAGTACCCGAAGGGCAATTGGCACCCCTGCAATGACTGGCGGGTCGCCTTGAGCTGAGCCCGAGCACGCTGGGGCGAGCGCCGCGCGACTCGACGCGGGGGCCTGCCCGGCCGGAGGAGGGGGCCGCCAGGCCGCGGAGGAGCCCACCCACCGAAGGGGCTCGCCAGCCCCGGACACAGGGGCCCGCCCGCCGGTGCAGAGGTCTACCCGCCCGGCGCAGGGGCCCGCTCGGGGCAAGAGACTGCCCGCCCGGCGCACGGGCCCATCCGCCCGGGGCGAAGGCCTGCCCGCCCAGGGCAAGGTCCGCCCGTCCGGCGTGCAAAAGCTCGCCCGACGCAGGGGCCAGCCCGGCACGGACGCAGCGGCCCGCCCGGTCCCGCGCAGGCGCCCGCCCAGCCCGGCACGGAGTCCCCCCGGCCCGGTGCAGGGGCTCACCCCGACCCCCATATCGCCTTGACAGCCCTCGGGCCCTTCCCGCACATTTACCTGCGCCACGCAGATTATGCGCCACACAGCAATATCCCCTGCACCGCCCAACCCGTCCAACCCGTCCACCCCGCCCAACCCGTCCGAAGGACCCCCGTGCCACCGAACACCGACCCCACCGCCACTGCCACCACCGCCACCGCCCAGCCACCGAGCACAACCCGGCACACCCCACCCCTCACCCCCCGAAAACGCTGGGCCGTCCTCGCCGTCGTCCTGGCCGCCGACGTCCTCGACCTCGTCGACGCCACCGTCACCAACATCGCCGCCCCCGCCATCACCGAGGACCTCGGCGCCGGCCCCGCCCTCGTCCAGTGGCTCGGCGCCTCCTACGCGCTGGCCCTCGGCGTCCTCCTCGTCGTCGGCGGCCGACTCGGGGACAAGTACGGGCGGCGGCGCCTCTTCCTGCTCGGTCTCACCGGCTTCACGCTCGCCTCGCTCGCCTGCGGCCTCGCCCCCACCCCCGCGACCCTCGTCGCCGCCCGCCTCGTCCAGGGCGCGTTCGGCGCCCTCGTCATCCCGCAGGGGTTCGGCATCCTCGGCGCCACCTGGCCCCGCGAACACATCGGCAGGGCGTTCGGGCTCTTCGGCCCCGTCATGGGGCTCTCCGCCGTCGGCGGCCCCGTCCTCGCCGGGTTCCTCATCGACGCCGACCTCGGCGGCCTCGGCTGGCGCCCCATGTTCCTGATCAACCTCGTACTCGGCGGCGCCGCCCTCCTCGCCGCCGTCCGCCTCCTCCCGAAGGACTCCGGCGACCCCCGCACCGCCATCGACGGCCTCGGCTCCGTGCTCCTCGGCGCCGCCATGCTCGGGCTGCTCTCCGGCCTCATCCGGGGCTCGGACTACGGCTGGACCGCCACCCCCGCCCTCCTCGTCGGCGCCGGACTCCTCGCCTTCGCGCTCTTCTGCCGCCGCCAGACCGTGGCCGAAAACCCGCTGATCCAGCCCTCGTTGCTGCGCAACCGCGGGTTCACCTCGGGCCTGGCCCTCGGCATCGTCTTCTTCGCCGCCGTCTCCGGGCTGCTCTACGTCATCTCGCTGCACCTGCAGCGCGGCCTCGGCCTCTCCCCCTCCGGCACCGCCCTCGGCCTGCTCCCGCTCTCCGCGGGCATCGTCGCCGCGTCGATCGCCTGCTACCGCCTCATCGGCACGTACGGCCGCACCCTCGTCCTCGCGGGCCTGCTGATCACGCTCACCGGCACCGGCGGCCTGCTCGCCCTGACCGCCGTCTCCGGTACGGACATCCGGACGTGGGCGCTCGCCGCGCCCCTGCTCGTCATCGGCATCGGCATGGGTACCTGCTTCGGCACCGTCTACGACGTCACGATCGGCGACATCGCCCCCGAGGAGGCGGGCAGCGCGAGCGGTTCACTGAGCGCGGTGCAGCAGCTCGCCAACGCCATCGGCGCGGCCACGGTCACCACCGTCTTCTTCACGACCCTGGACGGCGGCCCGGCGCACGCCATGACGGTCAGCCTCGTCGTGGTCGCGGGAGTCACCCTGCTGTGCTGCCCCCTCGTACGCCTGCTGCCGCGCGGGCCGCGAGCAGACCAGCACCGCTGACCACTGGTCCCGCCACGCGGCCCGGCGCGCGGTCAGCCGTCCAGCTCGCCGCCCCGGATGCGCTCCACCTGCGCACCGCTGAACTTCACGGTGCGCCGCATGTGGCCGATGAGCAGGGCCAGTTCGTCGTCGTCGAGCCCTTCGAAGAGCTCGAACCAGCCGCCGCTCAGCTTCCCCCACATCTCCCCGAACTCGGCCGTCCTCTCCGGTACCGCCGCGACGAGCACCCGACGCCGGTCGGCGGCGTCCCGTTCGCGTACGACGTAGCCCGCCTTCTCCAGGCGGTCGACGAGCCGCGTCGCCGAACCCGTCGTGAGCCCGGTCAGCTCCGCGATCCGGCCGGTGGTGACCGGGCCGCTCTCCAGGCTGAGCAGGTTCAGGCACTGCACGTCGGTGGGGTGCAGCTTGAGATGGTCGGCGACGGCCTGGTTGAAGAGGGCGTACGAGGCCATGTAGCGACGGGATTCGACGGAGAGCTCGCCGAGCAGCAGCCCGCGCCGGGCACCGGCGGACCTCGCACCCTTCGCCCCGGCCCTCGTCCCGCTGTCCTTCGCCATGATGGGGAGCACTCCTCCAGGAGCCGATGTCTGCGCCGGACAACAATCGTACGACGCACGCATTCCGTGACGAGGAGCTCCAAGGCCCCGCATGCCACCCTGTCGACCATGCTGATCGTCCGCTCCGCCGCCCTCTTCGTCCTCGCCGCCCTCTTCGAGATCGGCGGCGCCTGGCTCGTCTGGCAGGGCGTGCGCGAGCACAAGGGGTGGGCGTGGGTCGGCGCGGGCGTCATCGCGCTCGGCATCTACGGCTTCGTGGCCACGCTGCAGCCCGACGCCGAGTTCGGCCGCATCCTCGCCGCGTACGGCGGGGTCTTCGTCGCGGGCTCCCTGGCCTGGGGCGCGGTCGCGGACGGCTACCGCCCCGACCGGTGGGACGTGGTCGGCGCCCTGGTCTGCCTCGCCGGAATGGCCGTGATCATGTACGCCCCGCGAGGCGACTGAAGCGCCCGCATATCCTGGCCGGAAGACCGTTCGGAACCACCGCACCGGCACCACCGCCGAGCCCCGCCTGCCCGAGGAGCGCCCATGACCGCCGCAGCCACCCGCATCGCGATCATCACCGGCGCGAGCAGCGGTATCGGCGCCGCCACCGCCCGCGGCCTCGCCGCCGCCGGCTACCGCGTCGTCCTCACCGCGCGCCGCAAGGACCGCATCGAGGCGCTCGCCGCGGAGCTGACCGACGCCGGGCACGACGCGGTCGCGTACGCGCTCGACGTCACCGACCGCGCCGCGGTCGACACCTTCGCGACGGCCTTCAAGAAGATCGCCGTCCTGGTGAACAACGCGGGCGGCGCGCTGGGCGCGGACCCCGTCGCCACCAGCGAACCGGCGGACTGGCGCCAGATGTACGAGACGAACGTCATCGGCACGCTCAACGTGACGCAGGCCCTGCTGCCCGCGCTCACCGCGAGCGGCGACGGCACGGTGGTCGTCCTCTCCTCCACGGCGGGCCACGGGACGTACGAGGGAGGCGGTGGCTACGTGGCGGCCAAGCACGCCGAGCACGTCCTCGCCGAGACCCTCCGCCTGGAGATCGTCGGCACCCCGGTGCGCGTCATCGAGGTCGCCCCCGGCATGGTCAAGACCGACGAGTTCGCGCTGACCCGCTTCGGCGGCGACGCGGAGAAGGCCGCGAAGGTCTACGCGGGCGTCGCCGAGCCGCTCACCGCCGACGACGTGGCGGACACGATCACCTGGGCGGTCACCCGCCCGCCCCACGTCAACATCGACCTCCTGGTGGTCCGCCCGCGCGCCCAGGCGTCCAACACCAAGGTCCACAGGGAGTCGTGACGATGCCGCTCCCCGGCGACGACCCGGGCAGACCCGCCTACTCCGCGGACTCCCCCGACCCCCTCGAACGCCTCACGCACGAGCACGAGTCCCGCCGCCTGACCGAGGAGAAGAAGAACGAACGGATGATGTGGTGGTACCTCGCGTACTTCCTCTTCGGCATCCACATCGTCGCGTTCGTCATGATCTACGCGGTCCGCCACGCGAAGTAGGGGTCCCTCAGCCCTTCACGCAGATGACCTGCTTCAGCTTCGCGACGACCTGCACGAGGTCGCGCTGCTGGTCGATGACCTGCTCGATCGGCTTGTACGCGCCCGGGATCTCGTCCACGACGCCCGAGTCCTTGCGGCACTCGACGCCCCGCGTCTGCTCCTCCAGGTCCTTCGTCGAGAAGCGGCGCTTCGCCGCGCCCCGGCTCATCCGTCGGCCCGCGCCGTGCGAGGCCGAGTTGAAGGACGCCTCGTTGCCGAGACCCTTCACGATGTACGAACCGGTGCCCATGGAGCCCGGGATGATGCCGTAGTCACCGCTGCCCGCACGGATCGCGCCCTTGCGGGTGACCAGCAGATCCATCCCCTCGTAACGCTCCTCGCTGACGTAGTTGTGGTGGCAGGAGATCTCCTGCTCGAACGTCGGCCCGGCCTTCTTGAACTCCTTGCGGATGACGTCCTTGAAGAGCGCCATCATGATCGCGCGGTTGTTCTTCGCGTACTCCTGGGCCCAGAAGAGGTCGTTGCGGTACGCGGCCATCTGCGGGGTCTCCGCGATGAAGACCGCGAGGTCGCGGTCGACCAGCCCCTGGTTGTGCGCGAGTTGCTGGGCCACACCCATGTGATGGTCGGCCAGCTCCTTGCCGATGTTGCGGGACCCGGAGTGCAGCATGAGCCAGACGGAATCGGACATATCGACGCACAGTTCTACGAAATGATTCCCGGAACCGAGCGTTCCCATCTGCTTGACGGCCCGCTCCTCACGGAACTTGACCGCCTCCGCGACCCCCTCGAACCGCCCCCAGAAGTCGTCCCACCCAGCCGTCGCCATCCCGTGGAAGCGCCCCGGCCCCACGGGGTCCTCATGCATGCCCCGCCCCACCGGAATCGCCTGCTCGATCTTGGACCGCAGCCGCGAAAGATCACCCGGAAGGTCGTTCGCGGTCAGCGACGTCCTGACCGCCGACATCCCGCAGCCGATGTCCACGCCTACCGCCGCCGGACACACCGCGCCCTGCATGGCGATCACCGAGCCGACCGTCGCGCCCTTGCCGTAGTGGACGTCCGGCATGACGGCCAGGCCCTTGATCCAGGGCAGCGTCGCCACGTTCTGCAGCTGGCGCATCGCCGCGTCCTCGACGGACCGCGGGTCCGTCCACATCCGGATCGGCACCTTCGCCCCGGGAACCTCTACATATGACATTTCGCCCTCAATCCCCCGTAATCAACTACAAGCCAGGAAGCGCAAATACCGGAGCCAAGGTCAACGAAAGGGGTGACGGACCAGCATCCACGGCAGTGCGTGCGATACACATTGTCTCCATCGGCCGCCCACCAGCGGCAACCCAATATCCAGGCAGAGCCAGGCGAGAGGAGCCATCACGGTGCAGTGGAAGGCCAAGGCCTGTGTCCCGGGCGTCGCCGCACTCCTCGCGGCGATCCTGACCGGCTGCTCCGGCGGGTCCGGCCTCGGCGACGAGGGCGACGACGCGAAGCCGGGCGGCAGCGGCAGTTCGACCGCCGTGGCGCAGCCCGGCAAGTACCGCACGCTCCCCGAACCGTGCGGCGAGGTGGACCACGGCACCCTCGACGCGATGCTGCCCGGCATCGTGGAGATGGAGGACACCGAGCAGCGCGAGAAGGCGTACGAGGGCACGCCCACGGCGACGTACGACACCGACCGGCGCGTGGGCTGCAACTGGAAGATCGAGTCCTCCGGCGCCTCCCACCACCTCCTCGTCGACTTCGAGCGCGTCGTGTCCTACGACGGCACGGTCAGCGACGACGCCCGCGCCGCGGAGGTCTACGCGACGGAGCTGCGCGAGGCGGGGCTGCGCAGGCCCGCGGGAACCGCGTCCGAGGACGGTTCCACCGGCGAGTCCGGCAAGGCCGACGACCCCGAGTCCGGCGACAAGGCCCAGGGCGGCAAGAAGGGCACGAGCGACGACGACAAGGGCAGGAGCGAGGGCAAGAACGGCGGGAGCGGTGAGCAGGAGACGGCCGAGGGCGCGCGGGACGACGGCACCCGGTCGGCCACCCCGCCCCCCGGCCTCGAACCCCGCACCCTTCCCGACCTCGGCGACGAGGCGTTCCTCGACGACGCCCTGACCACCTCCGCCTCGGCCTCCCGTCACCGCACCGTGACTGTGGTGTTCCGCACGTCGAACGTCATCGTGACCATCGAATACGACGAGCAGCCCGGCCGCCGCACGGATGTCCCCGACAGCAAGGAAATGCAGGACAAGGCGCGGGATCTGGCCGACCGGCTGGCCGGCGAGTTCGACGAGTAGCGCCCTGCCGGGGCGGGTGCGGAAGGCCGTCCGGCGCACCCGAACCGGAGCCGCCCGCTGCCCCATGCGCGTACCGTGGCCCCTCGGACCCGACGACGTCACGAGACGAACTGGACGTCACGAGACGAACAGAGTGAAGGAACCATGCACCGACCTGCACAGCGAAAGCGACAGCTCCGCAGCCGCCTCCTCGTCTGCGCGGCCGCCGTACCGGTGATCCTCGTCGCCGGCTGCTCCTCCGACTCCGGCTCCGGCTCCGACGGCGCCAAGAAGGACTCGGGCGCGAAGTCCTCGGCCTCGGCCAAGGGCGACGACAAGGCCGCGAGCGTCGAGAAGGCCGCGTACGCCAAGCTTCCCGAGCCCTGCGACGTCCTGTCGAAGAAGACGCTGGAGGAGCTGGTCCCGAAGGCGAAGGACAAGTCGGGCAAGGCCGGCACGTCCAGCGACACGGCGCTGCGCGGCAGCTGCTCCTGGGACAGCCTCGACAACAACGGCGTGGACGGCTCCCAGTTCCGCTGGCTGCGCGTCTCGCTGCTGCGTTTCGAGTCGGACGCCTCCCTCGGCAGCGGTGCGAAGCGCGCGGAGAACAGCTTCGCCAAGCAGGTCGAGGACGCCAAGGCGACCAAGGACGCCAAGGGCGTCAAGACGGAGCCGGTGCAGGGGGTCGGCCAGCAGGCGACGCTCGTGCGGTACGACCTGAAGAAGGACAAGGACACCTTCAAGCAGCAGACCTTCGTCGCGCGCATGGAGAACGCGGTCGTCACCGTCGACTTCAACGGCGCCGGCCTCGCGGGCGACCAGGCCCCCGACGCGGGCAAGCTGTCGAAGGACGCGCAGCGGGCCGCGAAGGAGGCCGTGGAAGCGGTCGTCTCCGCCAACGGCAGCGGCAAGGCCTCCTCCGGTGCGGGCGAGAAGCCGAAGGGCGACGACTCGAAGACCGAGGCCCCCAAGAAGGACGCTCCGAAGAAGGACGCACCGAAGAAGGACGAGCCGAAGAAGGACGACGGCACGTCCGACGACGCCAAGGCCAAGGCGTCGGACAAGCCCAAGGACAAAGCTGCCAGCAAGTCCTGAACCGGCGCGTTCAGCGCCGACGCCCGCCCTGAGCAGGCGAGTTGACGGAGCCCGGCCCCTCACGGGCCGGGCTCCCGGCGTACCGGCACACGGCCTTCCGCACGCATGTGCCAGGCTGTCGCTCGCAACAAGCCGATACAGGCCTTGAACAGGGAGGGGTTCGCGGGTGGCCGCGATGCAGCTGACACGCACGCACCGGATACTCATCGGCGTGGTCGTCGCCGGAGCGGTCGTCATCGCCGGGATCGGCTTCGCGGGGTCGTACGCGGCCGTGCGCGAACTCGCCGAGGAGAAGGGCTTCGGCGGCTTCTCGGCGGTCTTCCCCATCGGCGTCGACGCGGGCATCTGCGTGCTGCTCGCCCTCGACCTCCTGCTGACCTGGCTGCGCATCCCCTTCCCGCTGCTTCGCCAGACGGCATGGCTGCTCACGGCCGGGACGATCCTCTTCAACGCGGCCTCCAGCTGGGGCGATCCACTCGGTGTCGCGATGCACGCGGTGATCCCCGTGCTCTTCGTGGTGGCCGTCGAGGCGGCCCGGCACGCGGTCGGCCGCATCGCGGACATCACCGCCGACAAGCACATGGAGGGCGTGCGCCTCACCCGCTGGCTGCTCTCCCCCGTGCCCACCTTCAAGCTGTGGCGCCGCATGAAGCTGTGGGAGCTGCGCAGTTACGAGCAGGTCATCAAGCTCGAACAGGAGCGCCTCGTCTACCAGGCGCGCCTGCAGGCCCGCTTCGGCCGCGCCTGGCGCCGCAAGGCCCCGGTCGAGTCGCTGATGCCGCTGCGCCTCGCGCGCTACGGCGTCCCGCTCGCGGAGACCGCCCCGGCGGGCCTCGCCGCGGCGGGCATCGAGCCGGTGCTGCTGCCGCCCGCTCCGGCGGCCCCCGCGGTCCCGGCGGCGCGGCCGTCCGACGAGCCCCGCCAGCCGCAACTGTCCGCCGCACCCGCCGAGTCCGGCCCCGCCCCTGAGTCCGAGCGCGAGCACCAGCCCGACGACCAGCACGAGCCCGAGCCCGCGCAGGATCCCGCGTCCCGCGCGCCCGAGGAGAAGCTCCCGGTGGCCAACCACGCGAGCCCCTGGTTCGCGGAGCACAACGCCTCGTACGCGCCGGTCGCTCCGTACGACGAGTGGTACGCCGAGCAGGAGCGGCAGCAGGCCCATGAGCAGCAGGCGTACGAGCAGGCGTACGAGCAGCCGCAGGAGCAGGCGCCGCAGCCCCATCCCGCGGACCACGGCCCGGAGTTCCCCGTGCCGAACGGCGCCGGCGGCACGCGCCCGCTCGGCGACGGCTCACCGCAGCCGGGCGCCGGCCCCGGCCCCTCCGACGAGGACCTGTATCAGGTGTTCCGGCACTCGATAGAGGGCGAGGGCATGCCGACCCCCGGCGCGTTCGCGGCCAACGCCGAGGCGGCCTTCGGGCTGCGTCTCCAGTCGCGCGAACTCAACCACTACATGGACCAGTTCACGGCCCGCCTGGACAACGAACTCATGGAAGACCACATCGCCTGAACGAGTCTCAGCCCGCGCCCACGCTCTTCTGCCGCTTGCGCGCCGCCTCCCCGTAGAACGCGAGGCCCGTGCCCGCCAGGAAGAGCACGACGTACAGCGGTGTGGGCACGTGCCACCAGTTCTGCAGCACGCCCCAGGCCTCGTCGTCGAACACGCGCCCGGCGACGCCGAGCGCGCCCTGGACTCCGACGATCCATCCGATGATCGCGATGAGTTCCTTCATACGTTCATGATCGCCGCCGGGCGAGGGGTGCGCGTCATGCCTCCGACGGAGCCGCCGGTAGTCCGAAGGGTGCACCCCCGAAGAGGTGCACCCTGGCGAGGAGCTAGGAGCCCAGGAGCTTGCGCACCCGGTCCGCGCCGACGGCGAGGAGCAGGGTGGGCAGTCGCGGTCCGGTCTCGCGGGTGACGAGGAGGCGGTAGAGCAGCGCGAAGAACGAGCGCTGCGCGACCTTGATCTCCGCGGGCAGCTCCTTGGCCGTCGCGTCCGCCGAGAAGCCCGCCTGCACCTTCGGCACGCCGTACACGAGGTGCGTGAGGCCGTCCAGGGACCAGTGCGCGTCGAGGCCGTCCAGGAGCAGCCGCAGCGACTCGCGGCCCGCCTCGTCCAGCGACGACAGCAGCTCCGTGTCCGGCTCCGCGCGCACGATGGTGCGTGCGTCGGCCGGGACCTGGGTGGTGATCCAGTTCTCGGCGCGGTCGAGGCGCGGCCGGGCCTCGTCGAGCGAGGTGATCGGGTCGGACGGGTCGAGCTCGCGCAGGATGCGCAGCGTCTGGTCCTCGGCACCGGCGGTGACGTCCGCGACGGACGCGAGCGTCCGGTAGGGCAGGGGGCGCGGCGTCCGCGGCAGCTCGCGCGCGGCCGTGCGCACGGCGCGCGAGTGCGCGGCGGCGTCGGCGGGCAGCACCGAGCCGTCGGCGACCTTGGACTCCAGCTTGTCCCACTCGTCGTAGAGCCGCTGGATCTCCTGGTCGAAGGCGATCTTGAAGGACTGGTTGGGCCTGCGGCGGGCGTACAGCCAGCGCAGGAGCGGCGCCTCCATGATCTGCAGGGCGTCGCCGGGGGTCGGCACGCCGCCCTTGGAGGACGACATCTTCGCCATGCCGGAGATGCCCACGAAGGCGTACATCGGGCCGATGGGCTGTACGCCGTCGAAGATCTGGCGCACGATCTGGCCGCCGACGACGAAGGAGGAGCCGGGGGACGAGTGGTCCACGCCGGACGGCTCGAAGACGACGCCCTCGTAGGCCCAGCGCATCGGCCAGTCGACCTTCCAGACCAGCTTGCCGCGGTTGAACTCGCTCAGCCGGACGGTCTCGCCGAAGCCGCACGCCGTGCAGGTGTAGACGAGCTCGGTGGTCTCGTCGTCGTAGGAGACGACGGTCGTCAGGTCCTTCTCGCACTGCCCGCAGTACGGCTTGTACGGGTAGTACCCGCCGGTGCCGCCGCTGCCGTCGTCCTCGCTCGCGGCGCCGGAGCCCTCGGCGGCCTCCAGCTCGGCCTCGTCGACGGGCTTCTGCGACTGCTTGCCGCCCTTGCCCGCCTTGGCCGGGTCCTTCTTGGTGCGGTACTGGTCGAGGATCGCGTCGATGTCGCCGCGGTGCTTCATCGCGTGCAGGACCTGCTCGCGGTAGACGCCCGAGGTGTACTGCTCGGTCTGGCTGATCCCGTCGTACTCCACGCCGAGCTCGTCGAGCGCCGCGGTCATGGCCGCCTTGAAGTGCTCGGCCCAGTTCGCGTACGCGGAGCCGGCGGGGGCGGGCACGGAGGTCAGCGGCTTGCCGATGTGCTCGGCCCAGGACTCGTCGACGCCGGGGACGCCGGCCGGGACCTTGCGGTACCGGTCGTAGTCGTCCCAGGAGATCAGGTGGCGGACCTCGTGCCCGCGGCGGCGGATCTCGTCGGCGACCAGGTGCGGGGTCATGACCTCGCGGAGGTTGCCCAGGTGGATGGGGCCGGAGGGGGAGAGTCCGGATGCCACGACGACGGGTTTGCCCGGCGCACGACGCTCCGACTCGGCAATGACCTCGTCCGCGTAGCGGGAGACCCAGTCGGCGGTATCTGTGCTCTGAGCTGCCACGATCGGCACGTCCTCTTGTTTCCTCGGCATTCTCGGAATCTGGCGTCAGCCATTGTCCCAGACGGAAGGAGCCGCTCCGGGGTTGCTCTTATCCAGGAGAAACGGTGTCCACGCTCATGGGACACTTGGCACTCACCCCGACGCACCCCATTTACGAGAACGGAAGCTCATGGCCCCGGTCACGTCCCTCACCGCCTCCGTCCACCAGCGCCTCGCGGACGCCCTCTCGGCTGCCCTGCCGGAGGCCGGCGCCGCGGACCCGCTGCTGCGACGTAGCGACCGGGCCGACTTCCAGGCCAACGGCATCCTGGCGCTCGCGAAGAAGGCGAAGGCGAACCCGCGGGAGCTCGCGACGCAGGTCGTCGAGCGGATCACCAACGGCGACCTGCTGGCCGATGTCGAGGTCTCGGGCCCCGGCTTCCTGAACGTCACGGTCACCGACCGGGCGATCACCGAGACCCTCGCGGCGCGCGCCGCCGACGGCGACCGGCTCGGCGTCCCGCTGAACCCGGCCGCGGGCACGACGGTCATCGACTACGCCCAGCCGAACGTGGCGAAGGAGATGCACGTCGGCCACCTGCGCTCCGCCGTCATCGGCGACGCCCTGCGCCACATGCTGGACTTCACCGGCGAGAAGACGATCGGCCGCCACCACATCGGCGACTGGGGCACCCAGTTCGGCATGCTCATCCAGTACCTGATCGAGCACCCCGACCAGCTGGCCCCGGCCGACGAGGTCGACGGCGAGCAGGCGATGAGCAACCTGAACCGCGTCTACAAGGCGTCGCGCGCGGTCTTCGACGCGGACGAGGAGTTCAAGGAGCGGGCCCGCAAGCGGGTCGTCGCCCTGCAGTCCGGCGACCAGGAGACGCTCGACCTGTGGCAGCGCTTCGTCGACGAGTCGAAGGTCTACTTCTACTCGGTCTTCGAGAAGCTCGACATGGAGGTCCGCGACGAGGAGATCGTCGGCGAGTCCGCGTACAACGACCTGATGCCGGAGACGGCCCGCCTCCTGGAGGAGTCCGGCGTCGCCGTCCGCTCCGAGGGCGCGCTCGTGGTCTTCTTCGACGAGATCCGCGGCAAGGACGACCAGCCCGTCCCGCTCATCGTGCAGAAGGCCGACGGCGGCTTCGGGTACGCGGCGTCCGACCTCTCCGCGATCCGCAACCGCGTCCTCGACCTCAGTGCGTCGACCCTGCTCTACGTGGTGGACGTGCGGCAGTCGCTGCACTTCAGGATGGTCTTCGAGGCGGCCCGCCGGATGGGCTGGCTGAACGACGACGTCACCGCGCACAACATGGGCTACGGCACGGTGCTCGGCGCGGACGGCAAGCCGTTCAAGACCCGTGAGGGCGAGACGGTGCGCCTGGAGGACCTGCTCGACGAGGCGGTCGAGCGGGCGACGGCGGTCGTGCGGGAGA
This sequence comes from Streptomyces sp. NPDC036815, assembly GCF_055609205.1. Taxonomy (NCBI): domain Bacteria; kingdom Bacillati; phylum Actinomycetota; class Actinomycetes; order Kitasatosporales; family Streptomycetaceae; genus Streptomyces; species Streptomyces sp. NPDC036815. Next base: position 23,554 of record NZ_JBVJPW010000005.1, on the reverse strand, counting down.
AGGCAGATAAGGTCGGCCTCTCCGAGGAGGAGATCGTCGAGAACGGCCGGTACGTGGGCATCGGCGCCGTGAAGTACGCGGACCTGTCGACGTCGGCGAACCGCGACTACAAGTTCGACCTGGACCAGATGGTCTCCCTCAACGGCGACACGTCGGTCTACCTCCAGTACGCGTACGCCCGGATCAAGTCGATCCTGCGCAAGGCCGAGGGCGTGGGCCCCGTCGCCCACCCCGAGGTGGAACTCGCCCCGGCGGAGCGGGCGTTGGGCCTGCACCTGGACGCGTTCGGCGAGCTGATCGCGGACGCCACCGCGGAGTACGCGCCGCACAAGCTGGCGGCGTACCTGTACCAGCTGGCGTCGCTCTACACGACGTTCTACGACCAGTGCCCGGTCCTGAAGGCCGACACCCCGGCGCAGGTCGAGAACCGCCTGTTCCTCTGCGACCTCACGGCGCGGACGCTGCACAAGGGCATGGCGCTGCTCGGCATCAGGACGCCCGAGCGCCTCTGACGCCCGAGCGCCTCTGACGCCCGGGCGGTCCTGACGGGGCGGGTCAGGCGTAGTAGTGGATGGTGCCGTTCAGCGCGGCGGTGCCACCACTGCCGCAGATCTGCCGGAACGTCGCGGCGAACGCCTTCAGTTCACCGGCTCCGTCCAGGGCGAGCTTGGTGACCTTGAACTCGCCCGACGTGGTGTTGCAGCCGCGGCCGTCGCCGGAGACGTCGAGCTCCGCGAGACCGTCGTCGCCGAAGCGGTTGGCCCGGTAGGTCGTGCCGACCTCCAGGGTCTGCCCCTTCGGCGCGCCGATGTCGGCGGACCAGTCGTCGCGCTTCCCGGAGACCGTGTAGTGCACCCGGGAGGCGTCGCCGGTCGCCTTGAAGGTGCTGGTGGAGCCGGTGTAGCCGACGGTGCGGCCGCCGCCGATGTAGTCGCCGGGGTCGCTCTGGAAACGGTACGAGAGCGGGTGGGCCCGGTACTTGACGGTGCCCTTGAGCGCGGGGGCCGTGGCGCTCTCGCAGTTCTGGGTGAACGACGCGTCCAGGAGCGTGACCTCGCCGTCCGCGTCCGTCTCGATCTGGTCGACCGAGAACTGCCCGAACACCTCGTTGCAGCCGCGGCTGCCGCCGCTGACGTCGAGGCCGGGCGAGCGGCCGGTGCGGAACGCGGCGCGCTCGGCGCCCCGGTAGACGCCGGGGCGCAGCTCCTCGCCCCGGGGCGCCGCGATGTCGATGCTCCACCCCGCGTCGGGCAGCCGCACCGTCAGGGCCTCCGCGGTGCCGCTGAGCCGCACCGGAGTCTGCGGTTCCTTGTACGTGCCCGACGCGCCCTGGCCGATGTAGTCGCCCGCCGCGCTCTTGTACGTGTACGAGCTGACGGCGACCGGCTCACCGGCGGCGGCGTGCGCGGGGGCGGCGACGGCGAGCAGGCCGCCCACCACCGCGACGCCGGTCAGAGCGCGCCGGAGTCTCTTGCTGGGCAGAGCTGAACTGCGCATGGCTGATCCCCTCGGTCCGGAGCATCCGCACTCCCCGGGCGGATGCACTCTCCACAGTGATCACCCTAGGCACAGAAACCGACAACTACCGCTACTGTCACACGAGTTCGCTCACTCTTCACCCAGCGCACGGCCCAGGCGCCGCAGCCCTTCCGCGATCTCGTCCGGCGTCTGCGTCACGAAGCACATCCGCAGCGTCGCCCGGTCCGGTTCGCCCGCGAAGAACGGGGCGCCGGGGACGTACGCCACCCGGTGCGTGATGACCGTCCGCAGCAGCTCCGTCGTGTCGTATCCCTCGGGCAGCCGCGCCCACACGAACATGCCGCCCTCCGGCCTGAGCCAACTGGAGCCCCGCGGAAGGGAGTCGGCCAGGCCCGCGAGCATCGCGTCGCGGCGGTCGCGGTAGACGCCCGCGACCCGGGCGACATGCGCGTCCAGGTCCCGGTCCGCGAGGTAGCGCGCCGCGGCGAGCTGGTTGACGGTGGGCGTGTGCAGGTCCGCGGCCTGCTTGGCGACGGCGCAGGCGCGCAGCAGCACGGCGGGCCCGCGCAGCCAGCCGAGCCGCAGGCCCGGCGCCATGACCTTGGAGAAGCTACCGAGGAGGACGGTGCGGTCCGCGGCCCCGGGGTACGTGGCGATCCACGGCGCGCGCTCGCCCTCGAAGCGCAGCTCCCCGTACGGGTCGTCCTCGACGATCCACAGCCCGCGCCGCCCGGCGACCCCGGCGATCGCCGCGCGCCGCTCGGCGGGCAGGGTGCGGCCGGTCGGGTTCTGGAAGGTGGGGACGGTGTAGAGCAGCTTGGGGCGGTGCAGGGCGACGAGTTCGTCGAGGGCGGCGGGGTCGATGCCGGACGCGTCGCAGGGCACGGGCACCACGCGCGCGCCCGCGAAGGCGAAGGCCTGAAGTGCCGCCAGATAACAGGGGTTCTCGACCAGGACGGTGTCGCCGGGCTCGATCAGCGCGGTCGCGAGCAGCGAGAGCGCCTGCTGCGATCCGGTGGTGACGAGCACGTCGTCGGCGTCGGTCGGCAGTCCGCGCACGGCCGTGCGCCGCGCTATCGCGGCACGCAGCGCGGGTTCGCCCTCGGTCGTGGAGTACTGCAGCGCCCGCTCGGGCGTCTCGTCGAGCACCGCGCGGAACGCGGCCGCGATGCCCTCGCCGTCGAAGAGGCCCGGCGCGGGCAGCCCGCCCGCGAAGTTGATGACGTCCGGCCGTGCGGTGACCGCGAGGATGTCCCGTACCGGCGATCCGCCCACCGACGTGGCGCGCGCGGCGAGCGGCGGGGTGGGGGCTGCGGCGGTGGGGGACGGCTCGGTGCGGCTCACGGCGGGCTCCTTCGGCTCGGACGGCGCCGCCCGCACCCTGTGTCGGACGGCGTCGCCCGCACCCTAAACACGTGGATGCCCGCTACACGCGCCATTCCGGGATGCGGACGAGGCCGTACCGGGGCGTCCCCACCGGGGCTCAGCCGTCCTGCAGTTGCCGCTCCCACCGGGCCGCGCCGGGCGGCCAGCCGTAGGTGGGCCGGCCGGCGCTGCTGCTGGTGCGGAAGGGCTTGTTCTGGTCGTCGACCCGGAGCATGCCGTGCCGCTGCCCGCTCGACCACCGCAGTTCCAGGTACCAGCGCACGTCGTGCGACGCGACATCGGCGTTGATGTAGAAGACCTCGGGGTCGTTCTCGCTGACCTTGTACGGGAAGTCGCGCTGGCCGTTCTTCGGCGTGACGCGGGGCGACTCGTCGTCGAGGTCGACGTGGAAGGACTTGGTGGACACGGTGCCGCCACAGCCGGTCGCCATCTGGAAGTTGTTCCAGGCCAGTGGCGCGCTGGTGCTCTGCACGCGGACGTCCATGCCCTCCAGGACGACGGTCTCCTTGCCGAGGCCCTGCACGGTCACCTCGATGTACTGGCTGCCGGACGAGACAGCGCCGAGGTCGCCGACCCAGCCGGGCGTGTCCTGGACGGCGGGCTGCTGCGGCACCTCGCCGGGCTTCCGGTTGACCAGGAAGTCCATGCCGCAGGGGTCGTCGAAGGCGTACGGCTTGGTGCGCGTCGTCACCAGGTCGATGTCGCTCTGCACGCTGCCGGTGTCGGGCCCCTTGCCCCCGCCCCGGGAGGCGTCGGGCGACGGGCCGCCCTTCTTGGAGGGCGAGGCGGAGGAGCCGCCCTTCTTGCCCTTGCCGTCGTCCTTGTCCTCCTTCGTGTCCTCGTCCTTGGCGCCGCCCTTGCCGGGGGCGTCGGACGGACCGGTGCTCGGACCCGACGCCGCGGCGGAGCTCGGGGTCCGCTTGTGCCCGTCGTCGTCACGGCCGTTCAGGGCGAGGGCGACGGAGGCGAGGCCGACGACCGCGGCGACGGCGGACGCCAGGACGATGGTGCTCCGCCTGCGCGAGCGGCTGGGCGGGTCGCCGGGCTCGGAGCGCTGCGACGGGGAGTCCCTCCCAGCCTCCACCTCCGGCTCGGGCTCGGGGTCGGGCTCCCGGTCGGGCTCCGGGGTACGAGGGGCAGAAGGCTGCTGCCCGGCGGGGGATCGCTGTGCGGCGGCGGCTCGCTGCGCGGCGGCGGCTCGCTGCGCGGCGGTGGATGGTGGTGGTGGCTCCGGCTTGCGCCGCCGGTCCGCGTCCGCGAGGATCCACCGCCGGTGGACCTCCACCAGTTCGTCCGGCGTCGCCTTGCAGAGCCGGGCGAACCGCTCCACCGGAGCGAACTCGGCGGGCACCGCATCTCCGTTGCAGTACCGGTGCAACGTCGACGTGCTCATGTGAAGCCGCTTGGCCAGCACTCCATAGCTGTGCCCGGACCGCTCCTTGAGTTCCCGGAGCAACTCCGCGAGCGATGCCATCTCTGCCCTACCCCATTCCAGTCCGCCGTTCCAGGGCAGTCGTGTCTTCCCTGGTCAGAGTCCGTATGGACGTTCCAGCGTCCCCAACTCCCCCGAGCCCGTGGCGACCGGGACGCCGTACCCCCCCAAGCTTTCGTCATCCAAGCATGTCGCCTCCGGCTCACATCACGAAGGATCAGCCATGTTCCGCACCAGTACCGTTACGAACACCCGTCACACGCTCGCCGTCCGAGCCGTCGCCGCCGCCGCGATCACCGTCGGCAGCCTCACCCTGACGGCTTGCGCGGACGGCACCGGAACCCGGGACGAGGGCGCGGCGACCTTCGCGGCACGGACAGCTGCCAAGCACAGCACGGAGTCGCGGCCTGCCACCAACCGGCGCACCGCGCCGGGCGGGAATCCGGTCACCTGCACGGGCGGCACCGTCGAGGTGAGGGTCACCGAGGTCCCCCGCCCCGTGAACCATCTCCTGATCACCGCCACCAACACCGGCCCCACGCCCTGCTTCGCCTTCGGAGCCCCCTACCTCCGCTTCGACGACGCACAGGCCCCCGCCGCCGCCACGACCGACTCCGTTCCGCAGGCGGTCGTCACCCTGGAGCCCGGGCAGTCGGCGTACGCGGGCGTCATGACCTCGACGGCCGACGGCAGCGGGGCGCACGGCCGCACCGCCCACCGCGTCGGCGTCCTGTTCGCGGGCCGGTCGGTGGACGGCGGCGTCGGCAAGGAGGTGTCCGTGGCGCTGCCCGCGGGCGGTGTGTACGTGGACAGCACGGCGACGACGACCTCCTGGCAGACGTCCCCTGAGGCCGCCCTGACCTGACGGAGTGAACTCCCGCCACCCGCACGGCGGTTCGCGCCGGTCAGAGCCGGCGTGCGACCTCGGTCGCCCAGTACGTGAGGATCATGTTCGCGCCCGCGCGCTTGATCCCCGTCAGGGACTCCATGATCGCCCTGTCCCGGTCGATCCAGCCCCGCTCGGCGGCGGCCTGGATCATCGCGTACTCGCCGCTGATCTGGTACGCCGCCACCGGCACGTCCACCTCGTCGGCGATCCTCGCCAGGACGTCGAGGTAGGGACCGGCGGGCTTCACCATCACCATGTCGGCGCCCTCCTCCAGGTCGAGCGCCAGCTCCCGCAGGGACTCCCGGGTGTTGGCCGGGTCCTGCTGGTAGGTCTTGCGGTCCCCCTGGAGGGAGGAGCCCACGGCCTCGCGGAAGGGCCCGTAGAAGGCCGAGGAGTACTTCGCGGTGTACGCGAGGATGGAGACGTCGTCGTGCCCGGTCTGGTCCAATGCGTCGCGCACGACGCCGATCTGACCGTCCATCATGCCGCTCGGGCCCACCACGTGGGCGCCCGCGTCGGCCTGCACCTGCGCCATTTCCGCGTACCGCTCGAGCGTCGCGTCGTTGTCGACCCGGCCCCGCGCGTCGAGGACACCGCAGTGCCCGTGGTCCGTCGTCTCGTCGAGGCACAGATCCGACATGACGATGAGGTCGTCGCCGACCTCGGACCGCACGTCGCGGAGCGCCACCTGCAGGATGCCGTCCGGGTCCGTGCCCGCCGTGCCCACGGCGTCCTTCTTCGACTCCTCCGGCACGCCGAACAGCATGATCCCGGCGACCCCGGCCTCCAGCGCCTCTACCGCGGCCTTCTTCAGGCTGTCGCGGGTGTGCTGGAAGACGCCGGGCATGGCGCCGATCTCCACCGGGTCGCTGATCCCCTCGCGCACGAATGCGGGCAGGATCAGATCGGCCGGATGCAGACGCGTCTCGGCGACCATGCGCCGCATCGCGGGGGTGGTCCGCAGCCGCCGCGGCCGCGCTCCGGGGAACGATCCGTACTTGGTCACTGTCTCTCTCACCTCACGAAAGGTTCTGGTCCCGACTGCGGGTTCTCAGCCGGGACCAGGGAAGTTCAGCCCGTCCGGCGTTTGAGGACGAACTCGGCGAAGCCGGTGATCGACGGTGCGGGACCGCTCAGGGTGCCGTACGCCTCCGCCGCGAACCGGGCCGGCGTTCACTGGGCCGCGTCACAGGGTCCCCCGCGTCCAGCGCCGCCGCACGCCGCGCCGCACCGAACTCGGCCAGCGCCTCGGCCAGCTTGTGCACGGACGGCTCGGGAGCCATCACGTCCACGCGCAACCCGTGCTCCTCCGCGGTCTTGGCCGTGGCGGGCCCGATGCACGCGATGACGGTGACGTTGTGCGGCTTGCCCGCGATGCCGACGAGGTTGCGCACCGTGGACGACGACGTGAAGAGAACCGCGTCGAAGCCACCGCCCTTGATCGCCTCGCGCGTGTCCGCGGGCGGCGGCGACGCGCGCACGGTCCGGTAGGCCGTGACGTCGTCCACCTCCCAGCCCAGGTCGATGAGCCCCGCGACCAGCGTCTCCGTGGCGATGTCGGCCCGCGGCAGGAACACCCGGTCGATCGGGTCGAAGACCGGGTCGTACGGCGGCCAGTCCTCCAGGAGACCAGCGGCCGACTGCTCACCGCTCGGCACCAGGTCCGGCTTCACGCCGAAGGCGATCAGCGCGGCGGCGGTCTGCTCACCGACGGCCGCGACCTTGATCCCGGCGAAGGCGCGCGCGTCGAGCCCGTACTCCTCGAACTTCTCCCGCACCGCCTTGACGGCGTTGACGGACGTGAAGGCGATCCACTCGTACCGGCCGGTCACCAGGCCCTTGACCGCGCGCTCCATCTGCTGGGGCGTGCGCGGCGGCTCCACCGCGATGGTCGGCACCTCGTGCGGCACGGCGCCGTACGACCGCAGCTGGTCGGAGAGCGAGGCCGCCTGCTCCTTCGTGCGCGGCACGAGCACGCGCCACCCGAAGAGCGGCTTCGACTCGAACCACGACAGCTGGTCGCGCTGGGCGGCGGAGGAGCGCTCGCCGACCACGGCTATGACGGGCTGGCCCCCGTCCGGCGAGGGCAGCACCTTCGCCTGCTTCAGGACCTGCGCGATGGTGCCGAGCGTCGCGGTCCAGGTGCGCTGGCGCGTCGTCGTACCGGCCACGGTCACGGTCATCGGGGTGTCCGGCTTGCGGCCCGCGGCCACCAGCTCACCGGCCGCGGCCGCCACGGAGTCGAGCGCCGTCGAGACCACGACGGTCCCGTCGGACGCGCCGACCTCGCTCCAGCAGCGGTCGGAGGCGGTACGGGCGTCGACGAAGCGGACGTCCGTGCCCTGCGCGTCCCGCAGCGGCACACCGGCGTACGCGGGCACACCGACCGCGGCCGCGATGCCCGGCACGACCTCGAAGGGGATGCCCTCGGCGGCGCAGGCCAGCATCTCCTCGGCCGCGTACGTGTCGAGGCCCGGGTCGCCGCTCACCGCCCGCACGACCCGCCTGCCGCCCTTCGCGGCCGCCATGACAAGATTGGCGGCAGCTCGGAACGGCGTCGCGTCGGCGGTCATTGACGTGTCGTCAGCTGTCGGCTGGGGTGTGTCCACACCTCCCCTGGCATGCACGCGGACGACGTCGAGCACATCGGGCTCGGCGATCAGCACATCCGCTCGGGCCAGCGCCTCGACGGCGCGCAGGGTCAGCAGTCCCGGATCTCCGGGTCCGGCACCGAGAAAGGTGACGTGCCCGTGTGCGGGAAGGCCTGGAAGGTTCGAGGTGGGGCTCAAAGTGCTCGCTCCCCCATCAGACCGGCCGCGCCCTTGGCAAGCATCTCGGCAGCGAGTTCGCGGCCCAGCGCCATGGCGTGGGTCTCCGTCTCGGGCACGGGACCGGTGGTGGACAGCTGCACCAGCGTCGAGCCGTCGGTCGTACCGACGACGCCGCGCAGGCGCATTTCCTTGACAATCTGCCCGTCGGCCAAGAGGTCGGCCAACGCGCCCACGGGCGCGCTGCAACCGGCTTCCAGGGCGGCGAGCAGGGACCGCTCGGCGGTCACGGCGGCCCGGGTGTACGGGTCGTCGAGCTCGGCGAGCGCGGCGGCGAGTGACGCGTGGTGCGCGGCACACTCGATCGCCAGTGCCCCCTGGCCGGGGGCGGGCAGAACGGTGTCGACCGACAGGAGCTCGGTCACCTCGTCGGACCTGCCGACGCGGTTGAGTCCTGCGGCGGCGAGCACGACGGCGTCGAGCTCCCCCTTGTGCACGTATCCGATGCGGGTGTCGACGTTCCCGCGGATCGGCACGGTCTGGATGGTCATGCCGTGGCTGCGCGCGTAGGCGTTCAGCTGCGCCATGCGGCGCGGCGAGCCGGTGCCGACGCGAGCTCCCTCGGGAAGCTCGGCGAAGGTGCGTCCGTCGCGCGCGATCAGCGCGTCGCGCGGGTCCTCCCGCGGCGGCACGGCGGCGAGGGTCAGCTCGGCGGGCTGCGCGGTGGGCAGGTCCTTGAGGGAGTGGACGGCGAAGTCCACCTCGTCGCGGGCCAGGGCCTCGCGCAGGGCGGCCACGAAGACGCCGGTGCCACCGATCTGCGCGAGGTGCTCGCGCGAGGTGTCGCCGTACGTCGTGATCTCCACGAGCTCGACGGGTCGCCCCGTCAACTCCTTCACTGCCTCGGCCACTTGGCCGGACTGGGCCATGGCCAGCCTGCTGCGCCTGGTCCCGAGCCTGAGGGCCTTCTCGGTCATGCCCGGCCTCGATTCGGGTCGTCGTTCTCGTTGTTCATGTGGTCAGCCCGGCTGACCGCCGCGACCGTCTGCGGGTCGAGGTCGAAGAGCGTGCGCAGCGCGTCCGCGTACCCGGCGCCGCCGGGCTCGCTCGCCAGCTGCTTGACCCGCACCGTCGGCGCGTGCAGCAGCTTGTCGACGACACGGCGCACGGTCTGCGTGATCTCCGCGCGCTGCTTGTCCGCGAGGCCGGGCAGCCGGCCTTCGAGGCGCGCCATCTCACCGGCCACCACATCGGCGGCCATCGTGCGCAGGGCGACCACGGTCGGCGTGATGTGCGCGGCGCGCTGCGCGGCGCCGAAGGCGGCGACCTCGTCGGAGACGATGCCGCGCACCTTCTCCACGTCGTCGGCCATCGGGGCGTCCGCGGACGCCTCCGCGAGCGACTCGATGTCGACGAGGCGCACCCCGTGGATGCGGTGCACCGCGGCGTCGATGTCGCGCGGCATGGCCAGGTCGAGCAGGGCGAGCGACGCCGTACGCCCCTCGAAAGCGCCGCCGTCCGTCGCGCCGGTCCGCACCGGGCCTTCGCCCCGCGCCTTCTCCAGCCACGCGGCGTGCTGGGCGAACGCGGTGGCGTCGCCCCCGGTCGCGGCACCGGCCGGGTCCGCGGACGGCGCGAGGGCGTCGCGGACGGCGGACGGCGGCGTGGCCCCGCCCACCGCGGCGGCGACGGCCTCGGCCGTGAGCACCAGACCGGTCGCGCCCGTGCAGGACACCGCCACGTCGGCACGTGTCAGTTCATCGGCCACGGCGGCCATGGGAACGGCGCGCGCCGTCACCCCGGTGCCGGAGTCCGCGAGGATCTCCGCGAGGCGCAGCGCCCGCTCCAGCGTGCGGTTGGCGACGACGATCTCCTCGACACCGGCGCGCGCGAGGGTCGCCGCGGCCAGCGAGGACATGGAGCCCGCGCCGATCACCAGGACCCGCTTGCCCTTGGCCCAGGCCTCCACGGAACCGCCCGCGGCGAGCTGTTCCAGCCCGAACGTCACGAGCGACTGCCCGGCCCGGTCGATGCCGGTCTCGGAGTGGGCGCGCTTGCCGACCCGAAGGGCCTGCTGGAAAAGATCGTTGAGGAGCTTGCCCGCGGTGTGCAGCTCCTGCGAGCGCGCCAGGGCGTCCTTGATCTGCCCGAGGATCTGCCCCTCGCCGACGACCATCGAGTCCAGCCCGCAGGCCACCGAGAACAGGTGGTGGACGGCACGGTCCTCGTAGTGGACGTACAGATAGGGGGTGAGCTCCTCCAGGCCGACGCCGCTGTGCTGCGCGAGCAGCGTGGAGAGCTCGGCCACGCCCGCGTGGAACTTGTCCACGTCGGCGTAGAGCTCGATGCGGTTGCAGGTGGCGAGCACGGCCGCCTCGGCGGCGGGCTCGGCGGCGAGGGTGTCCTGCAGGAGCTTGGCCTGCGCGTCCGCGGACAGCGCGGCCCGCTCCAGGACGCTCACCGGTGCACTGCGGTGGCTCAGCCCCACGACCAGGAGACTCATGCCGGCATCACGGCGGGGACGTCCCCGTCGGGTCCCTTCCGCTGCTGCTTGGCCGACACGGGCGGGACGGGCCCCTCGTGGGCGGCGTCCTCGCCGGCCTTGCGCTGCTCGTGGAACGCGAGGATCTGCAGCTCGATGGAGAGGTCGACCTTGCGTACGTCGACGCCGTCCGGCACGGAGAGGACCGTCGGCGCGAAGTTCAGGATGGAGGTCACACCGGCGGCGACGAGCCGCTCGCAGACCTGCTGGGCGGCGCCCGCCGGGGTCGAGATGACGCCGATCGAGACGCCGTTGTCCTCGATGATCTTCTCGAGGTCGTCGGTGTGCTGGACCGGCATGCCCGCGACGGGCGTGCCCGCCATGGCCGGGTCGGCGTCGATCAGCGCGGCGACGCGGAAACCGCGGGACGCGAAGCCGCCGTAGTTGGCGAGCGCGGCGCCGAGGTTACCGATGCCGACGATGACAACCGGCCAGTCCTGGGTCAGCCCGAGTTCACGGGAGATCTGGTACACGAGATACTCGACGTCATAACCGACGCCGCGCGTCCCGTAGGAACCGAGATACGAGAAGTCCTTGCGCAGCTTCGCGGAGTTGACCCCGGCGGCGGCCGCGAGCTCCTCGGAGGAGACCGTGGGCACCGAGCGCTCCGACAGAGCGGTGAGGGCTCGGAGGTACAGCGGAAGCCTGGCGACGGTGGCCTCGGGAATTCCTCGGCTGCGGGTCGCCGGTCGGTGAGTTCGGCCAGTTGCCACGGTGCTCCTGCGGGTAGAGCGGGGCTGCAGGCGGTCACTCGTCCCCAGACCGCCCCGTCGAATGCAGGCTATGTCTTTGTGAACGCGTGCACAAAGATGGTGTCCGATTTGCCCGGCCAACGTGACCGGGGTCACGCGCCCCCGGCGCACGATCGTGGAACCGGCGCGCGGACGGCGTCGTTGCTCATTTGCAGGGGGCAAAACCGCACACTCTCCTCACGATCATCGCCCCCGAGACCAAAACCGCCCCAAAGCGTAATCCAATTCGCGGGCACTTTGGACTGGTCGGTCAGTAGGTGCCCGGGCTAACCGGTCAGTTCCCGCCGCAGCCGGTTCTCGTCCACGCGCCAGAAGGTGTGCTGCTCCCCGTCCACGAGCACCACGGGAATCTGCTCCCAGTAGGCCCGGTGCAGCTCCTCGTCCTGCGTGATGTCCTTCTTCTCCCACGGAGTGCCGAGCTCCCCGCAGACCTTCTCGATCACCGACTGTGCGTCATCGCACAGATGACACCCCGGCTTCCCGACCAGGGTGACCAGCCGCTCCTGCGGCTTCTTCTTCTCCGTACGACCGCCGCTACGACGAAAAATCGGGCTCATGCCCCCTATTCTCGCCCGGCCCGCGCCCCCGGCGGACCCGTTCCGGGCACGCCCTTTCACGGCCTCGACGCGGAGAGTTCACAGGCCCGAATCCTCCCGACTCCGGAACCGCCGAACAGACTGGCTATGCTCACGACATGGCCGCTCTCGGATGGCTCACCCCCCGTAGGCGCTCCGCCACGGCGCGGAGCGTGTTGGCAGGCGAGGCCTCGGCTGAGGCAGCGCGCAAGACCTCCCAGGAGCTGGAGGAACTCGAAAGCCTGGCGGCCCGGGCCGCGGCCGACGAGGAGCCGAAGGAACCGGAGTTCCCCGTCGTCGGCGACGACAAGGCCGCCGCCTTCTTCGACCTCGACAACACCGTGATGCAGGGCGCCGCGATCTTCCACTTCGGCCGCGGCCTGTACAAGCGGAAGTTCTTCGAGCGCCAGGAACTGGTCCGGTTCGCCTGGCAGCAGGCCTGGTTCAGGCTCGCCGGCGTCGAGGACCCCGAGCACATGCAGGACGCCCGCGACAGCGCCCTGTCCATCGTCAAGGGCCACCGCGTCGCCGAGCTGATGTCCATCGGCGAGGAGATCTACGACGAGTACATGGCCGAGCGCATCTGGCCGGGCACCCGCGCCCTGGCCCAGGCCCACCTCGACGCGGGCCAGAAGGTCTGGCTGGTCACCGCCGCCCCGGTGGAGATCGCCACGGTCATCGCCCGCCGCCTCGGCCTGACCGGCGCCCTCGGCACCGTCGCCGAGTCCATCGGCGGCGTCTACACCGGCAGGCTAGTCGGCGAGCCCCTGCACGGCCCGGCGAAGGCCGAGGCCGTCCGCGCGCTGGCCGCCGCCGAGGGCCTGGACCTCGGCCGCTGCGCCGCGTACAGCGACTCGCACAACGACATCCCGATGCTCTCGCTCGTCGGACACCCCTATGCGATCAATCCCGACGCCAAACTGCGCAAGCACGCGCGCGAACGGGACTGGCGGCTGCGGGACTACCGCACGGGCCGCAAGGCCGCGAAGGTCGGCATCCCGGCGGCCGCCGGCGTCGGCGCGCTCGCGGGCGGCGCCGCCGCGGCGATCGCCCTGCACCGCCGCCGCCACTGACGCCTCGCCCCGCACCGCGGGGCCCGAGCATTCCGTCGGTCCTACCCCGCCCCGGCTCCCGCCAGTCACGCCGGTAGCACTCGGCCACAACACGCCTCATGCCGACACGGAATGTGAACCCAATCGATCAATAAACGGTCACTCTCCGGTACTTGAGCAGGCGTCAATCGGTTACAGAAGCGACGTAATCGATGATTTGAGCAACTGGGTGTAGCGCTGCCTGTACGAAGCGTTATTCTCCTCAGACGCATAAGGGACCCCACACGTCGCTACGACGGGTGAACGGTCCCGTACTGCACGTGATGGAAGCTCTGCCTCTGGGAGTCCCGTGTACCCACACGTCGGGGTTGACGCCTCGGGCCTGGCTACGCTGCGCGCAACGGTCATCGACCGCTTGCGCGGCTTCGTCCCCACCGCGTACGCCGTCCCCGCCGTCCCCGCCCTCGCCGTCCCCGCACCCGCCGGGCCGTGCTATGCCCTGGCGAACGGCGGTGCGGCAGTCAGCAGACGGTCCCGCTCCGGCGCCGCTGCCGCCACCTCTGCCCCCACCCCACGCCGTCCCGCCGCGGACAGCGACAGCGCCCGCATGATGGACCTCGTCGAGCGCGCGCAGGCCGGCGAGTCCGACGCCTTCGGCCGCCTCTACGACCAGTACAGCGACACGGTCTACCGCTACATCTACTACCGCGTGGGCGGCAAGGCGACCGCCGAGGACCTCACCAGTGAGACCTTTCTGCGCGCCCTGCGCCGCATCGGCACCTTCACCTGGCAGGGCCGCGACTTCGGCGCCTGGCTGGTCACGATCGCCCGCAACCTGGTCGCCGACCACTTCAAATCGAGCCGTTTCCGCCTCGAAGTGACCACCGGCGAAATGCTCGACGCCAACGAGGTCGAGCGCAGCCCCGAGGACTCCGTCCTGGAGTCCCTCTCGAACGCGGCCCTCCTGGAAGCCGTCCGCCGCCTCAACCCCCAGCAGCAGGAGTGCGTGACCCTGCGCTTCCTCCAGGGCCTCTCCGTCGCCGAGACCGCGCGGGTCATGGGGAAGAACGAGGGTGCGATCAAGACCCTCCAGTACCGCGCGGTGCGCACGCTCGCCCGCCTCCTGCCCGACGACGTCCGCTAGTCCCGCCGACGACGCCACACCCCCTCCGTCATGCTCCGTAATCCCCAACTCACCTTCCGTGGCGGCCAGATGGCCGCCGCGGACTTGTCGCGGTCCGATCATCCTTCGTCCGTAACCCAAGTGCCGCGACGCTCGTTGTGCGGGATGCAGGCTCCCTGTGGTCGCTACCTGACTGGCTCCGCTCACTCGATCGTGTGGAAATGGTCAGGACATGCAACCCTCAGGACCCCCTGGGGAGTCGACCGTCTTGACGAGAGGAGGTGCCGCCAGTGATCGCGAACGTATCGGCCCACCGGCGGGCGAACGCCTTCGCCCAGGCCCTGGAGGAGCAGTCCCACCAGGGTCCGGCGGCCGAGCAGTCCGAGGACTCCGCGCCCACATCCGCACCCGCGGCCGCATCCGTGGAGTCCCCCGAAACCACCGCGGCCCGTTCCGAACCGACCGAGCAGGGCCACATGCTGGCCCTGACGGAAGGTCTCGACGCGCTGCCCAAGCCCGCCCTCGACCCCGAGGTCAAGGTCGTCCAGCGCGCCCAGCTCGTGGCCGCCATGGAAGCCATGCTTCTCGAGGGCAACAGTCCATCGGTGCCCGAGCAGCGGTCCCGCAAGGGTGCTCATCGAGCGGGCGCCCTGCGGAAGTTGCGGCCGCGCTCCCGTCTCTCCAAGGGCATCGCGGCAGGCGGCCTCACCGTCGGCGTCGCCGCGGGCGCGTTCGGCGGAGTTGCGGCCGCCAGCTCAGACGCCCTGCCCGGCGACTCTCTGTACGGTCTCAAGCGCGGTATGGAGGACTTCAAACTGGGCCTGGCCGACGACGACACCGACCGCGGCCAGATCTACCTCGACCATGCGTCGACCCGGCTGAACGAAGCCCGCAGACTCATGGAACGGGGCCGCACGAAGACCCTCGACCACGAGTCCCTCGGCGAGGTCAGACGAGCCCTCTCCGGCATGCGGCACGATGCCACCGAGGGCCACCGCCTGCTCCTCGAGGCCTACGAACGCGACGGCTCCCTGGGCCCCATCCAGGCACTGTCCGCGTTCTCCCGCTCGCACCGCGAGGCGTGGAGCGACCTCCAGGGCCGCCTCCCCGTCCAGCTGGGCGACGTGGGCCAACAGGTCAGCTCCGTCTTCGACGCCATAGACGAAGAGGTCGACCCGCTGCGCTCCCTGCTGCCCCGCGCCCCGGAGAAGGGCGGCACGACCGGCCGGACGCCTCGGAGCCCCAGCGGCTCCGACACCTCCGACGGACGTCCCGCCCGCCCCTCGGGCAGCGGCAGTTCGCACAGCGGCGAGACCCGCCACGACAGCAAACCCAAGCCGACCACCTCGCACAGCAAGGACGACGGCCTCCTCGGCGGGACCACGGGTGGCCTTCTCGACCCGCCGGCCGAGAAGAAGTCCTCCCCGCCCCCGTCGGACGGCAAGAGCAAACCCGGCCAGGACAGCCTCCCGGCCAAGCCGGACGTCACCCTGCCCCCGCTCCTGCCCGGCCTGCTCCCCGAGCTGGGCGTCGACGGAGAGGACGCGAAATAGTCCTCGGCAGTACGTGATCGGGGGCGCCCTCCTGGCGGGGAGGGCGCCCCCGACGCATGGTCAGAAGATCGCGGTCAGAAGAACGCGGTCAGAAGAACACCGACCGCCGCTGCACCAGCAGCTTGTACAGCGAGTGCTGGATCTGCTCGCGCACCTGGTCCGTCAGATTGAACATCAGCATCGGGTCCTCCGCCGCCTCCGGCGGATAGCCGTCCGTCGGGATCGGCTCCCCGAACTGGATCGTCCACTTCGTCGGCAGCGGCACCGCGCCCAGCGGGCCCAGCCACGGGAACGTGGGCGTGATCGGGAAGTACGGGAAACCCAGCACCCGTGCCAGCGTCTTCGCGTTGCCGATCATCGGGTAGATCTCCTCCGCCCCGACGATCGAGCACGGCACGATCGGAGAACCCGTGCGCAGCGCCGTCGACACGAACCCGCCGCGCCCGAACCGCTGCAGCTTGTAGCGCTCGCTGAAGGGCTTTCCTATGCCCTTGAAGCCCTCCGGCATCACACCGACCAGCTCGCCCCGCTCCAGCAGCCGCTCCGCGTCCTCGGCACAGGCCAGGGTGTGGCCGGCCTTGCGCGCCAGTTCGTTGATCATCGGCAGCATGAAGACGAGGTCGGCGGCGAGGAGCCGCAGGTGCCGGCCCTGCGGATGGTTGTCGTGCACCGCGACCTGCATCATCAGGCCGTCCAGCGGCAGTGTCCCGGAGTGGTTGGCGACGATCAGCGCCCCGCCGTCGGCGGGGATGTTCTCGATGCCCTTCACCTCCACCCGGAAGTACTTCTCGTAGAAGGGGCGGAGGAGCGACATCAGGACCTGGTCGGTGAGCTCCTCGTCGTAACCGAAGTCGTCGACCTCGTACTCACCGGTCAGCCGCCGCCGCAGAAAGGCCAGGCCCCCCGCGACGCGCCGGTCCCAGCCGCCACCGCCGCTCGACTCCGGCGCCCGCCCTGCCGGTTCCGAGCGGGCCGCCTGCGGCCCTTCGCCCTGCTGCCCGTCCTGGGGCAGCCCGTCCTGGGGCAGCCCGTCCTGCTGCCCGGGCAGTGCCTTCACCCCGGCCACGGGATCACCCGCGCGCCGGGGCGCCGACCTGCGGCGCGCCGCACGCTGCGCGCTCCCGCGCGACCTGTCGTCGTCGAACGGAATGACCTTGGCGTCCGCCATCGTTGACGCTCTCCTCAGTTGGCGCTCTGGTTGCCGCCCGCGAGGGGCAGCGCGGCGATCCGGTCGACTGCCCCCGCGAGGGCACTTGGCGGCAGCAGCCCGGGGCCCCGGCTGCGTACGAAGTCCGCGAACGCCTCCGCGGTCGTGTACTTCGGCCTGAACCCCAGTGTCTCGCGCATCTGCCGGGTGGCCACGACCCTGCCGTGCGTGAGCAGCCTGATCTGCTCCGGCGAGAAGTCCGTCGCTCCGAGCGTGCGCAGCGCGGAGCCGAACCAGGTGACGGCCGGCAGGAACATCGGCACGGTGGGTCGGCCGAGCCGCCGCGAGCACTGGGACAGGAGCAGTTGGCCGTCACCGGCGATGTTGAAGGTGCCGCTGTTGAGCGTGCCGCGCTCGGGCTCGTGCGAGCCGAGCCGCAGCACCTCGACCGCGTCGTCCTCGTGGACGAACTGCAGGCGGGGGTCGTAGCCGAACACGGTCGGCAGGACCGGCAGCGAGAAGTACTCGGCGAGCGGGGAGTCGGCGGCGGGGCCGAGGATGTTCGCGAAGCGCAGCACGCACACGGCGACGTCGGGGCGGCGTCGCGCGAAGCCGCGCACATAGCCCTCGACCTCGACGGTGTCCTTGGCGAAGCCACCGCTCGGCAGCGATTTGGGCGGGGTGGTCTCGGTGAACACCGCGGGGTCCTTGGGCGCGGAGCCGTACACGCTGGTGCTCGACTTCACCACGAGCCGCTTCACCGTCGGCGACTTCTGGCAGGCTCCGAGGAGCTGCATGGTGCCGATGACGTTGGTCTCCTTGACCGAGCCGCGACTGCCCCGGCCTCCCCGGCCGAGCGCGGTGGCCGTGACGTCCATGTGGACGACCGTGTCCACGCTGTGCTCCGCGAGCACCCGGGCGATCGTGGCCTGCCGGATGTCGGCCTGGACGAAGTCGGCGCCGCCGAGATGGTGCTCGGGTGGGACCGCGTCGACGGCGATCACCCGGTCGACATCGGGGTCACGCTGGATGCGCCGGACGAACCGTCCGCCCAGTTGCCGGGCCACTCCGGTCACGAGCACGACCTTGCCCAAGATCAGCGCCTGCCTTTCCCCAACCCTCAACCCTCGCCGCACGCTGTCGGCTGTGTCGCGGCCCACGCTAGCGGGTGGACGTTGCGCTGTGATGTCCGTGGGCCCGGAGACGGCCGAAAACACCGAAGCCCTCCCGTCGGATGACAGGAGGGCTTCGGTACACGCTGTTGCAGCGGCCGCCTACTTCTTGTTGCGACGCTGAACGCGAGTGCGCTTCAGCAGCTTGCGGTGCTTCTTCTTGGCCATCCGCTTACGCCGCTTCTTGATAACAGAGCCCACGACTACCCTCGCTCACTTCTCTTCACTCGGTGCGGGGCAGCAGACTGGGCCCACACGACCTACGTCGGCCTAGCCTACCCGTCTCCGCGTGAGGGACGTAATCGAGGGGCCATGACCCCTGCCGCGACGGGCCCTGGGACCCCTCACTCAACCTGCTTCGACCCCCACGTAGGACTCGCGGAGGTACTCGTGAACCGCCTGCTCCGGAACCCGGAAGGACCTTCCGACCCGGATGGCGGGCAGATGACCGCTGTGCACCAGCCGGTACACGGTCATCTTGGACACTCGCATCACCGAGGCGACTTCCGCCACGGTCAGAAACTGAACCTCGTTCAGCGGCCTCTGGTTCTCAGCCATGACACCCCACCTGAACCTTCCGCACATGACGGGCACCGGCTTCCCCTTCCGGTGACTCTTCGTCGCTATGCGCTCACTCCCCAGACTAGGGGCGGATGATGCGAGTGGGGAAGAGGAGCAGCCATCGGCCGCCTACTGTGACAGACACGCTCGATTGAGTACATAGCGAGTAAGCGGTCGGTAGTAATCAGACCGCACAGCGTCATCAAGTGGAACGACGACGGACACCCGCCCCTCGGCCTCTCCGACGAACAGCGCGGGATCGTCCGTATCCGCCAGGCCGATCGCCTCGAACCCCAGCTGACCTGCCCCGCAGACCCATCCGTGGTCCCCGATGACCAACTCGGGAAGCGGTCCGCCGGCCTCCGCCGCGGCATCCAGAGCGGCCCGAACCGGCAGTGGTGAGTGGGTGTGTGCGCCGGTCTCACTCCCGGCGGGACGCGCGCCGGGTTCGCGCACCAGCGCGACTCCTTGTACGTAGTCAAGGTTGTACGTGCGTAGGCCGAACCGGGTCGTTATGTCGACACTGCTGCCCTGCGCCGGGGTGAGGACAGTGCATCCAGCCGTCGACAAAGCGTCCGCCAACGCGGCGTAGAAACCGAGCAGACGGTGCGGATGACCGGTCCCGAGGAGGACCGGGAGCCGCCTTCTCGCCGCGTCCGCGAGCCGTTCCGCGAAGGCGTCGAGCGCCGCCAGCGTCCGCTCCGGATCGATGACGTCGGCCCCCGTGGTGAGCGCCAGATCGGCGGACACCCCGCACTTGTCCGCCATCAGCCCCAGCAGATCACCGGGGCCCCAATTCCACTCGGGGTCGAGCCCGAGAAGTATCCGCGGGTCGCGGGCCGCGAAGAGCCGGTAGCTCCGCAGGCTCTGCTCCCGCGAGGTGGCGACGGGCCCGGCCAACCGAGCCGCCAACAGATGCGCACGCAGGGCGCCGGTGCTCAACACGCTGCCGATGCTGGCGCATCGCCCACCCCCGAACCCACAAAACCCGGGAAAACCCCCACAGTTGGGCTAACGCGGGCACAATACGCCCCCCACTTCGGCCGGGGAAAGCCCCTATGCGACGCAAGGCAGCCGGGAGTCCGACGACCGGGCCTAGGCCAGCAGGCCCCGCAAGGGGAACGCGGCCCGCCGAGCGGCGAGCACCGCCTGGTCGAGCCGGTCCGCCGGGTCGTACCCCGCCTCCCATCCCCGCCAGTCCACGGGCCACCGCCCGTCCGTCATCCGCCCCGGCGCCAACTGCCGCGTCCGCGCGAAGACTTCCTGCCGCCACGCCTCGGGCACGTCCGCCGCGGGATCGACCGGCCGCCCCGCGGCGATCCCGACCAGATGCGTCCACGACCGCGGCACCACGTCCACCACGGCGTACCCCCCGCCCCCCAGAGCGACCCACCGCCCGTCGGCGTGCTCGTGGGCCAGCTCGTGACAGGCGACCTGCACGGCCCGCTGCGCGTCGAGCGATACGGCGAGGTGGGCGAGCGGATCCTCGAAGTGCGTGTCGGCCCCGTGCTGCGTCACCAGGACCTGCGGCCGGAACTCGGCGAGCAGCTCGGGCACCACGGCGTGGAAGGCCCGCATCCACCCCGCGTCCCCCGTGCCCGCGGGCAGCGCGACATTCACGGCGGACCCCTCGGCCGCGCCGTCCGCACCCGTCTCCTCGGGCCACCCGGTCTGCGGGAACAGCGTGCGCGGATGCTCGTGGAGCGAGATCGTCAGGACCCGCGGGTCCTCCCAGAAGGCGGCCTGGACGCCGTCGCCGTGGTGCACGTCGACGTCCACGTACGCGACCCGCTCGGCGCCCAGCTCCAGGAGGCGCGCGACGGCCAGCGCCGCGTCGTTGTAGATGCAGAACCCGGAGGCTGCCCCGGGCATCGCATGGTGCAGCCCGCCCGCGAAGTTCACCGCGTGCAGCGCTTCCCCACGCCACACCGCCTCGGCCGCGCCGACGGACTGCCCGGCGATCAGCGCGGACACCTCGTGCATCCCGGCGAAGGCGGGGTCGTCCTCCGTGCCGAGCCCGTACTCCCCGCGCGCGGACCCCGGGTCGAGGGAAGCAGCCCTGACCGCGTCCACGTAATCCCCGCGGTGCACGAGCCGCAGCGTCGAATCACCGGCGCGCTTGGCCGCGACCACGTCCAGCTCCCGGTCGAGCCCGAAGGCGCCGACGAGACTTCGGGTCAGCCCGAGCCTGACCGGGTCCATCGGGTGACCCGGGCCGAAGTCATAGCCCGTTACTGCCTCGTCCCACATCAGCTGTGCGCGGCCGCTCATGCCCGTCACCGTACCGGTCCGCTCCCGGGGCGAAGGAACGGGCGTACAACAAGGTCAGGAGCACCAACACGAGAGGAACGACCATGGCGCCCCGGTAGTTCCACGCATCCCCGAGACCGCCCACCAACGGCGAACCGATCAGGAAACCCACATAGTTGAAGACGTTCAGTCGCGCGACGGCCGTATCCGAAGCCCTGGGGAACAGCCGCCCCGCCGCGGCGAACGTCTGCGGAACCACCACGCACAACCCCAGCCCCAGCACCGTGAACCCCGCGATCCCGACCCACGCCCCGGGCGCCGCCGCCACGACCGCGAACCCCAGCGCGGCCACCACCGACCCGGCCCGCACCACCGCCACGGCCCCGAACCGCCGCACGCCCAGGTCTCCGAGCCCCCGCCCCACCAGCGTCATGACCATGTAGACGTTGTACGGAACCGTCGAGACCTCCTCGGAGCTCCCCAGGACGTCCTGCAGATACTTGGCGCTCCAGTTGGAGACGGTCGAGTCCCCGATGTACGCGAAGGTCATCACCAGACACAGCGGCAACAGCGCCCTGAAGACGACGGTCCCGCCCTCCCGGGCCGTCCCGGAGCCCGCGCCGTTCCCCTCCCGCGCCGCGTCGACGTACCACCGGCTCCCGACCAGCGCCGCCGGCAACAGCACCACCACGACCGGCAGATAGGAGACGAAGAGCGGAAGGTCCCAGTGCGCTCCGACCCAGGCCAGCGACGCCCCGACGATCCCGCCCAGGCTGTACGCGGCGTGGAACCCCAGCATGATGCTGCGCCCGTAGGCCCGTTGAAGACTCACCCCGAGCATGTTCATGGACGCGTCGAGCGCACCCACCGCGAGCCCGAACACCCCGAGCGCCACCGCCGCCTGCCAGAGCGCGTCCCCCGCGCCCACTCCCAGCAGCGCGAGCAGCACCACGGGCTGCGACCACCGCAGCACCGCACTCGGCGGCACCCTCTTGACCAGTTGCTCGGTGCCCACGCTCCCGGCCCCCGCCAGGATCGGCACCGCCGCGAGGAAGACGGGCAGCAGCCCGTCGGATATCCCGTATCGATCCTGGATCGCCGGAATCCGCGTCACCAGCAGGGCAAAGGTCGCTCCCTGCACCAGGAAGGCGAACGCCAGCGAAGCCCTGCCGCGCCGCAGCTCATCGGTCATGGCTGCAGAGCGTAGGGCCCCGGACTACCCGTGGGTAGGTGGATCACTCAACCAATTTCAGCAGGCACAGGCCGCCTTGCGGACCATCTTCTCCATCGGCTCGACGACCAGGCGGCCGCTGACGAAGACCGTCAGCGTGATGGTCACCGCCGCGATCACCCCGCTCAGCCACACCATGGTGTCGACGGACAGCGTGTAGGCCCCGACGACCCGCAGCAGCGCCTCACCGAAGAGCGCCGCACCCCACACCACGGAGAACATCCGCTCCAGCCGCGCGAACCGCCCCCGCTCGGCCATCAGCCGCTCCCAGGCCGCGGTCCGTCCCGCGTTCCCCTTCGTCACCCAGGGCTTGAGGGCGGCGGTCATCAGCGGCCGCCCGGACGCCACCGACAACAGCACCGCGATCCCCACGGTCGCGGTGATCCCACTGTCCTTGGCGAGCATCAGCCGCGGATCACCGGCGATCAGGCTCATCAGCAGCCCCACGACATTGGCCGTCAGGATCAGCGCCGCGAGCCCGTTGACCCGCCGCTCCCTGACCACACTCCACGCCGTCCGCCCCGCCGGCAGCACGCTGCTCCAGGCGAGCGCCGCCATGGTGCCCATCCCGAACCCCTTGCTGAGCAGGTAGTACGAGGCAGTGGGCACGACCGCGTCCAGCACGAGCGGCTTCAGCGACTCGATCCGCGCCCTGCGGGCCTCCGAGCCGGTGGCGGCGGCAGGGGCGGCCGGGGTGACCGTGGCGGGGGCTTCGGCAGCGAGCTGGCTCATGATCGGGTTCCTCCGTCGTAGCTGTGTACGTGCCGTTCGCGACTCCTTCGCGACACACACAGCTTCGCCGCCGGCCCCTGTCCCCCGACAGAAACGATCGTCCGGACCTGACAGTGACAATTGTCAGTGCCACCCCGCGGCCCGCGTCATACGAGCAGGTCAGCCAGCTCCCGCAGATCCGCGAAGAGTCCGGTGGCCCCCACGAGCCGCTCCGCGGGCGTCATGGCGGTGAACCCGTAGACATCCATCCCGGCCGCCACGGCAGCTTGCACCCCCAGCGGACTGTCCTCCACGACCACGCACCTCTCGGGCGCGACGCCCATGCGCTCAGCGGCATACAGAAAGAGATCGGGCGCCGGCTTCCCCCGCCCCACGTCCTGCGAACTGAAGACCCGGGATGCGTCGAACCACCTGTCGAGCCCGGTCCTCCGATGCCCGACCCGAATGCGCTCGTGGCTCCCGGAGGAGGCCAGGCAATAGGCGACCCCGTCGGCCGTGAACTTCTCCAGCACCTCCACGGCCCCCTCGACGGGCTTCAGCTCCCGCTCGAAAGCGGCGAACACCCGCCCGTGAAAGACCGCGTCGAAGTCCGCGGGCAGCTTCTCACCACTCCGCTCGAGAACCAGATCGTGTACGCGATGCACGGCAGCGCCCATGTAGTCGCGCAGGGAGTCTTCGTACGAGGTGGGGTGCCCGAGTTCGGTCAGATAGCCGGCCAGGATGGTGTTGGAGATCGGCTCGCTGTCCACCAGGACGCCGTCATTGTCGAAGATGACCAGGTCGTATCGCATATCCCGACCCTAAGACTTCCCCTGGAACGCAGAAAACCCCCGCACCAATGGTGCGGGGGTTCCCCTTTTCTCTAAAATGAGTTCGGCGGCGTCCTACTCTCCCACAGGGTCCCCCCTGC